>JBMZFJ010000011.1:0-41593 GCA_049615345.1 Porticoccaceae bacterium | reverse complement strand
GCTGGTAAATAGATCTTAATTTGATCTAAATATCTGGAGATATCCAATGAAGAAAGTTTTAACCCTATCGACTGCTATTATTTTATCTACACTAGCTTCTGCTAGCTTTGCCGGTGATGCGGCGGCGGGAAAGGCTAAGTCGGTAACCTGTGCCGGTTGTCATGGCGCCAATGGTATTAGCAACAACCCAATGTGGCCTAATCTAGCCGGTCAAAAACAAGCTTATCTCGCCAGTGCCTTGCAGATGTATCGCGACGGACGTCGCAAGAATGCCATGATGTCGGCAATGGCGAAGAACCTTACCGATGCTGATATTGCTAATTTGGCAGCTTATTACGCTAGCTTAAAATAGTTGGTGATTGGATTTATTCGTGGGGCTTTAAAGCTTACTGGAGTAGAAATATACGAATTTTAATTGGAGTTGTATCCGCTATAGTATTAATCGTAAGTGCCTATCTATTTATCTTAGTTGGTGCATTTGTTTCGTCCGAGTATGAAGCAAAAACAGTAGGTATGATGCTTGCTTTTCCTGGATACATATTTATTGCTCCAGGGCTTCTCCTTCTTGGAGTAGGGTTAATGGATTACTTGCCAGTATATCTTATCTTCCCTAAGGGTGGGGCATCGGGAGTATTTGGTAGTATTTTACTGTTTGCAATAATCTTCTGGTCAGTCTTACTTAGTTTTTTATCCTATAAACGATATTGGCCATTTAAAACCTTAAAAAAAAACTCAAGCAATGACGTTCGCCCTTGTCGGATGCGCGACCGGTAGAAGCCGCGATTATCAAAGCGATGCAGATTTAGTTCGCCTTAAACACCTAAGTTATTGGCCTGGTCTTGTTGAAGAGTATCATGATAAGACGTATAGATATCCTCTTCAGAGCATGGTTGCGAGTCAAGAAAATCCTGTTCTGGTTAAAATTGCAACAAAGCAGCAGGTGTAGCAGTTGCCCTCTTTTATGGCTCACTTTGATTCTGCATCGATGGCAGATTTTGTTAAAGAGCTAAAATCTGATTGAGGCGAGAAATTGAAGAGCTATATGATATTCAGCGAGTACCAGTGAGAAGCCCGGTTGGGTATTTCTATTTTGTTTCTGCGGATGGGTACGTACGTGTTGTGGGTCACTTACATAACCTGCGGCATAACTAAAATTTCCACTCTACTGATGGATGGTATTACTCCTACAATAAATATCGTATCTCCAATAATCCCCACGAAAACTCCTTTCTATTCTGGTCTCATATGCGGAAATAGCAGAACGTCTCTAATTGATGGTGAATCAGTCAACAACATCACCAATCGATCAATACCAATCCCCTCACCCGCTGTGGGTGGCATGCCATATTCTAAGGCGCGAATATAGTCGGCATCAAAGTGCATTGCTTCATCATCGCCCGCATCTTTTTCTGCCACCTGCTGTTTGAAACGAGCCGCTTGATCTTCTGCATCGTTAAGCTCGGAAAAGCCATTGGCTATCTCTCTACCACCGACAAAAAACTCAAAGCGATCAGTCACAAATGGGTCTTCATCATTGCGTCTTGCTAGCGGTGAAACCTCGGTTGGGTATCGGGTGATAAAGGTCGGTTGTTCAAGTCTATGCTCAACCGTTTTTTCAAATATCTCAATTTGCACCTTGCCTAGACCCCAAATATCTTTAAGCGGGATACCAAGATCTGAAGCGATTTTTCTGGCTCCCTGCTCATCACTTAAATCCTCAGCGCTTATATCTGGGTTATAGGCCAAAATAGAATCAAATACTGATAAACGAATAAAAGGCTTGGCGAAATCATAAGTAATCTCAGACTGAACTTCACCATCGGCGTCTCTAACAGTATTGGTTATTTCTGTAGTACCCAATACCTGCTGTGAAAGCTTGCGCAGCATATCTTCAGTAAGATCCATCAAATCATTGAAGTCAGCATAGGCCTGATAAAATTCCAACATGGTAAATTCAGGGTTATGCCGCGTTGAAAGCCCTTCATTTCTGAAATTTCTATTAATTTCATAGACTCTTTCTAAGCCACCAACAACCAACCTTTTAAGGTAGAGTTCTGGTGCTATACGCATGTACATCTCAATATCTAGAGCGTTGTGATGGGTCACAAAAGGACGCGCCACAGCACCACCGGGAATGGTTTGCAGCATCGGTGTTTCAACTTCTAGATAACCTGAACCATTAAGATAGCCACGAATAAAATCTACCACCTTTGAGCGAATAATAAAGGTGTCTCTAACCTCTGGATTTACAATTAAATCTACGTAGCGCTGACGATAGCGCATCTCTTGATCAGCCAAGCCATGAAATTTATCTGGCAGTGGACGCAAAGCCTTTGTTAATAGTTGGTAATCATCCATTTGTACATACAGATCGCCCTTTCCTGACTTATGTAGGACACCGCTAACACCCACAATATCACCAAGATCTAGTGATTTAGCAAAGGGACGTGCATCTTTGGTCACATAGAGCTGGATTGTTCCGCTGCTGTCTTGGATAACAATGAAAGCACCTCGATTGCGAATAACCCTGCCCGCTATACTGGTAGGTCGGGCTAATTGCTCGAGCTGTTCTTTGGTTTTTTCACCAAAATCAGCCTGCAGATCAGCCGCTTTATCAGCTGGACGAAAGGAATTAGGAAAAGCAACGCCACCCTGCTCGCGCAGACTATCAAGCTTTGCTCTGCGCTCGGCTATTAACTTATTTTCGTCTAACTTATTTTCGCCTTGTTGGTCAGTCATAATATTTTTCACTGTTAAGAATTAATAACTAAAGCCCCGCTTTTAGCGAAGCAACAATAAATTGGTCTATCTTGCCATCCAATACTGCTTGAGTATTTCTGGTTTCTACACTGGTTCGCAAGTCTTTGATTCTGGCATCATCTAATACATAGGAGCGAATTTGACTACCCCAGCCAATATCTGATTTACCATCTTCAGTAGCCTGCGCTGCCTCTTGACGCTTGCGCAATTCTAACTCATAGAGTCGCGCTCGTAACATCTGCCAACATTTATCGCGATTTTGGTGTTGCGACCGCTGATTCTGACATTGTACAACGATACCACTAGGTTCATGGGTTAATCGCACAGCAGAATCAGTTTTATTGACGTGCTGGCCCCCTGCTCCAGAGGCGCGATAGGTATCTGTACGCACATCGGAAGGATTGATCTCAATATCTATATTGTCGTCAATTTCCGGTGAGGCATAGACCGCTGCAAATGATGTATGCCTGCGATTACCGGAATCAAACGGTGATTTTCGCACCAGTCGGTGAACGCCAATTTCAGTGCGTAACCAACCGAAAGCATAGTCCCCTGAGATCTGAACAGTAGCACTTTTAATACCAGCGACCTCACCGGCGGAACATTCAACCAATTCTGCTTTAAAACCTTTGTCATCGGCCCACCGCAGATACATACGCAATAGCATTTCAGCCCAATCTTGCGCTTCGGTGCCACCAGAACCGGATTGAATATCAAGAAAAGCAGAGTTTTCATCCATTTCACCAGAAAACATTCTACGAAATTCGAGAGTAGCTAGTTGGGATTCCATTGCGTCAATATCTGTTTGCACATCATTGAGCATATCAGCATCATTTTCTTCGACAGCCATACCCAGTATTTCTCTGGTATCGGCGATACCTGAATCCAAATCTTCGATGGTTTTAACCACAGCTTCTAGGGACGATCTCTCGCGACCCAACTCCTGTGCACGCTCTGGGTCATTCCAGACATCGGGTTCAGATAATTCTAGCTCAACCTCAGTTAGGCGCTCTTTGCGATTAACATAGTCAAAGATACCCCCGAAGTAGCTCAGTGCGAGCTTGAAGGTCATCGAGGCTGTTGTAAAACGGGCTTACTTCCATAGCGGATAATCTGTGCCTTTATGCAAAGCCTGCATTCTACCTTAGCACCGAGTTGACACCAAGAAAAAACAGGCTTGATTAACCAACGGTTAGGCTTCAAGATGATCTATTACATCGCTCGATCCAGTATTTTCATATTCATTAGCCAATTGATAATAAGGCAGACAAAAGAGTCAATGGACAACAACTCAGTTCATCAGCGGCTAAAAAGCCATTTTTACGATCATTTTGAAGCTTCAGACAGCACTTTTTTGAGTGCTATAACTCCCCAACCCATAGATAACCCGTCATGGGTCAGCACGAATAAAGATTTAGCTGAAATGCTTGGCATTTCGGCAGATGAAATGGCCAGTGATCCCTGCTTGGGAATAATGAGCGGTGATTTAACACAGTACTCTATTAATTCTTTTGCCGCGGTCTATTCAGGTCATCAATTTGGTGTTTGGGCCGGCCAACTGGGTGATGGTCGCGCCATTACTCTGGGTGAAATTGCTGTGGGCGACAACAATGAACTCTGGGATCTTCAATTAAAAGGAGCAGGCCCAACCCCCTATTCCAGATTTGGCGACGGCCGAGCGGTTTTGCGCTCTAGTATTCGCGAATATCTTTGTTCTGAAGCGATGCATGGATTGGGCATAGGGACCACCAGAGCGCTCTGTTTAAGCACAGGTACAACCACGGCGGTTCGGGAACAAATTGAACCGGCGGCCGTGGTTTGCCGAGTGGCACGCAGTCATATTAGGTTTGGCAATTTCGAACATTTTCACTATAGCAATAACCCGAAAGCGGTCAAAGAATTAGCTGATTATCTTATTCAGCGCCATTTTTCTTCCTGGAAAGAAGACCCTAGACGCTATTATTTACTGCTACAAAATTGTGTTCTTAAAACGGCAAAAACCATCGCCCAGTGGCAATCGGTAGGTTTTTGTCATGGCGTTATGAATACCGATAATATGTCGATTCTTGGCGATACCATCGACTATGGCCCGTTCGGCTTTCTGGACACCTACAACCCAGAGTTTATCTGCAACCATTCAGATCATCAGGGGCGTTATTCATATAGAAATCAACCCTCTATTGCGTTATGGAACCTCAATGCATTAGCTACCTGCTTTGGCTCCTTATTAGATACCAATGAAATTACCGACTGTCTGAAACAGTATGAAAATGAATATTTAAGTCAGTATCGAACAATAATGGCCACCAAAATTGGCTTACTGGAATATCAACCGCAAGATGAGCAGTTGATTAACCAATTACTGATAATGATGGCCAATGATCAGGTTGATTACACCTTGTTTTTTCGTAAGCTATGCGACTTTTCGGCAAGCAACCAAAGTATTCGAGATTATTTTATTGATCGCGAGCAATTTGATCTCTGGGCTGAGGCTTATTTGCAAAGACTTGCATCACAACAATTGAGCGACAAACAGCGACGCGAGTCTATGCAACAAATTAATCCGCTTTATGTTCTGCGAAACTATATGGCCCAGACCGCAATAGAAGCGGCCGAAGGCGGTGATTACTCTGAGGTAGAGCTATTGCTAAAAATACTCAGCGATCCGTTTGCGGCACATCCTGAGGCTAAAAAATACGAGGGGCTTCCTCCGGATTGGGCAAGTCAAATCAGTGTCAGCTGCTCCTCTTAGCCCAATGTACTGTCAGCTTTAGTAGCAGCTTTTACTATAAAATCACTTAGGCTCGTGGTTATAATGAGGCGCAATGGACAAACCACTGGGAGTGGACGCATTGAAGTTAAAACATATCCTTTTTAGCTGGCTATTACTTACTTTCTGCCAATCTGCCTATGCTGATATCTTTTGGTTATTTCGTGAGGCCGATGGCTCTACTAACTGGCAATATGTTGCCAATTTTGTCGGTAATATTCTTATTATTGCCTTGGCTATTACAAGTGTAAGGCTGTATTTTACCCGCCGTCAGGCACGTCAATATAATAATGAGCTAGAGGATATTCGCTCACAACTGGAGCAGCGAGTTGCTGAACGCACCAAGACACTCGATAAGTCTAATAAGCTGTTAAAAAAAGAAGTAAAGGAGCATAAAAAGACGACTGTACAACTGCAAAAATCTGAAGCCTATATCAATAGTATTTTGCAGTCTTTACCAATGATTTTGATTGGCCTTAATCAAAAAAATCAGATTACTCAATGGAATAATCGCGCAGAAATCATCAGCGGGGTTAACTTTAAACAGGCTCAGGGCGAAGATTTATGGAAAACCTTCCCCGCTATTACAGTTACACCCGATCAGGTCAAGCAGGCGCAGGATGATAATAAGATTATTACCGTGAAATACAGCCAACGCGGCCAGTATCAATTTGATATCACTATTTACCCACTGCAACGCGAAAATGAGACCGGTGTGGTTATCCTTTTGGATGATGTAACCCAACGCGCCAAGAATGAAAACATGCTGATTCAGCGCGATAAGATGTCGGCTATGGGCGAGATGGCGGCAGTGATGGCCCATGACATCAATAAGCCATTAACCGCAATTATTAAAGATATTAAAACCGTGCGACAAAGTGTAGTTGACGATAACTTAGACACCGAAGGTCTCAATGAATTATTAGAAGAAACTATTATTCGCGGTCAACAGGCCAGCTCAGTAATTACAAATTTGCTTAGTTTTTCCGCCAGTGGTGGTGGAGAAAAAACCCACAGCAGTATTGTATCTGTTGTAGAAAATAGCTTGGAACTAGCCAGTGATGTTTTATCTATTACCGATAATCTTCGATTTAGCGATGTAAAAATTACCACTGAGTTTGCTGAAAACCTCCCCGATATACCCTGCTACATCACCGAGCTTCAGCAGGCTCTATTGAGTATTTTGCGCTGTTCATGCTATGCCTTAGACAGTATAGAGGATCTGGATTACAAGCCTGAAATAAGCGTGAATATATCTATGGCATATGATGATCTTTGGCTACGTATTCAACATAATGGCAAAAGCATTAGTTTAGAAGAGCAAAAGAATTTATTTGAGCCATTTAGTCAAGAAGAAGCAACTAATGATGGTGAAGATAGGGTGATGCACCTGTCATTCTGTCACTTTATTATTACCGAACAGCATCAAGGGCAGATTGCCGTTACCTGTAATAAAGATGAGGGCACCACATTTCATATCCAATTGCCGACTAAATAACAGGTAAAGCTAGATAGGCTCCATATATTGGATAAGCAATTGGAGACTTTGGTGACCGCGAAATTCATTAATATCTAGGCGATAGACACAGCGCACCCTTGTAGCCGTAGTTGGCCATTGATCGATATCAATATTAAAGTAAATACCATCAATCAATTGCCTCGATAAAGCATCATGGGCTAGTGAAACTTTTAGATGATTTTCTCCCACTATACGTTGAGATCTGAGCTCAAACTCGCCTTGAAAACAGGGTTCTGGAAATGCCTGCCCCCAAGGACCAGAATCGCGCAAGACTGAAGCAATATGCATAGTGAATTGATCAGTCTCTAGCTGCCCATCGGTTTGTAATGTAGCCTCCAAATCAAGGGGATCTATAGTGCTTGCCACATGCTGTTCAAGGGCTTTTTTAAATGCCTCCAGCTTGCTTTCTTCTAGGCTTAGGCCCGCGGCCATGGCATGCCCGCCAAACTTACTAATTAAACCAGGATTTTGCGTAGCTACAGCATCCAAGGCGTCACGAATATGCAACCCGGGTATGGATCTAACCGAGCCCTTAAGGGTGCCACTGTCATCTCTGGCAAACACTGCCACCGGGCGATGAAACTTTTCTTTAATTCTGGATGCTAATAAACCAACGACCCCTTGATGCCAGTCAGCCTGATATAGACATAAAGCCGCGGGAAGTTCAGCCTGATCATCCAAGGCCAAACCTTCAACAATTTTTAGCGCTTCGATTTGCATATCACGCTCAATGGCTTTGCGATCCTGATTGAACTGCTCCAGTTCTTGGGCGCGATCTAGTGCTTCTTTAGGATCATCCGTCAATAGGCACTGAATGCCATAGGAGATATCATCCAAGCGCCCTGCCGCATTGAGTCTGGGTGCCACTGCAAAGCCCATATCTGAGGCAACTAATTGCGCCGGGTTTTTTCCTGCTATTTTAAGTAGTGCATTAATACCTGGTCGAGCATATCCCGCTCTAATCCTGAGTAACCCCTGATGAACAAGTGTTCGATTAACCTGATCTAGGGGTACTACATCCGCCACAGTACCCAATGCGACCAAGTCTAAATAATGCCCCATATTCGGCTCTTTAATAGCCTCATTCTCAAACCAGCACAGCTCGCGCAACTTTGCACGCAAGGCGCTCAACAAATAAAAGGCTACCGCTACACCGGCTAGGTTTTTACAGGGAAATTCACAGCCTGGCTGATTAGGATTAACAATTGCTGCTGCATCGGGAAGCGAAGTTCCCGGCAAATGATGGTCAGTAATAATAACTTTGATACCCTGTTGATTGGCGTAATCAACGCCCTCAATACTAGAAATACCATTGTCGACGGTGATAATGAGGTCGGGATGTTTTTGCTGAGCTAGCTCAACTATTTCGGGGGTTAAACCATAGCCATAATCAAATCGATTAGGTACCAAAAATTCCACTGATTCATAGCCCATAGCGGTTAATGCCAGCACCATTAGGGCTGCGCTTGTAGCGCCATCGGCATCAAAGTCACCGACTATGACTATTTTTTGTTTCGCCTGTAACACATCGACTAAATGCTCGACCGCAGCATCAAGGCCACGCATTAGGTTAGGACTAGGTAACTTGGATAGCTGAAGATTTAGGTCAGAGTCACAGCTGAGACCCCTGGCGTGAAAAATTCTTTGCAGAAGCGGTGCTGTTGTAGCAGAAAAATTGGCTTTCTCAAGATCATAGCTGCGGTTAACTATGCGCATTAATTAATGCCTCAAGCGATCTATAAAAAACCGGCATGCTGTCCGATATACCAGCTGATACCGCCAAGAACAGCCACAACACTCCATATAATACCCAACAGTACTAGGCCTCTAAATGGCTTGCGATCGGTTTCATTAAAACCACTGCTGAGGTAGTTTTCGACACGCTTCATATCTTCTTTTGATAACTTATCTTGTTCGCTCATAATGTCTCTTATCATCACTCTGGAATAGTTAAGTGGGCTGCAACCTGTTGCGGCGTTACCTCTGATAATCGGGGCACAACACCAAGACAGGGTTCAATTAACATGTGCTTAAGTGTATCAATATTTTCGTCTATGCGGAGCATATCTGTATCCAAAATATTGGCAACCCATCCTGCGATCTTTAAACCATCCAGGCGAATAGCTTGAGCGGTTAACAAAGCATGATTAATACAACCCAGTCTTATACCTACGACTAAAATAACCTCTGCGTTCAATTGTTTGGGAATATCGGCCATGGTTTCACGTTTGTTAATGGGAACCCGCCAGCCACCGGCACCCTCAATAACCAAAAAATCCATGGGTAACATACTCACTCCACGGCAAAAACCGGTCAGTCTATTGGCTGAGAGCGATTTACCCTGTTCTTGTGCGGCAATATGGGGAGCCATGGGCAAATCCAAGGCAACAGGGTTAACCTGCTGATAACTTAAGGCTACATTGGCTAACGCTTGAAGTTTAATCGCATCTTCGTTTTGCGGACCATCACCACGATCTTCGCAACCGGCTGCCACTGGCTTTATTGCCCCAGTGCGCAAACCCTTTTGATTGGCTACTTCAAGCAAACCTGCGGCTACCTCAGTTTTGCCCACATCGGTATCTGTTCCTGTTATAAAAAAAACTTTCTTTGCCATTTATTTCACCGCATGGCCAAAAATAATATCCCAAGTTGCGGGGAATGTATCTTGACTGGTTTTAAATTTATCATAGGCTTGGTACAGCCGTTTTAGATGTTGCTTGCCTGTAAGATGCTTGCTTTTACCACTGTTGTAATTGGTCGCCCCCACCGTTTTAAGATTCCATAAGAGATCTTTAACGCTGGGGTGATATTCAATTTTAGTGGTCTGGGTTATTTCTATGTTAGAAAAACCTACCGATTCCAAAGCCGTCTGCCATTGATTCGAACTGGCAAATCGATTGATATGAATATCTTTATCTATTTCGCCCCATACCTGACGCAGCTCACACAGTGTCTGCGGACCTGGAATAGCAAAATAAAACTGCCCTTCGGTTTTTAATACTCTATAAATTTCCGCCAAACTTGGCGTTAGATCGTTGCACCACTGCAGAGCGAAATTTGAAAATACTAAATCTTCCGAATGATCCTGTAGCGCTAAATCTTCAGCATCACAACACAGCCATTTAATCTCTGAATTTGCTTGGTTCTCTTTCGCATAGGCAAGCATTGGCGCAGAAAAATCGACCCCAGTCACCCGTGCCTGTGCAAACTTTTTATTTAAACGCGCTGTCTGTGTACCTGTACCACACCCTAAATCTACAATGGCCTTAATAACAGATGAGTCATCAAGTACTTTTATTAACTGATCGCTAGACCATTTTTGGATGTGGGCCGCACTATCATAGGTCTCAGCGGCGCGACCAAAAGATTGGGCAACCTGCTGTTTATCTAATTGATACTTCGATTGGTCAATAAATGTCCGCAGCCTATCCAATAGCTGTTTCTCACAGCTTAGATGAGGCAGGTGTGCCGCAGAATCCAACACTAAAACCTGATGGGATTCAGGCAATTGATTTGACGCACTAACCGGCACCAAACAATCTTTGGCACCAAATATTGCTAGTGATGGGCAACGAATTTGATCAATCAGCTGAGTGCTATCTATATCAGCTAAAAGCTTTAGCATAGGTTTACCCACCACAGTATCAATATCAGCACGCATATTGCGCAATTGACGAATGAGTTGGCGTTGCTGGTGATCACCCTGTGCCTGTAGCCCAGAAAATCGATTGAGGCAGGCCGAGGGATCCTGATCCCAAATAGCACTAAATTGCTTAAAATCAGCACTTGGCATTGCACTTGAATAATGACTATCTGCGACAAACTTTAAATTAGTACTCAGCGTCACTAGACCTAATACTCTTTCAGGGTACTGAGCGGCAAATGAGCGACACAGCATACCCCCCAAGGATAACCCAACTAGATAGCACGCCTGAGGTAATTGACTATGTAACCAATCAATTAATGACTGCTCACTGTAATCATCAATTGGCTGACTATTACCAAATCCAGGTAAATCTAGCGTGTATACATCGATATGGTCACTTAGCTTTTCGGGCAGTGTTTGCCAGATTTCACTGTTGCTTCCCCAACCGTGAATCAACACAACCGGATCTCTGTGTAATTTGGCACTCCCAGCCGGATACAGTGTCAGCGAATGATTGACTGACTCAGGGCTTATAGGGGCTGAATTTAACACTTGATTGGTTAGCATCTATCTAGGGCATCCAGCAGTGCATCAACCTGCTGCTCACTATGACTGGCAGATAAAGTAATGCGAAGTCGACCGGTGCCCTCAGGCACCGTAGGTGGACGAATAGCACCCACCATAAAGCCGCTGTCTAATAATTTTTGGTTGGCATCTAATACCTGTGCGTCAGATTGCATTAGCACCGGCTGTATCGGGGTTTTAGAATCCATTAAGCGCAAGCCAATTTGCACTGCACCTGCACGGAACCGCGCGATCAATTGATTGAGTTTATCTCTTCGCCACTGATCTTTTTTAACCAGTTCAAGACTGGCACTCGTGGCTACCGCTACCGCAGGTGGCGGCGCCGTGGTGTAAATATAACTCCTAGAAAACTGTACTAAGGTCTCAATAAGAGCTTCACTACCGGCAACAAAGGCACCATAGGTACCAAAGGCTTTACCAAGAGTACCCATAAGTATGGGCACCTGCTGTATATCTAGACCCAGTTGCTCGACTATGCCGGCGCCACTGTTACCTAGCACGCCAAAACCATGGGCATCATCGACCATTAACCATCCATCGTTTTTACCACACACATCTGCCAAGTCTGGCAGTGGCGCTAGATCGCCATCCATACTAAAAACGCCATCGGTCACAACCAGTTTTCGCCCACCCTTTGAGGCCGACAGTTTTTTATCTAGGTCGTCGCAATCTCGGTGCTTGTAACGTTGAAACTTGGCGCGACTTAAAAGCCCGCCATCCAATAGAGAGGCATGATTGAGGTAATCCTCAAGTACTGCGTCACTGCGACCGGCCAAGGCCCCTATAACGCCCATATTGGCCATATAACCGGAAGAAAACAGCAAAGCCCTAGGACGGCCAGTAAACTCAGCTAACTGTTGCTCTAAATCGCAATGCGCCTTGGTATGGCCGCTAATTAAATGGGATGCACCGCTACCGGTGCCATAGTGATCAATGCCCTGCTTAAAAGCATCGGCAATAACAGCATTTTCAGCCAAACCAAGATAATCATTACTGCAAAAGTTATGCACGGTTTTACCGTTGACACTCAATTGATCCGAGCAGCCAGAATCAACCCTAACTCGGGATCGATAAAGGTGCTGAAGCCGGCGCTTTTCAAGATTTTCTTGAAGTAGCCTGTCCATCGAATTAGACATAGAGGCTGCTGTTAGCCCGCTCGATAGAAAAGATGATCTGTTTTCTGTTCAGCGATCGCCTGATGCAAATCAGCTTCTTGCTCCTGGCTGTCTTTCTCAACTGAACTCTTTTCGGGGCTAATACCTAAGCGCTTCAGTAGCTGCATATCGCTATTAGCCTTAGGGTTGGGAGTAGTCAAAAGCTTATCGCAGTAGAAGATAGAATTTGCACCCGCCATAAAGGCCATTGCCTGCATCTGCTCATTCATTTCTTCTCGTCCCGCCGACAGACGCACATAGGATTTAGGCATAAGAATTCTAGCGACTGCGATGGTGCGAATAAATTCAAAAGGATCTAAATCTTCCTCTGATTCCATGGGTGTACCAGCTACTTTTACTAGCATATTTATGGGCACTGAATCCGGATGCTTTGGCAGATTTGCGAGACCCATTAATAAACCGGCACGATCCTTTTGCTCCTCACCCATGCCAACAATACCACCGGAACAGACTTTCATACCTGAATTGCGCACATTAGACAGTGTATCTAGGCGGTCTTGATAGGTTCGAGTCGTAATAATATCGCCATAAAATTCTTTTGAGGTATCAAGGTTGTGATTGTAATAATCTAAACCGGCTTCGGATAATTTATCCGCTTGAGTTTCACTGAGCATACCAAGAGTCATACAGGTCTCTAAACCTAGACCTTTTACTTCACGAATCATTGCCTCAATCGCTGGAATATCTCGATCATGGGGAGAGCGCCATGCTGCACCCATACAAAAGCGACTGGAACCACTGGCTTTTGCTGCCTTAGCAGCCTCAATGACCTGTTCTATTTGCATCAGTTTTTCTTTCTCAAGACCAGTGTCATATCGGGCACTTTGCGGGCAGTACTTACAATCCTCAGGGCAGGCACCCGTTTTAATCGATAACAGAGTACTGAGTTGAACTTCATTAGGGTTAAAGTTCTGACGATGAACTGTTTGCGCCTGGAAGAGTAAATCATTAAACGGAAGATCAAAAAGAGCTAGGATCTCCTCGCGAGACCAATCATTTCGAAGTGTTTGCGGCTCATTAGTTAACATGATGACAGTCCTTGAGAATGGCATTAATAAAAGTAGCTATGATAGGGGCTGGCGATGCGCTGTCAACCAAAATTGCTATTTAAAGTTAACAACTAAAAGTGCAATTAAGTACAGCAGACAAATTATCGTTTGAATTGTTTTAACCCTGCCACTGGCATTAGAGCAATATTGGTCTAGTCTTAGATCCGAGGAGCAACGAAACTCTCACAAGGATTCACCCATCATTAAGGTGGGGGGTCCTTCCGAATACAATACTCGCTTGCGAGAAATAGGGAGGGCAGTGTCTTGTGGCTGTTTCGATTACTCCCCACCACCATACAAATGGAATCGGAAAATTACAGGGATGTACAACAGGGAAAGAAATAAGGAAAAAGAAGGAACAGGAGAGCTCTCAACCGAGAGCTCTCTATTTAACAATGACCAAGTTATCTCGATGAATTAATTCATCATCGTCGCAATAACCGAGTATTTTAATAATTTCTTCCGTGCTTTTACCCTGAATAAGCCGGGTCTCATCCGAGTTATAGTTAACTAGTCCCCGCGCCACTTCAACGCCATTAGCATCAACACAACTTACAAGCTCTCCACGCGTAAAATTACCCTGCACATCACTCACACCCACAGCCAGTAGACTTCTCCCCTGCTGACGCAGAACCTTGGTAGCCCCAGCATCGAGAACCAAACTACCTTTTACCTGCAACTGCCCCGCCAACCATTGTTTGCGAGCCGCAATAGGCGTTTTATTCGCTGATAAGAAGGTGCCCACATTTTCCCCTGCACAAACACGCGATAGAATATCCTGATTGCGACCGCCAGCGATCACTGTATTACAACCGGAACGAGAGGCTAGTCGCGCCGCTTCAAGTTTGGTTTGCATACCCCCGCGACCCAGAGCACCATTACTGGTTCCCGCTTGAGCATCCAGTGAGCTATCCGAAGCATGGGCATGGGTAATCAATTGCGCATTAGCATTGGTATCAGGATTAGCATCGTACATACCATCTTTATCCGTCAAAATAATCAGCGCATCCGCATCCACAAGATTGGCAACCAGCGCCGCCAAGCGGTCATTATCACCAAACCTAATTTCATCGGTTACTACCGTATCGTTCTCATTAACAATAGGTACAACCTTTAGCGCCATCAAAGTCTGCATAACCCCGCGCGCATTTAGATAGCGTTCGCGATTGGCCATATCATCGTGATCGAGCAAGATCTGCGCGGTTTGACGCTCAAATCGGCGAAAACTAGTCTCATAGGTCTGTATTAAACCCATTTGACCCACAGCAGCTGCAGATTGAAGCATATGTATACTTTGCGGACGGGAATCTAAACCAAGACGAGCCAGACCCTCTGCAACCGCACCAGAGGATACCAAAACCACCTCTTTGCCGGCAGATAAAAGCTTAGCAATTTGTTCAACCCAGGCATCAATCGCCTGACGATCAATGCCCGCGCCATCATTGGTCAACAGCGCACTGCCAACCTTAATAACCAAGCGTTTTGCATCACTTATAGTCTGTCTGTCCATCATAAATTACTCTGCGTACACGACCTCGACGTCATAATCATCGTCGTCAAAATCGTCATCATCATTTTCAATTTGTTCTTTCTGTGCTTTTCGCGCTAGTTTTCGCGACTCCGCAAGCTCTTCAATACGCTGTCTTGCCTCTAACTGCATTTGCTTGCGACGAGCATCCTCAGCCACCACTAGCTCGGCATCCTCTCTCTCTCGACCGCGCAATTCATCAATATGGTCCATAATTGTGGCACATAGATCTTTGGTACCTTTCGAGGTTAGTCCCGAAATTCTAAATACTGGGCCCTGCCAGTTAAGCTGATCAATCACCGCCTGACAACGCTCCTCAACTTCATCCTCGGGTAGCAAATCTAGTTTATTGAGTACCAACCATCTTTCACCCTGTGCCATAGTTGGACTGAATTTTAATAATTCATCTTCAATTATCTGCGCATTATCTGCTGCCGAGTCCCCTTGATAAGGGAACATATCTACCAAATGAAGCAATAAGCGTGTGCGAGTTAGGTGCTTTAGAAATCGAATACCCAAACCTGCACCATCAGATGCGCCTTCAATTAGACCCGGAATATCGGCCACTACAAAGCTTTTATCCGCACTTAAACCAACCACTCCCAAATTGGGCACTAAGGTAGTAAATGGATAATCCGCAACCTTTGGTCTAGCCGCAGAAACCGAGCGAATAAAGGTTGATTTGCCGGCATTGGGTAAACCTAATAGGCCCACATCCGCCAATACTTTAAGCTCTAGTTTTAGCTCTTTAAACTCACCCTCCTGACCTGGTGAGGTTTGGCGTGGCGCCCGATTGGTACTAGATTTGTATCTGGTATTACCCAATCCATGAAAACCGCCCTGAGCAACTTTAAGCTTTTGTCCCAATTCCGTAAGATCACCTAGCACTTCGCCAGTTTCTTCATCTAGTACCGTGGTTCCAACTGGCACCTTTAGGGTAAGATCTTCGCCGCCGCGACCCGTGCACTCAGCACTACTGCCTTGCTGTCCGTTTTCAGCGCGAAAGTTGCGGGTATAACGGTAATCAATCAGGGTATTTAAACCTTCCACAGCCTCGAGGAATATACTGCCACCATCACCGCCGTCACCCCCATCGGGACCCCCTTTGGGAATATATTTTTCACGACGAAAACTCAGACAGCCATTGCCGCCTTTACCCGCTTGAACCTTTATTGTTGCTTCATCTACAAATTTCATTGGACTAGTGTACCGTCGCTAGGTAGTGTCTGTCATTGTTGGAAAAATAGTCGCGCATAAAAAAAGCCCCGCAGTGGGGCTTTTTAATGTCAGGATGTAAAAACTTATGCGGTTACAACCTGAGCATATTTTCTATTTTTCGGTCCTTTTTGGATAAACTCAACAACACCGTTTGCTGTAGCAAAAAGTGTGTGGTCTTTACCCATACCAACATTTTCACCTGCGTGAAGCTTAGTGCCACGTTGACGAACAATAATGCTGCCTGCGTTAATTTTTTCGCCGCCAAAGACTTTTACACCGAGTCTTTTACTCTCTGAATCGCGACCGTTACGAGTACTACCACCAGCTTTTTTATGTGCCATTTCTATCTCCTTTCAGAATTACCCAACAGCAATGCCGGTAATTTTAACTTCTGTATACCACTGTCTGTGGCCCTGTTGAGTGCGCGAGTGCTTACGACGACGGAATTTAATAATCTTAACCTTATCGCCTCTGCCGTGAGCCATAACTTCAGCAGTCACTTTTCCACCCTTAACATTAGGTGTGCCGATTTTAACTTTGGCGCCTTCGCCAACCATCAACACATCTTCAAAATCGATGCTGTCACCAGTGGCTACATCCAATTTTTCAAGACGTAGAGTTTCGCCCTCTACTACTCGATGCTGTTTTCCACCACTTTTGATCACTGCGTACATGTCTAACTCCAATATCGCTAGGTCAACCGGACCTAATCAACTAATTTCCACTAGCAGGCAGTTCAGCCCGCTTTAAAGGGCGGCAATTCTAATAGAACAACGTGCGCTTAGCAAGCATTAATAGCGGCAATTTCACCAATCCAACCCTGAGCGCAATCAATCTATGATTTAAGCCAGATTAAAGAGGCATTTCGACCGCAATTATTGTCTCTGCGATAGGAATAAAAATACTCAGACTGACCGTAACTACAATGGTCACCGCCAAAAATTTGAGTGACATGATATTGCTCTAATTCAGCGGCTGCCAAAGCATATAGATCAGCCGTATATCGACCATTATCTGAACCAGTGAATGCCTGTTTTATTGTGCTCTTATGCTGGTTATTAATAGCATTTGCCAAAAACTTGTCGAGCACTTCTGCCCCAACCTCAAAGTGAGCCGCGCTGATAGCAGGCCCTAAATAGGCAAGAACAGTATCATTGGTATCAAATCGCTTAAGTGTATTACCAATAATGCCACCACAGAGTCCGCGCCATCCGGCATGCACCGCCGCTACCTTTGTACCCTGCTGATTACACAGCAAGATCGGCAAACAATCAGCTGTCAAAACCACACAGGGGGTATGAATACAATCGCTAAAACTAGCGTCAGCATCGGGAACAGCAGAAGCCGAGGCACCATCAACCACAGCAGTGCCATGTACCTGATTTAACCAAAGCGGCTGCGCAGGAAGTTCAAGCTGCTCTGTAAGCTGTTGGCGATTTAACGCCACCTGTTGCGGGTTATCTCCCACATGGGTAGCAAGATTAAAATGATCATAGGGAGCACAGCTATCGCCCTTAGAGCGCAGTGTAATGGCTGACTGAACATTATCAGGGATAGGCCAGTCTGGAACCAGATAATCAAATGTTGTTTTGTTCATCGTCCAATTGACTTAAAAGCATTTGGAAATCCTGCGGAGGCGGTGCAGACCAACTTACCTCCTCACCTGTAGCTGGATGAATCAGTGCCAACTCAGCAGCATGTAGTGCTTGGCGGCCAAAATTACGTAAATATTCAATAAACCCTGCAGATGCACCCCTGTGTATTTTAAATCGCCCCGCGTAGAGACTATCGCCGACGAGTGGATAACCAAGATGTGCCATATGCACTCTAATTTGGTGAGTGCGTCCCGTTTCTAGCTTTAATTCTAGGTGACTATGGCCCTGAAAACGCTGCAACACCGAATAATGTGTGCGCGCTTCTTTACCATCAGATACAACGGCCATTTTAATACGCTGACGCGGATGTCTACCTACCGGTTGATCAACTACACCACCGCTGGTTAAAAGACCATTAACAACGGCTTGATACACGCGCTTTACCGATCGCGCCTGTAATTGCGCCACCAAATCAGTATGTGCCTCTAAGGTTTTAGCCACCACCATAAGCCCGGTAGTATCCTTATCTAGGCGATGAACAATACCTGCACGAGGAACCGTACTCAGAGCGGGGCAATGATGTAACAGCGCATTAAGCACCGTACCACTGTGGTTGCCCGCCGCCGGATGCACCACAAAATTAGCTGTCTTATCTATGACTAATAGATGGTCGTCCTCAAATACGATATTGAGCGGGATATCCTCTGCCACCCACTCACCTTCAGGAACAATAGAGGCGCATATATCAAGACACTCGCCGCCCAACACCTTGCGCTTGGGCAACCACTTCGCACCATCGACGGTAAGCTGACCCTCTTTAATCCACTGCTGCAATCTTGAGCGCGAAAATTCAGAGAATAATTCTGATGCCACCTGATCTAATCGGCGGCCACAATAATCTAAAGGAACCTCGGCAGTTTTAGTAATCTGCGTCGAAATTTCTTCTAAAAGTTGGTTGTTTTTAGGCTGCGACTGTTCCATGACCATCTATTTATCAGTATTTATCTATCAAAATCTATAATTAGCCCTAACAGACTGAACTTTCCAAAGCGTAAATCAGTCTTATAAAGGTTAAAGCAGATTGGCTTGCACTGTGCTCTGTGTTTAAATACTCAGCCACAGATTTTTGTCAGCAAACTCCTCTTGTAGGGAATATTACATGAAAAACAAAATGCGTATTGGTTTGATTTTTTCCATAGCTTTACTTGCCAACTGCTCTTGGATGGGTTTTAACGACGAAGAATCAGCTGAAAGCGAAGAGAGCGGCTACACTGAGCGAGGCTTTTATGACAAAATTCAAAGTAGTTTAAAATCCAGAAACTGGCAAATAGCCATCGCTAATTTACAGCTATTAGAGTCACAGTTCCCCTTTGGTAAATACGCCGAGCAATCACAGCTTGAGCTGATTTATGCCCAGTATATGTCTAGCGACTATGGTTCAAGCATCGCCTCAGCAGAGCGCTTTATTCGCCTGCATCCACAACATCCTAATGTCGACTACGCCATCTACGTAAAAGGTTTGAGTGAACTCAAGCAAAACGGCCGCCTATTTGATGGCCTTTTTGACCTAGACAGCAGCACCCGAGATATAGGCACCGCTAGGGAAGCATTTGCAACACTGGGTCAACTGATCAAACTATACCCCAACAGCCCCTATGCGCCCGATGCTCGCCAGCGTCTAGTTAGCCTGCGCAATCAACTGGCGCGCGCTGAAATAAATGTTGCTAATTACTACTTTTCACGAGGCGCGCTAATAGCCGCCGCCAATCGCGGTCAATATGTTGTAGAAAATTTTCAGCAATCTCCGGCGGTTGCTGATGGTCTAGCTGTAATGGCTCAGGCGTATCATATGATGGGTAAAGATGAGTTAGCCGCTAACGCAGTCAAAGTGTTGGGCACTAATTTCCCAGACTATCCTCAGCTAACGGATGATGGTTTCGATTTTGATAAAAGATCACTTTTTCCAAGCAGTTGGTTACTCAGAAAACTACCCCACAGCTTAACAGCTCATGTTATTCCCCCGGCATTTGACACTCGTAGCCATTACGATAATTTGCCCGAGTAAAGCAGATAGGAAAACTGGGCATTTTTTAGCAGACATAGTCTATATTTAGGCATAGCTCTAACCGATAGATACAGATTGCAGGATTAACAGGCCAATGAACAAGCAAGCAATTATTGATGAAATGCGGGTCCTACCCAGCATTGACCCAGAAAGCGAAATCAACCGTCGAGTCAACTTTATCAAACAGCAAATTAATACCTCAGGCTGTAAAAGTTTGGTACTTGGTATTAGTGGTGGTGTAGATTCATTTACCTGCGGTCGTCTTGCCCAATTAGCGGCACAGCAACTTAGACATGAAACTGGCAACAATGACTATCAGTTTTATGCTGTTCGCTTACCCTATGGCACACAAAAAGACGAGCAAGATGCGCAAATATCTCTCGATGCTATAGCCGCAGACAATGTGCTGACAGTCAATATTCAAGCCGCCACAGACGCGGTCAATCAGCAGGTATGTGATACTCTCGAACAGGCTAAAGAATCTCTTACAAAAGAAGCGATCGACTTTGCCAAAGGCAATGTCAAAGCCCGAGTTCGTATGACCAGCCAGTATCAAATTGCCGGACTAGTTAATGGGCTTGTCTTAGGTACCGATCATTCGGCTGAAAATATTACCGGCTTTTATACCAAACACGGCGATGGTGCCTGTGATCTAGCCCCCCTCTTTGGCCTTAGTAAACGTCAAGTGCGATTACTTGCCAAAACGATGGGCGCGCCGGACTCAATTACCTATAAAACACCCACTGCTGACCTTGAGTGTCTTAGCCCACAGAAAGAAGACGAAGCGGTATTGGGCTTGTCATACGATGTGATTGACGACTTCCTTGAGGGCAAAGAAATTTCTGCAGACAACGAACAACGACTCATTGAGATTTACACTAAAACCCAACATAAGCGCCTGCCGATTGCAACGATTTACGATTGATTAAAACGAATACCACCATAGTCTTTCAGTAGAAAAATTCTGTGAGCCATTATCAATAGTACCTCTTAATTTAGTCAGTTTTACTCCCTGTACCCAGCCAATCTTTGCGCTGGTTATGGAATTCTCAACCTGAATCTTCAATTGCCAATATTGATTGGTTAAATCACAGTCTAAATTGCTTTGCAAAGGTGGTAGATCAAGGCATTCAAAACTTATTATTTTTGCGCTGTAACCCGAGACTGTAATGGCCGTCAAATTAGTGGAAAAATCACCCTCCGCATTTAGATATTTTGAATAGTTAGCAAAATGATCCCTATTATTGATTACGACATCAATGGCGTTATTAGCGATTTTTTTAAGCCGCTGGCCAACTTGGAAATTATTGATAATATGACTGCTAATATTGGTTGAATTGACCACGGCAATGGCTACGTACTGTAAAAAAACAAGCATCAAAAGGGTTAAAATAAGTATTGACCCAAGCTGTTGCCTAACATTCACCCTCAAATCCATTATTTTATCTATAATTTATTCATTATCGGCATCAAAACCTTGAATAACTCATAGTATCCATCGCCCCGTATGTCATAGGTTTTATTGGCATAGTTTAACTGTTTGCCCTCTTGGCTTTGCCCCTGCCAGGAGCTGCGAAGTAAAAAATGCACTCTAAGTGCAACTACCCTTTTCCACTGTGCATCGGTTAAGGGAGCCGACAAATACTCTTCTCCACAGTTAGATGTGACGTCTAATTTGCGGACTACATACTCCACCTGAAAATCTTGTACCCCATCAACCAGTGGCTCTGAGTTCAAATAACGACCTTTTAAAAACCGCCGCCGCTTAAAGATATTGTCGTTGGAAACATAATAAAGCGTCTGTTGCCACGCTCTAACAGGTTTGCGATTAGCCCCTTGCATCAAAATAAAGGCTGCTGAATTGTCGCCTCTATCGATGATTGGATTCGGATCGGCGAAGGAACCCTGAATATATATTTGCTGTGATTGCAATTTATACCTTGGTGATTTTTGATCAATTGCCGATCTGCGCAACAACATCACATCTGTACCCGATAAAACAATGTCGCGACCGCAGAGCTTATAACCAGAAACAACATTATCAATACCCGCAACTGGATAGGGCATCGCCTTGATCACCTGAGCTCTACCCATGTGCTGGCATAAATCAGGCGCCCCTGAACTCGGTAAATTAGCAGTATTAAAATCGCCAAAAAAACCAGCAAGTCCTATTTCTCGACTGAGTAAGCCGGTTAGATACTGGGCAGACTCAAGCACCTCAGCTGAAGCTTCTACTTCTTTTACAATCCATAGGGTTTTGCTAGCTATATTATGAATAAAACTAACCAATAACAGGCCAATACTGGCGGCGATTAACAATTCAATCATGCTATATCCGCAATCCCTATTACCTTTGCAAACAAGCAATTGTGACCTATCTAAACCTTTCTGGCTTTACACAAAGAGTGATAAAAATGCTTTGTTTTTTCTCATCATAGTCTGCCTGCAGAATACTTTGTAAACTCTCACTAGCATGATATTGAGTCGATTTAACTCTCAAAATAAGCTGTGTATAGCCCAAAATAGCTGAACTTATAATTAACAGACTCACAAGTAACTCAACAAAAGAAAAACCCGTCTGAAAACGATTCAGCAAGCTAGAACCCCCAGTGACTGCTTCGTGCACCAAGATGATTGATCCATAGGGTTTTATTAAGAGAATCTCGGGTTATAGGAGTTGCTTTGGCTAGATAGCCCGGCTGACTAGAAGCCAGCTGTGTAAGTTCAAGTTTGTAATAAGGTTTTAAACTGTCTGGAGTGAGCACATTCAATTCAGATAAACTTTGTGCATAGGCTGAATGTTGTTGCCAAAAGCTTGCCTGACGACTTGAAACCTCTAACAAAAAGGCTTTGGCCTCTGCTTCGCGTCCCTGGTCAAATAGGGGTTGGTTATTTGCATAGTTCAACAATAACAATGCACCGATTATTACCACAACCGCCATAAGCTCGATCAAGGTAAAACCCTTTACATTTTCACCATATTTGCAATTCACTTTTTCAATTTCCATATTTATCCTCTGGGCAGTCCACGCTCTAGTTATATTTGCAGTTTATTGGTATCCCTGATTTTTCATCGTAACCATCCGCATTTTTATCCATAGAAAATCGTATTCTTCCACTACTAAACACGATTACCTGCCTTGCAAAATCACTTTTCGATGGATTACAGATCATTACATTGCCCGACTCCATCGATTCTCCGGTTGGTTTAAAACGAATATATGGCCGCCCCACCGCTGATAACTTGACTTTAAAATCGCCTATAGCAATATCTTGGTATATAGGCTCATCCAAACTCCATTGATGATCGGCATTAACATCTTCAAACACTAAAAACCGCTTGGCTAACTGCAAAACACAGGCATAATTTTCATCGGCAGGACAAGCTTTTACTCGCCTGTATTTTGCTATAGCAATACTGCGTGCCTGTTCCAGCGAACGTTTAATTTCCCAAGATTTTAGACTAACCGCGCGCCTATTTTGATGAGCAAAATTTGAAGGCAAAACTAAAGTCGATAGCAATGAAAAAATCACGATTGCTACCAACAACTCAATTAGCGTGAACGCATGCAACTTACGCAGGATAGACTATTCCTCTCTAATGATTGCTCTTTCCAGAGCTAAGTGAAGCAGAAAAAGATCTAACCGTTGGAAAAAGACTGTTTTTTTGTGACAGACCGCACAGTATTGGATATCAAAAAGTACTAGTTTTTCATTCGTACCCATCAGCAAAACTATATTTGTTCTAATTCATGTACAAGGACACTTTTTTTAACCATCTGTTATTTAATTCATGTCGAACAACGATTAATATTGTTGAAAACTACTTTAATTCTTATTTTACCCTGAGGGATCTATGCGACATTTCTTAATTGCCTGCGCGGCAAGTATTGCTTTTTTTTCTTCCATCCAAGTTAAGGCATTAACAACTGATGAAAAAGTTGATGCTCTTTTAGCCAAAATGACACTGGAGGAAAAAGCCGGCCAACTCAATCAATACAGTGGTTATGAAATTATCACGGGCGATATTGATGTATCCAAGATTAGCCATCGCAATCTTTTGGTTAAGAAGGGGTTAGTTGGTTCAGTATTGAATGTTTTAGGTACCAAGGATGTAGAAAAAGCTCAACGCTATGCCGTTGAAGAAACGCGTCTTGGCATTCCGCTCATGTTTGCTTTTGATGTTATCCATGGTTACCGCACTATCTTCCCTATTCCACTGGCTGAGTCTGCAAGTTGGGACCTTGAAGCAATGGAGCGATCTGCAAGGATTGCAGCTATCGAAGCTTCTGCAGCCGGCCAAAACTGGACCTTTGCCCCTATGGTGGACATTTCCCACGACCCTAGATGGGGCAGAGTAATGGAGGGTGCTGGTGAGGACCCATATCTCGGCTCGCAAATTGCTAAAGCACGAGTGAGAGGCTTTCAAGGCAATGATTTAAGCTTACCTGATACCATTGCGGCAACGGCGAAGCACTTTGCCGCCTATGGTGAAGTCATTGCTGGTCGCGACTATAACAATGTCGATATCTCTCGGCGCAAGCTATGGGAAACCCATTTACCGCCCTTTAAAGCAGCCTTAGATGAAGGTGTTCGCTCGTTTATGAATGCGTTTAATGAATTTGAGGGCGTACCCTCATCTGCTAATACTTACCTAGTCACCGACATACTACGTGATCAGTGGGGCTATAGCGGTGTTGTCGTTTCAGATTGGGACTCCTTTGGCGCGATGGTCACTTCTGGTGTTGCGATGGATGACGCTGAGGCTGCAGAGATGTCTCTTGAAGCTGGCAGTGATATTGATATGGAAAGTGATGTTTTTGTTAACTTCCTTCCTCAATTAGTGCGCGATGGTCGAGTGGATGAAGCGAAAATTGACGAGGCTGTTCGCCGAGTTCTAAAGATGAAATTTGAATTGGGGCTATTTGATGACCCCTACCGATATATCGATTCTGAACGCGAAAAAGCTTTGATTTTAGCCCCTGAGCACCGCGAAGCTGCTCGCGATATGGCACGCAAGTCAGTAGTGTTGCTTAAAAATGATGATCAACTGTTACCCTTGGATAAAAATATCAAGGATATCGCTGTTATTGGACCCTTGGCTGATAACCAATTCCATATGAATGGCTTTTGGCGCGGCAAAGGTGAAGCCGAAGATGTTGTAACCCTACTCGACGGTATAAAAGCAAAGGTATCAAGTAATACGCGTGTTCGTTACGCCGAGGGCTCAGGTCTTGAATCGGTGGATAAAAAGCAATTGCGCAAGGCAGTGAGGCTAGCCAAAAAATCTGATGTGGTGATTCTTGCTGTAGGCGAAGATGCAGATAAAACCGGGGAATCTGCAAGCCGAACGAATATTGAACTCTATCCTGCACAGCAGAAACTTGTTAAAGCTATACACGAAACGGGGACGCCAGTGGTTATGGTACTTATGAATGGTCGACCTCTAGCTATTGAGTGGTCTTCAGAAAATATCCCCAGCATTCTCAATGGCTGGCTGTTGGGTTCCGAGGCCGGCAATGCATTGGCTGATGTTCTATTTGGTGATTACAATCCATCAGGGAAATTAACTATGACCGTGCCTCGTAATACAGGTCAAATCCCAATTTTTTATAACACTAAACGTGTGAGCAGACCACTGGACAATACGCGCTATACCAGTAAGTATATTGATAGCCCCATTGAGCCACTTTATCCCTTTGGTTATGGTCTTAGCTACACCGAATTTAGCTACTCTCCAATTATGCTAAGCGCAGAAAGTATTAGCTTTGATGAGGTTTTAACAGCTAGCGTTACTGTCACCAATAGCGGCGAGCGTTTTGGAGAAGAAGTGGTTCAACTCTACATACAGGACATGGTAGGTTCAGTGGTTCGTCCTGTTAAAGAACTAAAGGGCTTTGAGAAAATTGGGCTTAAACCAGGGCAAAGTCAAAAAGTTACTTTTACAATTGGCGTTGATGACCTAGCGTTTTATACCCGAGATATGAGCTTTAAAGCTGAGTCTGGTGAGTTTAGGCTGTTTGTTGGCTCAAGCTCCGAAGATTTGCAAGCGGTAAGCTTCAAACTCACAGCTAAATAATCACTGAGGGCGTCTGTAGATTATTGCCTGATATTCCCAGGCTAATAAACGAAAAGACGCCCTTTTTATTAAAAGCACAATTTTGTCCTCTTTTTTTACCCTTTAAGCGTAATTACCTGTATTTACTGGTCTTTATCAATACTATAAGCGCAAAATTTTTGCGGAGTTAATTCCATGCTATCAAAACCCCTATTCCAATTTTCAGCTTTCAAAGCAAAAGCCACTGCTTTATCTGGCTTAGTTGCTTTCTTTAGCTTGGTGATCACGGGTATAAGTACACAGAGTGTTGCTGTAGAAAGTTCTTTAGAGCATCAAAAATTGCAGGTTATGCATCAAAATGCACAGGCTCCTGTCAGTTGGGATATGGATGGCAATGGTAAAGTTGATGCCCTATCCGATGGATTAATCATTTTAAGATACGCTTTTGGTGTGACGGGCGAAAATCTGGTTGATGGTGCAATAGCAACCGATTCACCGCTTCAGCCAGTTGAGGTAATTTCTAAGGTCGAATCAAGTATTGCCATCGCTGATGTTGACGGTAATGGTAGTCTTGATGCCTTGAGCGATGGTCTTCTTATCCTTAGGTATTTTTTTCAAATACGAGGAGATGCGTTAATTGATGGCGCTATTGCACAAGACGGCACAAGAAATACGGCACTACAGATCGAAAACTACATTGATAGTTACTACCCTGGGAATAGCGCCAACCCCAGCAACTCGCCTCTATCAGCGGTGGATGATAGCTTTACTACCAATCAGGGCGTGAGTGTAAGCGGTAATTTACAAACCAACGACCAAGGGCTGGTCAACACGCCGGTTATTTACAATTTGACCCGTACCGCGAACCATGGTGCTGTCAATATTGCTGATAATGGCACCATTAGCTATACCCCAACTTCGGGTTTCAGTGGTTTTGACTCTTTTGATTACAGCGTCACTGATTCACAGGGAAATCAGTCCTCAGCCACGGCAACAATCAGCGTCTTTTCATCCTCGTGGGAAGCGGTTAACAGCGTCGTTACAGAGAATGTAGACAGTGCTGTAGCCACTCTTTTGGCTTCTATGACTACAGCAGAAAAGGTCGGTCAAATGGTTCAAGCTGAAATCAGCGCAGTTACACCTAATGATGTACGCCAGTGGAACCTAGGTTCCGTACTTAATGGCGGCGGGAGCTGGCCTAATGGTAAAAATTCAACCATTGCTGATTGGGTAAATCTAGCGGATGATTTGTACGAAGCCAGCACAGATACCAGTGATGGCGGCGTGGGTGTTCCTATTATCTGGGGAACGGACGCCGTGCATGGGCACAACAATGTGATTGGCGCGACTATTTTTCCACACAATATTGGTTTGGGCGCTGCTAATAACCCTGAATTGATGCGTGAAATTGGCGAAATTACCGCCTTAGAAGTCGCTGCAACTGGTATTGACTGGGTATTTGCGCCTACCCTTGCTGTTGTGCGCAATGATACCTGGGGGAGAACCTATGAGGGCTATTCAGAGGACCCCGAGATTGTTAGAGCCTACGCCGGTGAGATTGTCAAAGGTCTTCAAGGTGAAGGAGAAAACCGCTTTAGTTCCTCAAAAGTAGTAGCTACTGCCAAACACTTTGTTGGCGATGGCGGCACTCAGGGCGGAGTTGATCAGGGCAATACCGTGGTGAATGAATCTGAACTACGCAATATCCATGCGCAAGGCTATATTTCTGCTTTGGGCGCTGGCGCACAAACTGTCATGGCGTCATACAACAGTTGGAATGGTTCTAAACTCCACGGCAATGAGTATTTATTGACCGATGTGTTAAAAGAACAGATGGGTTTTGACGGTTTTGTTATAGGCGACTGGAATGGTCATGGTCAGGTTCCTGGGTGTGGTGACAGTCAATGTGCCCAAGCCATTATGGCTGGCGTCGATATGATTATGGTGCCCTATGCCTGGAAAGCATTTATCCAAAACACTATTAGCCAAGTAAATAATGGCACCATTCCCATGGCTCGTATTAATGATGCGGTAACGCGAATACTGCGGGTTAAGCTTCGCGCTGGATTTGCCAACAGCATCAAACCTTCCAATCGAGAACATGCAAACAATACCGCATTAATTGGCGCACCTGATCACAGAGCAGTAGCGCGTCAGGCAGTAAGGGAATCGTTAGTATTACTTAAAAATAGCGATGGCATTTTACCCTTAGATCGCAATTCAAATGTGCTGATTGCAGGCAGTGGGGCTAACGATATTGGCAAACAATCAGGGGGCTGGACTGTAACTTGGCAGGGAACCGGCAACACCAACAGTGATTTCCCTGGCGGCACCACTATTTATCAAGGTATTCAGTCAGTGGTTAACTCTGCTGGCGGAACTACGCGCCTAAGCTCGAGTGGCAACTGGAGTGGTACCAAGCCCGATGTTGCTATCGTCGTATTTGGTGAATCACCCTACGCGGAGGGTCAGGGAGACCTATCAAATATTGAGTACCAAAACGGCATAAAATCCGACTTGGCAATGCTTGAATCGCTCAAATCACAGGATATTCCTGTTATTTCTGTGTTTATCACGGGGCGGCCTCTGTGGGTTAATAAAGAGCTCAATGCCTCAAACGCCTTTGTTGCGGCATGGTTACCGGGCTCCGAGGGTGCAGGTATTGCTGATGTTATCTTCAAAAACGCCAGCGGTGATATCAACTATGACTTTAAAGGCAAGTTATCTTTCTCTTGGCCGAAATATACCAGTCAAATCATCCTAAATCGCAACGATGACAATTATGATCCGTTATTCCCCTATGGCTTTGGCTTAACCTATCAGGATACGGATACACTGGGTGATGATTTGGATACCAGCAACAGTAGCACTGGTCAGCCGCAAATTACCTTTTCTATTCCGGGCACCATCGAGGCTGAACAATTTTCTAATATGAATGGCATCCAAATAGAGACATCAACAGACAGTGGTGGTGGTACTGGCGGAGGCTTGAATATAGGTTACGTCGACCCTGGTGACTGGCTGGAATACAACATTGATGTACAAACTGCCGGCACCTATACCATCGAGTATCGACTAGCCAGTTTGCCCGGTAGTTCAGGCTTTCGTGTTCTTGCAGACGGGGTACAAGTTGACCAAGAGTTTGTTCCAAGTACCGGTGGCTGGCAGAATTGGATAACTAGATCGGATACTGTGAATCTTAGTGCTGGACCGCAAACCTTGCGCATTGAAGCGGTCGGTCGTGAATGGAATCTAAACTGGCTAAGGCTGACTGCGATCAATTAGGTTTTTGTACTGTGAGCCTGTTTCATCTGAAGCAGGCTCACACAACTAAAAAGCGCTACTCTTTGTTTTCTAATGTTATGCCTACGGTATTGGCTCTCAAGCGCCATAACTGACGAGCACGTTCCTGCATATCAATATGGCTATCTGATTCATCGACAATTTCCATGCCTAGCATGGTTTCAACCAAATCTTCCATGGTTGCAATCCCCAAGGGGTCGCCATATTCACTCACTACCAAACTAATGGCTACTCGCTCGTCAACCATGGTTTGCATAAGTTCTGGCAATGGCTTGCCCTCCAATACACTGACAAAGTCACGCCTAAGCTCACCAAGTTTAGTATCTCTAAGACCCTCAGCGGCCTTTTTGAATAGTTCGTCTTTGCGTACGAAACCGATAAAGTCCTCATCATGCTGATCAAAAATAGGGATTCTAGAAAACCTTAGCGAAGGGTCTGTAGGCGAGACCTCTCCCACCGTCATATCGGCAGGCAGCGAAGCCATCACCGTTCGCGGCGTCATTACATCCTTTACCACTAAACCTCTGAAAGCTAAAAGTGCACTCATAGCCTTAGCTTCATCGGCATTAATCACCCCCTCTTGATGCCCCATTTTAGCCAGCATATCGAAGTCATCTCTGGATACCGATGGATCATCTTTTACCGGTGCTAACCATCCAGTTAGCTTTTTAGACACCACTACCAACGGGAACATAAGCCACTGCACCCAACGCAAAATATAGCCACAGGCCGGCGCAAGCTGCTTCCAATATCGAGCACCAAGCGTCTTGGGAATAATTTCAGAAAAGATAAGAATCAGTAGGGTCAGGACCGCCGAAATAATACCGAAATACAGCTCACCAAATAATTTTGTCGCCTGAGCACCGGCACCAGCGGCACCCACAGTATGGGCGATAGTGTTTAACGATAAAATCGCCGCAAGGGGTTTATCTATATCGTCTTTATAACCGCGCCACAAACTACCTAGTTTAGGGCGCTTGGACTCCAGCGAAGCAAGATGTGTTGGGGTGAGTGATAGAAGCGTGGCTTCAAGCAGTGAACATAAAAAAGAGACGCCCAACGCCAAGCCAACATATATTGCCAAAAGACCCATTTTTAAAAACTCATAGGAAACACATTTCTAGTATGGGTTATTAATGAGTTGGATTCAACGATCTAAATAACAGACAAAGCAGTTGAGAGAAATTGGTACGACCGAGTGGACTCGAACCACCGACCCCCACCATGTCAAGGTGGTGCTCTAACCAGCTGAGCTACGGTCGTACTATGAAAGCGACAATTAACCGTCTACTTGCAAACGGGCGGCTATTCTAACCACCTAAGGTGGTGAGTGCAAAGTTTAATTAATACCTTAATGCCGCTTATTGCAGTGATAAAACATTGGATCGATTGGAAGCATTTTTATTCTCGCTGTAACTCGATGAAAAATTATCACACCAGTGCAGTTTATTGAGGTAATCCATCACCAGTTTATGTTCGATATTAGATAAACCCAATTCCCTATCAAACCTTTCTATTGCCAACCCCATCACCTCGTAGGCTTCGTCAGTATAGCCCAGGCTATTAAAGGCATTCGCAAGGATTAAAGTCGAGGCATAAAACCATTCATAGGCTACGCTGCAATCTATTTCTTTATTGGTAACAAATATCTCGGCAATTTCAAAGGCACGGCCAGCATGGGGTATCGCTTCGACCCACAAACTTTGTTCATAAAAAAATTGCGCGGTATCAAAGCCTTCCTGCCAGAATCTTATGGCTTTGGTGACATTGGTTGTTAATTCTTGGCGATGAGCATCGCATAAGAAAGATAGCTTCATTCATTGTATTCCTAAGATTAAAAATAATCGGGCTAATCAATGAATTGAATGCCCTATTTGCAATATGAAAGGAATATTACTTGATATTCTTCTTAATGTAAATGATAATCATTATCATTAAGGAAAAGCGGAACAACCATGAGCCCATTAATGAATAGACAACCTAGATTTTTTTCACTATCGATGATGACAAAATTATTATTCAGGATTTGTATTTTCTGTCTAGTGATGTATTTGTATGCTTATAGTTGGGAAATAATTTATAGATAGAACTTAGGTAAACACCTTGTGATTGAGGACTGATTAGCCACGAGTACTCTCTGAGATATTTCACCCCCAATAAAGACACCTTTTACGCCTATGAGGCAAGGCTTTTTTCGCGCAACTTACCTAAAAGATCCCGAGTATTGGCGGCTTCTTCAAACTCAAGATTGCGTGCATGTTGATACATCTTATCCTCAAGCCTTTTAATCTCTTTGGCCATATTCTCATAGGATTGTTCTGTATTAGCTGAGTAAGAAGCAGCATCTTCAGCCACTTTTCGGGCCCGTTTATTATGCCCCACTGCCGCATGGGCACCTTCCATAATATCGGCCACTTCTTTTTTGATGCTCTTCGGAGTAATACCATGCTTTTCATTGTGCGCTACCTGTAAGCCGCGACGTCGCTCAGTTTCATCCATAGCACGCTGCATGGAGCCAGTGACCTTGTCTGCGTATAAAATTGCTTTACCCTCAAGGTTACGCGCCGCCCTACCAATGGTTTGAATCAGCGATTGCTCAGAACGCAAGAAGCCTTCCTTATCGGCATCTAAAATAGCCACTAGGGAAACCTCGGGCATATCTAAACCCTCTCGCAACAGGTTAATGCCAACAAGCACATCAAATTCGCCTAAACGAAGATCTCTAATAATCTCTACGCGCTCAACAGTATCAATATCAGAATGCAAATAACGCACTCTGACGCCGTGCTCATCGAGGTAATCAGTTAAATCCTCTGCCATACGCTTGGTCAATACGGTAATTAGAACTCGTTCGTTGTTTTGCGTTCTATGATTGATCTCGGAAAGCACATCATCCACCTGAGTCAATGCCGGACGCACTTCGATTTCTGGGTCTAGTAACCCTGTGGGCCTAACCACCTGCTCTACAACCTGCCCCTGATTGGCCTCCTCATAGCGGCTAGGGGTGGCAGAGACGAATATCATCTGCGGCGCTATGCCCTCCCACTCATCAAAGCGCAATGGACGATTATCCAGTGCCGAAGGCAATCTAAAGCCGTATTCCACAAGGGTCTCTTTGCGCGAGCGGTCACCCTTATACATTGCCCCTAACTGCGGCACGGTAACATGGGACTCATCAATCACTAATAATGCATTATCGGGCAGATAGTTAAATAGCGTCGGCGGCGGCTCACCTGGGGCAACACCCGAGAGGTATCTAGAGTAATTTTCGATACCATTGCAGTAACCCAGTTCGCGCATCATTTCGGTATCGTAGCGCACCCGCTCCTGCAGACGCTGTGCCTCCACCAACTTTTCATTCGATCGCAACTGTTCAAGTCGCTCTTTTAATTCATCTTGGATTTTATCTACCGCTACTAAGATCTGCTCACGCGGCGTGACATAGTGGGTTTTAGGATAAATAGTAAATCGCGGAACCGTACGTAAAACCTCCCCAGTAAGGGGATCAAACAGACAGATTTCTTCGACTTCATCATCAAATAACTGAATACGTACCGCTTCATAATCGGAATCTGCTGGATAAACATCAATTACATCGCCTCTCACGCGGTAGGAGGCGCGATCGAAGTCGATATCGTTGCGTTTGTACTGAAGCTCGGCTAAACGCCTTAAAACGTCTCGCTGATCGATCTGCTCGCCACGGGAAATATGCAGTACCATTTTTAAATAGGAACTGGGATCACCCAAACCGTAAATTGAGGATACAGTTGCCACCACAATCACATCCTGACGCTCCATAAGCGACTTAGTCGCCGATAAGCGCATCTGCTCAATATGGGAGTTTACCGAGGCATCTTTTTCGATAAAGGTATCAGAAGAAGGCACATAGGCTTCAGGCTGATAATAGTCATAGTAAGAAACAAAGTATTCAACCGCATTATTGGGGAAGAAGCTTTTAAATTCGCCGTAGAGTTGCGCTGCTAGTGTTTTATTGTGCGCCAACACAATGGTTGGTCTTTGAACCTGCTCAATCACATTGGCAATGCTAAAGGTCTTGCCAGACCCCGTCACACCGAGTAATGTTTGCGCCGCCAAACCATTGTCCAAGCCCTCAACCATAGCTCTAATGGCCTTTGGCTGATCACCTGCGGGTTTATAGTTACTTGCTACTTTTAAAGGCTTGATGGGGCGTATTTTTTGCGAACTCAACAAGTTTTTTTATCCACTTTATCCTCAGCGGCACAAAGCTCACCAAAGAATTGATTATTTTTTTCATTAAGGCTGGCAATCAAAGCACCAACCCCCTGCTTTTCCAGTATTTTTTTAAACTGATGCTTCTTAACCGCCACATAGGTTATTCCTTTAAAGCGGACATCGACGGCATTCCATGTACCCAATTTATTACGCTTGACCAGTATATCCAGATTTAGATCGGGCAGAATCTTTGACTTCATCAGCACCTGTACCCAACCCATTTTACCTGAATCACTAATCGCCACATCGACCATCTGAAATTGCTGACCACTGTAGAAATCAATTCCCTCAAACGCATAACGCACCAAGGTTGTATCAACCGCTTGCACTAAATCGTGCTGTGCCTGTTTACTGAGTGATTTAAACGATTTACCACCAATCAAGGCCCTAGCGGTAGAGCGAGTATCCCAGTGCGGACGAACATGCAAGTCTAAAAATTCCTGGTAGGCTTTAGGATCTTTTTTATACTGTACATGTTGGCTCAACAACTGCTTGTTCACCTTAGCAATAATAGGCTCAAACTGAAGCCGCAAAGTTGATTTTGCGTCAACCTCTGCGCCCTGCAACATAGGCACAAACAAACACAACAGCAGTAAAGCGTAAAAAGACAGAGACTTACAGGGTTTAAACCACACTAGAATATTCCATTTCAAAAAATTGCCGATATATTTAGTATACATTGCCCAGAAATGATTTACCGAATGGTTCGACTTAAGCCCTATTAATTAGCGCAAAATTAACGCTAATAACACTTAACAATTAAGACCAGCACGCCAATCGTTATATTTCCTATATGAAACTGTTGACTCACCTAGTCGAGATGCCTAAAATGCCCCGCTCAACAAGAAACACCATTCCGCCTTAGCTCAGTTGGTAGAGCAAATGACTGTTAATCATTGGGTCGCTGGTTCGAGCCCAGCAGGCGGAGCCAAATTCTAAAAAGCCTTGCATTCGCAAGGCTTTTTTATTGTTTCATTTTTAGGTTAAAGGTCAGGTGCGCTGAAAGAAACACCTGACCTCTGTTATTTAGTTTCTCGGAACTCTCTCAAGAGTAAATCTATAATGAGCACTAAATGCATCAAGTTCTAGAAGAATTTGATCCTCTGAGATTATGCTGTAACTATAAGAAATGCTATCGGGTGCCTCTGATGGACTTTCAATACTTCCTCCATTAACTATATCAGCTAGACCAATGTAGGCTCCTAATCCATGTACAGTTAAATTACTATTATTTTTGTCAATACTGTATGTGTAAATTTCGCTTTCATCCCATGGTGCCAATGGTGCAACACAATATTCATTAGTACTCCAATAGAGCGGATTGATTCGCGAGTCCATAAATGTTGATCCATTAATTAAATACTGAAATGTTGCATCATTACCAAATCGATAAATATCATCATGCACGCAGTTTTCAAATATTTCCTGATCAAGGCCATATTCATGGCCATACCAAGAAGTTTCAAATACGTTTTTTTGCTGAGGTATTTCTGCCAACTTCCAATCACCAACAATAAAACTTTGTTCAGACTGCACAGGCAGGGTTAACTCGCTTGGCATATAAAGACTTAAATACTGCTCTATTTGCTCTTGAGTAGTGCGTGTAGCATCTGAACTGATGGCGCCAGAAATTAAATTCTCGCCCCGAAGACCAAACAGATAACGCAACAATAACAAGCCATCAGTAAGTGCGTCTGTTGAGCCATTACCATCAATATCTGCCAATGTTGCTGCTCTGTGCATATTATCAACGACCTGAATAGCCGATAGCGTGGAGTTGCCCGCCATGGCACCTGAGGTCATTCTCATATCCCTGATACCAAAGGTGTATCTGAGTAACATAAGACCATCCGTTAATGCATCTGCCGAAGCATTGCCATCAAAATCCCAGGTACCAGGCAGTACAGTCAGGGCATGATTCGTTAATGACGTTTGATAGTTCTCAGCATTATCAACAATGGAGAAATTAATATTTGATGTGGTAGAACCCGCCTCATAGCCATCCCAACTCACAAAGAACTGAATATCACTCAGTTTTGCAGGTAACGCATCATTTGGCCAATCTCCTGTCACTGAAGCCCATCCAAAAACAATAAAGGAATCGGTGGTGCTGTCATTGTCGAAATCATCAGTATCTTGGTAAGGACCCATACCCTCAATCACTGCCGAATCCATTAAGATGTTTTGAACACCTGAAAAACTTAGGATGCTGCTATCAAAATGTACTCTAAAGCCAATACCATTTAACGCATTATTGGCATCAGATACATCGTAGCCAATCCCAATAGTAGCCAAATAACCATTGACCCCAACAGGGTCACCTATCACAAATAGGTCTTGGGTTTTAATTGCACCCACTGAATCATCTAAGGGGTTAATATCCTCAGCATCAACGACACCATCGTTGTCATCATCGGCATCGGCATTATTACCAATACCATCAAGATCAGTGTCTAAAGTCTCAGATGAATCATTTGGAAATGCATCCGAATTATCTCCTACCCCATCACCGTCAGTATCAACCGACTCTGATTCGGTTAACGGGAAGACATCTTCTAAATCTAAAACACCATCATTATCATCATCGGTATCAGCATTGTTACCCACACCATCTGAATCCGTATCCATCCATTCACTAGCATCTAATGGGAAGGCATCTAATAAGTCAAAATGACCGTCATTATCATCGTCAGTATCCGCATTATCTCCTATGCCATCTGAATCAAAATCTTCTGATTCACTCGCATCGAAGGGGAAAGCATCGGCAACATCAAACACACCATCTTGATCACTATCACCAATAAAATAAAACTCACTGCCGCCGCCCAAATAATTAACATCCGTGAATTGATTGCCATAAAACGCATCTAATGAAATATCACCAATGGTTTCCGGTATAGTCACCTGGCTAATCTGATTATCTCGAAATGCCTTAACGCCAATATCAGCCTGACTTTGCTCAAGGTTAAGTTCAGAAATATAGTTTGATTTGAACGCATAATCGCCAATAGTTTGAACACTAGCAGGAATGGTAAGACTGGTTATTCGATTATTTTGAAACGCTGAATTACCAATAGTTTCAATACTATTACCCAGTTGTAAGGTATGTAACTTGTTTTGAAAAAACGCTTTCTCACCAATATCTTTGACGCTATCAGGAATTGTTAAATTGTGGATATTGTTATTTTCAAATGCGGAATCTGCTATGGTTTCAATGCTATTTCCCAAGCTTAATTGATTAATTTCACCATTCGCAAAAGCACTCTGACCAATCTGCTTTACTGAGTTTGGAAGGGCAATTGAATTGCCGTTGAAACCAAAAAATGCAAAATCGTCAATAACTTCAATACTACTTCCAAAAGCAATCTCGTTGTGGGCTAAATCTGTAAATGCATATTTACCAATGTATCTCACGCTATTAGGAATTTGTAATGCATTATACATGTTCGCACAGAAATCGCCGTTCAATTCCATCTTGTGAATAGCTACAACAGGGTAGCCGTTTATATTGTCTCTAATCGCATGATATGCACTTGTCTGGTAACAATAGTTATTCGTTCCCATTATGTGAATTTCGGAATTTATAGTTTGATAATATAGTCGCAAATAACCTGAATTCGTTTCGTAATCCAAATGATTAATATTCGTATCAAAAGCAGATTTAGCGGGATCTGTTGTTAAATGATTATAGTTAATAACTTTCAATTTGTTCTCAGCAAAAGCAAGCTCTCCCACAATTTCTATATTGCTTGGTAAGGTAAGGTTTACCATATCATTGTTATAAAAAGCCTGCCTTTTTATTTCAACAACACTTGCTGGAAAACCAATGCCTATGAGGGCGTTATTGGCGAAGGCACTTTCTTCAATGACTTGAACAGAGTCTGGTAAAGTGACGTTTGTTAGACCCTTATTGTTAAGAGCATTTTCACCAATAACCGTAACTTCAAAACCATCTAGATATTGGGGGATAATAAGGCTGTTTTCCGACCCAATATAGTCAGTAATTTTTACTTTATTGCCCTCTAATTCAAATACGAAACCTCTAACTTCATAGGCTTTAACAAGGCTTGTAAAAGCACTTAGCGACAAAACAGCCGCCAAAAACAGTATTTTTTTCATCAATTTAGACCACATAACCCTTCCCCTGATAACTTTTTCATGTATTTTCTATTCGCTTATAAAATCCACTATATATTATTTTATGCAAATGTAAATTATCTAGCGAGAAAACAAAAAGGTGCCTTTAAAGGCACCTTTCTGCAAATATGGAGTATTTAAAAAAAGTCAGGATGCTGTAAGAAACACCTAACCTCTATTTTCTAGTTACTCGGAACTCTTTCAAGAGTAAATCTGTAGAATTTATCAAATGCATCAATTTCCACAAGAATTTGCTCTTCTGATATTTTACTGTATTGATAAGTAATACTTTCAGGCGCCTCAGCTGGACTTTCTATGTCACTCGTACCATTAGCAACATGAGCTAAAACAATAAAAGCACCAAAACCATTTACAGTAAGTTCACCGTCATTCTCATCAACACTGTATGTGTAAATTTCATCTTCATTCCAGGGTGAAAATGGTGCAGCACAGAACCCTTCATCACTTTCATCATATAAGGGGTTAATTTCATAATCCATATAAGTAGAACCATTGATTAAATACTCAAAAGTTCCATTGCTACCAAAGCGATAAATGTCATCTTTCACACAGTTTTCAAATATTGCCTGTGTGAAATCCCAAGGGTAAGTATTCCAATCGGTTAGGACTCCCTCCCAATTATATTCTCTTACATCTGGCACGGAGGCTAACTTCCAATCACCGACCATAAAGTTTTGCTCAGACTGCACAGGCAGGGTTAACTCGCTTGGCATATAAAGACTTAAATACTGCTCTATTTGCTCTTGAGTAGTGCGTGTAGCATCTGAACTGATGGCGCCAGAAATTAAATTCTCGCCCCGAAGACCAAACAGATAACGCAACAATAACAAGCCATCAGTAAGTGCGTCTGTTGAGCCATTACCATCAATATCAGCAACGCTGATTGCTCTATGCATATTATCGACTACTTGGGTCGCTGACAGCGTTGAATTTTGCGCCATTGCACCAGAAGCCATTCTTAAATCCCTAATGCCAAAGGTATATCTAAGCAACATAAGCCCATCCGTTAGAGCATCTGCTGATCCATTGCCATCAAAATCCCAAGTGGCGGGAAGTACTGTCATCGCATAATCAGTTGATTTAGCTTCATAGCCTTCTGCATTATCAACAATGGAGAAATTGATATTTGATGTCGTTGAGCCTGCATCGTAATCATCCCAGTTAACAAATAACTGAATATCGGTAAGCTTAGCTGGTAGCTCAATATTGGGCCAATCAGCATTTACAGCAGCCCAACCAAAGACAATGTAACTATCAGTCGTACTATCATTATCAAAATCTTCAATATCCTGATATGGCCCTATGGCATCTACTATAAGTGATGCATTTATTGTACTTTCAACCGCAGAATAGCTATAGATTGAACTGTCATAATGTACTCTGAAACCAATTCCAGTCAGTTGATTATTGTCATCTGACACATCATAGCCAACCGAAATAGTAGTTAGATAACCATTGACTGCTACTGGGTTACCCATCACAAACAGGTTTTGTGACTCAAGAGCACCAATAGCATCATTGAGCGGATCGCTATCATCTGCATCAGCTACACCGTCATTATCATCATCTGTATCGGCATTATTACCAATGCCATCTAGGTCAGTATCTAATGTCTCAGATGAATCATTGGGGAATGCATCCGAATTATCACCTACCCCATCACCATCAGTATCAACTGACTCTGAGGCTGTGTAAGGAAACATATCTTCCTCATCTAAAACGCCATCATTATCATCATCAGTATCAGCGTTATTACCCACACCATCTAAATCTGAATCCATCCATTCATTGGCATCAAGTGGGAAGGCATCTAATAAATCAAAATGACCATCGCCATCATCGTCTGAATCAGCGTTATTACCGATACCATCAGTGTCAGTATCCAATGATTCAGTGTTATCTAATGGGAAAGCATCAAGGCCATCTAGGGTGCCATCAAAGTCAGAGTCAGGTATTAAGGGATTTGTGCCAAAGAAAGGCTCGTAAATATCAAGCAGACCATCATCATCATCGTCAATATCGCGGCTATTTCTAAATCCATCACCATCAGTATCAACAGCATACTCAGGCACACTCGCACTGGTAGTTCCTCTTTGGCTTCCATCAGAGGGACTTAAATCAAAAATATCCGCCAAACCATCATCATCTGAATGCGTTAAATTGGTTGTGTTGGTTTCTGGCTCTGGCTCTGGCTCTGACAAACCGTAGTCAAACCACTGTTCTGGGTCATTGGGAAACTGGTCATAGCAATCTGAATAGCCATCACTATCGGAGTCCCCAGCTTGACATAAACTATGCGGTATAGCACCCAATGGCTTTGTAAGTTGGTATGGATCAACTAAAACTATTTCTGAAGCAGAAAAGTCTCGATAATTTTCGCCAGGGAAATTTGATTCAATAAACAAGGTTGAATCAGAATTTGTCGATATGTTATAAACAGGATCGCTGTAATAAGTTCTAAATGGACCACCACGAAGGATGGAAATTTCTAGATTGGGTGTATCATCAAAACACCAAGACCCGTTTCCATTTTCATACCTACAGCCCCATGGAATGTTAGTGACTAAGGTTTTCAAACTATTTTGGGTTCTCATGAACGGTTCATAATTTGACACCTGAGAAACTCCACTTCCAATTTCTAGTGACACAAAATCAACACCATAAAAAGCACCCCTATCTAATCTCGTTCCATTTGGAATTTTTAGGTGACGAATTTTAGTATCCCTGAAAGCATATTCGCCAATAAATATATTTTCCGGAATTTCCAATGTTTCAATATTGGTATATTGAAAGGCTTGATCGTTAATAGCTGTAAGTGTCTCTGGCAATAACACCTCGGCCAGAGAAGACCCTGAAAAGGTATATTGCGCAATAGATGTTATGCTATTCGGTATTTCAATTCTTTCAAGTGAGGTAGTTTCAGAAAATGCATACTGCCCAATGCTTGTTACTGTGTTTGGTATTTCAATATTTTGAATATCTGCACCATAAAACGCATAATTTTCAATTACAGTTATCGTATCTGGGATAAGAACGCTTGTAACTTTAGTATGTTGAAAGGCTCTTTCACCAATATTGGTAAAGCCTTCAGGTATAACAACGCTACCATTTTCATCCATAAGGTTTATCACATCATTCCAAGTAAGTACTTGCGAAAAAGCAATCGATGAAACCCCACTAAAAACAAGTACTGCACACAAACGTATTATTTTTTTAGCCAACATAACTCCCAACCTCTAATCACTATTCTCTTGATTTATTTTTTCTTTGATCAACCAATTCATTTCTAAATTAACTTAATAACTACTATATACCAATCTATACAAATGTAAATTTATGGTCTTTGGGTCAAAAATAACTGTCTAATAAACCGGCTTTAGAAACCCCAAAATAGGCTGATCCATTGATTATTACTTGAACTTTACTGCTATATATTAATGATTAGATTTGTATTAAGATTGATTCAATCATAAATAATTCAGACAAAATAATGATAATAAGATTTTCTCAACTACATTGAAGCTAAAAATATGCTTGATTGAGATGGAAAAAATAATGAGACATTTACGCCTTTTAACCCTGATCTTACTATTTGTTTTAACCTGCACTGCAAGTCTTAAGGCTGAGGAACAAACATCTATCTTAGATAGGCAAACCGCGCTTTCTCTGATCGATGAAAATGGACACGCCGATATTCCTGAAATCTACACAGAAATCGGTTTTGAAGCTTTTTATAAGTCAAATTTATTATCAGTCAACATTCCAAACTCAATAGTTACTATAGACGGTGGGGCTTTTGCACATACTGGTATAGAGAGAATTGATGTTCCAGGTTCAGTCAAATATATCAAAGAATATGCTTTTTCTAATCCTCAAAAGACTCTTCAAACCATAACTCTCCCAAGCAGTT
>JBMZFJ010000010.1:0-43534 GCA_049615345.1 Porticoccaceae bacterium | reverse complement strand
CTTATTAGTGCATAACCTTCGAATATTCTCTGGCCAATAATGTAGCGGGAACCAATAGTAATAATAAGAATAATAGCACCCAACGCCCAATATGCTTACGCTGTTCAGCCATAGGCTCGGCAATATAGGTTAAGAAGTTAGTAAGATCATAAACCGCTTGGTCGTACTCTGCTTCACTGAGCGATCCTTTTTCGATAAGGGTAAATCGGCCACAGGGATCTTCAAGTAGGTCTTCACCGGTTAGAAGGTCGCGCTTGATACCGCCATTACTTGCAACAACCGGGCCAGGAGCACATTCTTGTAAGCCTTGAAGGTCAAGTAGTGCATGAGGCATACCCACATCTTTAAATACTTTATTGTTAACACCCAATGGTCTCGAAGGGTCTACATAAAAATTCTTTAAGTAAGTATAGATCCACTCAGGTGAACGCGATCGAGCGACCAGGGTTAAATCTGGAGGAACAGCACCAAACCAATCTTTTGCGCTATCAGCCGGCATGGAGATTTCCATTAAATCACCAATTTTTTGACCGCTAAACACTAGATTATCCATCATTAAGTCATGGGGAATATTTAAATCGTCAGCAACGCGTTCCCATCTTGAATATTTGAAAGAGTGGCAACCCATACAATAGTTAACTGCCACATTGGCCCCGCGCTGCATGGACGCATAGTCAGTTAACTCTGCCGTAAAAGGGTCGCAATCTATGTCTCCACATGATTTCCCACTTTCAGCGCCCACTGCTTTAATAGGCAGCACCACCAAAAGAATGACCACCAAAAGAGCACCCATCGATTTCCAGAAGCCCAAACCACCATTCATTGTAATGCGATCTGGCTCTGGCTTAGTAGTCTCGTAGCGGGTCCAGAAGTAGATGCCCACAAAATAGCCAAAGTACAAAATAGTACAAATTTGCGCTAATAATGTACGGCCAGGCGTAGGTGCTTTAACGCCAAGATAGCCCAGAATAATAAAGCAAGCCACGAACACCAAAATAGCGATGCGGCTGATAATGCCTTTATAACGAATTGAGCGCACTGGACTGCGATCCAGCCAAGGAAGTACAAATAAAACAGCAATAGCCGCAGCCATAGTAATGAATCCGCCTAGCTTATCTGGGACTGCACGCAACATTGAGTAGAACGGCGTGAAGTACCATACTGGCGCAATATGTTCTGGTGTTTTTAGTGAGTTTGCAATTTCAAAGTTTGCATGCTCAAGAAAGTAACCGCCCATCTCCGGCATAAAGAATAAGATCGCACAGAAGACAAAGAAGAATACCACCAAAGGCGCTATCTTGGTTACCACAAAGTATGGGTAGAACGGCAGACCATCAATTGGGTTGCCATTTTTATCTTTGTACTTTTTGATGCTTACGCCATCTGGATTATTAGAGCCAACATCGTGTAGCGCAATAATATGCATAACCACTAGGGCCAGCAGAATAATGGGCATGGCTACTACGTGCAGCGACATAAAGCGATTTAGAGTGATACCAGATATTAGGTAGTCACCACGAATCCACTGAACAATATCTTCACCGACAACAGGAATAGCGCCAAATAATGAAATAATAACCTGTGCACCCCAATATGACATCTGACCCCAAGGCAATACATAACCCAAGAAGGCTTCTGCCATAAGAGCAACATAAATGGTCATACCAAAGATCCATACCAGCTCTCGCGGCGCCTTGTATGACCCGTAAATAAGCCCACGGAACATATGCAGATATACCACAATGAAGAAGGCGGAGGCCCCAGTGGAATGGGCATAGCGGATTATCCAACCGAGCTCGACATCTCGCATAATATATTCAACAGAGGCAAAGGCTTGTTCAGCAGAACCCTGATAGCTCATTAGCAACCAGATACCAGTTACCAATTGAATGACTAATACAACCAGAGAAAAAATACCAAACAGATACCAAAAATTGAAATTTTTGGGCGCATAGTATTCAGCCATATGACGATTCCACTCACGCTTAAGCGTGGGCATACGCGAATCAAGCCATGCTGCAAATCCAGTTTCTTTACTCATTACGCCACCTCCGAGTCTATACCAATAACTAAAACATCATCCGACTCATAACTGTGTGGCGGAATCTCTAAATTTGTCGGCGCGGGTACGTTTACAAACACACGACCAGACATATCGAATGTCGAACCATGACAGGGACAGAAAAAACCACCCAACCAAGCGTCACCACCAAGGTCGGCAGCACCAACATCAGGTCTGTACATAGGCGCACAACCAAGATGCGTACAAAGACCAACCAGAACTAGCACTTCTTCTTTACCCTGAAGTGATCTGGCGTTACCACCGACATAGGCCGGTTGATTTGCACTTTCAGAATTTGCGTCTTTAAGTGAAGCTGTTTCAATTTGATTTAGAGCATCTAGGGATTCTTGCGTTCGACGAACAATGTAAACTGGCTTTCCACGCCACTCCACAACTAATCTTCCACCGGCTTCTAACTTGGAAATATTAACTCTTACCGGAGCTCCAGCTGCTTTAGCTTTGGCGCTTGGTTGCCATGAGGCCACAAAAGGTACGGCCGCACCGACTATACCGGCTCCACCTACAACGCCCGTGGCTCCCAGCAGAAATTTACGACGACTATGGTTGACACCGTCATTGCTCATGACGCTCTCCCTTACAAAAAGTTGGAATGTAGATCATGCCAGAAAGCATGAATTTTTAGGTGGCGAGATTATAGTCTAAAGTAGTTTCTTTAGCAATACTGCCTATCACCACAAAATAGCTAAGCCACTGATTTTAAAGCAAAAAAAAGCCCGACAAATTTGCCGGGCTTTAATAAAACATTGCGTATTAACGCTTGGAGAACTGAGGACGTTTGCGAGCCTTGTGCAAACCAACCTTTTTACGCTCAACCTGACGAGCATCTCGAGTAAGGAAACCGGCCTTTCTCAGTGAAGGGCGAAGGTTTTCATCGTACTCAACCAGTGCGCGCGCAATACCGTGACGAATAGCGCCAGCTTGTCCAAAGCTACCACCACCTGTTACAGATATTTTAACATCGAATTTGTCCGTTAGCTCAACCACATCGAAGGGTTGGCGAACAATCATTCGGGCAACTTCACGACCGAAGTAAGTATCTAAAGAACGATCATTTACTGAAATATCGCCTTTTCCGCTTTTAAGGAATACGCGTGCCGCTGATGTTTTGCGTCGGCCAGTGCCGTAATATTGAGTGTCTGCCATGATTTAATTCCGTTACAGTTCTAGAGTCTGAGGCTGTTGTGCCGTATGAGGATGCTCTGAGCCTACATATACTTTAAGCTTTCTAAACATCTCACGTCCAAGAGGACCTTTTGGCAACATGCCTTTGACAGCCGATTGAATAACACGCTCTGGCGCTTTATCCAATAACTTTTCAAAACTGATATCCTTAATACCACCTGGATATTCAGTGTGAGAATAATAAATTTTGTTCTTGGCTTTATTACCAGTCACAGTTATTTTTTCAGCGTTAAGAACGACGATGTAATCGCCAGTGTCAACGTGAGGAGTGTATTCTGGCTTGTGTTTTCCACGCAAGCGTGACGCAACCTCAGTTGCCAAACGACCCAGAGTTTTCCCGGCCGCATCTACAACATACCAATCGCGTTCTACTGATTCTGCTTTTGCACTATAAGTTTTCATTGTTTCCTGCCTAAGCTTGGGCTATCCCAAAAAAGGGGGCGAATTGTAAAGAGCATATGCCTCTATTACAAGTGTTGATTGATGTAAAAACCAACTTTTTTTCTTATGTCGGCCAATATTTGATGAAAACACGATTTAATTTTGCGCTTGAGCCTAAAAAACGGTGTCATTTATTAGTCGACCTGATGCGCTTGAGACAAAAATTCTAAACTTTGCATTTCAATTAAGCGACTTTGGGTTCGCTCAAACTCAAATGATAATTTAGTCCCTTGATAAAGCGTCTGTAACGAAAACTCAGCCGATATTGCGAGCTTTACATTGCGATCATAAAACTCATCCACCAAGTTGATAAAGCGTCTAGCACAATCCTCTTTTTCACTATCGAGTAAAGGCACATTACTAATCACTACGGCATGAAACTCACAGGCGATATCTATGTAGTCATTCTGACTTCGCGGACCATCACAAATTGCAAAAAAATCAAACCAAATAACGTCAGAGGTCATAGCCACCACGGGGATAACCCTATCATTAATCCTAATACTACTGTCGCGAACTATGCTTTTATCATTGGCGACTAAGCGGTCAAAAATTTCTGAAACAGCGTTGTGAGTTTGATCATTTAATGGCGAATGATAGAGAGAACTATTGGCCAGCGCCCTGAGGCGATAATCGAAGCCCCCATCGACATTAACAACCTGACAGTGCTGCTCTATTAGGGAAATTGCTGGCAAAAAACGTTGCCGCTGCAAGCCATTTTTGTAAAGACCTGCAGGCTGTATATTAGAGGTCGCTACCAAACAGACACCGCGTGCAAAAAGCGCCTCAAATAGGGCACCTAAGATCATCGCATCAGTAATATCACTAACAAAAAACTCATCAAAACAAATAATATCTGTTTCACTAGAAATTTTTTCAGCAACCCTTTCCAATGGATTTGCGTGGCCTTTATAAATTCTCAAATCCGCGTGAACTCGACGCATAAAGCGATGAAAATGGATGCGCATTTTGGCAGCAAAAGGCAGTGACTCATAAAAGCTATCCATTAAATAGGTTTTACCTCGACCGACACCGCCCCATAAATAAAGTCCATACTCTGGGGTTGCTTTTGGATCTACAACAAGACCTTTAAGCCGGTCAAATAAACTTACCTCTTGGGCTTTGTTATTTTTCGCAACAAGACGGTGATAGAGGCTATCTAGAAGGTCGACGGCCTGTTTTTGAGCATTGTCAGCAACAAAGCCCTCACGAGTTAAATCATCATAGTAACGCTGTTTTGGAGTTGTCATTAATCTACACAATGAATTACGGCTGTCAGCACTCTACCTATCCATTCTTGTCAAAACAACCCATTGCATCATTATTTGCGCACTTGTAAAAAGGTATGGAATACTTTGAGATGGCATAATGCGGTATAAATCTCTATATTGGGGTACAATAAAGTTATCAAACTATACGGCAATTAGTTAATTTTTTAGAGGGAAGCATGAGCACGTTAACAATCATTATCACAGCGGCAACATTTTTTCTTATTGGTGCTGGCCTTGGGCATCTATTTGCTCGCCAGAACAAATCGGGTGACCACTCGGTTCGAGATTTAGAAAAAAAATTGGCCCAGTCTGAGCGTCAACTCAAACGCTACCAGCAGGAAGTGACTGAGCACTTTTTAAAAGTATCTCATTTAACCACCAGTATGTCGCAGAGCTATCGTCAGATTCATGAGCACCTTGCTACAAGTGCTATTCGTCTTGCCAGTCCAGAAATTGGCCGACAATTACTAAAATCTGGAGGTTCAGACCTGAATCTTACTGATGAAGATGGCAACCCTTTAATTAGCGCTGAAGATGTTCAACCACCTCGCGACTATGCGCCAAAGGTACCGGGCGGTATCCTCAGTGAAGATTATGGTCTAGCTGAAAATGAAGAGTCCAAAGCGCAAACTGACACTACCAATGAAAATTTAAGTGATAGTGAAGATGACGACGATGACCCTACTAGCAAGGTAATCTAGTCAGCGCTTTAAGGCTTTAACTCGACAGGAGGTCTTTATTGATTCCTAGCAAAATGGATTTTGCTACACACATACTGGCACTGAAGAAACTTGTTTTTCCTGGCTCATGCAACCTGTGCCGAGAAAGTCTGAATGCAGCGCAGCAAATACTATGTTCAAACTGCATCAAAAAACTACCCTATGTAGATAATTTTTGCCTAAAATGTGCAGAACCACTGCCCTGTATAGGCATATGCCCAGAATGCCAAAAGAAACCCCCTAATTTTCGTCGTTGTTTTACCCTGTGCAACTATAGCTACCCAGTTTCTTCAGCTATACAACAGATTAAAAAAAATCCTTATGCAGCAGAGACAAAACAGCTCAGCCTGCTTTTTGCCGATCATTTATATGCCCGCTATAAGGAAACCAATTTACCGCAAATTATTATCCCTATGCCTATTCACCCACTAAAAATGCTGACTAGAGGTTTTAATCAGAGTGAATCAATTGCTTATTTTTTATCCACTAAATTAACGGAAGCTGTACTTTTGACCCACATTTGTAAGCGTAACCATCTGGGTAAACCACAGCAATTACAAACTCGGCAACAGCGCGTAAAACTCTCAGCTTCTACCTTTGATACAAAAAATCAATATGAAATCAAAGGCAAAACCATCGCACTGGTTGATGATGTAATTACAACAGGGTCTACTGCTAAAGCAGCCACAGCATCTCTACTTAAGGCGGGCGCCAAATCAGTTGATTTATGGTGTATTGCAAAAACAAGCTGGCATAATCACTCAAGCTCGATCAAAATGTAGCTCTTTAATGATTCAATGGATAAACCGGTGAATAGACAGCAATCAATAGATACTATTTGGCAAAAAATTATTGATGAAACCACTATCGCGCTCAACCAAGAGCCGATGTTGCAGAGGTTTTTGCAATCGACCGTTCTCGACCATAGCTCTATGGGCGATTCGCTAAGCTTTCATTTGGCTAATAAGCTTGCTAATAATGCTTTGCCGCTTGCACTGCTTCAATCATTAATGAAAGAAGCATTTGCCAGTGAGGATATACTCTTCGCCACAACGCGCGATATCCAAGCAACCGTGGATAGGGATTCTGCATGCTCTGTTTACAGTACGCCATTTCTATACTTTAAGGGTTTTTTGGCGCTTCAGGCTTACAGAGTGGCACATAGCCTCTGGTTAAACGGCAATCAATCACTGGCGCTGATGCTACAACATAGTATCTCGACTCATTTTGCAGTCGATATACATCCTGCCGCCAAAATTGGTTCTGGTATTTTGATCGACCATGCCACTGGTCTGGTTATAGGCGAAACTGCCGTGGTTGAGGATAGTGTTTCAATCATGCAATCTGTAACACTTGGAGGAACCGGAAAGGAAAGCGGTGATCGGCACCCAAAAATTAGAAAGGGTGTTCTTTTGGGGCCCGGGGCTAAAATTTTAGGTAACATAGAAATTGGCGAAGGCGCCATGGTCGCCGCCTCAAGCGTGGTACTTAAATCGGTCCCCGCTCACTCAATTATTGCCGGGGTTCCCGCGCAAGTTGTGGGAAAGGCCAATGACAACGAGCCTTCAAAAGCTATGAATCATTACTTTAAGCCGTGCTAGCATCGACTCCAAGGAAAGGCTAAAACCTCTTCAATCGAGCTTAGCCCACAGAGTTGCATCAGCAATCTGTCAACACCCAAGGCAACTCCACTAGCACTTGGAAGACCAGCTCTCATTGCTTGATCAAGTTTTGCATCAATTATCATCTCGGGCTTATTAGCTTGCTTTCTCTGAATTATATCTGCAGTAAACCGCTGGTGCTGTTGCTGTGCATCTGTTAGCTCAAAATAACCATTAGCCAATTCTATGCAATTTAAAAAAACTTCAAATCGGCGACTGACAAGCTTGCCATCTTTGTCAGTATAAGTTTGGGCTAGCGCTGATTGACAGGCGGGATAGTCATAAACAGTCACTAAGCCGTTGGGTAATTTTGGCTCAATCATTTGACTAAACAGAAGGTCTAAGCAATTGGCTCGAGTTTCGTTTGACCACTTTGTATAACCCTGACTTACTGCTATGGCTTGAAGGGATTCAAGCGACACTGTATGAGGATCGAGTTGCAATATCTGAGCAAAACAATCGTGGTAACTTAAACGCTCAATATTAATCGCAGAATGATTAAATTGATTAAAAACAGCGGCGATAAGCGTTTCAATCTCTTGTATTAATTGAAACTCATCCCAGCCCACGCGATACCACTCTAGAAGAGTAAACTCTGGGTTGTGACGCGCACCCTGTTCGGCATCACGAAAGGCTTTAGCCAAACAATAAATATCACCCAAACCGGAAGCCAACATTCGCTTCATAAAAAATTCGGGGGAAGTCTGCAAATAGCTAATCTCACCGCCCATTTGAGCGCTTATGCTTTCAATAAAGGGATCGGTAACTGAGGTTGTGGCCAATAATGGCGGATCAACCTCTAATACCGAGCGCTCAGCAAAGAACTGACGCAGCAAAGCAAGTAACATTGCTCTTGTGCGTAATACCTTCGGATCTGCGCTCGGCTGCCAAGTATCTATATTAAAGCCTCTCTACTCTGTAATAGAGATCAGTCCTTGACGCGACCTTGATACTCTCCCGTTCGAGTATCTACCTTAACAACTTCACCTTCATTCAGGAAAAGTGGCACCTTCACTATGGCGCCAGTCACAAGTGTGGCTGGCTTATTACCACCCTGAGCTGTATCACCACGCAAGCCTGGATCTGTTTCAGCAATCTCTAATTCGACATGATTGGGTGGTGTGACTGAAAGCGGAGAACCATTGTATAGAGTGACCACACAGACGTCTTGCTCGCTGAGCCATAGCTTTGCATCACCCACTGCGGTCTCTGTAGCCTGATGCTGCTCAAACGTATTAGGCTCCATAAAGTACCAAAAATCACCATCCTCATAGAGATACTGCATATCAGTGTCCATAACATCTGCAGCCTCAATAGATTCTCCAGATTTGAATGTTTTTTCCAATACGCGACCCGTTTTCAAATTACGAAGTTTAACTCGATTAAACGCCTGTCCCTTACCTGGCTTTACAAATTCATTATCTAGAATTGAACAGGGATCTCCGTCTAGCATGACTTTAAGACCAGATCGAAATTCATTGGTAGAATAGTTGCCCATTATTTGCTCTCACTTGTTTCTAAAATTGTATGATACCTGATGTGGCGGTAGTTTTAACTAACTAAGTATAAAACCACGCCGCCTATACTTTGCTTTAACCAAGAACGCCGGTGTCTTTATCCGAATAGCCGAGCAAATAAAGAATCCCATCCAAACCCAAACTTGAAATAGCCTGTTTAGCTGAAGCCTCAACCAGGGGTTTAGCCCTAAATGCAATACCTAAACCCGCTATATCTAGCATCGGTAAATCGTTAGCGCCATCGCCTACCGCGATTACCTGTTCAAGCATTAAACCTTCTCGATCAGCCAGCTCTAGCAATAAATCTGCCTTGCGCTGACCGTCGATAATGTCGCCTTTCACACAGCCAGTAACCACGCCATCTTTAACATCAAGCTGGTTAGCATAAACATAGTCAACACCCAGAATTTGCTGAAGATATTCACCAAAGAAACTAAAACCGCCAGATACAATCGCGGTTTTGAAGCCCAATTTTTTTAAGGTACTAATAAGATGCTCTGCACCCTCATTAAGCCTTAAACGCTGAGCTATTTTTGGCAATACAGAAGCATCTAAACCTTTCAGTAGGGCTAATCGCTGCTCAAAACTCTGCTTGAAGTCGAGCTTACCCTGCATCGCTGCTTCGGTAATATCTGCCACCTGCTGACCAACACCGGCCTCAATGGCTAACTCATCGATCACTTCGGCATCAATAAGGGTGGAATCCATATCAAATACCACAAGTCGACGATTGCGGCGGAAAATATTGTCCTCCTGAAAGGCAATATCTATATCGTACTGATGAGCCAGCTCAAGCAAGGACTTTTTAAAGGCATGGGGGTCAGAAGCCTCGCCACGAACTGAAAACTCGACACAGGCGCGTCCTAATTGATCGCTTTCATGTAAGTTGATTCGACCTGACAGCCTAACGATTTTATCTATATTTAGTTGATACTTTGATACTACTGCGGTGAGTGCGGCCAAATGTTGTGCTTCGATCTTCCTTCCCAAAAGGGTGACTATATGTCTCGACTTACCCTGCTGATCAACCCATTGCTGATAGCGTTGTTCGGAAATTGGCAAAAACTTTGCTCGCATCTCTAAGTCTGCAACACAGGATTCAACCTGAGCTGTCAAGGCATCAGTATCTGCTTCACTGGGAATTGCTGCTAATAGGCCTAAATTTAACTGCTCGTGGATAACCGCCTGACCAATATCTAATATGGTTACGTCATAAAATGATAGAACATGAGTTACTGCACTGGTAACACCAGGTTTATCTTCACCAAACACATTGATTAGGAGTATATCTTTCACAAAGTCAGTCCAATTACAGTTTCTAAGACATGCATTATATAAAAGCTGTGAGAATAGGATAGAATATGTTGGAAAATAACTGCAAAAAAAAGGCAAAACATGCGTCGCCAACTCTCGATGCCAAAAAAAACCTCTGCTACGGTACTCTGCATGTGCCTACTATTTGGTTTATTTAGCTGGCCTTTACTGTTTTCTCAAGCCGATAAACTGGCTCAAGAAGCGATTTCAAATATCGCTAAATCAACGCTCAATCAGTTACATGAATCAATTTTAACGCCACTATTAAGAAACGACACTATTAGCCAGCAGGTTGCGTTGCAAAGAGTCACCGAAGATCAACGCGTTTTAAGTGCTAGCTTGCACGGAATGGACGGAGAACTTCTCGCTCAAAGTGCCCGCACTCAAAGTCAAACTGGGGATACTGAAACTTTTTCACAAAGTATTGAGTTTGAAAACACCCAAGCTGGGATTATTTCAATTGTTATTGATAGCCAGCCTGTCATTGAAAAATATCATCAAATTTTTCTTAATTGGCTACTGCTGTGGCTAGTTTTTACTTGTTTTAGTACCTATATTAGTTTTCGATTTGTCGACCAGATCATTCTGCGTATTGCTCGCATCAGCGATCGATTACCCGGTAAAACCGAGCATCTAGCAGATGAGATTTCGACACTTGAGACCAAGTTACAGCCTCTCCTTTCAACCTCTGGAGAATCCTCTCATGAGCCGAATAATTGCTATTTTTATTCATTGATTAGTGCCAATATAAAAAATCATCAACGACTTCTTCAACAGCTAAATAAGGATAATTTAGATCATCTTCTTGAAAAATTAGATTACTGTATTTTACGAACACTACAACTTTATGGCGGGGAACGCCTAGAGGGAATGGAAGACAGCTTTTGCTTTACTATTCGCTCTACTGACTGCTCAAAACAACACTTACTGGTTTGCTTAATGGCAGTTTACACCTTGCAACAACTGGTTGAGCAACTATCTAAGAAATTAAGCATAGATCTCGAAATTAATTGGAATATCAGCAGCAAAGACATTGAGACATCCCCACGCTTTTGGCATGAACAGTCACTGTTATCTCTTAAAAGACAAAATAGTGATATTGCCAGCAATCTTCAGGAGGGTTTAATTCTATTGCATTGCAACCAATTTAATATTGAGGATTTAACCTCAATCGCCAAATTCCAACGCTACGATAACCATCAATTTATTTTGGAAGGCTTTTCAGAAAATCGTATGCAACTTTTACACAAGCAGCTGGAGTATTTGATTCGTATCTGTCTTGATTAAGCACTATATAAAATCAAGGTTTATAACAATCATCACCCCCCATACCAGCACAAAAACTAACATTGAAAGCGCCACCGCAGCAGAGCCAATATCTTTGGCTCTTCCAGAGAGCTCGTGAAATTCAGGCCCAATTCGATCGACAACTATCTCGATACAGGTGTTTAGCAACTCAACGATCATGACTAAAAAATAAACCATTAGCAGTAAAAGTAGTTGTTGATAGCCGGTGGCAACCAAAAAAGCTAGGGGAATAAACAATAAGCCAAGCAATACCTGAACTCGAAAAGCCTCTTCCTTTAAAAAAGCATCTTTAAGCCCTTTAGATGAATTTATGCCGGCAACAATAAAACGTCGATACAGAATGGCTACAATTTTTTTTAGCATTAAAATAGCCTCTTTTACTCAATATATTGATCCATTTCTAGCGCTGGATTGTCTTCAGCAGGGGTTCCGACAATTTTGGCGGGCACACCGGCAACTGTTACATGATCCGGTACTGACTCTAAAACTAGGCTCCCAGCTCCAACTTTTACTCCTTGCCCAATATTGATATTGCCCAAAACTTTGGCCCCAGCTGCTAGCAATACCCCATTACCTATTTTAGGGTGGCGATCACCCTGATGACAGCCACTGCCACCCAGTGTTACTGAGTGCAAGATAGAAACATCATTACCAACCACAGCTGTTTCACCAATGACCAGACCAGTGGCATGATCAATCATTATGCCATCACCTAATCGTGCTGCTGGATGAATATCAACCGCAAATCTCTCAGAAATATTGTTTTGCAAAAACAACGCAAAAGAAAAGCGCTTATTAGTCCATAGCCAGTGAGAAATACGATATAACTGCAGTGCTTGAAACCCTTTAAAATAAATTAAGGGCGTCAAATAATACTGACATGCAGCATCCCTTTGAAAGGCCGCCTCAATATCTCGTCGAATACTAACTCCTATTTGAGGCTCATCCTCAAGCGCTTCAGCAATCACCGACTGAACATCATTATTAGCTATTGAACTGTTGGCAATGGTCTCGGCCAAAACATGTCCAATAACCCCCTCGAGGCTATTGTGTTGAAGCACTGCACGCTGAAAAAAATCGGCTAAAAGTGGCTCGTCTGAGGCTAACTGTGCTGCCTCTGTTTGAATAAAATCCCAAATAGGATCTGCTGCACTCATAAAATCTTTTTCCCAAATTTTTGAATAAGTTAGTCGACTATAATATAGCGTTGAAGAATATCATCCAAATGCTCTAGAACCACGTCTAGTAAGATCAAATCTGAACTTTTCAACTTGGTCGCAAGCAACTCGCGACTGAGCATTTGCGCATATTTGTCGGCAATAGGCCGATAACTTAAATGCCAACGCTCGGGAGCAATGCCACCTTTGTCCACTGCATAGGGGCGATAAAAGCCTGATTCTGACGAATCTAAATAGCCATCGAGCCAATCATGCATTGGCGCAAACAGTCCATCGCCCTGAACCTCGTTTGGTGTTAACTGTATTTGGTAACCTTCAGGCATTGCACTCGCATCATAAATATCAAAATCTGTGCCCCAATGATGGCGCGATGCACCTGGTAGCGCTGACCAGCGAAGAATAGCTTGGATTTTTTGCCATGGATTTAAGTCTTGAATATTGATCGGCTGACCAAAAGGATTCATCACTGGGCGCATACCAGAGGCCTTTGCGTTCCAGATAAGCATCTGACGGTCGAATGACCTGTAAGCACTGCATATCTTTAAATCAAAACCGGCTTTTTGTGCGGCATTTTGAAGCTCTAAAAAAGGCGTTAAAACTTGCTTATGAATAGCCTGTTTCACAGTATCATTACTACCCTGATCTAGAATCACTAGATGGGTATCAATTGAACCTGTAACAATTTCTGCCGTCATAAAATAAAATCTCAAGCACTTAAATAATTAATTACCTATCTTATACCCTCACCAACAATAATAAGCAAAAAATACCCGTGATTAACTACGCAAACATTGACTTTTTTTGCCAAACCGCACTATGTTTACCTCAATGAAATTTAGTTTTAACAGTAAATGAGTGCTCCTATGGCAATCGAGAGTTATATACAAAAAGAAATTCCACTGTGCGCTATTGATGATCTTGAAGATCGTTGCGCTATGGAATTAGTGATCGAGGAACGACAATTGTTTGCCATTCGACAGGATAATACGATCTTTGCTTATTGGAATCTCTGCCCCCATAGAAGTAGCCCACTGAACTGGGTACCCAATCAATTTTTAGATGTTGAAAATCAGCTTATCCAATGTGCGCTTCATGGCGCATTATTTGAAATTGATACAGGTCTTTGTATAGCAGGCCCCTGTAGTGGGGATAACCTAGAACCTGTAGAGCTTCGATGTGAAGATCAATTTTATTATGTGGTTGCAGATCAAAAAATGCCGCCGGCTCCAGTCAATCTTCGAGCTCAGGCGCTGGCAGATCTTGAAGACAAGGAATAGCTCGTTCTAGAACAATTTCTGTATCACTGAGCCTAGTCCGCCATGCAATTACCTCTACACCCGCATTTAAAGCCTCAATTAAGGTGCGCGCATAGAGCGGATCTATCTTATCTGCTACCTCCATCCTTTTAGCCTGATTCACTTGGACACAAAAAAACAATACCGCTCTGTTCCCCTGTTGAACCATATTTATAAGCTCTCTGAGGTGCTTTGTTCCCCGACTTGTAACCGCATCCGGAAATCTGACTAGGCCTGCAGAGTCCTCCAAGGTGACACTTTTTACTTCCACATAGCACTGCCCTTTTATTGGGTCTTCTAACAACAGATCAATACGGCTATTTTCAGCACCATATTTAACCTCTGCTCGCAGTTTCTCATAACCGACTAATTCATCAATAAGATTAGCTTCGACGGCCTCTTTAACGATATGGTTAGCTCTATTAGTATTGATCCCCACCAAATTACCATAACAATTAGTCATCAATTCTAAAGTACCTGGAAGTTTTCGTTTTGGGTTATCAGAAAGCGAGTACCAACAATCGGAATTTTCCACTAAACAATTTTTCATAGAACCGGTGTTTGGACAATGGATGGTTAATAACTGACCATCGACATCGATCACATCGCCAAAAAAACGTTTGTATCGCTTTTGAAATCTTCCCAAAAAAAGGCCGGGTTTCAATTTCATGATGAATTATCCTATCCGATTACTGACCAGCACACAGATTATTCACCATAGAATATGTGCTATTATTTATTAAGATTAATAATTTAACACTGTAATGTTTAGAAAACTGCTTAAATTGGAAAAATTTCTCTTGATAATTTGTTATAAACTCTCTATAAACGCCTGTTAATCTTTTTGAGCATATTTCAAATTCGGACTTAAAGCATGGCAACAGCAAAGAAAAAATCATCGGCGAAAACTGCTCCAGTCGCCAAAAATTCAGTCACTCTTCATGGTATAGCGCCTTATGAACCTAAGCCTAAAGAAGAGTATATGAATGAGAATCAACTAAATCACTTTAAGCTTATCCTTCACGCTTGGCGAAACGAGTTAATGGAAGAAGTAGATCGCACCGTTACTCATATGAAAGATGAAGCAGCCAACTTTCCTGATCCTGCCGATCGTGCAACTCAAGAAGAAGAATTTAGTCTTGAATTGCGCACTAGAGATCGCGAACGAAAACTCATCAAAAAAATCGATAAAACACTAGTTCGTGTCGAAGAAGATGATTATGGGTACTGTGATCAATGCGGCGTAGAAATAGGTATCCGTCGCTTAGAGGCACGACCAACAGCGGAACTTTGTATTGATTGTAAAACCTTGGATGAGATCAAGGAAAAGCAAATCACTGGCGGCTAACCTCGCCCCAGTTTGAACGCTTAATAGGGCCAATACACAAATGACACAAACATTAAGTATTGGCCGATTTGCTCCATCCCCTAGCGGGCCCCTTCATTTTGGTTCACTCCTTGCCGCAGTTGCTAGTTTTATGCAGGCAAAGCATCTGGGCGGAAAATGGTTAGTTAGAATAGAGGATATTGACCCCCCTCGAGAAGTCGCTGGCGCCAGTGACACTATACTTCAACAACTAGATCGCCACGGGCTTCATTGGGACGACACTGTTATTTATCAAAGTACCCAGATAGCGCGCCACTTTGAAATCCTTGAAGATCTAGCAGCAAAACAGGTTATCTTTCATTGTGACTGTACTAGGCAGCGACTGAATCTACTAAATGGTATCTATGACTCTAGGTGCCACAAGCTAAATCATCCTAAAGAAAATACCTCTGTGCGCCTATCAATTAAAGATAGTCTGAAGCTGATAGGTTCAAAAAATGACAACATAAATTTTTGCGATAGGATTATGGGAGATTATTTACAATCACTCACTCAAGAGGTAGGCGATTTTGTTTTACGCCGTCGCGATGGTCTTATTTCATACCAACTTGCAGTCGTTATTGATGACCACCTCCAGGGAATCACCGAAATTATTCGCGGTGCTGATCTCATCGATTCAACACCCAGACAAATTCTACTGCAACAATGTCTGGGATATAAAACACCGATCTATGGTCATATACCTTTAGCCATGAATAACCTTGGGCAAAAACTGAGCAAACAGCATCATGCCATACAACTTCCTCAAAAAAATGAACAGGAGCAGGTTTGGCTTGCCTTAGACTGGTTAAAGCAAAGTCCTCCACTTGAACTACGAAATTCCTCTGTCAAAGAAATTATCGACTGGGGTATCAGTCGTTGGGATCTATCTAAAATACCCGATAGCAAAAAAGGATTCGACGCTCCAGATCACTTAAATTAACGTCAACATATAGCGTTAAAAAACCAATTCAGCACTTTTTATGACGTATTTTTGTCACATTTGGCACTAATTTCTACATTCAACGCATAATTTACCCCTCTCAACCCTTCTAGGGTATTAATCCGGTTGTTACCATCCGTTTATTTTGATTATATAGATCTCGTCGAAGCGTGCTTTGACTAAAAATAATAACAATAAATAAAAACAATAATCGGATGGATTGCAAAGCGTTCGAACAGCTTTGGCTGAAGAACGATTACGGGGGGCTACCGGGAGGTAACCCTTTTTTATTGCCTGACAATTTTTCCTTAATCACTCAAGTCAAACATATACCTATCTCTATATTTATTGCTAACAGTGCTGGTATTGCTCTGTTAAACTACATCTTTACTCAGCATCGGCTAATAATGTGTTAAAACGTATCGGCAAATTTTTTGATCGCAGCTCATCGAAAAAAAATGATGACAATCATCGCGTGTTACATTCTCACGAGCATAGCCTAAACCCAAAAAAAATCTGTAAGCATGCCTGCGAAATTGTTCGTGTTCTGCAAAGGAATAATTTTGAAGCCTATGTTGTAGGTGGCTGTGTTAGAGATTTACTGCTTGACCTAAATCCTAAAGACTTTGATATTGCGACTAATGCAACACCACAACAAGTTAAAAGGCTGTTTAGGCGTTCGAGAATCATAGGTCGGCGCTTTCAGATTGTTCATGTTCAATTTGGGCGAGAACTCATAGAGGTGACCACATTTCGCTCAAATAACGCCGACCAAAATGGAAAGGTTCAACAATCTGCTAGCGGTGTTCTTACCAGAGACAATATGTTTGGATCACTTTTAGATGATGCCAGTCGTCGCGACTTGACCATTAATGCACTTTATTATGATACAGAAAAAAATACCCTCCACGATTTCTGTGATGGACTTGAAGATTTAGCTAAACGCAAGATTCGCATTATAGGCAACCCCGCTACTCGATATAGCGAAGATCCAGTAAGACTTCTCAGAGCTGTGCGCTTTGCCGCAAAACTAGGTTTTCATATCGATAGCAAAAGTCTTAAACCCATAACAAAAATGGCCGATAGTTTGCAGCATGTATCGTCACCTCGAATGTTTGACGAGACATTAAAACTGTTTATGAGCGGCTATGGACTGGCTGTTTTTCAACTTTTATATGAATATCGATTGTTTGCTCAGTTAGTCCCCCAAGCAAATCGACTGATTGACCAAGGTCACCCAACCGCCAAAAATATGGTTGAACAGGCGCTCACCAATACTGATCTGCGTATCCGAAGCAATAAAAGAGTAACCCCAGCCTTTATCTATGCTGCTCTGCTATGGCCATCAGTACAAAAGATAGCCGCGGAATATGAGCGACAAGGCCATCCCGCAGTTTCTGCGATGGGCAAAGCTGCTAATGAAGTTATAGGCAACCAAATCCCTATAACCTCTATTCCGCGACGCTTCACCATGGCAATGCGGGAAATTTGGGCTATGCAGTTAACATTGATAAAGCGCGGTGGTAATCGCGCTAGTCGATCCATGGAAAATCCCCGCTTTCGTGCAGCTTATGACTTTATTTTGTTAAGAGAGCAGACAGGAGAATCTTTGGATGGTCTAGGTGACTGGTGGACAAGGTACCAAGACGCTAGTGAAGATGAACGTCAAAATATGGTGCAAAAACTCAATGCAGGCAAGCCAAGAAAACGTAGGCCGCGACGCAGACCACAGAGTGCTAATAATGCCTAGGGCGTTTATTGGTCTTGGAAGCAATCTGAGCGGTCAATCAGAAGGCATTCGCCATAGCCCTCGCAATCAAATTAATGAAGCCATAAAAAAAATTAGCCAATGCGCTGATATTACTCTACTAAAAACCTCTAACTATTATCAAACACCAGCGATTGGGCCGGGCGAACAGCCCGACTATATTAATGCTGCAATAAAAATTGAAACCCGCTTAGATGCCTATAAGCTGTTAGAAGTTTTGCAGCTAATAGAAAACCAGCAAGGCCGAGTTCGAACAGAGCGCTGGGGTGCCAGAACCTTAGATCTAGATATATTGACCTATGATCAGCGCATTGAAACCACACCACAACTTACCCTTCCCCACCCAAGAGCTCATGAAAGAGCCTTTGTGTTGGCACCACTGGCAGACTTAAGTCCAGATCTGGTTATTGCAGGTCATGGAAAAGTTAGCGATCTATTGGCAAACTGCTCCATGCAAGGTATTGTAAGGCTTGAAAATTAATCGCCATAGTAACTGGAGAATGAAGTGGAAGCTGCGCTTCTAAACACACTGGGACTAGATACTAAGTCGACCCAAATCAAGGTGCCCACCTACATTGCGATTGAAGGGCCGATTGGCGTGGGAAAAACCACCCTAGCCAAGCGTCTTGCCGAGACTTTTAGCTGCGAAACAATACTAGAGGAAGCCGAAGAAAACCCATTCCTAGAGCGTTTTTATCAAAACCGTCGCGCTAATGCCCTCCCCACTCAACTTTCTTTTTTATTTCAGCGTATTCAAAAACTCCAGGCGATCAAGCAGGGAGAATTATTTCATCAGGGTCGAGTTTCAGATTTTTTAATCGAGAAAGACCCCTTATTCGCCAAAATAACACTTGATGATGACGAATTTCGTCTCTATCAAACCCTATATGACAAGGTAATAGAAGAATTACCACAGCCTGATTTAGTGGTTTGCTTACAAGCTCCTACCAATACGCTGTATGACCGAGTTCAGCTTCGTGGCAACAGCATTGAACGGGGTATCGACCTGTCATATCTGCAAAAACTCAATGATGCCTATACCCAATTTTTCTACCACTACGAAGATACGCCACTGCTTATTGTGAATACCAGCGAAATAAATTTAGCTCAAGGAAATTCTGATTACTACAATTTGGTAAAATATATTCTTCAAGGCAAGCCTGGACGACACTACTACAACCCACATCCAATTCAATAAATGCTGCTAATAGATATAATGTTACAATAGGAGCTAACCGCATAAGCATTAAGCGAATGACTATTTTGGAAACCCCTATTTATGTCAACGATATCAATTGATACGCTAAAATCTATTAAAGTTAATGGTAAAAAATTTGCCGCCATTACAGCCTATGACTACAGCTTTGCCAAACTGATTGATAAGGCCGAAATTGAAGTCACACTGGTGGGCGATTCTCTCGGCAATGTTATTCAGGGTCAACCAACAACTATCCCTGTCACCCTAGATGAAATGGCTTACCACACCACTAATGTTAAGCGTGGTATTGAGTCTTCTCTGGTTGTTTCGGATATGCCGTTTATGTCTTACGCCACAGTCCCGCAGGCATTAGACAATGCCGCTGTGCTTATGCAGGCCGGAGCACAGATGGTTAAACTCGAGGGTGGTGAATGGTTAACCGAAACTGTTTTTGCCTTAACCGAAAGAGGTATACCGGTTTGCGCTCATCTTGGCCTTACTCCGCAGTCAGTGCATAAGTTAAGCGGGTTTAAAGTTCAGGGTAAAGATGCCAATGCAGCTGAAAAGATCGCAGCTGAAGCAAAAATGCTTGAACAGGCAGGTGCAGACTTACTGGTAGTTGAATGTGTGCCCTCATCCTTGGGTAAAACCATAGCATCCGCTCTAGATATTCCAGTAATAGGGATTGGCGCAGGTTCAGATACAGACGGACAGGTATTGGTGCTTCAGGATATGCTGGGGATTTCTGATAGCGCACCTAAATTTTCAAAGAATTACATGGTGAAATCATCTACTATTCAGGATGCACTCAGCACTTACAGGGCTGAGGTGTTAAGCGGAGCCTTTCCAGAGCCTAAACACGGGTTCTAGTAACCGACTAGAACCCCCGCTTACTTGGGTATGCAGTTATTTTGGTTTAACGTAAAGAACCAGACTATGGCCTACCAACTGATAGCCGTTTTGCTCTGCAATCTTTTCCTGAAGACCTTCAATTTCTTGATTGTGAAACTCGATTACTTTACCCGTTTCAGTACAGACCATATGATCGTGATGCTCGCCTCGATCAAGCTCGTAAACTGCAGGACCTGAATCAAAATTATGTCTTTCAACCAAACCAGCAGTTTCAAATTGGGTTAGCACTCGGTAGACGGTTGCAATACCAACATCCTCATCAGCATCTCTAAGAGACTGATAGATATCTTCCGCAGTCATATGTCGTTCTGCAGTATTTTCAAGAATCTGCAAAATCTTAATTCTTGGTAATGTTACTTTAAGCCCGACCTTTTTTAATTCTATATCTTCTGGAGACATAATCTACCCTTCTCTATGTTATGATCCATTTTTAATTTTTGATGAACGCACCAATTAGGATGCACTGTATGCGATTATTTTCGATTTTGTTTTTACTGTTACTGTCATCTGGATGCAGCTGGTTGCAATTCCCCAGTATTCATAAAGTGTCTGTCCAACAGGGTAATATAGTTTCCCAAGATATGGTAGATAAATTACAAGTTGGCATGAGCAAAACACAGGTGCAATACATCTTAGGCTCACCACTAATAGTGGATACTTTTAACCCAACGCGATGGGATTATCACTACACCAGAGTCGATGCAAAAAGCAATAAAACCAAACAACAACTTACCCTAAGGTTTAGTAAAGATAACACACTTCTAAGCCTAGAGGGTGATTACTCAATTCCTAGCGGCGCAACAGAATAAATCTTACCCTAACTATTCTTTTGCGCCTTTGATTCCTCGGCACGACGACGGCGTACTTCTTTAGGATCAGCTATTAATGGTCGGTATATCTCTACCCTATCTCTAGCTTTAAGTTGATAACTAGAGGGTTCTCCAAGGCCCTTAGTGCCAAGGACCTGTGAAAAAATACCCATCTGCACTGATTCAATATCTATCTCTGGAAACAGCTGTAAAATTCCCGATTGTTTTACAGCTTCAAGCGCCGTGGTCCCCTGGGGAACTTTTAACACCTTGAGCGCCTGCTTGTCTGGTAACGCATAGGCCACCTCAACAGTGATTTCCAAATTACTCTCCGTCATTATTCTGCCTTTTATAAATATCATCTGCACGCTTACACAGAGAGTCTACCAAATTATTAGACACTCCTGAAAACATTCCTGTAGCCAACTTGGCAAGGGTGCGGCTTTTAAATTCAAACTCAAGATCCAGTGTAAGCTTGCAAGCAGAATCAGACAAAGCTTTAAACTGCCACAAACCATTAAATGTTTCAAAAGGTCCATCCTGCAAGCACATTTCAATACTAGTATCTGCCACCAGCTGATTGCATGTAGTAAAGCTCACTTCCATACCCGCTTTTTTTAAATACAGAGTAGCGCGCATTAATTCATCAGTATGTTCGATAATATCTACGGAAGAGCATCCATCCATAAATTGCGGATAACTTGCTACATCGTTGACCAAGCAGTACATATCATGGGCAGAATAAGGAAGAAGCGCAGATCGATTAACTGTTGCCAAGTGAGCACCTACGAAAATTTATCATACAGACCCATAACAAATACGGCGCCAATCGCTAGGGGCGCCAGATAGCGCAGTGCAAATTGCCATAATATCTGCATTTTAGGGTGCATACCCTGCATCTCTGAAGCGACAATCTTTTTATCAATCACATAGCCCACAAATAGTGCAATTAAAAGACCTGAAATAGGCAACATTATATTAGCAGTCAAAAAGTCTAGAAAATCAAAAAATGTAAAGCCAAATAGCTGGCAACCAGACCAGATATTAAATGAAAAGACCGTACCCAAACCCAGAATCCAAGCAATCACCGCGAAAATCATATTGGCTTGAAAGCGATCCATATTTTTAGTTTCAACCAACCACGCCACGCAGGGCTCAAGTAGAGAAATAGCCGAACTCCAGGCCGCAATAGACACTAAAATAAAGAAGATCACACCAATTAATAAACCGCCGGGCATACTGCCAAACGCAACTGGCAGACTAATAAACATTAAACCTGGACCGGCACCGGACTCAATGCCCTGAGTGGCAAATACGATTGAGAAAATAATGAGTCCCGAAATAATCGCTACTGCACTATCGAAAAAAGCCACAATTAAAACTGTTTTACCAATACTGGCCTGCTGAGGCATATAAGCCCCATAAGCCATAATTGCACCCATACCAATACTTAGAGTAAAAAACGCCTGCCCCATTGCCTCAAGAATCGATCGTGAGGTTAGTTGATCGAGGTTAAAAGAAAATAAGAAGCTTGTCGCAGCCGCAAAATCACCCCTAAAAAAGCTAAAGATGAGCAAACCTATAAGAATAAAGAACAAAATAGGCATTAGGGTTTCAACCGCCACCCCCAGTCCCTTTTTTACCCCACCCATGACCACTGCTACACAGAGGGTTAAAAAAATCGTCTGCCAGAAGATGAGATTAGCTGGGTTGTTAAGTAACTGGGTAAAGGCCGCCGCCGCTGCATCGCCATCCGCCCCCTTTAAAACACCCGAACCCATTTCAATAATATAACTCAGGGCCCAACCGGCGATTACCGCATAAAAACTCAAAATTAAAATTGCGGCAATAACACCCAACCAGCCTAGATAGGACCAGCGATGATTAACGCTGCTTTCGGCAACAATATCGCGCATAGCATTAACCGGACTTTTACGACCATGGCGACCCAACATAACCTCGGCCATCATCACAGGAACGCCAATAAAAAGGATACAGGCCAGATAAACTAGAACAAATGCCCCACCACCATTACTGCCGGCGACATAGGGAAACTTCCACATATTTCCAAGACCAACCGCAGATCCAGTGGCTGCCATTATAAAGGTCCAACGGCTAACCCATGCGCCGTGCATACCCTTTTGCTGAAGTGCCATAACAAATCCCCAATTTTTATTGCTGAATTGTAACCATAATTACAGATCTTACCTAGAGCACGAGCTGATTAATTGATTGATGCCACAAAAAAGCGACTAATCACCTCAATGATTATAATAATCTTATGACAAAATTAATGGTCGACGTATAATCAACTGCCATGAGTAAAAAGAAACCCAAACAGTCCTCCAATACCATTGCCCAAAATCGCAAGATACGGCATGACTACTTTATCGAAGAAAAATTTGAGGCCGGCGTTTCCCTTCAAGGTTGGGAAGTTAAAAGTCTAAGAGAAGGTCAGGTTAATCTAACCGATACCTATGTTATGGTTAAAGATAACGAGGCATGGCTGCTAAATACTAATATTACTCCACTCAAAACAGTTTCTACTCATTATGTAACTGAGCCGACCCGTTCGCGCAAATTGCTGTTAAATTATCGTGAGCTTAAGAAGATAGACGAAGCGGTTAAACAAAAAGGTCGTACCTGTGTCTGTACCGCACTCTATTGGAAAGGTCACTTAGTTAAATGTGAAATAGCAATTGCTAAGGGTAAGGTTGCCTATGATAAGCGCATGGATTCAAAGGATCGTGACTGGAGCCGCCAAAAACAACGCCTCATGCGTCATTCATAGGACGCAAATCTAAGCTTGAAAAATGCTACTTACTGTTTGGATTGAGCAATAAACTCTCTTCAGGCATAACACAATTTAGTTTGGTCTCTAATAACTTTTCGATCGGCTCTAAACGAAAAGCATCATCTTCACAGGCAAAGCTGATAGAGGTTCCCGTTTTACCAGCACGGCCGGTTCTTCCGATTCGATGCACGTAGTCTTCGGGCTCTTCAGGCAAGGTATAATTAATCACATGGCTGACACCATCAACATGTATTCCTCGGCCAGCAACATCGGTAGCTACCATCACCTTTATAGCGCCTGATTTAAACGCCTCTAAGGCTTTCATACGACGATTTTGCGGCACATCCCCCGACAGTATGCCAACTTTGAAACCCTGCTTTTTCAGCTTTTCATGCAGCGTACGACAGATATCTCTTCGATTGGCAAACACCATCACCGAATCTATGTCATCGGATCGCAATATATTTTCTAGCAAAATCATCTTTTCTTCCGTTGAAGCGATATAGATCTTTTGCTCTACGGTATCGGTTGCAATTTTTTCTGCATCAATCTCTACCGTGACTGGCTCAAATGTCCAAGATTGGGTGAGTCGCATAATTTCAGGTGTAAATGTAGCGGAGTAAAGCAGTGTTTGACGGTCTTCTTTCTTGGGTGTTAACTGCACCAGACGTCTGACTTGGGGGATAAATCCCATATCTAGCATACGATCAGCCTCATCAATCACCAGAACTTCAACCTGATCTAGGTAAATATCCCGATTATTGGCGAAATCTAAAAGTCGGCCCGGCGTGCCTACCAAAATATCACAGTGTCCACGCTGAAGTTTTGCCAACTGTTTACCATAGTCCATGCCGCCAACTAAACAATGCACACCTAAATCAACATGCTTAACTAAATTCGCGGCATCGTCAGCAATTTGAATGGCTAGCTCACGGGTTGGCGCCATAATCATAGCGCGCGCCTCGCCCAAATAGCGCTCACCCTCTACCGGATGCTTAATTAAATCAGCAATAATACTTACTAAAAAAGCCGCTGTCTTACCAGTACCGGTTTGCGCCTTGCCGACTAAATCATAACCATGCAATGTATGCGGCAATGAGCATGCCTGAATTGGTGTGCAGTACTGAAATCCAGCATCATAAATCCCATGCATTAATTCACTGGGAAGCTCGAAGTCGTGAAATCTAGTCTTTCCCTCTTGCGGCTTGACAACAAACTGCGAAATATCCCATTTCTGAGTCTTTTTACGCCTTGATCTAGAGGGTCGAGAAGACTTGTTAGAATTGGATGGGCTCGATTTAGTTGACGCTTGTATACTGTCTGATGGTTCGGAACTTTTAGTCAAAGGGCACTATGCTTTTTTAGTTTTCGTTTATGGCAATAGCCCTGTGGCTGTCACCGCGTGTTTGTATTGGCGGCAACTATAGCAGAATTAAGCCTTATTCGCTTAGATAATAATGATTTAGACTAATTTGTGGGGCAATTGTATAAAATATACCTTCCGTTCGATAAGGTATTATTTGTATTGCCCAAGTGTGACACGATCCAAATGATTATAGTCTTGCTGGGTCACTACCTCAGAGAATCCAGCAGTGCACATTAGGTCTCTGACCGCCTGTCCCTGATTGTAGCCATGCTCAATAAGTAACCAGCCATTTGTATTTAAATACGCTGAACTTTGGCTAATTATGATTTTAATATCATCCAGTCCATCGGCGCCTGACACCAATGCAGACGGTGGCTCAAAGCGAACGTCTCCCTCAACCAAATGAGGATCATCAGCGGCAATATAGGGCGGGTTACTAACAATGAGATCAAAGGTATTATTTGCCGCCTGTAACGCATCAAACCAATCGCTTTGACAGATAGTTACGTTGGTTAACTGTTGATGTTTACAATTAGTCTGTGCCAATTCAACAGCTCCTGATTGCGAGTCTACGGCAATCCACTGCATATCTTGTCGCTCAGAGGCTAGCGCTAATGCAACCGCCCCAGTTCCAGTGCCTAAATCTAAACCACAACCATTTCGAGGCAGATTTAAGTTTAGCGCTATCTCTATCAATAATTCAGTTTCAGGGCGGGGTATAAGCGTATCAATGGACACTTTTAAATCCATAGACCAAAAACCGCGAGATCCAATAAGGTAGGCAATAGGCATGCCTTCAACACGCTGATCTAAAAGAGCTATAAATAGCGATTTCTGAGCCGACGAAACCTGACTTTCAGGCCAGGTTCGCAACCAGGTGCGATCGACCTCAAGCACATGGCATAGGAGCAGCTCACAATCTAATTGCGGCGAATCACTCGTTGCCTGAAGCTTAGCGGATAATTGAAGTAACTCAGAAACACTGGCCATACCAAACAACTATTATTCGGACAGTGTGGCAAGCTGTTCAGCCTGAAATTCATTAATTAATGGCTGTACAACCTCTGCCAAGCTTCCCTCCATGACCTCATTTAACTTATAAAGGGTAAGGTTGATTCTGTGATCGGTCACCCGACCCTGGGGGAAGTTATAGGTTCGTATTCGCTCAGAGCGATCGCCACTGCCGACCAAATTTTTACGTTGCTCTGATTGTTCTTTGGCCGCAGCATCAGACTGAGCACTGTTTAAGCGTGCCTGCAAAACCGACATAGCTTTAGCGCGGTTTTTATGCTGTGAACGCTCCTCCTGACACTCCACAACAATACCGGTTGGCAAATGCGTCAGTCGAATAGCTGAATCGGTTTTATTGACGTGCTGACCACCAGAGCCTGAAGCACGAAAGGTATCAACTCGCAGATCGCCTTTATTAATTTCAATGGCATCTTGCTCATCGGCTTCAGGCATCACAGCTACAGTACAAGCTGAGGTATGAATACGCCCCTGAGATTCGGTTTCAGGTACTCGCTGTACGCGATGAGCACCAGATTCAAACTTAAGCTTCGAGTAAACACCTTTGCCAACGATACGGGTAATAATTTCTTTATAACCACCGTGATCGCCTTCATTCATGCTTATGACTTCTACTTGCCAACGCTGGCCCTCAGCGAAGCGGCTATACATTCTAAATAGGTCGCCGGAAAAAATCGCAGCCTCATCACCACCGGTACCTGCCCGGATTTCCAAGAAAACATTGCTATCGTCATTGGGGTCTTTAGGCAGTAATTGTCGCTGTAAATCAAACTCTAAGGGCTCTAACTGAGATTCTGCTTCGGCTAATTCTTCCTGCGCCATAGCTCTCATATCTGGGTCTGAATCTTTAAGTAAAAGTTTCGCCTCAGCAAGATTATTAAGCACTTCCTGATAACTTAAGTAAGCCTTAACTACCGGCTCTAACTCAGCATACTCTTTTGATAAATCTCTAAATTTATTCTGATCTGCAATTGTTTCAGCGTCACTCATAAGAGCGGCAACCTCTTGGTAACGCTCATTTAAATTATCTAACTTAGCTAAAATTGATGCCTTCATAGGGTTATTTTCACTTTTATCCTAAAAAATCCTGCATAAAAAACCTCAGGGAATAACAAATTATTAAGAGGTGCTACTCAACCCCTAATGACTGTGTCACTGCTCTAAACATTGATTTGGGCAGTGCATTTTCTGCCACATGAACCCTGTGATAACCCATTTTTTGCGCTATCTGTGCAATTCTATCACTCGGCACTACTAAGGGTATATGCTTATTCTGCGGAATATCCATTGCTTGAAGTAATTCACCACTGTGCACTACAAGACAGCCGGCTTTAGACATAAATTGTTTCGCTTCAGCCAGTTTGTGCGGTTGAATTTGGCGTTGATATAGCTCGCAATATTCAATGGATGCACCGCGGCGAATTAGCTCTTCTCCCAGCGTCTGTCGACCCTGACCACCGCGCAAGATAAGTACCGACTTACCCTGTAAGTTTTGCAGCTGTGGTATCTCTTGCAACAAACCCTCTGTATTTGGCTGCTTTTCAGGAAAGCTGACCGGATAATTAAACTCAGCAAATACATCTGCAGTTTGCTGACCCACGGCAAACAGTTCAATACCCTTGGGCAACACAGACCACGACTGAGCAATAATAGGCAAACCAATTTCAGCCGCATTGGCACTAATAAAAATAATCTGATCGAACTGCTCCAATCGATCTATGCAATCACTGACAGCTCGAAAGTGGTTATCGTTTTTCGATAGCGGCTGAATATGCATAATGGGAATATAATTAAAGGCGATAGAAGCCTGATCTAAAAGCGCTAGAAAAGCATCTGCGTCACGTAACGGCCTTACCACTAGAACAGGCTTGTTACCCATTGTAGTTATTGCCCATAACAGCTAAAAGTATTTCCCCCGCACCCATGGCAAGTAACTTGTCTGCCAGAGACTCACCTAATTTTTCCGCTGCACTGGCTGGGCCATTTATAGATGCTTCCAAGAGTGTCTTACCATCAACACTGCCCACTAGCCCACGAAGGTATAGGGTCTGATCATCAGCGTTAAGCTCGGCAAAACAGGCAATAGGCACCTGACAACCACCCTGTAAGCGACGATTAACTGCACGCTCAGCAATAACACAGCAGGCTGTTTGCGGGTGGTGCAATGGCTCTAAAAGGGCCAAAATATCGCTATCATCCGCGCGACTTTCGATACCAACCGCACCCTGACCCCCTGCCGGCAAACATAGATTAGTATCCAGTCGTGAGGCAATTCTATCCGCCATATCCAAACGAATTAAACCGGCACTGGCAAGAATAAGTGCATCGTAGTCACCATTATCAAGCTTGTTGAGGCGAGTATTTACATTGCCGCGCAAATCTTTAATGATTAAATGAGGATATTTTGCTCGTATTTGTGACTGGCGACGCAAACTCGATGAACCGACAATCGCATCTTTTGGCAACTGACTTAACTCAGAGTAATGATTGGACACAAAGGCATCGGTAGGGTCTTCGCGTTCACATATTACAGATAACGCCAAACCCTCAGGAAATTCCATAGGCACATCCTTCATTGAATGCACAGCGATATCCGCTCGCCCCTCCAACATCGCGACTTCTAGCTCTTTGACAAACAAGCCTTTGCCGCCTACTTTAGCCAATGGCGCATCGAGCAATTTATCACCGCGAGTACTCATGGCCACTAACTCAACCTGTAAATCAGGATGATGCAACGTTAATTGACGCTTTACATATTCTGCCTGCCATAAAGCAAGAGGGCTTTTTCTGGTCGCTATACGCAATTTATGAGTCACAGTTTTAACCTGAGATAAATTATTAGTGCCTATTATCATCAATTTATGGCTATTTGTCAGAGTAATCCGCCCTAAAACTGCTGTTTATTAAAATAATCGTATCTATAAGCCTAACTTCTACCCCCTATGCATCAGTATTAGCTATAATCGAAAAAATTATTAACGATTGGGCAATAGGGTCAATGAGCAAATCTAACAAAAACAAAACTGAACAGCTGGACAATTCTGCAACCAATGCCTCTTGGGGCGGTCGCTTCAATGAACCTGTAGATGCTTTTGTCGCACGCTTTACGGCATCCGTTGACTTTGATCAGCGCCTTGCTATGCAGGATATTCAAGGTTCTATTGCTCATGCAAAGATGCTTACTAAGGTCGGTGTTCTGACCGCTGATGAACTCGAGCAAATTATTGATGGTCTGGCTCAGATTAGCGATGAAATCAACCAGGGAAAATTTGCATGGTCGCAAGTCCTTGAAGATGTTCATATGAATATTGAAGCCGCACTAACCGAGCGCATTGGGATTGTTGGTAAAAAGCTTCATACCGGACGCTCTAGAAATGATCAGGTAGCTACCGATATTCGCCTTTGGTTGCGCGATCAAATTGATACCATCAAACCGCAAATTAGCCAGCTACAACAAAATATTATTGCCCTCGCTAAAAGCGAAGCATCAACCATAATGCCCGGCTTTACTCATTTACAAACGGCTCAACCAGTGACTTTCGGCCATCATCTTTTAGCATGGAATGAGATGATCCAAAGAGACTACGAACGTCTTTGTGACTGCAGAAAAAGACTCAATCAAAGCCCCTTGGGCTCAGCTGCGCTTGCTGGAACTAGCTACCCCATTGATCGTGACTTTACTGCATCGGAGCTTGGCTTTAGCAAAGCTTCAGAAAACTCATTAGACTCGGTCAGTGATCGCGACTTTGCCATTGAGTTCTGCGCCTTTGCTAGCATTATGATGACGCATTTTTCGCGTATTTCCGAAGAATTAATCTTATGGGCCTCGGCACAATTCCAGTTTATCGATTTACCCGACCGCTTTTGCACAGGCTCCTCAATCATGCCGCAAAAGAAAAATCCTGATGTACCTGAATTAGTTCGCGGCAAAACTGGACGAGTTACGGGTCAGCTAATTTCACTGCTAACCCTAATGAAGTCACAACCATTGGCATACAACAAAGACAACCAAGAAGACAAAGAACCCTTATTTGATGCTGTGGATACAGTGCAAGACTGCCTGCGTGCCTTCGGCGATATGATCCCCGCCATACAGGCCAATCGTGACTCTATGTACGAAGCTGCGCGCAGAGGGTTTTCGACTGCGACCGACTTGGCTGACTATTTGGTGTGTAAAGGCACCCCCTTTAGAGATTCCCATGAAGTTGTCGGCAATGCAGTTGCCTATGGCATTGAAAACAGCAAAGATTTATCCGAAATGAGTCTTGAAGAGCTACAGAAGTTCTCAAGTCTTATTGATCAGGACGTGTTCGAGGTTCTAACCCTTGAAGGTTCAGTTGCCGCTCGTAATCACCAAGGTGGCACCGCCCCAGAACAGGTCAAAGCAGCGGCAGATCGTGCGCTTAAACTGGTTAAAAGTCGAAATTAACCCGCTCGCCTGATTGCTCCAAGCAGGCGTTTGTCAACATATTGATGAGCGGCTCGCCGCTCACAGTATTTTTCCAGGTAGTATCGTCTAATTTAAAATGAAAACCACCCGATCGAGCCGCCAACCATATTTCACCCAGCGCTGGCTGACGTGATAGGATAATTTGCGAACCATTAGCCTCACAAGTAATAGTTAACATACCGGCGGTGTTCTCATAATCGAGATCAGCACCGCTATCATCGATACTTTCTTCAATAGAAAACATAAGGTCGTCAACTAGTTGATTAAACTGGGCTTCGGTCATGGTTTGGGTACCTGTTATTGGGTGACAGTGATAATTGTTTGAGTGTAATCCATCACTACCGCTATACTACCGTTTTTTCCAAGGTAACAGAATATGTCTCGAAGACTTAACCTAATTTTATCTGTATTTTTATTTTGTAGCGTTCTTAGCTGCGGCAATACAGGTGATCTATATTTACCTGAGGAAACAACAACGACGCAAGAAAGGGATTACTAGCCAGCATGCATAGTTCAGTTTCAATTAATAACAACCAACGAATAATGGAAGATGTGCCATTGCACACTATTGTTCAGCAGTACGGTAGTCCCTGCTATGCCTACAGTAAAAAGGCTATCAGCGAAAACTTTCTAGACTATCAACAAGCAATGGGGTCGCGCGATCACCTTATCTGTTATGCGGTAAAATCAAATTCAAATATTGCCGTACTACAGACACTGGCAAAGTTAGGTGCAGGCTTCGATATTGTTTCTGTGGGCGAACTTGAACGCGTATTAATGGCGGGCGGCGATCCGACAAAGGTTGTCTACTCTGGGGTTGCTAAAACTGCAGAAGAGATGCGCCGCGCTCTCGAAGTAGGTATTCACTGTTTTAATGTCGAGTCCGAATCAGAACTTAGACTATTAAATGAAACAGCGGCAGAAACCAATCAGTTAGCCCCCGTTTCCTTGCGAGTTAACCCTGATGTAGATGCTAAGACTCACCCCTATATTTCAACCGGTCTTAAAGAAAATAAGTTTGGTATCGATATCAGCCGCGCCAAAGAGGTCTATCAACAAGCCGCTAAGATGGAAAATATCTCTGTGGTTGGGGTTGACTGTCATATCGGCTCTCAGTTGACCGATATAACACCCTTCATCGAGGCTATGCAGCACCTTTTAGTACTGGTCGACAGCTTGGCGGAGCTTGGTATCAAGCTCAAACATATCGATATCGGTGGCGGATTAGGCGTGCGCTATCAAAATGAAACCGTGCCTACACTGGCTAGCTATATGCAAGCGCTTGAACCATTACTCAAAGACCGCAGTGAAACTCTTGTTATGGAGCCTGGTCGCTCAATTACCGCCAATGCCGGCATTCTCCTCACTCAAGTTCAGGTGATTAAGAAAAATGGCGATAAGAATTTCGCTATAGTCGATGCGGCGATGAATGATATGTTGCGCCCTGCCCTATATGACGCATGGATGGATATTAATGCAGTTGAAGTGATTAGCGATAATGAAGAAGCTGATTACGATGTGGTTGGCCCTGTCTGTGAAACGGGTGATTTTCTGGCCAAAGATAGGACACTAGCTATCACTGAGGGTGATTATCTGTATCTATCCTCTGCCGGAGCCTATGGTTTCACTATGAGCTCAAATTACAACAGTCGCCCGCGAGTGGCTGAGGTGATGATTGATGGCAACATGACACATCTCATAAGAGCACGGGAATCTATCGAAGACCTCGTTAGAGGTGAACAGCTGATCAAAGAGCAATAACGGAGCTCGTTAAAATGCTGATAAAATTTACCAAAATGCACGGTCTTGGCAATGATTTTGTAGTTATTGATGCTGTTCGGCAACATGTGAATCTGACGACGAATCACATCAAAAAACTCGCAGACCGTAATCTGGGTATTGGTTGCGACCAAGTGTTGCTGATCGAGCCACCAAGTGATAAAAATATCGATTTTAACTATCGAATTTTTAACTGTGATGGTAGCGAAGTTGAGCAATGTGGCAATGGTGCTCGCTGTATGGGCCGCTATATTGCCGATCAGCAACTTTCTGGTAAAAAAACAGTGCTTCTTCAAACCAAAAATCGGGTTATGGAAGTGACTACAAAGGCTAAAAATCTGGTTACAGCTAATATGGGTGAGCCCACTTTTACGCCGGAAGCTATTCCATTTGTGGCGGAGCAACAACAAAAAACCTATAGTATAAAAATAGATACTCAGACCTATGAAATTTCCGTACTCTCGGTAGGCAATCCCCATGCAGTCCTTAGGGTCGACGACATCAACAACGCAGCGGTCAATGAAATCGGTCCCTTAATTCAAGCGCATAGCCATTTTCCAGAAAGCGTCAATGTCGGGTTTATGCAAATAATTGATCGCCACAATATCAAACTGCGTGTTTATGAACGTGGCGTGGGCGAAACTCAAGCCTGCGGATCAGGCGCCTGTGCAGCAGCTGTCGCGGCTATTCAGCAGAACTTAGTAGATACCTCAGTAAAATTAGAGCTGCTTGGTGGCTCACTCAGTGTAGAGTGGCTAGGCGATAATCAACCTATCCTAATGACAGGCCCTGCAGAAACCGTTTTTCATGGAAAAATAAAGTTATGACAGGCAAAAAAAAGCCGCTTACTGAAGAGCAATTGGTTCGAGATTATCTTAGTCAGAATCCAGACTTTTTCCAACAAAACCCCGATATTTTTGAAGCAATTAATATCACTCACGACAGTGGTAAAGCGATATCGCTAGTTGAGCGTCAAGTTAGCCTGATTCGCGAGCACAACAAAGAATTGAGCACCCAAATTGAGCAAATTCTGAGTACGGCAAAAGAAAATGCCGAGCTGATGGAAAAAACCAATCGACTGGTTTTAAATTTGATAAAAGCCAATGATTTAAATAGCCTAGTAAAAGCCCTTAATGTCAGCTTAAAGAGTGACTTTTCTACAGAGTTTTTTAGCCTAACACTAATAGATAATGGCGAAATAAGTAGTAAAACAGCGGCTAATTTAGTTTCAAAAAGTGATGCTGAAGCACATATTGGCGCTATGGTAGCGGCCAAAAAAGCCATATGTGGCGTCAGACCAGACAAAGAGGTTGCCCTACTGTTTGGCCAGCAGGCTGAAAATATTGGATCGGTTATCGCTTTACCACTTAAAACAACAAATACCTTTGGCGTCCTCGCCTTGGGACACAGTGATTCTAATTTCTATAATGAAGAAATAGGCACAGTGTTTATCGATTATATTGGCGACCTGCTCAACGAGCTAATCCCCAAACATATCAACTCTAAAAGTTAACGCTTAGCTTTACGCTTGCTTTTTGAGCTCGAATTACCCGCCTTAGATTTTTTTTTGCCACGCTTAGCAGAGGTATTTTTCCCTCGAGAGCTTTTAGTTCTATTTTTTTTACTTTTCGGCTTTTCAAACCTGTCCTCTGAACGTTTAAGCGAAACGCTTGGCTTTGCTGTCTGTGACTGATTAGAACCCTTATCGATTAGCTCAAAATCAATTTTTCTTTCTTCTAAATTAACCCGAACCACCTTAACTTTGACCTTTTGACCCAACCTAAAGGTTCTGCCGGTTCGCTCACCCACCATCCTATGCTGAGAGGCTTCATGATGATAATAATCTTTTGGCAATCCAGTCACATGGATTAGCCCCTCAACCATTAGCTCATCTAGCATCACAAATAAACCAAAACCTGTCACTGCGTTGACCACACCCGTATATTCCTCGGAAACTCGATCCAATAGAAATTCACATTTAAGCCAGTTAACTACATCCCGTGTTGCCTCATCGGCGCGACGCTCAGTGACTGACAGGTGCTGCCCCACTTCATCAAGAGACGAAAGCTCGTAGGGATAATAGACTGACTTGTCGATATTTGATTGTTTTTCAGGGCGTCTAATATGCTGTGATTTTTTGCCACTTTTAATCAAACTACGTATTGCCCGATGCACCAATAGATCAGAATAGCGACGAATCGGCGAGGTAAAATGAGTATAAGCATCAAATGCCAAACCAAAATGACCCAAGTTTTCGCACTGATAGACAGCCTGACTCATCGAGCGCAATAAAACCGATTGAATAATTTGTGCGTCATCGCGATGTTTAACGCCGTTGAGTACTTGGCGATAGTGCATAGGTTGCGGATCATCACCGCCACCAAGACCAATACCAAGCTCGCCCAAGAAATCTCTCACAGAGACTAAACGCTCTTCACTGGGCCCCTCATGCACACGGTAAAGTGCCGGTAATTTACACTTTTCTAAAAATTCCGCCGCACAGAGGTTAGCGCACAGCATGCATTCTTCAATTAAACGGTGGGCATCGGTTCGATCTACTGGAATAATTTGACTAATTTTACGCTTACTATCAAAAAGAATGCGTGTTTCCTGAGTATCAAAATCTATGGCACCACGTTGATTTCGACATTTTTGTAATCGTTGAGATAGATTTTTAAGTGCGTCCACTTGAGGTAACAACGAAGAAAACTGCTCGCGCACCGCTGACGGTTCGTTTTCATCTTGATCAGCTATCATCTGTGCAACCTGGGTATAGGTCATACGCGCATGAGAATGCATTATCCCTTCATAAAACTCATAACCAGTGATATCACCCTGCTCGCTGATCTGCATCTCACACACCATGCAAAAACGGTCTTCAGCGGGGTTGAGCGAACATAGACCATTGGATAATTTTTCCGGCAGCATTGGCACCACGTGACTGGGGAAATAAACAGAATTTCCACGAGAAAATGCCTCTTTATCTAATTCTGAACCCACCGTCACATAATGAGATACATCAGCAATGGCAACCATCAGTTGCCAACCCCCTTTGGGCATAGGCTGACAAAAAACCGCATCATCAAAATCACGAGCATCTTCGCCGTCAATAGTAATTAATGGAATAGATCGTATATCAACTCTTGAATCACCGTAGCTAATCTCAGAGGGGATTTCAGCGGTTTCTTGATTAATCTCATCAGACCATTCAAAGGGTATACCATAGTTGCGAATGGCCATTTCAATTTCAATACCAGGGTCTAAATACTCTCCCAGCACCTCAGAAACGAATCCCACCGGTAAATTATTGCGCGTTGGCGGCTCTAAGATATCTACCACCACAATTTGACCTGGGCTAGCTGGACAGGGCCGATCACCAGAAATAAGAATATCCTGACTGATGCGTGGATTATCTGGTCTAACAAAATTAATTCCACTCTCGCGGAAATATCGTCCTACTAATTGTTGTGTTGCGCGCTCAACAATATCGACCAATGAACCCTCGGGGCGGCCACGTCTATCCCAGCCAGCAATTCTTACTAATACAATATCGCCATCAAATACACGGCGCATTTGAGCGCTAGATAAAAAGATATCTTCACCGTCGCCAGTGAGCGGTGAGACGAAACCAAATCCCTCAGAATGCCCTATCACTCTACCCTTAACTAAATTAAGCTTTTCTAAGGTGCCATAACCGCCACGACGATTTCTCGCTAACTGGCCATCTCTTTCCATTGCCATTAGTCTGCGTCGCATGGCTTCAACTTGCTCGGGATCAGAAAGACTTAAATTTTCACAAACGGCCTCATGGGTTAAAGGCCCTACACTGTGCTCCAAATAATCAAGAATAAATTCTCGACTTGGAATTGGATTTTTATATTTGGATGCCTCGCGATCTGCAAAGCTATCTTTTACTGGCTTTTCTTTTTTCATAAACACACTTTGTGAAATTTTTAACAGTCTATGTCTAATAGTTGTCAGAGAAAAGAATTTCTTTTTCCTTTTGATAACTTGTTTTCAGTAGAATAAAAAAAACCTCGCGGGAGCGAGGTTTAAAGAGGGAGTAAATAACAAGACCAACCTGTACCGTCTATGGTACATAGCAACTACCCTGTCGCCTTAAATGTTGACTACCATGAAACAACAGCCCAATACATCCACCGAACAAATTTTGACCGAAAGGATGAAACTACAGAGACTTAACAATGGTGTATGGGTTTATGCTTGGAACCAATGTAAATCCATTTAAATGCTTCCTACTTGGACAGTCGATCTTGTACTGTTAAATGTAGATTAAAATTGACCCTATTGTAATTACACTGTCGCACTAATACATAGTAACTAATCACTTCTGCGCGAGATAAAAACTAGTTAAACATTGAAGATTCTTTGACGTATTGCCGAATATGTTTTACCTGTTGAAGATTTTTTGCATTATCTAAAACAGCGTAGGAGGACTTTAACTCAAGCACTATATCTCTCAATCCAGTCATACCGTATAAGCCACAAAAACCCAACAAATCATGTATAAGGGGTCTAATTTGCATTTTCTCATCAGCATGCAGACAACTCTCTAAACTATCCAGATTTTTATTAATTGCTTGTTTCAACTCTTCCACAGGTAAAACAGATGCGAGCATACCTGCATTAGAAAATTTACCCGTTTGCGGTTGTATGCCAACAGATTCTAGAATGCAGTTAACCAGCTGCTCTTCATCCACTGGCTTAAGCTGGATGCTTTGGGCGCCAGCTGAAAGTAACTTATTTTGCTCTGATTCGGTTATATCAGCTGTTAGCCCAATAATTGGCAAGTAATTTTGGTTTCGCTCTACAATGATCTTAGTCGCCTCAATGCCATTAATAATTGGCATATGAAGATCCATCAGAATTACGTCATAGCTCCCAACTTCGACCATCTCAATAGTCTCTTGACCATTATTGGCTATCGCGCAAACAGCCCCATGACGCTCTAATAATTTCAGCATAAATTTCTGATTAAACTCATTATCTTCTGCCAATAAAATAGAGATACCAGAAAGAATGTCATCATTGCCTGTAGCCATTTCAGCCGAGCGCGCTGAGTTTACGGTTTTAGAAATATTATTTTTTTTATCCAACACACAGGTAAATATGACTTCAGTACCAACATTAACCTCGCTATTAATTATTATTTCTCCATTCATTGCATTCACCAGTCGCTTTGCAATCGATAAACCCAAACCACTGCCACCATATTGACGATTAATAGAGGTATCTTCTTGAGTAAACGGCTCAAATAATGTCGGAATTTTTTCTTTAACTATGCCTTTACCAGTATCAGTAATAACAAATTTCAAGTGGTCATGATGCTCATCGCCATCCACTGTGCTTAGATGTAAATCCACAGATCCCGATTCAGTAAACTTGATAGCATTATTGACTAAATTAGTAATTATCTGGGCTAAACGAACCGGATCGCTGTAAATGGTTGTTGGTACTTGATCATGAAGCGTTATATTAAATTTCAGTCCCTTTTCCTTGGATTGCAAACTAAATAAGGCGGTCAAATCCTCAATAAATCTATCCAAAGCAAAGATACTATAATTAAAGCTAAAGCCACCTTGCTCAGCTCGAGAAAAATCAAGAACATCATCAATCATGGTCAATAACACTGTTGAACATCGCTGGATAACTCTTAACTGTTCTTCACGCTTATTCTCACTTTCCTCTGTAGATAACATATTAGAGAAACCTAAAACCGCGGTTAATGGTGTTCTTAACTCGTGACTCATTCTTGCCAAGAATTGATCCTTAGCGCGCATGGCTTCCTCTAGTTTTAACAGAGCAACTTTAAGTTCGCTAGTCGCTCGATTAATCTCACTCTGCATCAATTGATTAGATTCTCGAACACTGGTCGCTAAGCCGTTAATACCTCGAGATAATTGTGCCAATTCAGTAATCCCATCTTCAGGGGCAACGCCATTCAAATCTCCAGACTCCATTTTAGCCACTACAGCTGTTAATTCCTCTAGGGGATCGGATACCGTTCGACTGATGCGAATAGATAGCCAAAAAGCCAATAACAGACTAAATGAGACAACCGTGGCTGCTGTCAAAAAGAAACTAAGCTCCTTTTCTCTCATCAATTGATCACTGAGAGAAACCAATACCCAACCAATTTTTTCCGGTTCATATTGGCCTGAATCCTCATAATCCATAATTGGTGTGCGTTCAGACAGTATTTCAGCGAAAAAATACCAATTCCCATCAAATTCAAAAGGCTCTGCACGCTCAAAATTTTCGGGTATTTTTTCCACTGTTATATCGCCAATAATTATTGGCTCTTGATCGGTATAGCTAAAAAACATAATACCAGCGACAGAGGGTGTTTCTAATGTTGAATAACTTAAAGAATCTAGGCTTTGACGATCTCCGGAATAAAGTGCAAAGGCAGTATTTTGTGACACTTGCCTAACGGCTATATTTCCGGTTTCAAGAAGATTACCTAGCATTTCTGCCCTTTGATGCGAGATAAAATAATAGGCCATTAGCATACTCAGTAAGCTTAAAGGTATTAAGCCGGTCACTAGAAGTCTTGATGAAATACTATTGAGGTTTGGAAAATACCTCATAGGTCACAAGGCCCAGTATTTTTTTCTAGTTCAACTGGAATGATTAAATTGAGATGCCAAGCCACAGTTTCATTAAATTTAATCGTACAATATTTTGGTACATGTACCTGATGAATATGATCCTTAGTCAGCACAGCGTCTATTAATTCAATAGACTGTTTAGCAACGTCTTCTGGAGAGGAATAGACCGACGCCAATGCACCAGCCGCAACATAATTGGAGGAGTAACCTATAACAGGAACCCTATGTCTATAGGCTAACTGTAGAATCCATTTGGCTGTAGTGACGTTAATAAGGTGACTATCAGCTATAGGGATAAAAACATCACTGGCTTTGACGACTGGATCAAGCTGTCTAATCGGATTTTCGTCTGGATCGATTAATAACATTTGTGGCTTCAAATTTCTTTGATTAATAGAATCAGTATAGAGGCTAAATTTATTTGCCGCAGAAGGCCCCATCATAATCCCAACATCAGCTATATTTTTTAATAGCCGACTCGCTAAATTTAAACGCCGCTCAAACGGCTGATCAAGGATAATTGGGTTTATGCCAGATGCTATTGCCTTGTTTACATCACCGAAATATTTCACCGCTAATGAATCAAAAGCACTCTGTGTAATCAGGGTATTAATAATCGGTTGAGATAATTTTTTCGATAAAACACTATTAGCGGCGTCTGTTCCCAGAGTAACAATGATATCTGTGCTTTTAAGACGCTGATCAACTTCAGTTTTCTGATCCTGGATTAATACTGTATAGCCGTATTTTTTTGACTTAGCCCAATCCGCAGTAATTAGATTTACTACTTGCCTATAATCAGGCCTATCTTTACTCAAAATGAATAAAGCATGCTCAAATTTATTTGAATATGAATTATTCGAGGCAAATAAAAAGACAAAAAGCATTATTGCATGAGGGAAAAATAATGCTTTCCCCAGCATACTAGAAAATCTGCTTTTAATCTTATCTGTTAAAATCAACAACTCAATACCTCGTTAATAAGTCAGCCTACAATGACATAAAAACTAGTTAGAACCCATTTTAAAACCAAGGACAAATTTACTCTCAAAATTATTAAATGTATGATGCTCGGAATAATCGCTACCGGCATTTTGCACAGCTAGCGACAATTCCAGCCAATCATTACCACAAATCCATCGCTTAGAAGCTTTGAGATCAAGTCGCGTATACCCAGAAAGCTCTGAAGAATAACCAACTTCTGGCTTGTAGCCAGATTGGTAATGATGAGAAGCGCTAAGTTGAACACCATTATGTGTTTTGTAGCTTATCAAAAGGTTGCTCATTCGCTTGGGTACCATATCCTCAAGAGGCAAAATTTCATCAACATCAGGCGTAGCAATATCATCATTAAAAGTGTAAGAACGATACCAACTCTCTCCATCAACATTTATATAGCTTTGATTCAAGCTGATCATAAGGCTATTTGATGGTTTGTATTGCAATTGCCACTCAAGTCCACGTATATCAATATTTTCAACATTATCGATTATATTGATCTTATCTTGCGTCTCGCCAATATAGGGTTCTCTTCGCTCACCAATTAGATCATTGAGATGCTCTTCAAACATCCTGACATCAACACTAATATTTTTATCCGGAAAGGAACCCAAGTAACCTATTTCTCGGCTTATTAATCGTTCTTTTTTAATATTCAGATCCGATCGAACAGGCGTATTTAAAATAATATCCTCATAGGTATAGGCTGAATTTTGATTGGCTTCTAGTAAGGTTGGTTGCCTGTAACTTTGACTCGACGCAAAACGCAAAATATGTTGATTTGACAACGCATAATTTGCCGCTATTCGGTAGGAATTGGTACTGGATTTATTCTTTCTTTTTTCCAAGACCTGTCCATAATTTAATACTAAATTGTCACTGGCAGTCCACTCAAGATTACCATACAGTCTATTGGATTTTTCAGAAACCTTACCCTTGCTATTCAAAAATAACTCGCTACTCAAACTATCATGCCTTGAAGCAAGACCAAAATTCATTCTAAATTCATCAGATCGGTAAATATTGGTTCTTAATTCAGCATCCCAACGATCAGAAAAGTGAGCATAGCTTGGCTTAACAATGTATTTTGATTTATCGGGTTCAGCCATCAATATTGCTTGAACCTCAGCAGATAAAACTGCATCTTTAGCTGCCGATCCATTTCCAAAATCTCCCCAATAAGCAAGTACATCCCCCACGGTAATTGACTGATCTTTATCCACAAAATCAATGGAATTATGATAAACGGATAGTTCAATATCACTCCAGTTATTGTTCACTCTTTTCCATGAAATATGTTGGTAGTTGTTTTCCCATCGGCGCTCATAGTAACTACTTGGCCCAACTGTTGTGTCAGTTTCACCGTAGCCTAATTGAAAATTAAAACTATCCTTAAATGTTGGCGTCCATAACCCCTGATATCTAATAGTCAGAGTGTCCGCGGCGTCATCAATACCATCAAATCCGTCATTTTCACTGCTTTTTATCGTTGCTCTTGAGGCTAACTGTCCCAACTGAGATGAATGCGAAATTGTGCCGCGTTTTAAACCTTGAGCTCCATAATTTACACTGTACTCAGTCCCTAAATTTACTAAGGGGGAGCGAGTAATTATGTTAATTGAAGCAAGAAAAGCATTACTACCATCAGCTGATGCATTTGACCCACGAACCACTTCAATATACTCGATATCATCGAGCTCAAGCCCAAGTGTATTCCACTCCACTGAGGACAATAGAGGCTCATAAACCGAGCGCCCATCGATTTTCACTTCTAAGCGGCGAGAATATTCTCCGCCTGGTGCATGATAGGTTACGCCCGGCTTGTTAGCGTGATCAAAATAAACTTGAAAGCCCGGTACAAGGCGAAATAAATCAACCAGATCAACTGCTGTGGATGATTCAATGGTTCTGCGATCAATAATTGTTACCGCTGCCGGCACCTGCTGAAGATCCTGCTTTAAGTGCGTTACACCAGAGATGTAATCAATTTCAGCAAACAAATCATCTTCGGTGATTACCCCATCCTCTGAGAGCGCATAACTAGAAAGAGCCAATGATAGCCCTAACCCAAAAAAAACTTTTATATGCCAATTAAGCATTGATTTACATCCCAAAATATAGCCAACATAAAATGGCTTAATAATATTTTTATTGTTTAACTTTCAGACTCGACATCCACTGATTCTGCAAGTCCTAATTTTTGCCCCAAAATACCTGCTTGGGTTCGATTACTGAGACCCAATGACTTTAGCATGGCACTGACATGCACTTTAACGGTATTTTCTGATAACCCCAAACCTCGAGCTATTTGTTTGTTTGAATGCCCTCGACTAATACAACTTAAGATATCAAATTGTCGGTCTGTAATTAATTCGGCAATAATTTCAACATTTACACCAGTATCAACTTCATCTATCACTCTAGCAACATCTGGCAGAGCTTCAATTAAATACTTAGGCACATATCGCTCACCGTCTAAAGCTTTGGAAATAGCTTCAAACAGTGACTCTTTAGGCGCCGACTTCGTTACAAAACCGGTTACCCCCAAATCTAAACATTTCCTAATGTGTACAGAGTTTTCAGATGCTGATAAAACAATTATCGGCAAGCAAGGGTGACGCTCATGAAGCAACCCAATAAGTCCAAAACCACCATAGCCACCAGGCATAAATAGATCTAAGATAATTAGATCTATTTCATTTTGAGAAAGAATAGAAAGAACTTCCTCTCCTCGCTCAGTAGTTGTAACCTGAATATCGTCCAGTGTGTCAATTAATGTTGCCTTTAAGCCCTCACAGACAAAAGCATGGTCATCTACTATAAGAATATGCATTTAAGAACACCATACCTGAGATATAAAAAGTAAATACAATCGACTTGGCTAATTCGACCCGTTAAATAGCTATATAAATTAGTATAAAACATCCATGCTCCTCAGTCATCATCTTAAAATAGGGGGTGTGAGCCAACCTATTTAATCGCCACTAAATAGATTACGCTGAGTTAATAATAGACTTAATCCTTTATATTTGCTGAAGAATACTAAGCAAAAAAAAGGCGACCCTTTGGGTCGCCTTTTTAAATTGCTATTTTGCCAGCTTTTCTTTAATTCTTGCTGATCTTCCTGAACGGTCACGAAGATAGTAAAGCTTAGCGCGTCGAACCGCACCGCGGCGCTTAACCTCAATACTATCAACTAACGGACTGTAGGTTTGGAAAGTACGCTCAACTCCAATACCATTAGAAATCTTTCTGACTGTAAAGGCTGAGTTGAGTTGACGGTTGCGCTTAGCTAGAACAACACCTTCAAAAGCCTGAAGACGTTCGCGGTTTCCCTCTTTAACCTTAACCTTTACTGAAACTGTATCACCTGGGCCAAACTCAGGGATTTTTTTCTCCATCTGTTCTGCTTCTATAGCAGCGATAATGGGCATCTTATTTGACATTTTTTTGCTCCTCAATATGCATTGGTTGGTGGCAAGCCACCTGATTTAGAGCTCTGTACAGAGAGGATGGCTCT
>JBMZFJ010000009.1:0-44409 GCA_049615345.1 Porticoccaceae bacterium | reverse complement strand
TGAAAAATTAAAATAAACTGTTCCATTACTTTCGCTCGATTAATTGTTGTGCAATTTTCATAAAATGTTCCGCCTCTAAGGAGGCCCCACCCACCAGACCACCATCTATATCTGGTTGGGAAAATAACGATGCTGCATTGTCTGCATTGATACTGCCGCCATATAAAAGCTGCGTATCTTTACCGTGCTCACCTAATTCAGCTCTAATAAAACCATGTACTTGTTGAGCCTGCTCTGGCGTTGCTGTTTCTCCTGTGCCCACTGCCCAAACTGGCTCATAGGCAATGATTGCATTACACAGATTATGTAAACCTACTTTTTCAATCACTGCGGTGATCTGTGCTTCTATCACCTGCAACTGTATACCGTCATGCCTTTGCTGAAGGGTCTCACCTACGCAAAGAATGGGTATTAATCCACACTGCTGTGCTGCAGCAAATTTTTCAGCAACCAGCGTATTACTCTCAGCATTGTTTGTTCGTCTCTCAGAATGGCCTACCAGTACATGACTGCAGCCTATTCCAGTGAGCATTTTTCCGGATATTTCTCCGGTATATGCACCCTCTGAATAATGACTGACATTCTGTGCTCCAATCGCAATATCCTTATGCTCCGACAATGCGTCAACCACGGCTGGAATACTCACAAATGATGGGAAGACTATAATCTCTGGCTTCTCACCCGCGTAACCAGCAAGTTGGCCAGCTAATTCAGCCGCCGACTTTGCTGTACCGTGCATTTTCCAATTGCCCGCCAATAGCGGCTTTGCCATCCTCAGCTCTCCTCTTTAGAGGGGTTTTCCCAAACGGGTGCGAATGCTACCCGACTAGTAGCCAATATACAACCAACAAACCAAGTTATAGTCGTTAATTAACCTGTTGCTTTACTACATCGGCTATTTGATTAACTAAATTATTCACTAATTCAGAGTCTTCACCTTCAACCATAACGCGAATAACCGGCTCTGTACCAGACGGGCGAAGCAAAACTCGGCCGCGACCATCCAACTGCTTTTCAGCACCCTCTACCACCCGATTGACTTCAGCATTATCACTGATATCAACCTTTTTAGGGAGCTTTACATTAATCATAGTCTGTGGAAATTTAGTCATGCCAGTTTTTAGCTCAGCCAGCGACTTGCCGCTATCATACATTGCCAACATAACCTGCAGCGCTGAAACAATGCCGTCACCAGTGGTATTGAGCTCACCACAGAGTATATGCCCAGAACTCTCACCGCCTAACAGCCAATCGTTGGCTTTTAATGCTTCAACTACGTAGCGATCACCCACCTTGGTGCGTACAAATGGAATATTCATTTGTTTTAGCGCTAGCTCTAGACCCAAATTACTCATTTGAGTACCCACAACCCCATCACAGTCATTACGACTATGACGATGCTGAGCAATAACATACAACAGCTCATCGCCATCCATTATCTCACCCGCAGCATCGACAAATAAAACGCGATCGCCATCACCATCTAAGGCGATACCAACATCAGCCTGCTCTTGCACAACCACCTGTTGCAATGCCTGCATATGCGTAGAACCGCATTCGCGATTAATGTTAAAGCCATCGGGCGCATTACCGATGGTAACAACAGTAGCTCCTAATTCTTTAAATACCCGCGGAGCTGTGTTGTAGGTTGCTCCATTGGCACAATCAAGCGCAACTTTTACACCAGCAAGATTGAAGCCTAGGGGGAGTGTTCCTTTACAAAATTCGACATAACGACCCGATGCATCATTGATACGTCGTGCCTTACCTAAACTATCTGAACTATTGGTCACCAGCGGCTGATCAATCAAGGCTTCTATTTCAAGCTCGACCTCATCCGGTAATTTAAATCCATCAGCAGCGAAGAATTTAATACCATTATCTTCCACCGGATTGTGAGAGGCACTAATTACGATACCTGCTGCCGCGCGAAATGTTCTGGTTAAGTAGGCGATCGCTGGGGTTGGCATAGGTCCAAGTAAATCCACATCAACACCTGCGGCAATAAGACCTGCTTCTAGCGCAGATTCAAACATATAGCCGGAGACTCTTGTGTCCTTACCAATAATAACCCGATTTTTTTTGCCATCAGCATGCTTGGTAAGTACCTTACCTGCCGCCCAGCCTAGTTTAAGAATAAAATCTGCGGTTATTGGGTGTTCGCCGACCCTGCCACGAATACCATCTGTACCAAAATATTTACGACTCATTGGTTATCAAAACCTTATATTTGTCTAGTTGCTTGCCAAATTTGCATAGCTTGCTTTGTTTCTTTGACATCATGAACGCGAATAATCATTGATCCGCCCGCCCGATAAATTTTTTGTGCTGCTAAAACCGCCATTGTAACACTTCCAACCAATCTATCATTCACTTCTGCATTTGTTATTTTCCCAATCATCGACTTGCGCGATACACCTACCACTATAGGATGTTTGTGCGCAGCCAGTTCAGGTAATGCTGCAAATAGTGCTAAATTGTGTTCAAGAGTTTTACCAAAGCCAAAACCCGGATCTAAAAGTATTTGCTCTGACTTTATCCCAGCGCTGATACACTGTAATTTTCGTTGCTGAAGAAATTCAGTAACTTCAGCAACAACATCCTGATAGTCTGGCTGATGCTGCATGGTTTTTGGTTGATTTTGCATATGCATTAAACACACAGGCAAATCCAATCGAGATGCAACCTCTAAGGCTTTCGGTCTCTGCAACGCTCTAACATCATTTATAAGATGCGCGCCCGACTGCGCCGCTTGTTGCATTACCTCTGGAGTACTAGTATCAACGGAAAAAATACTATCAAAGTTTGCCGAAAGTATTTCTAGTGCGGGAATCACACGATCAAGTTCTTGCTGTACCGAAACAGGTTCGGCGCCGGGACGTGTGGATTCACCCCCTAAATCAATAATGTCGGCACCCTGATTAATCATAGCCTCAACTGTCGCTAAGACCTTTGTCTTATCTACTGCCTGATTGGCAAAAACCTGCCCTCCGTCAGAAAAAGAATCAGGCGTGAGATTGAGTACCGCCATAATGGCCGGATTAGATAGATCGAGGGTTTTAGTGCCGCATTTAAGTTGCATAGTCTTAAGCTATTTTTGATTTTTAGGGTTTACAAAAAAAACCGAGCCACAAAAAATGACTCGGCGTTTTTATTATTGCTTACTATACACCTTCTACAGGATCACCAACCTTAGGACCCTTTGTCGTAGTTTTCTTTGAGCTAGAAGCACCACCTGACGAACCGGAATCATTATCTTCCCATTGCTGCGGCGGACGAACTTTTCGCCGTGCCATTAGATCGTCAACCTGATCGGCATCAATAGTTTCATACTCCATTAGCGCATCTTTCATCGCCTCCAGAATATCGCGATTTTCCTCAAGCAGATCTTTTGCCGTTGCATAGGCTTTATCGAGAATATCCCTTACTTCTTGATCTATCTCACGAGAGGTATCCTCCGAATAATGGGTATTGCCACCACCAGGTGCCTGTGACTCATCCTCGCCATAGAGTACTGGACCCATTTTTTCGGTTAGACCCCATTTGGTGACCATATTTCTGGCGAGCTGAGTCGCTCTCTCAATATCATTGGAAGCACCTGTGGTCACGCCATCAAAACCACCAATCATTTCCTCAGCTATACGACCACCAAACAAACTGCAGAGCGAACTAATTAGCTGACGACGGCTTGAACTGTATTTATCCTCCTCGGGTAAATACTGAGTCACACCAAGGGCTCGACCACGAGGAATAATAGATACCTTGTGAACTGGATCATGCTCTGGCACCAATCGACCGATAATGGCATGACCTGCCTCATGATAGGCAGTATTCATTTTTTCTTTTTCTGACATCACCATGGAGCGCCTTTCTGCACCCATCATAATTTTATCGCGCGCCTTTTCGAACTCTTCCATAGTCACTAGACGACGATTAGCACGGGCAGAAAATAACGCGGCTTCGTTAACCAGATTCGCTAAATCAGCACCAGAGAACCCTGGCGTTCCTCGCGCTAGAACACCTAAATCAATTGATTCATCTAATGGCACTTTTCGCGCATGTACCTTAAGAATTTGTTCACGACCGCGAATATCTGGAAGGCTAACATATACCTGACGATCAAAACGCCCGGGACGCAGTAACGCTTTATCCAATACATCGGGGCGGTTGGTTGCAGCAATCACAATCACACCCTCATTGCCTTCAAAACCGTCCATCTCAACCAGCAACTGGTTTAAAGTTTGCTCACGCTCGTCATTACCACCGCCATAACCACCACCACGGTGACGACCCACGGCATCAATTTCATCGATAAAGATTATGCATGGCGCTTGCTTCTTAGCCTGCTCAAACATATCGCGAACACGCGAGGCACCAACACCAACAAACATTTCCACAAAATCTGAACCGGAAATTGAGAAGAAAGGCACCTTGGCCTCACCGGCAATAGCCTTGGCTAATAACGTCTTACCCGTACCAGGTGGGCCTACCATCAAAACGCCCTTGGGGATTCGACCACCAAGACGCTGGAATTTGCTTGGGTCACTTAAAAATTCTACCAGCTCACCCACATCTTCTTTGGCTTCATCAACACCCGCCACATCGGCAAACGTAGTTTTAATCTGATCGCCGGTTAATAGCTTAGCTTTGCTTTTGCCAAAACTCATGGGGCCGCCACGGCCGCCGCCACCGCCTTGCATTTGGCGCATAAAGAACATAAATATTGCAAGGATCAAAAGAATCGGAAAAGCGGCTATAAATAACTGTGAAAAGACACTCGGAGACTCGGGAAGCTCGCCAACAATTTTAACATTGTGGTTTACCAAATCTTTGATAAGGCCATCGTCTTTAATCGCTGGCGGTATCACTGTGGAGAATTTACTGCCATCAGTTCTCTCACCCTCAATGGTAAGGCCATTATTAACCACACTAGTTACTCGCTCATTCTGAACTTCCATAATGAAATCTGAGTAACTGAGATCATTGACCTCGGCTTTAGGGGTAAAACTGTTGAAGACTGACATCAAAATACCTGCCAGTACCAACCAAATTAATATGTTCTTTAAAAAATCGTTCAAACCATCAACCTCATTAGTTTTGTTGCAACCCCTTTGCCACTAGATACACTTCTCGCGATTTTGATCTTGATGCATCTGGCTTTTTAAGGCTTACCACATTAAACACCTTTCTAGTATTACGCACAAATTCGTCAAATCCCTCACCTTGAAATAATTTAGCGATAAAAACGCCGTCTATGGTGAGTACTTGCTGTGCTAAATCAACTGCTAATTCTGCCAAATAGACAACAGCTGGCTGATCTACTGCCTTCATACCTGTTAAGTTGGGGGCCATATCTGAAATTACAAGGTCTACGGGCTTATTTCCGATAGTTTTTAGTAATTCAGCCAGTATTTCTTCCTCGGTAAAATCACCCTGAATAAAATCCACGCCGGCCACTGGATTCATCGGTAGTATATCAACCGCAACGACTGAACCCTTGTGCCCAACTTTCTTAGCGGCCACCTGAGACCATCCACCGGGAGCTGAGCCTAAGTCCACTACAGTCATGCCGGGTTTTATAAGCCGCGCTTTTTCGACAATTTCTAGCAATTTGTAGCTCGCTCGCGAGCGATAACCATCCCGCTGAGATTGCACAACGTAAGGATCTTTTACATGTTGTTTGATCCAAGTGCGATTTTTTGATTTCGCCATAGTCGGATTTTCGCTAAAATAGGCCGTATTGATAATTTGGTATTGTACTATGACAACATCATCTGCGGATAAGAAATATTTACGCTCTCTTGGGCATCAACTAAAACCTGTAGTCACCGTAGCAGGTAACGGCCTTACTGAGACTGTTTTAGCAGAACTAGATCGCGCCTTAGGTGATCACGAGCTGATCAAAGTAAAATTAGCTGTTGGCGATAGAGAGGCAAAGAAATCTACGATTGATGAAATTTGCCTACAATCTAAAGCACAACTCATTCAATCAATCGGCCATATGATTTTACTTTTTCGCAAAGCCGATAAGCCAAATCCAAAATTATCCAATCTTTTGCGATAGTGGTTTTTGCTGCTTTTGAATAATTAGTCTTTACCATGAGTGAGACATAGCACATTAATAGAGCTATGATAGTCATCGTGTTATGTATTATTGAACGAACCTGTCAGGACTTATTATGGCGGCTAATAAACGTTTCAAAGCAACCCTAGATTTTCTTCAACTGCCGGTCATTACTGGGCTGGTAGTTGCTGCATTATTGTTATTTATTTTTCCAGAGTTTCGCGGCACAAACCTTCAATCGGACGATAAACTGGCTGCGCATGGTTGGTCTGGAGCTGTCTCCTATGCACAGGCAGTCAAAAAAGCTGCGCCATCGGTAGTTAATATTTATACCAAAACAAAGGTAAAACGCACCGTCCACCCTCTGTCACGCCATCCCTTTTTTAAACGCTTGTATAAACAGCAACCCGATCGTATTGAGGGCTCACTTGGCTCTGGGGTAATTATTGATAAAACAGGGTTTATAGTTACTAGCTTTCATGTGGTCGACTCTGTCGATGAAATCCTTATTCTGCTCTACGATGGCAGGGAGCTTCCGGCAATGGTTGTCGGCACTGATCCGGAAACAGATTTAGCGGTTTTAAAAATTGATGCCGATAACCTTCAAGAAATTCAATTTGGCAATCCCAATCAAGCCGAAATAGGTGATGTTGTACTAGCTATTGGCAATCCATTTGGCATGGGACAAACTGTCACTCAGGGCATTGTTAGCGCCACTCAACGAAATGGTTTAAACCTTAACAATTTGGAAAACTATATCCAAACAGACGCCGATATTAACCCTGGCAATTCAGGTGGCGCGCTTATTGATGCCCATGGTAATTTATTGGGCATCAATGCGGCGATTTTAAATAATGAAAAATCCGATGGCATTGGTTTTGCCATTCCAGCCGATGAAGTTAAAAAGGTTTTAACCCATCTGATAAATTATGGTCGCGTGATAAGGGGCTGGCTTGGCGTAGAGGCTATTGAGATTAACGACGCTATAGCCAATAAACTCGCCATTGAATTAACGACTGGTTTGCTCGTAACAGCCACAGTTAAGGGCGGTCCTACCTATGAAGCGGGAATAATACCGGGAGATATTGTGATATCAATCAACGGGCAATCTGTGATAGATAGACAGCGCAGTATTAGCCAAATTGCTGATATTTTTCCTGGAAAACCCGTAGAGCTTGTTGTTATGAGAAAAGATCAGACCCTCACTATCACTGCCACTGCCGGTGAGCGCCCAAGTCTAAATTAAAGCAACTGCTTTAAGCTTTCTATCAGCAGGCTATTTTGTGAGGCTGTGCCGATGGTAATTCTCAAAAATTGATCAATTCTTGGCTTGGCAAAATAACGCACAATAATGCCTTTTTCTCTCAAGCTATTCGCAAGTTTGTCAGCCGCATTTAAAGGGTGCTGAGCCAAAATAAAGTTAGCCTTGGAAGGTAGCACTTTAAAGCCAAGACTCTCTAACTCATCAACCACACGTTCGCGCTCGAAAATAACCTGTTGTGACGTGTTTTTAAAATATTGCTCATCGTTAAAAGCAGCAATAGCAGCCGCAATTTGCAAATGACCCAGGGGGTAAGAATTAAAACTATTTTTAATTCGATTAAGTCCCTCAATTAAATGCTCTGAGCCCATGGCATAACCGACTCTCATTCCCGCAAGAGAGCGAGATTTAGACATTGTTTGCACCACTAACAAATTATCATATTGGTTGATGAGCGAGGCTGCTGTTTGACCGCCAAAATCTATATAGGCTTCATCGACCACAACCACTGTATCGGGATTTTTTTGCAACAGATTTTCTATTGCATCTAAACCAAGTAACAAGCCCGTTGGCGCATTGGGGTTTGGGAAAATAATCCCACCATTTTTTGACGGATACTGATCGAGATTTATCGAAAAATCATCTGCCAAGGGTATCTTTTCATAGTTTATACCATAGAGCTGGCAAAAAACTGGGTAGAAACTATAGCTAATATCAGGGAATAACAAAGGTCCTTTGTCAGGATGACTTAAAAGGCCATTAAACACATGGGCCAATACTTCATCAGAGCCATTGCCAACAAAAATCTGTGCCGCGGATAAATCAAAATAATTAGCAATGGTGTTTTTTAGCTGTTCCGCTTCGGGCGGTGGATAGAGTCGCAAGCGATCATCGGCCGCCTCTGAAATTGCGTTGATAACTGCTGGTGAGGGACCATAGGGATTCTCATTGGTATTTAACTTGGTGATATTGTTTATTTGCGGCTGTTCACCCGGACTGTAGGGTTCGAGGTCTTTAACAAAATCACTCCAGTAGCTACTCATAATAATCGCTCTATTGGGTTACTTTTTGATACGGTATTCAGCTGATTTAGCGTGCGCCGTCAAGTCTTCACCCCTACCCAGAACAGAGGCAATTTTGCCTAAGGTTGAGGCTCCCTCCGGCGAGCAGTAAATAAGTGAACTGCGCTTTTGAAAATCATACACGCTCAAAGGTGATGAAAATCTGGCTGTCGCTGAGGTCGGCAATACATGACTGGGGCCTGCGGAATAATCTCCAAGTGCCTCTGCCGTATAGCGACCCATAAAAATAGCGCCAGCGTGACGTATTTCTGACAACCAAGATTCAGGCTCATCAACTGACAGCTCTAAATGCTCAGGCGCGATTCGGTTGCTCACCATAATCGCTTCTTCTCTGTCTGCCACCTCAATTAATGCTCCTCGATTGGCTAGAGACTTAGCAATAATATCACTGCGTTCCATTTCAGGAAGAAGTTTGGCAATACTTTGATAAACCGCATCGAGATGCGATTTATCCCAGCTGACTAAAATGGACTGTGCGTTTTCATCATGTTCGGCTTGAGAGAATAGATCCATAGCAATCCAATCTGGATCGGTTTTTCCATCACAGATCACCAAAATTTCTGTTGGTCCGGCCACCATATCTAGGCCTACCGCACCAAATACCATGCGCTTAGCTGTGGCAACATAGATATTACCAGGGCCTACAATTTTATCGACCTTAGGTATGCTTTGAGTGCCATAAGCCATAGCGGCAACAGCCTGCGCACCCCCGATAGTAAATACCTTATCGACACCTGCAATAGCAGCGGCAGCCAATACAATCGGGTTTAATTCCCCATCAGGGGCTGGCACTGCCATTATCACTTCTTCAACACCGGCAATTCGAGCTGGAATACAGCTCATTAATACCGACGATGGGTAACTGGCTTTGCCACCGGGCACGTAAAGACCTACCCTTTCTAGGGGCGTGACCCTTTGACCAAGCATACTGCCGTCAGCTTCGGTGTACTGCCAAGAATCTTGGGTTTGATACTGGTGGTAATCGCCAATTCTTTTAGCAGCTGCCTTGAGTGCAGTGCGTGTTTCTACATCAATGCTTTCAAGCGCAGCTTCAAGTTGAGATGGTTCTATACACAGCTCTTGCATTGACTTTATTGAACGACGATCAAACTGATTACTGTAATCAATCAGCGCATCATCACCAACAGTTCGAACCTGCTGAATAATGTTTGCTACGCGCTCTTCAACATCGGCATCTGACACTGTATTCCAAGCGATTAACTTATCTAGCGTGGGAAGGAAATCCCCATCTGCAGTAGACAGTCTTTTTATTAAGGGCGTACTCATTATTGAGTGCTCACTGCCTGCTCTAAGGCAGATAGAATTTCTTTAATCACTGGGTATTTTGTTTTCATAGCGGCTTTATTAACGATAACTCTTGAGCTGATATCAGCAATCATTTCGCGCGCCTCGAGCCCATTGGCTTTAAGCGTATTACCGGTATCGACAATATCGACAATCTCGTCCGCTAAATCCATTATTGGCGCTAGCTCCATAGCACCGTACAACTTAATTAGATCAATTTGACGACCCTGCTGAGCATAATACTCACGTGCAACCTGAGTATACTTGGTAGCCACCCGCAAACGCCCAACACCGGGCTTATAACCCACAGGTGCTGCCGTCATTAATCTGCATTTAGCAATACCCAAGTCGACCGGCTCATAATACCCATCGCCACGATGCTCAAGTAACCCATCTTTTCCAGCTATTCCAATATCGGCCTTGCCAAACTGGACATAGGTAGGTACATCAGAACCTCTTAAAATAAGTAATCTGACATTATCTTTATTGGTCGGAAAAAGTAGTTTTCGACTGGTAAATACATCATCCAGAGGCTCAAGGCCGATCTGTTTTAACAGCGGCAAGGTCTCTTTTAAGATGCGCCCCTTAGTTAGGGCAATGGTGATCTGGGTCATAAAACTATGTCTATCTCTCGGTTACTTTGAATGAACTCGGCGTATTCTAGCACCCACTTGGCTTAATTTCTCCTCAATACACTCATATCCACGGTCTATATGGTAGATACGATCTACGGCTGTTTCACCTGAAGCGACCATTCCTGCTATCACTAGTGCTGCCGATGCTCTGAGGTCCGATGCCATTACTGGCGCACCATTTAATACATCAACGCCTGTGACCACTGCAGTATTGCCCTCAACCGCAATATTAGCGCCCATCCGATTGAGCTCTTGCACCTGCATATGACGATTTTCAAAAATTGTTTCAGTGATTCTGCCGGTCCCTGTAGCTATAGCATTTACTACGCTTAACTGGGCCTGCATATCCGTTGGAAACCCTGGATAGGGCGCTGTTTTTAGGTTGATTGCCTTGGGTCGCTGCCCCTTCATATCCAACTGTATCCAGTCATCTCCTTGGGTAATTTCTGCACCGGTTTCCTTAAGCTTTAAAAGTACCGCTTCAAGGCTTGCTGGGTCGGCTTTAGTAACCTTAATTCTGCCACCAGTTGCGGCTGCAGCGGCCAAAAATGTCCCAGTCTCGATACGATCAGGCATAATGCTATATTCCCCACCGGTCATTGCCTCAACACCATGAATAGTTAGCGTATTGGTACCGTAGCCCTCTACTTTCGCTCCCAGAGTATTCATGCATTGAGCTAAATCAACAATTTCCGGCTCACGCGCCGCATTTTCAATAACTGTTGTGCCCTCTGCCAAAGCTGCTGCCATCATAAGGTTTTCTGTAGCACCGACCGACACCACATCCATTAATATATGAGCGCCTTTCAACCGCCCATTAGTGCGCGCCTTGATGTAGCCCTGTTCTACCTCTATTTTTGCACCCATCGCCTCCAACCCTTTTAGATGAAGATCAACGGGGCGACTGCCGATAGCACAGCCTCCTGGAAAAGACACATTGGCTTCCCCATGCTTAGCCAATAGAGGGCCCAAAACCAATATAGATGCACGCATGGTTTTAACTAGATCATAGGGTGCTGTCACTGCATTGAGCGAGCCCGCTTCGACGCTTATTTGCATATTGTCATCAACACTAATGGCTACTCCTAGAGCGCCTAAAAGCGCAATAGTCGTAGTAATATCCTGCAAGTGCGGCAAATTAGACAGAGAGACTTTTTGATCGGTCAAAAGCGTCGAAAAAAGAATCGGCAACGCGGCATTCTTTGAACCGGAGATCCAAATCTCTCCATCAAGTTGCACACCACCTTGGATGACCAATTTATCCATTAATTTTTCCTTATTTTAAGGCCCACAAGATTTGATAACCCTGCAATTTCAGTATTTTTTTAAAACTAAGTGAGCTGCTGCCACTCTTGAGTTGAGTAAGTTTTCATATTAACCGCGTGAATAACCCCTGAGGCAATATGCTCTTGCAATGCGGCATAAACAAGTTGTTGGCGCTGAACAGAGCGCTTACCCTCAAAGATATCGCCAATTACAATAATATTTACGTGGCTGCCGTCGACCTCAACCTTGATATCACAGTCTGTTAACTGTTGGCTTAGAATTGCCTTTACATCATCTGCATTCATTTAATTATTTCCTAAACTAAATTTATTTAACTTCTGTGATCCAGCCAGAAATAACCGCATCAATATCACCTGAGCTTTGCTGAACAGCTTGGGAAAATTGATTGCGGAAAATTTCACGTAAATTTATGCCGCTTATGGTCATATTTATCACCATCCACTCTCCAGTTTTCTTACGCGCCATAGAGTATCTTAGTGGAAATGTGTTTCCTGAACTGCGTATTTCTTGCTGCACAACAAGTGTCTTTTGACCCTGCTTAAGCGGAGTGCGATTGATCAGTACAATTTTTTGATCACCGTAATTGATTAGCCCCCTGCCATAGGTTTCTACTAGCCCTTCACGAAATTTTTCAGCGAACAACTTACGTTGACTTGAGGATGTATTAGCTCTGTAGGAACCCATCACTTTCTTCGATATATAGTTAAAGTCCACAGCATCGGCAAGCAGATCTGTAATCTCTGCAAAATACTTTTTTTCATTTTTGGGGTAGTCTTTCTGATACAGACTAATAATGCCAATAAGGTCTTGGGTGATCTTTTCTATTTTTTTATAAGGATCTTCACTAGCCTTTGCCATCACCGATAAAGATAGCACTATACCTGTAATAAAAACGCCTAAAAGAAAGCTATTTTTTAGAAATTTCATTTACAACATCCACTGTAACCCCAAAAATTTCGGGGATTTAATTAAATTTTCTACTGACATAAGAGACCGCTCACTATACCATTCTGGGTCTATTGAATAAACAACTGACGAAGTGCTACCAAAAAACATATGATGTCATTATACCTACCTATTAGCGCACTTGTCGCTGGCATGATCGGCCTTATATGGGGTGCCGATAAATTTATCGCGGGCAGTGCAAGCTTGGCTCGCTCGGTAGGCATTTCTTCTTTAGTAGTAGGCTTAACTGTTGTCTCTATAGGTACATCTGCACCCGAGATTATTGTGTCTATTAATGCTGCACTCAAAGGTTCCGGTGAGCTAGCGGTGGGCAATGCACTGGGTTCAAATATAGCCAATATTGGCTTGGTGCTTGGCATCACTCTTTTAGTCGCCCCAATTCCAATTCAAAAAGCACTGCTTAAACAGGAAGGTATTATTCTTTTTGCAGTAACCGGATTGGCTGGAATATGCCTTTATAATGGCATATTAGGACAGATTGAAAGCATCTTGCTTATGCTTTTGGTCATTCCGCTACTTATACTTGCGGCAAAATACAAAAAATCTTTAGCAGAATCGTCAGAATCCCAAATTACCCAGTCTTTTAGCCGCAACAGTGCACTTATTAGCTTTGTTATTGGCCTTGTAGTCCTTTTAGCATGTGCTGAACTAACGGTTTGGGGCGCAAAATCCATTGCTTTAAACATGGGAATTAGTGAGCTTGTGATCGGCTTGACCATTATTGCCATAGGAACAAGCTTACCCGAGCTAGCCGCTTCAGTTATGAGCGCTATTCGCGGACACCATGATATTGCTGTGGGCAATATCATCGGATCAAATCTGTTTAACTTACTATTAGTTATGGGTGCTGCAGGAGCAATATCGCCCATTGCCCTAGATAGCCAAGTATTTAGTCGCGACTATATGGCAATGGCAGTATTAACCTTGCTAATGCTCATATTTATGGCGGCAGTGCTTCGCAATAACATCGACCGCGCTCAACTGCCTAAAGCGGTCGGATTAGTTTTGCTTTTAGCTTATTGCCTATATTATGTTTTGCTATGGTGCTCGACAACCGGTTATTGATATTGAACACCGCATTGGCTTTTGCCCTATAATAGATTTTTCTTGAGGAACAAAACTAAAAGCACTATGTCAAATAGCACTATGTCAAAATCTAAAGTGATTCAATCAGGTCTTCGTACTATAGATATGGAAGTTCAGGCTGTGCTTGAGCTCAAACATAGAATTGATCAAACCTTTGTTACTGCCTGTGAGACTTTACTCCAATGCAAAGGTCGCGTAGTGGTCACCGGCATGGGTAAATCTGGCCATATAGGCAATAAAATAGCAGCTACGCTAGCCAGTACTGGTACTCCAGCCTTCTTTGTCCACCCAGGTGAAGCCAGTCATGGTGACTTGGGCATGATCACTAAGAATGATGTCGTTTTGGCACTATCCAACTCTGGTAATACTGCAGAACTGGTTACTCTACTCCCTCTGATAAAACGCCTAGGCATTCCAATGATAAGCATGACCGGTGATGAAAATTCTGCCCTTGCTCAAGCCGCCTGCGCTAATCTTGATGTCAGTGTTTCAAGTGAAGCCTGCCCGTTGAACTTAGCTCCGACAACCAGCACAACGGTTACCCTCGTTATGGGTGATGCCTTGGCGATTGCACTCTTAGAATCACGCGGATTTACTGCTGAGGATTTTGCCTTTTCCCACCCAGGCGGCGCACTGGGAAGAAAGCTTTTACTCCGAGTTAGCGACATAATGCATAAGGATCAAGAAGTACCCCGGGTAGAACCCGAAACACCCCTGCAAAATGCACTACTTGAAATGACTGAAAAAGGTTTCGGCATGACGACAGTGATAGATAAAAAGGGGAAACTTGTTGGGGTATTTACCGATGGAGACCTCCGGCGTGTTATCGACTCTAAAATCGATCTAAGCAATGCATCGATTAAAGATGTTATGTCCTCGAATCCAAAAACTATCAACCAAGATATTTTAGCCGCAGAGGCATTGAATATTATGGAGCAGATGAGTATCACTGCAGTTATTATAGAAAATCAACACAAGCATCCAGTCGGGGTCGTTCATATGCATGATATTCTTCGGGCAGGAGTGATCTAATGAATGAGAATTATCCATCAACTGTTCTAAAAGCTGCTCAAAAAATCAAACTGATTCTGCTTGATGTAGATGGCGTTTTAACCGATGGTCGACTTTACTATGGCAACAACGGCGAAGAATTAAAGGCCTTTGATATTCAGGATGGCTTGGGTATTAAACTGCTTCAGAGAGGCGGAATAGACGTGGGGATTATTACTGGTCGCACCTCTAAGCTGTTAACACGTCGTACAGAGGAGCTTGATATTGAACTTGTAGTCCAAGGTCGAGAAGACAAGCTTACCGCCCTAAATGAAATCCTCGAGGGAAGCGCTATTGATTTAGAGGAAATTGCTTTTGTGGGTGATGATCTTCCAGATTTAGCAGTTATTCGTCGAGTTGGACTGGGTATTACCCCTGCTAATGGAAATCATATCGTTGCCAGCCAAGCATTATGGCAAACCAAAAAAGGCGGCGGGAAGGGAGCCGTAAGAGAAGTAGCTGAGTTAATTTTAAATGCTCAAGGAAAATTACAAGCACTTTTGGCAGCCTACCAATGATAAAACAGTTCTTCTTTATGGTGTGTTTGATTATGATCACGGGTAGCTTTCTACTGTTATGGGAAAGCCCCCCAGAGTCATTTTCACGCCCTGATTCAAGTAAAATTGAAGAACTCCCCAGTGCCGATAGTTATATGAGCAATATAAAATCCTTTGCTTTTTCACATGATGGCACACAGAAATACCTATTAAAGGCCTCTGAGCTATCAATTTTTAGCAGCCTATCTGAGCTAAAATTGGCAAAACCTATTTTTATTGCCTTTCAAAGTGACAATAAAACTCAAGTTCACATTAATGCTAAAAATGGGCTTCTTACTAAGAATACTCAAATTTTCGAATTTAATGGCGATGTCAGTGTCAATTGGGAAACTGTTGATGGTGGAACAAATTTACGCGCTGGCAGTCTATCATACTCCCTAACAGAAGATAGCGCTTCAGCCGAAGGCGGCGTTCAACTGACAACGCCAAACACCAAAATGATCGGCGATACTCTTTCAGCGGATTTTGATAGCGATTCAGTTACAATAGAATCACGAGTAAGAGGTACTCATGAATCTATTTAAAGCGTTACTAGTGAGTATTGCCCTTACGACTTCTTGCCTAGCATCAGACGAATACGACCGACAGCCCATTACCGTAGAATCTGATAGAGCCGAGAGAAACGAGCGTACTGGGCTTACCCAATATTCTGGCAATGTAATTATTCGTCAAGGGTCTTTGATCATTGATGCCAATACAGTCAAAATACATTATGCAGATAATCGAGTTAACCGCATTGTCTGCGAAGGCAATCCCGCTAGCTATCAGCACAAAAGCAATACGGGGGGGCAGGTTTTGGCTCGAGCAGAAACCATTGAATACCTTCCCGCAGAAAAATTAGTTAATTTAAAAACCAATGCTTCACTTTCAAGAAATGGCACCCTTATCAAAGGCGACAGTATCAACTATGATGTTGTGAATGAAACATGGCGCGCTAAGGGCGACAATCAAAGTAATCAAAAGCGTATTCAGCTGGTTATTCCTCCTCTTCAGAAACCTAGAGAACCGTTGAAAGAAGACGAAATGGCTAATGAGAAGAGTAAATCTTAATGACCGTATTATCTGCAAATCATCTGTCTAAAAGTTACGGCAAACGCTCGGTGGTAAAAGATGTCTCTTTTTCAGTGAGTGAGGGTGAGGTGGTAGGAATCCTAGGACCTAATGGCGCCGGCAAAACAACCTGTTTTTACATGACTATAGGCCTAGTTAAACAGGATGGTGGTCAAATTCTAATTGATGATCAAGATATATCTGACTTACCTATGCATGGCCGTGCTCGCAAGGGTTTAGGTTACTTACCACAAGAGCCCTCAATTTTCAGAAAGCTTAGCGTAAGGGATAATATTTTGGCCATTTTAGAAACGCGCAAAGATTTATCCTCACCTGGGCGACAAGAAAAACTTCATAGCTTGCTCAATGAATTTCATATTTCACATTTGGCTGATTCAAACGGTATGAGCCTGTCAGGTGGTGAGCGCCGGAGAGTAGAGATCGCAAGAGCCTTGGCTGCAGACCCAAAATTTATTCTGCTCGATGAGCCCTTTGCTGGCGTTGATCCTATTTCTGTGAGCGACATTAAGGACATTATTCGCCATCTTAGCGAGAAAGGGATTGGAGTATTAATCACCGACCATAATGTTCGCGAAACGCTCGATATTTGCGCTCGCGCCTATATTGTCGGCGAGGGCCATGTCATTGCCGAGGGAACTACAGCGCATATTTTGTCTGATCAAAAAGTTCGCCAAACTTACCTTGGCGACAATTTCACCATGTAATACATGGTAAATTATTCATTCAAATCTTGCTTTACCTATCGATTCAGCACTAACATTCAATATACATTCAAAAAAAAGTTTCTAAAATATGCGGCAAGGCCTTCAGCTCAAGTTTAGTCAACAGCTAACCATGACACCGCAACTGCAGCAAGCTATCAAATTGCTGCAGCTCTCAACGCTTGATCTGCAACAAGAGATCATTGAGCAGCTATACAACAACCCCCTATTAGAAACTGATGAGAGAGAAATTGAAACCGATCAGGCGCAACAGAATAGCAATGATTCTGGTGTTGATGATGTGAGTTTTGATAACAACGATCCAGAAAATTATACCGAGGCTCAAGATACACCCCCCTCTCCAGACAGCGCTGATGAGGCTTCATGGGAGCACGGTAATACTGAAAGTTTAGTGAGCGAAAATACTTGGAATGAGTCAAATAGCCTTTCATCAAAATCCCCCTCTAATGACAAAGACTTCAATCTTGAGGCTATTTATCAGGTCACAGAGTCCCTTCAAGATCACCTTTTTTGGCAGTTAAACTTAATCACTCTGTCTGATCGTGATAAGGCGGTTGCCGAAGCATTTATTGACTCTGTAAATGACAATGGCTTCCTAGTGGGTAACCTTCAGGAAATTACTGCACACCTACATAATGAAACTGAAGATGACCCTCTACAGGATGATGAATTAGTCGCCGTACTAAAAAGGATTCAGCAGTTTGACCCTCCTGGGATTTTTGCCAGAGACCCCAAAGAGTGTCTTTCGATTCAATTAAATCAACTCAGTGATGACACACCATACCTTCAGGAAGCAAAATTACTGGTTGAAGATTTCTTAGAGGACATTGCCTCAACAGAATTAGCTAAGCTGGCCAAAAAAACTAAGCTCGATAAGGCGTGCCTTCAGCAGGGACTTGAATTAATTCGTACATTAAACCCAAGACCCGGTGAAATGCTGTCAGCTGATGATACTGAATATATTGTGCCCGACGTGTATATTGAAAAAATAAGTGGGCGCTGGCAGGTCAAACTGAATGATAGCAACATACCGCGCATTAAAATTAATCAAGCCTATAGCGATCTTATTAAGCGCGCTGATGATAGTGCTGAGAATCAGTTCTTAAAAAAGAATCTAAATGAAGCGCGTTGGTTTCTTCGCAGTCTTGAAAGTCGAAATGACACCCTTATGCAAGTCACTATGGCAATCGTCGATTTTCAGCAAGACTTTTTGGAGCATGGCCCCGTTGCCATGAAACCACTAGTGCTGTCTGAGATTGCTGAGCAATTAGATCTACATGAATCAACCGTTTCTAGGGTTACTACCAAAAAATATATGGCTACACCTCAAGGGATTTTTGAACTTAAATATTTCTTTTCTAGCCATGTTGGAACTTCTGATGGCGGAGAGTGTTCATCCACGGCAGTTTGCGCTATCCTGAAAATACTAATAGAGGCTGAAAAGCCCTGTAAGCCCTTAAGCGACAATAAACTGACGACTCTGTTAGCCGATCAAGGAATTCAAGTCGCTCGACGCACGGTCGCGAAATACCGCGAAAGCATGAATATTCCTTCGTCGAGTCAAAGAAAAAGGTTTTTAAATAAAGCGTAACTAAGGAGAACAGTATGCAAATGACAATTAGCGGACATCACCTAGACGTAACTGACCCAATTCGTGACTATGTTACCGCCAAGTTATCTAAGTTAGAGCGCCACTATGACCACATAAATAGTACTGCCGTAATCCTAAGCGTCGAGAAACTTTCCCAAAAAGCAGAAGCTACAATCCATGTTTCTGGCGGTGAATTATTCGCCAATGCAGAACATGAAGATCTTTATGCGGCAATTGACGCCCTCAGCGATAAATTAGATCGACAACTTATAAAATATAAAGAAAAACACAGGGATCATTAACCAAAGCATGAAAATTTCAGACGTTCTTAGCCAAGAGTTAACCAGTTGCAACTTACCTGGGCGCAGTAAGAAGCGCATTCTTGAAAATATCGCCCAGATGATTACATCCCAACTGGGCGGTAGCGATGAACTCTGTGACCTATTACTTGATAACTTTGTTGCCCGAGAAAAACTGGGTAGCACTGGACTCGGCAATGGCGTTGCCATTCCTCACTGCCGCACCCCTGGCGTAAAGAAGATTTATGGTTTTTTAGCCAAATTAACTTCGCCTGTAGAGTTTGATGCCATTGATGACAAACCGGTGGATTTAATCTTTGCATTGGTGGTGCCGCAAGAAAAAAATGATGAGCACTTAAGCACTCTGGCGAGAATTGCCGCAATCATGCAAAATGATGAGTCACGTCAAAAACTTCGTGACTGTGGTAATGATGAAATACTCTACAACACAGTAATAGATTTGGAGCGCCAGCAAAAATCATGAGACTTGTAGTTATTAGTGGTCATTCAGGTTCTGGTAAAACTTCTGCACTCAATATACTAGAGGATGTTGGCTTTACCTGTGTTGATAACCTACCCTCAAGCCTATTACCGGAGTTAATCCATCAATTAAAAGAGGATAGTAGCGACCCTAAACTACAATTAGCCGTAGGTATAGATGCGCGCAACTTAGTGGGCGACCTGACTAAGATACCAAAAATGCTTAGTATCATCGAAAATTCTGGGGTTCAGGTAGATGTGATTTTTTTAAAGGCACAACGAAATGATTTGCTGCGACGCTATTCAGAAACTCGGCGTAAACACCCTCTCAGCACCGATGACATAGGCTTAAAAGAAGCTATTGATCTTGAAGAGAAAATTATCTCGCCCATTGCTCAGGTAGCTAGCCTAACTATAGACACCTCTGGTTTAACTCTGCATCAGTTGCGCGATTTGGTCAAAAATACAATTGTGCCCAAAGCAGAGCAACAGATGACCATTTTATTTGAAAGCTTTGGCTTTAAGCAACGAATCCCCAACGGTTCTGACTTTGTATTTGATGTACGTTGCCTGCCGAATCCTTACTGGAAAACTGAGCTGCGCACACAAACTGGTCATGATCCAGGTGTTATAACATTTTTGGAAAGTCAGATTGATGTTGCCTCTATGCTGGCCGATATTATTGGCTACCTTACTCGTTGGATTCCAAAATTTGAGGCCAACAATCGCAGCTATCTAACCGTTTCTATTGGCTGTACAGGCGGTCAACATCGATCTGTCTATATCGCTAATCGTCTTCATGAACACTTTTCTCAACAATATAATTTTGTGCAAGTGATGCATAAAGAATTAGCCACCCAGTAACCGATAAGGTAACTCTATGATCAGCTGTAAATTACCTATTATTAACGAGCTTGGATTACACGCTCGAGCGGCTACTAAGCTCGCCTCTTTGGCTGGGCGTTACGAATCTAGTATTAGAACGGGCATAAAACCTCCCCTCGTAGATGCTAAAAGTATTATGTCACTTTTACTTTTAGCTGCGAGTCAGGGTACCGAACTAATTTTTGAATTTGATGGTCCAGACGAAGATGAAGCCTGCAGTATGATTACACGATTACTGGCTGACTATTTTGGTGAGGGCAAGTAACGCACCAATAGTAAATTTACCATCTAGTGCAAGGCATCCTATTGTATTTTAGGTTAAACTATCGATTCTCTGATGCTTACTCTTGGGCCTTTGAGGAAATAGATGCATGACTCAGGCAACGCAACATAACAGTCTACTGTCCCAACTTGGTAGCGCCATCGACTCGGTGACGCTTAATCAGGTTAGGCATACCCTGAATAATCTATCACCGCCCGATGTCGCCCATCAATTAGAAACTGCCCCACCTAAATATAGAAGAATCCTATGGGAACTGGTTGATCCAGAGATATCTGGAGAAGTTATTCAAGAATTATCCGATGAGATACAATTAGAATTTCTGGATGAAATGGATAGCGTCGAAGTAGCATCGCTGACCGAAGGTCTCGATGTTGATGATATTGTAGATATCCTACAACAGCTCCCCGATCGGGTTATTCCCGAGGTTCTTCAGGCTATGTCAGCCCAGGATAGACTGCGTGTAGAGTCAGTGCTTACTTACGATGAAGACACTGCTGGCGGTTTGATGGATACCGAGGTTATTACAGTTCGTCCTGATATTACGGTGGATGTTGTTCTTCGTTACCTTCGTCGTTTTGAGGAGATTCCCGAGATTACCGATAACCTTTTTGTGGTCAATCGCGATGATACTTTTGCCGGCAATCTACCACTGGGTATGCTGTTAACATCAGCACCAACCACTACCGTTAGAGAGGTTATGAATACAGAAGTTCGAGGTATTCATGTTGACCTGACTGACTCTGAGGTTGCCCAGTTATTCCAACGCCATGATTTAGTCTCTGCACCTGTTGTAGATGATGAAAATCGACTGCTTGGCCGAATCACTATTGATGATGTGGTCGATGTTATTGTCGAAGATGCCGATCACTCACTACTCGCTATGGCAGGCTTAAGTGATACTGAGGATACTTTTTCATCAATCGGTAAAACTGCTCCGCGCCGTGCTGTGTGGCTGGGTGTGAACCTATTGACTGCTATATTGGCATCAAGCGCTATTAGTCTATTTGAAGACGCCTTAGATAAGGTAGTAGCCTTGGCTATTTTAATGCCTATAGTCGCCAGTATGGGCGGGGTTGCAGGAAGCCAGACTCTTACGGTAGTGATTCGAGGCATGGCGCTAGGGCAAATTGAACGCGGCAACCTTAACTGGCTGTTGAGTAAAGAATTTGCGGTGGGCGCCCTTAACGGACTTCTTTATGCCCTTATTGTAGGCTGTGTGGTCTCACTATGGTTTCAAGACGCTACCATGGCACTTATTATTGGCTTGGCTATGGCTATCAACTTGATGGCGGCGGCTTTATCCGGCACATTGCTACCCGTGTTGCTCAAATTTCTAAAAATTGATCCCGCACTTGCAGGAACAGTTATCCTAACCACAATTACTGATGTCGTAGGCTTTATTTCGTTCCTTGGCCTCGCAACCTTGTTTCTTACCTGATGACTGATTTATCCACCGAAGAAATAGATCTGCCCAGTAGATCCCAACTTAAGCGCGAAAACCAAGAGCTTCGAGATATGGGCGAGCAACTGGTTTTGTTAGCTAAATCTCAATTAGAAAAGATCACTCTGGATGATTCGTTAAAAGCGGCGATACAAGAAGCGAGAAGATTAAAAAACCTTGATGCAAGGCGCCGTCAATTACAATATATAGGCAAGCTGTTACGTAATATAGACGTGACAGATATTAAATATTCACTAGAAAAACTCAATCATCAGTCGCAAACCTTTAGACAGCACTTCGCCAAACTTGAAGAGTGGCGCGATCGTTTCATCAACGAGGGTAATAATGCTATTGAGGATTTTATAGCCCAGTATCCAGAGGCGGATAGACAACAGCTGCGCAATCTTCAAAGACAGGCCAGTCGTGAAAAATCCCAGAATAAGCCCTCAACCGCAAGTGAGAAGCTATTTAAATATATACGACAACTGGCTGATTAATTTTTAAACTTTAATCTAGCATGATTTTGAACCGGCATTCTTGCTCTAATTTCATCCATCATATTTAGATTAATATCAGCAGTGGCAACACCAACCTCGTCCTCAAGCTTAGCAATCACAGTACCCCAGGGGTCAATAATTGCACTTCCGCCCCATAGCCCGCGCGAACTGCTTGCTCTATCAACCAAGTTAGCACCGAGCATAAAAAATTGATTTTCAACCGCTCGAGCTCGCAATAAAAGCTGCCAGTGATCTCGGCCAGTAATTGCGGTGAATGCTGCTGGAACTGTTACTAGTTGCGAACCCGCTGCTCTTAACTGATGGTACAGGGCAGCAAATCTTAAATCGTAGCAAACAGTTAAGCCTAGTTTACAAAAGTCTGTTTCAACCGTTTTTATGGCATTGCCATAGCTGTAAGAATCAGACTCACGATAAGCCTGTTGGCTTGATTCTGAATGCACATCGGCATCAAACAAATGAATTTTATCGTAGTGATCAATGCAATGACCACTGGAGTCGTAGACTAGCGATCTAGCCACCGGCTTGGAGTTATTATCTCCCACTGGCACTGTTCCACCTACAACCCAAAGTTTTAGCCGTTTAGCCTGCTCGCTTAAAAACTGCCTGACGGGGCCATTACTTAAGGCCTCCTGACAGCCTATGGCTTGAAGGTCTTGCTCACCATAATAGGCAAAATTTTCTGGCAAAACCACGATACTTGCACGCTGTCTTGAAGCCTCTATTAAGAGCTGTTGGATTTGATTGAGATTATTTTCTAACTTTTTTAATGGTCGTGATTGTATCACCGCCACTTTGACAATATTTGTCATAAAAAATCCTATTCTTTTAACTACTTTTATTGACTTGGTTCGCTAAGCTCAGCTGCAAAAATTTTATCAACTGCCACATCGATATCATCCCATGGGCCAGTTATTTCGTAACTAATACTTGAGAGGCGGTCTACTTGTTTTTCTACTAATTTACTGGTTGCATAGACCCCAAGAGCAGTGGGAAGACCGCCGGCTAACCCAGCCAGCCAGGGAAGGTTAGTCGCTACCGGAAGGGTTGCAACCAGTTGCGCATCAACCGTCTCTGAGCCTAAATCAAAATCACCTGCCATACTCATGCGCCCTGACGGCATTTTTATTTTTAGCGGATCATCTAAACTTAGAACAGATTGATCGAAACTCAAGGTTCCATCCAAACGGCTATAAACTAAGTTTTGACCGACCACATCAGAAAAATCCAACTGTAATCGTTTTAACCAGTTAGCAAAGTTAAATAGTCCCACCAACTTCAATGCATTACCGGCACCCCCCGGAGTCCGGTAAAAATTACCATCCACTAAGTTAATCTTTAACTGCCCATTTAGATTGGCTTTGTTAATAGCCCATGGCTCTCCTCGCCAAGTGAGGTTGGCATCAAACCTACCCGACTGACTATCCAATACTTGCGGTAAACTAAATACATTAAATAGATCGCCAATATTATTGACCCCTATGGGCCCCACTAACCTGCTAATATGAGTCTGACCATCATAACCCCAAAAAAACTCAGTTGGCGCTTCGGAAGAATAGATGCCAGGGGATAAACCGAAAATATTTCCCGACAGATTATTAAATAATGCGCCAGAGGGCTCGGGTCTCAATTCAAATGACAACGCACCTAAATCTTGATTCGCAATGGTTAGTCGATCAACAGAAAAATCTGTGGCTATTAGTACTCTTGGATCCAAACTAGCAGAATTACTAGCATAGTTATTTGATAGACTAAGTCTATTTAACGCAATTTTTGGCGGTTGCGTGGTATCGCGAAAAAGGCTGACTGAGCCATCAGCTATGTCACTGGTGAAAACTGCATCAAAACCATGAGTCATTGGCTTAATTCTGGCGCTAATATCTGATAACTGTAATCCTGAAACCTTCCATTGAGCTAACTCCAGAGCAAATATTGTTTCTAATGAATTTGCAGCTTTTGGCTTCTGATCGATCAAATCACGAAGTGGCTTCCACAACGCAAAATCAATGCTTGGCAAATTAGCCGACATCAAAAGCATATCTTGATCTGGCATCAATAAATCCTGATCATAACTAATAACGCCGCGCTTTAATTTTCCCTGATCAAAGCGCATATCAGAAACTAGATGCTGGCCTAGTTTGCCTTCAATCTGAGAAAGGCTGGGCTCAAAATGTAATTTAATATTTAGCGGCTTGGATTCGTTGATTGATTTACCTATGGGAGCGGGTAGATTCACCGCCACAGACTCCATATCACTTTGCATTTCAAGGGTAGTTTTCGACCGGTTTTCTGGGTCTTTATAGAGAGTTCCTTCTATTAGCATGGTCTCTGAAATTATATTTTGCCACGGGAAATCTACAAATTTAGTTAAGCTTTGAGGTGCAAAAGCCGAAGAAAAGGACATCTTTTGCTGGTCGTCTCGGTATAACCTAGCCATAAATGGCTGATTCCAAAGTTCTGCACTTAAACTATCTGAAGTAATACCCTTGTCAGAGGAGAACTCAATTTCTCCCATCAATTTTTCCAATTTAATTGGTGATCCCGTAATGCCCATATCACCATTATTAATCACGGAAGTTACTTTATATTCGGTAGTAACCGGCTTAGCTTTGTTCGCCATATACGCTGGCAACTTCATGTGTACCTGAGTTTTTGTCTCTCCAGTGTATGACCAATTTACCATAGGGCCGAGATTTTTCTTCAATGGCGACTGAATTAATAGATCAATCATGCTAGATAAATCAGCATCCAACTGACCATCAACTACCCACTTCCTTTGCTCAATTGGGGGCTTAACATTGAATTCAATCCTAGTCTGGCTCACAGTGGCCTGATCTAAAAGGGCCGATTTTATTTGCGCACTTAGGTTGCCACTATCAACGACAAACAGCCCCTCAAGCGCTGTAAATTGGGGCCAATTTGGATTGAATTTAATCGTTGCATCTTGGGCATCAAACAATAATTGCATGGTTCGAGACAGATGATCATTTTTTGGTGGACCACTTCTAAAAAGCAAACCAAACTGTTTTAAATTGCCATCTTTAATGGAATTTTTAACCCAGTTAGAGGATCTTTCGGGCATGGTGTAGGGCAAATATTTATCAGTTAACGCTAAATTAAGGTTTTTGGCCCCAATCAATAAATTGTAATCAGCGGCCTTTTCAACTCCTTTGGGTCGAATCATAGAAAATTTCAACTGACTATCACCGGCTTCTAATTTGGTATAAATCGAATCACTAAAAATTGTAGTTTGCTCAGGAGATTGCCAGTCAAAGTAGATGGTGCCCAACGCTTGATTTATGACCGTATAATCTGAGTAGTTTTTTGGAAAAAACAACTCGAGGCCATCATAGTCGGCAATATGAAGTAACCCTTTTGATTGTTGTATTTCAAGATAACCATCAAGCTCTTTAAACCCTGGCATGCCTCGATAAGGCGGCATAAAAAAATCTTCTAAATTTGCGGAAAGATAGAATCCTGACCCTGATCTTCCCATACTAAGGGCCGATATTTTTCCTTTGGATTTATCACTTTTTAAATGATTGACAGCATCGGCGGAAATAATCTGAGTTTCACTAATTAAGCCCGCAACAGACTCTAAGCCCATATTCTCCAGTAAAACTTCAAACTCTTGCCAATTAGAGCCTAGTTTTTGTTTATACTGAAGATTGACCGACTCCATATTTGTTGAGCCTAGATCAAACTCAAGATCATTGAGACTTACACCCCAATCTTCGCCGGGCAGATACCAGCCAGTCAATATGGTTTTAATATCAGTTATGGGGGAAATATTTTCACCCAACCAGTTAAGCGGTATTTTGGAGATTGAAAGTTCACCCTGATAATCCAGGTGCCATCCAGGTCTAAAATCTAACCAGACTTTGCCGCCAGCATTTATAGCATACTGATCAGGCTGAATTTCTATATCAGGCACTAGGGATGTAGAGAACATTTTTAGCGACTGATAAATATTTAGGTCATCAAAATCAAGATAGCCACTGGCTTTAAATTGGTTCAAGTCTGAGAGATGGCCTACGGCTTCTATGATTAAATCTGCTGGATTACCATCTTCTGCAAGACTGACTGATAACTGAGCGCGATGAAAATCTTTATCATTTTCAATCAACATATCATTACCAAAAAGCTGTATTTTTTGACCCGAGAAAGAATGAAGATGAACAGTGACAGCTTTTAATCGAATTTTCTGACTGTGTAGAAATGGCTCGAGAATAATATTTAGATCTGTATCAGAATCAGATTCGCCATTAAAACCTTTTAATCGCCAGTGCCCCGAAGCATTTTCAACAAAATTGATGTCTAATTTATCAACAACAAGCTCACGCCAAATTGGTGAACCTAGCTTTAAGCTACTATACAGATCCAAATCAGCGCGAGCGCCTTCAAAGCCTAATACCGTCTCCTGCTCCGAATTAATTAATTCTAAACCCTGAATATCAATAATTGGAATAAGTTGTGGCCACTCGCCTTTTAAAGCGCCCATATTTACATGAAAGCCTGTGCTAGAGGCTATAAAAGATTTAATTGACGGCCGCAGCTCATCCAACTGCCCAATGGTTTGGCGCCCAAGAAAAACAAGCATGATCATACCAATGACCAATAGGCCCGCCGCAAGGCCAAGCCATTGAATCGCTTGTTTACACTTTCTTATTGCACTGTTGATCATATGAATCATTTAGCCGGAATAATATTGAACTGATTGCTTTTTTTTGCGCGATCTATACTAAGCTTAACATCACAATTAGTCCTACTCTCAAAATCATTTAGTTGAGTGGAGTATGTATCCTTTAATACTTTAATAATACTGTTCGAAGCACAGATCTCGATAGATTTCCAAGTACAACTTGACTTAACTTTAACTAATTCGCGAAGTATCTCAAGACAAAGGGTTTCCTCAGACTTAATGGCTCCACTAGCCTCGCAATGATTGCAAGGAATGCAAAGTATTTGGCTTAAACTTCTACTGGTTCGCTTACGCGCAACATGCACCAAACCAAACTCTGTAAAATCAGAAATTTTGCTGTTGATAGGGTCTTCTAAAAATGCATTTTTAAGTTGTTTTAGCACCTTGCGACGATGACCCAAATTTTGCATATCGATAAAATCAATAATGATAATACCGCTTAAATTACGCAGCCTTATCTGCCTTGCAGACTCAATGGCCGCCTCAAGGTTGACTCTATAATAGGTATTTTCATCGTTAGAGTCGCCTATAAAAGAGCCTGTATTAACATCTATAACTGACAATGCTTCAGTTTGCTCGATCACTAGATGACCGCCGCAATCAAGGGCTACCTGTTCATTCAGTACGGCATCAATTTGCTTTTCTATCTGGTAGGTATCAAAAATATTACCCTCAGCGATAAATAACTCAGCCTGTATTTTTGTGCCACGGCTATCCTGATTACACCATTGGTTTAATTGCTTGAGAAATTCAGGACAGTCTACCGTTATTTTATTAATACCAAGGGCAACCATACCGCTAATTAATCGTTGAAATGTATGAGCTTCTTGATAAACCGCAACTGGCGATTTTTGCACTCTCAAAGACTCTATCGACTCCCAAATATCAACTAAACAATTGATATCTGCCATTAATTCATTCGCCGTTACACCTTCAGCCGCAGAACGCACAATAAAATTACCTTTTAAACTCTCTGGCAACTTTAACCCAGACATAATGGAATCCATCAAGTCATTAAGTCTCGAGCGTTCTTGCTTTTGCTTTATCTTCGCTGATATACCTGGCTTTGCTCGACCCTGGCGGTAAACTAAATAGTCAGTCGCAATCGATAAATCTGTGGTTAAAAGAGCTCCCTTTTTATTTATCGGGTCTTTTACCACCTGCACCAAGATTTCTTGCCCTTCCCTCAATAAATCAGAGATATTGTCGCTATCCTTGGCACGCAAAATATTATCAATAGGTATAAACCCATTGCGTTCAGAGCCAATATCAACAAATGCAGACTGCATCCCGGGCATGATTCTAAGCACTTTGGCTTTGTAAATATTGCCGACTAGGCTAGGCTCCTTACCTCTATCAATATGAATTTGTTGTAGCACCCCATCTTCAACAAGTGCAAGACGAGTTTCACAGGTCGTGTGATTGATAAAAATTTCTTTTGTCATAAGGAAGCTATTTGAGTGGAATCCCAGATGGGTACACTAAAGCGATGTAATAACTTCGTCGTTTCTTCTATCGGTAATCCAACAACACCGCTATAACTCCCTTTGATTGATTCAATAAACACGGCACCATAGCCTTGAATAGCATAACTACCAGCCTTATCTTTAGGCTCACCGGTGTTCCAATAACTTAGGCTCTCTTGTTGAGAGAGTTTTCGAAAAAACACCTCAGTTGTGGATATTGCTAGCAAACAATCCTCGGTATTACCCATAGCAACTGCCGTAAGCACCTGATGAGATCTACCCGATAAAGCAGTTAGCATATCCATTGCCTGTCGTTGATCCCTAGGTTTACCAAAAATTTGCGAATCACAGACTACACAGGTATCAGCCCCTAGCACTGGTATTCTTTCAGATCTGAGTGAAATTATATTTTGCGCCTTTTCTAGTGCCATTCTTTGGACATAATCAACGGCAGACTCATCAGGTCTTGGAGTTTCATCAATATTTGCTGGTTGCACCGCATGTCTCACACCAATCTGCTGTAAAATTTCGGTGCGTCGAGGAGAGGCAGAAGCCAGTATCAAATCATAGTCGACCAATTTTGTTACCTATAATTTAGCCTGCTCAGTGGCTATTTTTGCAGTGCGTAAAAATACCCTGCGACCTTATCTAAGGGAATCCAGCAGATCGCAGAAATAATCGCCACATACAGAACACCCTGCATAGATAAAGTATTATCAAGAGAACTATTTAGAGTTGCCCGCATAAATTCGACCAATAGAATCATTAAAAAAACCAGAGTCACTCGATGAACCAATTGCAAGTAGACAACAATCCGATGAAAGAAAATCAAAATTAGCCCGCAGACTGAAAACAATACTATATGGAAGCCGAGAGTAGATAAAAAAATACAATCTGCAAAAACTCCCATAACCACCGCAAACTCAATACCATACTGATCTGGGAAGTAAAGCATCCAAGCGATTAACATTAACAGTAGAAAATTAGGCTTCCAAAAAGCCCAGCCCCCAGCAATGGGAATAAATTGAAGTATCATTACCACGAAGAGCATGATTAGAACAGGCTTAAATGTTATGTTCCTATTCATTTAAATCTCGAGTGACATCACCATCTTTTAGGTTAAACACCAAAAGAAGATGCCTACTTCGGTCCAGTTTTGCCGAGGGTGTCACTGTAACTTCCAAAAACTTTTCTCCCGGCTTTTGACTAATAGACGAAACACTCCCCACTGGATATCCCATTGGAAACCGCCCGCCTAAACCAGAACTCACCAGCTTATCACCTTCCTCAATATCCATCGTAGGAGATACAAACCTCAATGACATCTCGTTGTAATCTGAGGTGCCCTCAACAATTGAACGCAATCCATTTCGCTGAACCTGCACAGGAAGCGCATGATTGAAATCGGTAATCAACAACACCTTGCTATAATTATCAAAAACCTCTACCACCTGACCCATCAAGCCCTCAGCATCGAGCACAGGCTGGCCAACAAAGACATCATCATTGGTGCCGCGATCTACGGTTACAGTGTGATCAACTGGATTGGGTGAAACGCCTATGACTTCAGTGACTAAAACACTTTGCATCAATAGCTCAGTAGCGTTGAGTAATTGACGCAAACGCAGATTTTCAGCGGCTAATTCTGCACTGCGTTGTAGCTGCCCCAGAAGAATTAAGCGCTCTTTTTCAAGGCTGACATTTTTTTGCTCTAGTTTTGTTCTCGAAGTAGCACTCATTCCAACCCAATCTTTGAACTTATAGGGAAAGTTTGCGACCAACTGAAGGGGGATAGTTGCTTTGGAGATATTAGATTTTGCTGATTCGAATAGAGATGTATAGGTATCCAAGGTCATCAGAAGCAGAGCGAACAAAAGCGCGAAAAATGTTTTTCGAACGGCTGAGGAAGAATTAACAAAAACGTTTTTAATGAGCGCGCTCCATAACTGTGATCAACAACAAGGGTTGCCTATTAACAGGAACACTTTGTTGAAAGCATGCTAGTACATCATCATGCCAGAACCTTTGGCGCCCATCATTTCTAGGGCTTCACCACCACCACGCGCAACGCAAGTGAGAGGCTCTTCAGCTAATATAACCGGAAGTCCAGTTTCAATAGCCAAAAGCCGATCCAAGTCTTTTAACAGCGAACCCCCACCAGTCAGAACAATACCAGTTTCTGCAATATCAGATGCCAATTCTGGAGGCGACTGCTCTAACACGCGCTTAACCGCCTGAACAATACCCGACAATGGCTCTTGCAATGATTGCAATATTTCATCGCTGCTTAGCACAAAACTTTTTGGGACACCTTCGGCAAGGTTACGGCCCCTAACTTCAATTTCTCGCACCTCTTTGGACAGGTAAGCGGTACCAATTTCCATCTTAATACGCTCTGCGGTGCCGTCGCCAATGACGCTGCCGTATTTGCGGCGCACATAGTTACAAATAGACTCGTCAAACCGGTCGCCACCAATTCGAACCGAATCAGAAAAAACCACACCATTTAATGAAAGAATGGCAATTTCGGTAGTACCACCACCAATATCAACAACCATCGAACCCACAGCTTCTTCAACCGGCAAGCCTGCGCCAATTGCAGCAGCCATTGGCTCCTCGATCAAATATACTTCACGCGCGCCCGCACTAAATGCGGATTCTTTAATTGCACGCTTTTCTACTTCTGTTGCCGTACAGGGTACACAAATTAGGACTCGCGGGCTTGGCGGCACAAAGCTTTCCGAGTGCACCTTTCTAATAAAGTGCTGTAGCATTTTTTCGGTCACCTGAAAGTCGGCAATCACACCATCTTTAAGGGGGCGAATAGCGGTGATATTTCCAGGCGTTCGTCCCAGCATGCGTTTTGCATCAGCACCCACAGCTTCAACTTTTTTCTCGCCATATTGCTGGCGAATAGCTACCACTGAGGGTTCATTGAGCACAATACCGTGCTCACGCATGTAAATAAGCGTGTTTGCAGTCCCCAAATCGATGGATAAATCGCTAGAAAAAAGCCCTAAAAATTTCTTAAGTAACAACATTTTTTTAATTCCATTATTGTGCTGTTTACGGCATGTAAAAGTCACAGATTAGATGCAGGAAACTATCAGTTCATTGCGCTAATGGCAAGTTTAAAAATAACCGTTTTATTCTGCAAAATTTAACTATCATGCTTAATTGTAACAAGCCTGCAAAAAAAAGTGGCTTTTATGTTAAACAACTGCAGATTTTTCTTTTCCCAAACTAACCTAAATCGGCTTAATGTTGTAAACTTCAGCCTTTGAATTTGATTATTGATAAGATCTCAATATGAGTATAGAAAAACAAACCATAGAAAACCTTGCCACTCTGGCCCGTTTAGCTGTCGATGAGCAAAGAGTGGAAGAAATTTCTCAGCGTCTTGGCAGTGTTTTAGAGCTGGTTGATCAACTGCAGGCTGCCGACACTAGCGGTCTGAGCGGATCAGATCATCCGCTCAATGAAACACAGCGCCTAAGGGAAGACACCGTCAACAAACCTAATATGAGAGAAGCATTTCAGGCCATAGCGCCAGATACAGAGGCTGACCTCTATTTAGTACCGAAAGTCATTGATTAAACCATTCAGCAAGATTTAGCCGAGTACAGAATGCATAATTTCACAATAACTGAGCTTATAAACGGCCTTAAAAAGAAAGTTTTTTCGAGCACAGAAATAACTCAACACTTTTTGACGCGAATAAAAAACCTAGACTCAGCATTCAATAGCGTTATTACCCTAACAGAAGATCAGGCATTAGCAGCCGCCCAGTCTGCCGACCAGCTACTAGCCAAAGGTGACGCAGCAGAATTATGCGGCGTGCCGATATTGCACAAAGATATTTTCTGTACTAGCGGCGTTCGCACTAGCTGTGGCTCGAAGATGCTGGATAATTTTGTACCGCCTTACGATGCAACCGTTATCGAAAACTTCAAAAACAGTGGCTCTGTTATGCTCGGCAAAACCAATATGGATGAGTTCGCTATGGGCTCATCCAACGAAACTAGCTATTACGGCGCTGTAAAAAACCCTTGGGCCACCGACTCCGTTCCCGGCGGCTCATCCGGCGGCTCTGCCGCGGCAATTGCAGCGCGACTAGCACCAGGGGCAACTGCAACCGATACTGGCGGCTCTATTCGTCAGCCGGCAGCACTCTGTGGCATAACCGGGCTAAAACCAACCTATGGGCGCGTTTCTCGCTGGGGCATGATCGCCTTTGCCTCTAGCCTCGATCAGGGTGGACCTATGGCAAGAACGGCCGAAGATTGCGCCCTGCTACTTAACTGTATGGCCAGCTATGATGATAAGGACTCTACCTGTATCAATCGACCTGTGCCTAATTACTCAGCCAACTTGAATGACTCCATTAAAGGGTTGCGAATAGGTATTCCTAAGGAATATTTTTCTGAGGGTTTAAACCCTGGAACCGAACAGGCAGTGAGAGATTCTTTGGCAGAATATGAAAAACTGGGTGCTGAATTGGTTGAAATCAGCCTGCCTAATACAGGACTTTCAGTACCGGCTTATTATGTGATTGCACCGGCGGAAGCCTCTGCCAATTTATCGCGCTTCGATGGTGTGCGTTATGGCCATCGCTGTGAAGACCCAAAAGATCTTGAAGATCTCTATCGCAGAACCCGAGCAGAAGGTTTTGGTGATGAAGTGCAGCGAAGAATTCTTATCGGCACCTACTGCCTCTCTGCCGGTTATTACGATGCATACTATGGCAAGGCTCAGCAGGTTAGGCAGTTAATTCGCCAAGATTTTATTCAAGCTTTTGAAAAAGTTGATCTTATTATGGGACCTACGTGTCCATCGCCAGCGTTTCAATTTGGCGCCAAGGGCAGTGATCCTGTCGCCATGTACCTAGAAGACATTTACACCATTTCTACCAATCTTGCCGGCCTGCCTGGTATGTCCCTACCCTGCGGTATGGTTGACAATAAACCAGTTGGCCTACAAATTATTGGCAACTATTTTGATGAAGCTCGCATGCTCAATGCTGCTCATCAGCTCCAGCAGGTGACCGACTGGCATCTACAAACACCAGCGGGGATTGAATCATGAACTGGGAAACCGTGATCGGACTAGAGGTCCATGTTCAATTAGCCACCAAAACCAAAATATTTTCCGCAGCTAGTACTGCCTTTGGGGCAGCGCCAAACACTCAGGCCTGTGAAATTGACCTTGCTATGCCCGGCACCCTTCCGGTAGTTAATAAGCAAGCCATTGATTATGCGGTTATGTTTGGCCTCGCCATTGATGCTGAAATTGGCAAAACTTCGGTTTTTGAGCGAAAAAATTATTTCTACCCTGATTTACCCAAGGGTTATCAAACCACCCAACTGGAAAAACCGATTGTTGGCGCTGGTGTAGTTGATATTCAGCTTGATAATGGCGATACCAAGTCAATTCGCATTCATCATGCACACCTTGAAGAAGATGCCGGCAAGTCACAACACGAAGGCAATTTTAGATCAGGCGTTTCAGGTATAGATTTAAATCGTGCCGGCACACCATTAATTGAGATTGTATCTGAGCCCGATATGCGCAGTGCTGAAGAAGCGGTAGCCTTCGCCAAAAAGCTGCATAGTATCGTCACCTCACTGGGTATCTGTGATGGTGAAATGTCTCAGGGCAGTATGCGCTTTGATGTGAATATTTCAATTCGCCCTCAAGGTGAAGACAAACTAGGCACCCGCACCGAAACTAAAAACCTAAACTCTTTTAAGTTTATGGAAGATGCCATTCGTCTTGAAGTGGAACGTCAAATCGACGTCCTAGAGGACGGTGGCGAAGTTATTCAAGAAACTCGGCTGTACAATGGAGAGACCAAAGTCGCACGCTCAATGCGCAGCAAGGAAGAAGCTAACGATTACCGTTACTTCCCCTGCCCCGATCTATTACCTGTGGTTATTAGCGACGCACATGTCGAGCAGTTAAGAGCCAACTTGCCAGAACTGCCCGATGCGCGTCAACAGCGATTTATAACTGAGTACGAGCTATCTCAATACGATGCCTCTGTGCTAAGCGCCGATGCAGCTATGGCTAATTATTATGAGCAAGCGGCAAAACAGTCAGGTAACGCCAAACTCACCGCCAATTGGGTAGCGGGCGAATTAAGCGCACGACTTAATGCCGATTCGATCAGCCTTGAGCAAAGCCCTGTCAATGCATCGCAACTAGCTGGTCTAATTATTAGAATTGCCGATAATACAATCAGCGGCAAGATGGCCAAACAAGTATTTGAAGGTATATGGAATGGCGAAGGTGATGCAGATCAAATTATTGAAACACGCGGCTTAAAACAGTTGTCTGATAGCGGCGCACTCGAAGCCATGGTCGATGAAGTATTGGCCAACAACCAAGCGATGGTCAATGACTATATCAATACCGATGCAGATAAGCGCAAGAAAAAACTCGGCGGCTTTATGGGGCAGATTATGAAAGCCTCCAAAGGTCAGGCCAACCCTCAACAGGTCAGTCAAATACTGGCGCAAAAATTAGCTAAAATGCTCTAAAAAGAGCGGGAAAACTATGTCATTAAAAAAAGATAAGCAAAAAGTTCTCGGTGAAGTATTTGATGATGAGCGAGTTAAAAGCTTTCTCGACTATCTACCACCAGAAGGTGTAAGCCGCGATTTTCATTTGCTAGAAAAAGCCTACCGCGGCATGAATATCGATAACTTTGTAACTTTTGTTGGCTTTTTTAAAAAGGCTGGGTTCGATCTTAATGCCACCAACCCGGACGGCATCAATATGGTACAGATTATGAATCAGCATCAGCAGGGTGTCGATTACGCTCAAGTGCTTATTAAAGCCGGCGCCAGTGCATGATATTTAACCCGAGAACATTAAAGACAGTTCTCGGCTATGGTGTTTCTCTGGTAGAAAAATACACGGGTGTCAGCCTAAAACAAAATAAACTGGCATCCATTTATAACTATCTGCCAATCAGCGATAATCTAGCTACTTCTGGCCAACCTACAGCTAATCAACTCATCGCTATCAAGGCGGCTGGTTATATAAAAATAATCAATCTAGCGCCGCCTGCTGCAGAAAACTCACTCGCAGATGAAGCCAGTATTCTGGCAAAGATTGGCATTGAGTATATTAATATCCCCGTAGATTTCAGTGACCCATCAGCACAAGATTTTCAGCAGTTCGTCAGTCATATGCAGAGCCATAAGGATCAAAAAATCTGGGTCCATTGCGCAGCAAATCTGCGAGTTTCCTGCTTTATTTTTAAATACAGAACAGCTATCTTAGATGAGGATTTAACGCTTGCGGAGACTGATTTGAACAAAATTTGGCAGCCCAATCAGGTCTGGAAAAATTTTATCGATAAACCAGCAACTAATTAGCTAACGTACACTCAACTGACTTAAGGGAATAATTATGAAATTTTTAGACAACTATCAAGAACAAGCCTACGCTATTCTTCGAATCACCGCAGGATTTATGTTTCTGCTTCACGGCACGCAAAAATTCTTTAATTTTCCACAACAGTATCCCTACGGCGATCTGAGCTTTTTGACAATAGCTGCAGGTACGATTGAACTGGTTGGCGGCGTACTTATTATTTTAGGCCTTACCACCAGAGGCGCTGCTTTTGTCTCCAGTGGCACCATGGCGGTGGCTTATTGGCTATATCACGATACTCCACCTTTTTATCCCTTAGTTAATGGTGGTGAAGTAGCCGCGTTATTTTGTTTTATTTTCTTATTTATTGCATGTAAAGGGTCCGGCATATGGAGTATGGATAACAAATAATCCTACACGTTGCTATGGCGCATAAAAAAGTAAATCTGCCAGAAAAAACCTGCCCCGTGTGTGAGCGCCCTTTTGCATGGCGTAAAAAGTGGGAAAAAACATGGGAGCAGGTTAATTATTGTTCAGAGCGATGCCGACGCACACCACAAAAATTAGGTAAATCTCAATAATGACAAAACCCAATTCAACCCCTGTTGACACACTCATTATAGGCTCAGGTCTCGCCGGTCTCAGTGCCGCTAAAAAGCTTTCAAGCAAAGGGTTGAATGTTGTAGTTATCGATAAGGGTCGTGGCGTTGGCGGCAGACTCGCCGCCCGACGCATTGGTGAAGCAGTGTTTGATAACGGCGCCCAATTTTTTACTGCGCGCTCAGAGAAATTTCAATCCTGTGTTAAACAGTGGATAAAAGCTGGTGTAGCCGAGCAGTGGTACAAGAGTTACCCCGGGCAACCCAATGGACACCCCCGATATCGCGGAGTGCCAACCATGGCATCCATTGCTAAGCACCTGGCTAAAGAGCTGACCCATTTGCAATCTACTAAAGCGCAAAGCTTAAGTCATGATGGGTGCCTATGGCGGGTACAACTAGAGTCCAAAGAGGTTATTGAGGCACGATCGGTTATTATCACCAGTCCTGTGCCACAGTCATTAGAGCTGCTAAATCAGGGCGATACTCAACTTTCCTCACGCATCATTGAGCGTTTGCAAAAGATTCAATATGAGAGCTGTATTTCAGTTATGGCAGTTCTTGACGGTCCTACTAGTCTCGCAGATCCGGGCGCTCTAGCGCTAGAACAGGGACCTATTGCGTGGATTAGTGATAACCATAAAAAAGGCGCATCACCCATACCAGCAATTACCATCCATGCAAGCGGCGACTACAGCGCGGCTCATTTTTCGCTGAATAGGGTAGCGGTAGGTAAAGAATTAATTGAGCAAGCGAGACCACTATTTGGCGATGCCAATGTAATAGATTTTCAAGTGCATGGCTGGCTGTATAGCAAACCTATAATCACTGATAATGATGCCAGTGTGTTGGTTAGTGATGGTCTTATGATGCCACCGTTAGTCTTAGCCGGCGATGCCTTTGCTGGCCCACGATTTGAGGGCGCTGTTCTCTCTGGCTGGTCTGCTGCTGAGCAAATACAGGGTACAGTATAATTATAAATTAACGGGGAATTGCTTATGTCTACCACCGAATCTGAATTAAGAATACAGTTAGCTGCTTGCTATAGAATATTTGATTATATGGGCTGGTCAGAAATGATCTATAACCATATCACAGTAAAAATACCCGGCGATGATGAGCACTTTTTAATTAACCCCTATGGCTTGCACTACACAGAAGTCACAGCTTCTAATTTGGTTAAAGTTGATATCGCCGGCAATAAGATCGATAACAGCCCCTATGACGTTAATCCAGCCGGTATGGTTATTCACTCGGCGATTCATGCAGCCCGACCTGATATTCACTGTATTGCCCATACCCACACGACCGAGGGGATGGCCATAGCCTGTTCCAAAGAAGGCCTGCGAACCGATAATTTTTACTCAGCCCTGCTGAATAACTGCATTGCCTATCACGACTTCGAGGGCATTACGGTTATGGATGATGAAAAGCCACGACTGGTAAAAAGCCTAGCGGATAAAAATATTCTTATATTGCGCAATCATGGCTTGTTGGTTGGCGGCAGATCTATACCTGAGGCATTTCAAACAATGTGGGGATTACAGCGCGCCTGTGAAGTTCAGGTCGCTACCGACGCTACAGGCAAGCCGAGCATACCGGTCAGCGATGAGGTACTCGCCAAAACTGCACAGCTTTTAAAGCTACAAGCTATGGGCGGACCGGCGGGTGGATTGGAGTTTGATGCCCTAACGCGAGTGATTGAAAAAATAGATTCGAGCTTTAAACAATAAGCTAGCCGTTAAATTAGAACAGACTAAAATAATCGGCGCATCAACCATTTTGGCATAAGGTTCAACAGCCATGCTACATATCGCCAACGCTTGGTAATATAGATATGGCCTTTTTTGTTAAGTATTGCCGGCACTAACTGTGCAACTGCCTTTTCAACCGTCGCCGTCCAAATTGGGCTTCCCTGCACCATAGGCGTATCAACAAAACCAGGCTCTACAGTGGTTACAGTAATAGGCAACTTAGAATATTCGGCACGCGAACGCATACCATTCAGATAACTTGAGACAAAGGCTTTAGTTGCCGCATAGGTTGGCGCTAAACCACCCGACATATGTGCAGCTACAGAAGAAATACCTACTAGATGGCCATTGCCACGCTGTCGAAAGTAATTCATTGAAACAACCGTAAGCGCTGCAAAACCGCGAATATTTACATCTATCATTTCGCGCTGAATGTCCCAGTCGAGTTTTTTCTCCTGCTGACCAACACCTGAATTAAGAACAATAAGTTCCACATTACCCATTGTTTCAATTAGCTCAGATAATGCGCCTTGTGCTTGCTCAGCCTGAGAAACATCGGCTTGAACAACAAAATGATCCCCTGGAAGACTGCTAGACAAAAGCTCAAGCTTTTCTAGGCGCCTAGCTACAAGCCCCAATTGATAGCCTTTAGCGGCAAGCTGAACTGCCAGCTCCCAACCTATACCTGAACTTGCCCCTATTATTATTCCCTGCTTCATGGCTTAACTCACTTTTTAGGTATTAATCATTAATAGATTTTCGACTCTATTCCCCGATAACAAACAGCTTCTATCAATGGTTAGATAATTTAAAATTCTGCTAAAATCATGCCGTGAATGCGCATAAACATTGGGCTGAACTGCATTACATGGCTGTTGCCAAAGCTGATCAATAGATTGTATTCCGTACTCTGAGTACTGCATTTTTTGGCGCGCATTAAGCAGTCCAATACTATGGGCTTTGGTTCTGCCATGTAAATTTGGCATTAGTACTTCTAATAGTGCCGCTATAGCCGAAGCATTCAGATAGCAAAAAAGATCCCAAAATAAAACAATATCGATCTTAATATTAGCTTGTAGATTTAAATTATTTTTAAATAGAGCCACGCGCTCGGTATGGGACAGCTCTTGATCGTTGTATTTTTCGATCTCTGAGTTTATCAAGCCAGCGTATTGCAATCTACATTTGGTCTGGCCAAAAAAACTAACCGATGCGGCGCTCGCCAAGCCCATATCCAACACCACAACTGTTTTATCATCCGTAATCTGATTGAATAACCCAACAAGAAGTGAAGAAGACAGAATATTGCTTTCAATATCTAGCTGTTGTGTTTCTGGCATTGGCCTATGCTCTTTAAATAAGACAGTATTATGAAATTTTAGCCCGGCTCCATAGCCGCAGTTACAACTTTCGGGGCTTGCTCTGCTGATACATCAATGGCCTCTTCTTGCGAAGGATCCATTTCTAAAATACCTTTAAATCGCGCGCCATGCTCTAAGTCAACCACAGCGGCTTGAATATTGCCACTGACCCTAGCACTTGCGCTCAGTACAACATTATCTTTAGCTTTAATATCACCCTTTATGGCGCCCTGTATTACTACCTTATTAGCGCTGATATTGGCATAGACCTGTGCATTTGGTCCAATTGCGACCGTATTATTTTCCGCCGAAATAGTGCCTTTGAACTGGCCATCAATCACGAGGTTTTTATCACTATGCAACTCGCCTTCAATCATCACATCTGCCATCAAAACAGATTTTGCATCCACAGTATCAGCCAAAGATGGCTTTGCCTCAGCTTGCGGTGTTTCACCCATCAGCTGAAGCTGTTGAATTAGCGCACTAAGTCTATGGTTTACTAATAAAAGTAGATCTTTCATTATACTTTTTTATTTTTTTGACCGATGAGTGAATCCTAACAAGCTAACAATCTTAGCTCCAGTAAAGTTTTTATTGTTTTTGTGTATCTGTGCCATATCGCAGTAATTTCGCTAAAACTGCCTACTCAACACCCAAAAATCCACCTGATTGATGATGCCACAACTGTGCATAGACGCCCTGTGACTGCATTAATTGTTGATGTGTCCCCTGCTCTATAATTTCACCCTCATCGAATACAATCAGTCGATCCATTGCAGCTATAGTAGACAGCCGATGTGCTATTGCGATCACTGTTTTTCCTTGCATTAGTTGATACAGGCTTTTCTGAATAGCTGATTCAATTTCAGAATCAAGGGCAGAGGTAGCCTCATCCATAATCAAGATCGGCGCGTCTTTTAAAATAACTCGCGCAATGGCGATGCGCTGACGCTGACCACCCGATAGAGAAACCCCCCGCTCACCGACATGAGCGTCGTAACCCGATCTTCCGGCAACGTCCCTGAGTTTTAAAATAAAATCATGGGCTTCCGCTTTTTTTGCCGCCTCAATCATTTCTTCTTCGGTAGCATTGGGTCGACCAAATAAAATATTTTCTCTCACCGAGCGATGCAACAGCGAAGTATCTTGAGTAACTACCGCAATGTTCTCGCGCAAACTCTCCTGCTGAACCGTTTTAATATCCTGATCATCAATAGCAATGATACCCTGTTGAATATCGTAAAAGCGTAAAAGCAGATTAATTAATGTCGACTTACCAGCACCACTTCTACCTACAACACCCACACGCTCGCCAGCATTGACCTTAAGAGATAGCGCGTCAAACACCGCATTGGTCGGTAATTGTTCATTATTGATATAACTAAATTTAACATCTTGAAATTCAATCTTGCCGGCAGTGACCTCAATTTTCTTGGCATTGTCTATATCTAACACCATCTGAGGTTCTGACAGGGTATTAATACCATCCTGTACTGTGCCTAAATTCTCAAATAAGTTGCCAATTTCCCATACAATCCAATGAGACATACCCGAAAGCCTCAGCGCTAAACTAATCACTACAGCAATAGCACCTGCGGTAATGGATTGCTGCATCCACAGATAGATGCCTAGGGCTAAGGTGCTAAACACCAGCAGCATATTAATAATCCATAAACAGATATTAAGTCCTGTAACCAAGCGCATCTGTGGATGAACCGTATTGAGGAATTCCGTCATTCCCTCTTTGACGTATTGCGACTCTCTGGATGAAAAAGAAAATAACTTCAGGGTGACTATATTGGTGTAACTATCAACAATACGACCAGTCATGGTAGATCTAGAGTTAGCCTGTATCTGTGAAATATTTTTTAATTTTGGTACAAATATTAGCTGTAACCCAATATAAAGAACTAACCATATTAATAGCGGTAAGCATAACCTTAGGTCGGCACTGGCAATTAGAACCAGCATAGTTACTACATAGACAGTCACAAATAAAATAACATCTAACAGCTTCATAACCGATTCACGAACCGCTAGTGCTGTTTGCATCACTTTGGTAGCAATACGACCACTAAATTCACTTTGAAAAAAACCATAGCTTTGATTGAGTAAGTAGCGATGCGCTATCCATCGCACTGCCATTGGAAAATTACCCATCAAGGTTTGGTGGACAACCAACGAATGAAGACTTGCGAGTATTGGAATAACAATAAGTATAAAAACTGAAATTACAACAATTGAAATCCATGAGTCCTCGATAAAAGACTCGCGGTCACTAGCCACCAAAAGATCTACCACTTTGCCTAAAACCCCGAATAATGAGGCTTCTGCTACGGCGACTAGGGCTGTCAGTATTGCCATAATAATCAACCAAGGCTCTAGGCCCTTGGTAAAGTATCGACAAAACTGGTAAATCCCTTTGGGAGGTTGCTTGGGAGCTTCCTCTGGAAAGGGATCAACCCGACGTTCAAAAAAACCAAACATAGGTGAAATCCACAGGGTTAACTATTAACAATTATCTGCAATTAGAAAAACACAGCCATTTTAGCCTAAAGGGCTAACTGGTGGTGAAAAACCTATTCAGGTTGATCCTCAGGCTGCTGCCAAAGGACGTGCTTTACCATGACTTGCTCAAACAGCTTCGATTGTAAGAATTGATTTAACCAACGCTGAACTGAGGGGTAATCGGCATCATCAAACCAAGGTTTATCAACAAACGCAAACTGCCTAATAAACGGAAAAATAGCGATATCTGCCATACATATATTATTGCCAAGCAAATAGCTATTATGCTGTAAGCGCAGCTCTAGATTAGATAAAAATTTTTCTGCCTTTTTTCGATAGTCTTGTTGTGATTGCTCAGGGTATCGATCCCAGTATTTATATTTATCTAACCACTGTTTAAATTCATTATCGTTTTCATCAATAAGCGTTGATTGCTCTTGCTGGCTATCTGAGGCTAACCAATTCTCTGGGTCAGATTGGCTTAATGCCCATCTCATTACCTCTACACTTTCATCAATCACCCTATCGCTCAACTGCAATACGGGCACAGTTCCCTTTGGCGATATAGCCAACATTGCTGCCGGTTTATTGGCCAGTGCGACTTCTCGCATTTCAAGGGTTATACTGGCATAAGCAATAGCCATTCGCGCCCTTATAGCATAGGGGCAGCGTCTAAAAGAATATAGAATGGGTAACATTTAACAGATCCATTTATAATTTGGCTTTAAAAACAATAATACCATTGCACTCAGCACAAGGATTTTAACAATGGATAGCCAATCTCTCGACATAATTTTATTCGGTGCGACCAGTTTTGTCGGAAAAATCACTACGCAAACGCTTCTTACCGAAATTGGTCTGGGCAACAATATTAAATGGGGCATTGCCGGTCGTTCATTAAAAAAGTTACAGCAATTAAAAACTGAGCTGGGTCCAGAGGCACAAGGCATACCAATTATAGTGGCAGATAGCTCGGATTCGGCCAGCCTAACCAAGATGTGTCAGCAGGCGCGCGTTGTAATATCAACGGTTGGACCCTATGCCCTGTATGGTGAATCCCTAGTCGAGGCCTGCGTCAATAATGGCAACGATTATTGCGACCTTACCGGTGAGGCCTATTGGATTAAAAAAATGCTCGACAAGTATCAATTGAGGGCACAAAAAACCGGCGCCCGAATTATTAACTGTTGTGGGTTTGATTCAATACCCTCGGACCTTGGAGTGTATTTTCTACAGCAAATAAGTCAGCAAAAATTTGGCACTCCCTGTAGCCATGTTCGGCTGCGGGTGAAAGCAATGAAGGGTGGTGTCTCCGGCGGCACTGTAGCTAGTGGCATTGAGATGGCGAAAGCGGTTAACCAAGACCCCTCATTGCGGCGCAAAATGGGCAACCCCTATTTACTATGCCAACCACAGATATCAACCGTTAAACAGCCGCGAATCTTAAAGCCAACTTTTGATAAGGATTTTAATGCTTGGTCTGCGCCCTTTATTATGGAGACCATCAATAGCCGCATCGTTTTAAGATCGAATAATCTCCAACAAGATGGCCCAGACAATTTTACCTATGGTGAAGCAGTATTAACCGGAAAAGGTAGAAAAGGTTTTTTTCGCGCCTGGGCTGTTACCCTTGGTTTGGGAGGATTTGCGCTAGGCGCAAAGAAAAAGTTCTTGCGCTTTTTACTGCAAAAATTTCTTTTGCCAAAACCCGGTCAGGGACCCAGCCCTAAGCAACAGCAAAATGGCTTTTTTGATCTGCGAATTATTGGTAAACATCAACAACAGTCTATTACCGTAAAGGTAACTGGCGATAGGGACCCAGGCTATGGATGCACCGCCAGGATGCTGACTCAGGCAGGTCTTTGTATGGCGTTTGATATCAGTAAGTCAGAGCTGCCGGGGGGCTTCTGGACGCCCGCTACCGCTATGAATAACAAACTAATTGATAGATTAGTTGCCTCAGCTGGAATGACCTTTGAGAATCTTGAATCTTAAAAAATGATGGGCAAAAAAAACCCGCGCTAAAAGCGCGGGGTTTTCTCTGAATGTAACAACTTAC
>JBMZFJ010000008.1:0-49441 GCA_049615345.1 Porticoccaceae bacterium | reverse complement strand
CATCTAAGATTGTTGATCTAGGTCAAGAAGTTGAAGTGATGGTACTTGAGATTGATGAAGAACGTCGTCGTATTTCACTGGGTATCAAACAGTGTTTCACCAATCCTTGGGACGACTTTGCAGGAACTAAAGCTAAGGGTGACAAGGTTACTGGTAATATTAAATCGATCACTGATTTTGGTATCTTTATCGGTCTTGAAGGCGGTATTGATGGTTTGGTTCACCTATCAGATATCTCATGGAATGAATCAGGCGAAGACGCAGTTCGCAACTTCAAGAAAGGCGAAGAAGTTGAGTCCGTTGTTCTTAGTATTGATGCAGAAAGAGAGCGTATCTCTTTGGGTATCAAGCAGCTTTCTGATGATCCGTTCAACAGCTACGTAACATCAAATGACAAGGGTTCCATTGTAACGGGCACCATTAAAGAAGTTGATGCTAAAGGCGCTGTAGTCGATCTTGGTAACGATATTGAAGCTACACTGAAAGCATCTGAGCTTTCTCGAGATAGAGTTGAAGATGCGCGCAATGAATTGACGGTTGGTGATAGTATCGAAGCTAAGATTGTTAACGTAGATCGTAAGACTCGCGTTATTAATCTTTCTGTAAAAGCGAAGGATATTTCAGACGAGAAGGAAGCTGTTAAAGCTCACCGTAAATCTGAAACTGATAGTTCTACACCTGCAACCATTGGTGATCTTATCAAGGCACAAATGGATAAGTAGTCTGTTGTCTAGAATAAAAGGGTGGCTATGCCACCCTTTTTTTTGCATTTAATTTGGTATAGGCACAATAAATACTTGTATTCGGCTGAAACTTTAATAAAATCAATTGCTAGCGATCTATATACGCGATCGTATTTCACTGAAAACCTAGGTAACAGAAAGCTATAGCCATGACCAAGTCCGAATTAATTGAAAAGATAGCCATTAATCAAGATCAATTACCGCCTCGCGATGTCGAGCAGGCAGTTCGAATGATATTGGAGCGTATGGCAAAGGCCTTGGTGAGCAAACAGCGTATTGAAATTCGTGGTTTTGGCAGCTTTTCACTGCATTACCGCGCGCCGCGAACTGGGCGCAATCCTAAGACAGGCGATTCAGTTACTTTAAGCGGTAAGTATGTTCCGCATTTTAAGCCCGGCAAAGATCTGCGAGACCGAGTAAATAATAGCTACTAGCTTTTTTCTCTTTTGTTATTGCACAATTAAACCAGTGGCGGGATAACGTCTAACAACGGTTCCGTTTACTGCAGATAATGGGTGGTTTGGTTTACTATTTTGCTGCGCTAAATCTGCTGGACAGCGATTATTTTCTATATGGTAGAGTGCAGTTTCAAGTATATTTTCATTTATATTACCTAATTGTTGCGATAAATCGTCATAAACTACACATCCGCGAACTTGATCTTTACCATTATCTACTGTTGATGGAACAAACCCATAGGTAAAATCACTAAAGCCTTTTGCGTTTTCACCTTTGAACTGAACAATGGAGTAGGTGGTTCCACAGTTATCTTTTGGCTGCCATCCATAGGGTTTTCCCGTAGTGGTGGCGCCAATCAAAATGACCTCAAAATCTATGCCGCGTAACCCATTAATAAGATACTCACTAGCAGAGGCAGTATTAATGGTAGACAAGATATAGACTCGAGATAAATTTAATTTTGGCAATATAGTGCCTAAATCTACACTAAGATTTAAGCTTGAGGTTGATGAAAATCTAAAAGTGGTGTTGTTACTGCTGAGCTTATTATTGAATTTTAGCGCAGTATAAACAGACCCCAAGGCACTGTTGCCGGCTATCATTGATCCTAAGTCTGCGGAGAGGCTTATGATACCGCCACCGTTGTATCGTAAGTCCAGTACCAACTCATTAATTTGATGGTTTTTAAAATTACCAATTTCTTCAATTAATTGCTCCTGCGCAGAAGCTACAAAGAAGGTGTTTAGGGCCAAGTAACCCACTTTTTTATTAGATTGACTTATAATTTTCGAGGTGTGTACTGGTACTGTCTCTATTTCACTACTTTTAAGCACGACCTCTCGCGGTGAAGTTATATCGAGGTCTTTGATAACAAAAGTATGATCCTCATTTAATTGTTTAGGTATTAATCCAGCATTAAGTATATCGGGATCACCATCAAGTACGGGTTCACCATCAATACTGATAATTTCAGCGCCTCGGTTTATATTATTAGCTGCAGCCGGACTATTGGGTTCTGAGTAAATAATAAAGGCTCGTCTGGGTGGAAAAGCTTGGCTAAGTATATAATTGAAACCATAGCTAGCGGATATGCCGCTTTTAGCGTATTTAATGTACTCCTCAGTATTTTCTGCATAGTGAAATCTATCTTTAGCACGCCCCGAATCAGTTATTTTATTAGTTTTCATTAACGTGAAATAATCACTGGGCTCATCAATGAATGCAGGATCTATATCGGGTAGCTCATCAAACCAAAGATAAGTTTCGTGCGTCCATGAGCGCAACCAGTTGTTTTCATCGACATAGGTACCTAAAAGATCTTGATAATCATCATTAGAACGCGGATTAATACAGCGATTAGCGAAATAACTTGATGGCATAAACTGACCAGTAACCCACGTTTTATTAGAGGTTTTGGGTTCAATATTTTCGGAGTCACCACCACAGGCAGAAAGTAATAGTACCACTATCAAACATGCAAACGTTCGCATTCAACAACTCCTAATTAAACCCTATTTGTAAATGGCATGATGATTGATGTCTATGCCATAGCAAAATACACAGTATTAATTATAGGTTGAAAAATTGGAGTTTGTTAAGCAAAGAGAGATTTAAGCGCATCAAGTGATTCTTCACCAGCGGCTTGGTTTTGTTCGGCACTGGCTTCACTATTGCCACCCATGCGCACTAGATCATCTTGGGGTAATTCATCGATAAAGCGGCTGGGCGTGGTGGCGCTGGTTTCACCAAATTGGGTTCTTTGGGCGGCGCTGGTCATGGTTAAAGTGCGTTGAGCACGGGTTATTCCAACATAGGCTAGACGGCGTTCCTCTTCGATTTGATCGCCTTCTATACTATTGCGATGGGGCAGAACATCTTCTTCCATACCAATAAGAAAGACATGCAAAAACTCAAGACCTTTGGCGGCATGCAGGGTGAGCATCTGCACCTTGTCATCGGCCGATTCTTCTTGCTCTCGATCTAATATGTCGCGCAGAATAATTTTTGAAATTGCCGCTTCAATCGGGTTTTTATCGGCAGTGACAGAATCGCTATCACTGTCTTTAAGCGCATATTCAATCTGGCCAATTAATAGATTAATATTTTCCCAGCGCTTATTAGCAGCGGCTTCACTACTGGCATTTTGTCGCAACCAATCTTGGTAATCTACATCTTCAAGCATTTCTCGCAGAGCTGCTATGGGCTGATTGCCATAGATATTGCGCTCTACCGATTCGATCCAGCGCTTAAATTTCTGTAAACGCTGTAAATTGGCACTGGGTACAGTAGCACTGAGACCGACTTCGTCGATAGCAGCCAATAGTGAAATTTGACGTCTATTGGAATACTCACCCAATCGCTCAAGGGTAGTGGGACCTATTTGACGTCTTGGAGTGTTAATAATACGCAATAGCGCATTGTCATCATCTGAATTGATAACCAGCCGTAAGTAGGCCATCACATCCTTGATTTCGGTCTTAGCATAAAACGACTGACCGCCAGTGATATCGTAGGGGATATTTTGCGCTTGAAGTTTAAGTTCTAGTAGTTTTGACTGATAATTACCGCGATAGAGAATGGCAAAATCACTGTATTTACAGCGTCTTTTGAGGCGCATATCAATAATTTCATTGACCACGCGCTCGGCTTCGCGCTCCTCGTTGTCGCTAATAATAAAACGCAGTGGATCACCGGGACCCAACTCGCTCCACAATGCTTTTTGAATAAGGTGGGGGTTGTTATCAATCAGTTGGTTTGCGGCCGCCAAAATGCGTCCAGTTGAGCGGTAATTTTGCTCTAGTTTAATGACTTTCAGGGCAGGGAAGTCCTCCTGCAGTTGCATTAAATTTTCTGGTCTAGCGCCGCGCCAGGCATAAATAGATTGATCGTCGTCACCCACAACTGTGAGTGCTTGTTTTTCTTTGACTAGGGTGCGCACCAGTTCGTATTGGGCCAGATTAGTATCCTGATACTCATCCACTAACATATAGCGAATACGCTGTTGCCACTTGGCTAACACCTCGGGCTGTTCGCGAAATAGGCACACCGGAATCATAATAAGATCGTCAAAATCCACCGCATTATAGGCTTTTAGTGCGCGTTGATAGCGCTCGTATAGCATGGCGATGCTTTGTTCGCCAGTACTGTTGGCGGCGCTCACTGCTTGGCCGGGCTCGAGCAGTGAATTCTTCCAATCAGAAATGGTGTATTGGATATTGTCGATTAGTTTTTCATCAAGATCAGAGTGGCGAACTAAAAGTTCCTTAAGAATATTGCGACAATCTTCTTGATCCATTATCGAAAAGCCAGGCTTAAAGCCCAGTTTTCTAATCTCATGCCGAATAATGCTCAAACCTAGGTTGTGGAAGGTAGAAACTGAAAGCCCTTTAGAATCAGCACCAGACACTAGCTTGGATACCCGATCTTTCATTTCGCGGGCAGCTTTATTGGTAAAAGTCACCGCATAGATATTGCGGCTAGGTATTCCACAGTGCTCAACCAGATAGGCAATCTTGCCAGTAATGACACTGGTTTTACCACTACCGGCGCCTGCCAGTACTAGCAGTGGACCATCAATGTATTTTAATGCTGCCTGTTGTTGAGGATTGAGGTTGTGCGCCATCTACGAAGTCATCTTCTAAGCCAGCTCAGCAATAGCAGTTTGCTTGGCAGTAAGCTGCTCCACAGAGCCCTGCATCTCGGCGAGCTTATCTCTCTCTTTGGCAACTACTTCTGCAGGTGCATTGGCGACAAATTTTTCGTTGCTTAACTTTCCAGACAGCTTGTTTACCTCACCAGAAAGTTTTTCAATTTCTTTAGTCAGACGTTTTAGTTCTGCATCAACGTCAATCAAACCTGCCATAGGCACCAGTATTTCTAAGTCACCGGCCAGTGCGGTGGCACTTAATGGCGCGTCATTGGGGTTATCCAACCAAGTAATAGACTCAAGCTTAGCCAGCTTACACAGATACTGCTTATTTTCTTCAAGTCGACGCATATCGTTGGCATCGCCGCGGCTGAAGTAAATTTCCAACGATGTAGCGGGTGAAATATTCATTTCGCCACGCACATTTCGTACCCCGACAATTACTTGCTTAACCCATTCGATATCATCAATCGCCGCTTGATCGACCAGTGACTGATCGGCAGCGGGGTAGGGTTGTAACATAATGCTATCACCATCACTATTGAGCTCAATACCAGCTAGAGGCGCGATACTGTGCCAAATTTCTTCAGTGATAAAAGGCATAATCGGATGGCTTAAACGCAATACTGTCTCAAGTACCCTAACTAGGGTGCGACGTGTGCCAAGTTGAAGCTCAGGGTCGGCGTTATCGTCCCATAAAACCGGTTTTGACAGCTCCAAATACCAATCGCAATATTCATTCCACACAAAGTCATAGAGAGCCTGTGCCGCCAAATCAAAGCGATAGCTATCAATAGCCGCAATCACATCAGTTTCAGCCTGCTGTAAGCGAGAAATAATCCAGCGATCAGCAAGGCTTAATTTGTAAGCTTCACCATTTTGACCACAGCTATGTTCTTCGCCGTTCATCAGCACATAGCGCGCCGCATTCCAGATTTTATTGCAGAAGTTGCGGTAGCCTTCAAGGCGTTTCATATCCCAATTAATATCGCGACCAGTTGAGGCTAGGGCACAGAGTGTAAAGCGGAGCGCATCAGTACCATGGGGCTCGATGCCCTCCTTAAACTCTTTTCGGGTGCGTTTGGCAATTTTTTCAGCCTGCTGAGGCTGCATCATATTGCCAGTGCGCTTTTCAACCAGATCTTCAATATCGATGCCATCAATCATATCCAGAGGGTCTAAAACATTACCTTTGGATTTAGACATTTTTTGACCCTGCTCATCGCGGATCAAACCGGTCACATACACCGTATGGAAAGGCACCTGAGGTTTACCATCTTCATCTTTAATTAGATGCATCGACATCATAATCATCCGTGCTACCCAGAAGAAAATAATATCGAATCCAGTGACCAGAACATCGGTAGGGTGGAAGTTTTTCAGGCGCTCAGTTTGCTCCGGCCAACCCTGTGTGCCAAAAGTCCATAGAGCAGACGAAAACCAAGTATCCAGTACATCAGGGTCTTGGGTGAGCACTGCATCACCTAAATTATGTTTTTCTCTAACCGCTTCTTCACTGTTGCCAACATAGGCATTGCCGGCTTGGTCATACCAAGCGGGAATACGATGACCCCACCACAGCTGACGAGAAATACACCAGTCTTGAATATTGCGCATCCAAGAAAAGTACATATTTTCATATTGCTGAGGCACAAACTTAATTTGCCCATCCTCAACCGCTGATACGGCTGGGCCCGCTAGCTTCTTAGCATCCACATACCACTGGTTGGTTAGCATAGGCTCGATAACTACACCGCCACGATCACCATAGGGTACAGTCATATCGTTTTCTTCAATCGATTGTAGAAGTTCTAAGGCTTCCATATCAGCCACAATTTCACGGCGGGCAGCAAAGCGCTCCATGCCCTGATATTTTTCTGGCAAGCTATCATCCATCTGGCTATTTTGACTGCCATCAGAATTGACACATTCAGCAGTATTGCGAATATCGCCCTTAAACGTCAGGATATTGATCATGGGTAAGCTGTGACGCTGACCCACCTCATAATCGTTAAAATCGTGGGCCGGGGTAATTTTTACGCAACCCGTTCCCTTGTCCATATCCGCATGTTCATCGCCGACAATAGGGATCAATCGACCTACTAATGGCAGTTCTACATGCTTGCCAATTAAATCTTTGTAACGAGGGTCCTCAGGGTTTACTGCAACGCCGGTATCACCGAGCATAGTTTCTGGTCTAGTGGTTGCCACCACAATATAATCTTTGCCGTCTGAGGTCTTATCGCCATTGGCAAGCGGATAGCGCAAATGCCACATCTTGCCCTTGGTTTCACGGTTTTCAACTTCCAAATCTGAAATAGCAGTATTGAGCTTAGGGTCCCAGTTCACTAGGCGCTTACCGCGGTAAATTAGACCCTCGTTATACAAGCGGATAAATACTTCTTGAACTGCACCCGAAAAGCCTTCATCCATGGTAAAGCGTTCGGTATCCCAATCCACCGAGTTGCCCAAGCGACGCATCTGCTGAGTAATGGTGCCACCGGATTGCTCCTTCCACTCCCAGATTTTTTCAACAAATTTTTCGCGACCTAGCTCTTCTTTACCCGGTTGGTTTTCTGCCGCTAATTTACGCTCTACCACCATCTGCGTTGCAATACCCGCATGGTCGGTACCCACTTGCCACAGCGTATTTTTACCCTGCATGCGCTGATAGCGAGTAAGCGCATCCATAATGCTGTGTTGCAAGGCATGACCAATATGCAGGCTACCGGTAACATTGGGTGGCGGGATTACAATACTGTAAGGCTCACCTTCACCGCTAGGGGCGAAATAACCACTGTCTTCCCAAGTTTTATACCACTTGTCTTCAATATCTTGGGGGGCAAATGTTTTATCCATTACTTATCTCAGTTAATTTGTAAATTGTGGTTATTTTATGACCGGCAATTATAAGTGTATGGACCACGTGGGGCTAGTCCATTCGCTTGATTAAATCGTGCTAATGTACTTAAAGTTTTATTTTTTATTTACGAAAAGTTATTAGTCAAATCATGAAAATCTAGGGCATAACCGCGCTCTTTATAAAAGCGAAAGTTGTCGCGCTTAACCTGCTCATGGTCTGATTCGGGTTGCACTAGTTCAATCACTCGTTCAAAGCGACTAAACCATGTGGGGATTACCCCCTGTAAATTGATCAAAATTTGATGATGTTCGCCAGGTTCTGCCACTGAACTTATGGCTACTGGCTGCTTATCAATACCAATACCGTGGGGGATAAAGGCCTCTGGTTCAAACTCCCACAACAGTTGATCGAGTTGTTCTGCGGTTTGGTCGTCGTCGACTAAACACAGCACTTGTTGCTGGGCGGCACAGGCTTTTTTAATCAGCTGGCAGACAAATTTTAGCGTGGGAGCAGTATTGGCGAGTTTATAAAATGTAACCTTAGTCACTGGTTGATTCACTTTTCTGACGCAGGTATTCCATTAATAGCGGAACGGGTCGCCCTGTGGCGCCTTTATTGCCGCCAGAGACCCATGCGGTGCCAGCAACATCTAAGTGAGCCCATTTATAGTCTTTGGTGTAGCGTGCAAGAAAACAGCCGGCGGTAATGGTTCCGGCTTGCGGTCCGCCAATATTTGCCATATCGGCAAAGTTACTTTTCAGTAGTTCGTCGTATTCTTCCCATAGGGGGAGTTGCCACACGGGATCGGCACTTTGTATGCCGCTTTCGATTAGATCGTTGGCAAGCTGTTGATCATTAGATAAAACACCCGAGGCCACCTTGCCGAGTGCGCTAATAACCGCACCAGTTAGAGTGGCAATATCAATCACCGTATCGGGATTAAATTTTGCCGCATAGGTGAGCGAGTCACACAGAATCAAGCGACCTTCGGCGTCGGTATTAAGGATTTCAATGGTTTGTCCCGACATACTAGTGACGACATCGCCGGGTTTGGTGGCTCGGCCATTGGGCATATTTTCGGTGGCAGGAATAATTCCCACCACATTAATCGGTAATTGCAATTGAGTTAGGCTATTCATTACGCCTAGAACGGATGCGCCGCCGCACATATCGTATTTCATTTCATCCATGCCACGCCCGGGTTTTAGACTAATACCACCAGAGTCAAAGGTGACCGCTTTACCTACCAGTACCACCGGTTTTTTATCTGATGTAGCCCCTTGATAATTGATCACAATAAGCTTGGGTGGTTCATCTGACCCTGCGGCAACCGATAGCAGTGAGTCCATCTTAAGCTTTTGCATATCTGCGCGATCTAAAATATCTGTTGTGATAGTGGCTTGTTTAAGTGTCTTATCGCCTAGGCTTATGGCTTGGTCGGCTAAATAGCTAGGGGTGCAGATATTAGCCGGAAGGTTGCCCAATTGGCGGGCAGTATTCATGCCGTCGCCGACTACCGCACCATAGTTAAGACCGGCTTCGATAGCCTTAGTTGAGTTATCGGCAGCCCAGAATGTTAGGGATTCAAGATCTGGGGTTTCATCTGTACCTTGTTTTTTGTAGTTATACAGCGAGGTATTGACCGATTGGGCAACGATGGATGCTTCTGCTTCAATATCTTCGCCAATATCGCCACCCACCCAAAGGGCGGTTTTAGATTTAGTTTTATTTAGAGCAACACAGGCGGTAGTGACTGCTTTTTTAACCTGTCTTTGATTAGATAGTCCATCAGTTCCCAAAAGGATTATTCGTTTAATGGCTAAATGGGGGAGGTTTAATACAAGGACTTGGCCTGATTTGCCGCTAAATTCTCCCGATGTTAAGGCTGAGGAAATAGCATTATTAGCCAGTAGGTCAATAGACTCTGCGCTATTTTTTAGTGTTGAGCCGGTGGGTAAAATAAGTGAATCTGCTTTTAAACCTGACAGTTCGGCGCAAGATGCAGTAAACTTCATAAAATATCCATTTGGTAACTAAGTTGAAAGAGAAAATGTTAACAGAACCATACCACTTAGTACGATTACACCCAAGAGTTTAAGCTGAATCACGTGATTATTTTTCGTTATTTAAGTCGAGAGCTTTTATCGGTAACCACCGCAGTCTGTGTTGTATTGCTGATGGTGCTTATCAGCGGTCGATTTGTAAAATATCTTGCCAATGCTATGTCGGGGAATATGGACCCCGAGGTTATTTTTGCGGTTATTGGTTATCGCATTCCTGGCTTTTTAGAGCTTACCTTACCTTTAGCCTTCTTCTTAGCGGTTCTTCTTACCTTCGGTCGACTGTATGTTGAGAATGAGATGAGCGTGCTAAAAGCCTGTGGTTTTTCAGAGCGAAAGCTATTGTCCTTTACCTTAATTGTTGCGTCTTTTTTAGCATTGGTTGTTGGTTATCTCAGTTTGTATGTGACACCGAATGGCATAAAAAAGGCTGAGGCTATTTTTACCATTCAAGAGCAGAAGAGTGAACTGGATCGGGTTACTGAGAAAAAATTCTATGCACTTCGCGGTGGCAAAGGGGTGACATGGGTCAATGCTATTTCTGAGGATAGAGAGCTAGAAAATGTGTTTATGTCTGCCACTATAGGGCCAACTGAGTCATCCGAGGGTAGCCTAGTGTTGGTTATTGCGGATAGCGGCATACAGGCCAAGGCGAGGGATACAGATGAGCGCTATTTATCCCTTAAAAAAGGTTACCGCGTTGAGGGTGTCCCCGGTCGATATGATTATCAAATTACCTATTTTGATGAGTTTGGTACAAGGTTAGCGCCCCCTGAAGAGCTCTCTGAAGATACAGCTACGGATGCTATGACCACTAGAGCATTGATGGATTCTACTGAAATTGTACATCGCATTGCTTTGCAGTGGCGTTTTTCAATACCTATTATGATGTTAGTTGTAACCCTATTAGCCGTGCCCTTAAGTCGAATTGACCCAAGATCAGGCCGGTTTGCGCGAATCCTGCCGGCGGTACTATTATATTTTGCCTATCTGGTATCGCTCAATTCTTTACGCGGCGCTATTGAGGCTGGAAGTTTGCCCATAGGTATAACATTAGTTCCTGTTCATCTGGTGTTTTTAGCCCTCGCTTTAGTACTTATTTTTTCTGAAAAAATACGCTCCTGTGCAAAGAATTTATTCCCCTTTAATCAGCGGGGTAGCAATTCATGAGTAAGCGACTGTCGAATTATATTGGCATCAATGTATTGTCTGCTATTACTGTTGCACTAACAGCCATAGTGGGTCTGGATGTGGTCGCCGGTATCATCGATCAAATGGGTGATATTAGGCGCAATTATCAATTTACTGATGTACTGATCTATACGGCGACTAAATTACCCTCGACTATTTATGAATATATTCCGTTGGCGTCATTAATTGGCTGCTTAGTCGGCTTGGGCATGCTGGCCACCAATAGTGAAGTGGTAGTTATGCGTGCCGCAGGTGTTTCGTTAATGCGTATTGTCTACCTAGTATTTAAGCCTGTAATTGTGTTTATTTTGCTAGCGGCTTTGATTGGCGAGTATTTTTCACCTTACTTAGATCAATTGGCCGACAGTAAGCGCGAATATTTGCGCAAGGGCGAGACTGCCCTAGATTCTACCTCTGGCTTCTGGGCTAAAGAGGGCAATGAGTTTATCCACTTTAATGCGGTATTCCCCGGCGGGGTGTTGTTTGGCGTTACTCGTTATAAGTTAAATGAACAGCGTGAGTTAGAAGAGGCAAGTTTTTCATCAAGGGCAACCTTCAACAAGACCGAAGGCTTTTGGGTTGAAGAAAATGTATCCAGCACATTGTTTGTCGAGCAGCAAACGTACACCCGAAAATGGGTTACGCGAAAATGGCAGACCGAATTAACTCCTGAGGTTTTAGCGTTGAATATTTTACCGGCGGAGTCCCTGTCTGCAGGTTCACTCAATAACCATATTGAATTTTTAGAAGAGCGAAAAGCGGACTCCGCAAAATATAGGTTAGCCTTTTGGAGTAAGGTGCTTCAACCTCTGGCAATCTTTAGTTTGGTGTTGGTGGGAATCGCCTTTGTATTTGGCCCGCTGCGTCAAGCAACAGTGGGCTTTAGAGTTTTTGTCGGGGTTCTCTTTGGGATTAGCTTTAAGTTGCTTTCAGATATTCTAGGGCCTCTGAGTATAGTATTTGAGATGCCGCCAGTCCTGGCTATTTTAACCCCTATACTCATCTGTTTTGTTATAGGTTATATACTCCTGCGGCGCGCTGGATAAGCTAAATAAAAAGCCTTCCTCTTTTTCTGCGGCTCTTGATTCGAGTCTAAGTATTTATTCTTTTTCTAAAACTACCACCTCAGTGTGGGTAAAAATATCATGTGCACAGGATTTTTGCGCAGGTAATAAACAATAAAAATATCCCAAACCAGCGGCAGCCAATGATAGAAAAGCCAGAGGACAGCGCTTTAGACACTGCTGTTGTGTGGCAAGATTGCCATCGGGTTGTTGCAGTCGAAGTCGCCAAGCTTTCATGCCAAGGGTTTGGCCCTGTTTACGCCAGCAAATATAGTAGTAACCCATAAGGCAGGCGATATAACCGAAAAAGCTCAGCCACTGAAGAAAGGCGTTGGGTTGAATATCTTCAAGGCCCTCGGTGCCGTAGGTAATCATCTTAATAACAAGAAGAATTGCACCATAGCCAAGGGTAATAGCAAATAGTAAAAATGCATCATAGACCAGTGCGGCAAGTCGTCGAAAAAGACCGGCACTGGGTAATTGGTGAAACTCTAAACGCGGTTTAATGGTCAATCTCCAAATTCAGCATCAGATTAATAGCAGGATTCTGCACAAAGCCAGTACAATGTGCAATTGATAATATAATGTCTCAACAAAAAGTACTCTAGGAGAGCTAACTTGGATTGGATTTTTGGTATTCACGCAGTGCAGTCAATTCTTAAGACATCGCCAGAGCGAGTCAAAGAGCTTAGGGTTGTTAGGGCGCGTCAAGATGCACGACTGCAAAAGTTACTCAATTTAGCCGATCAACATGGCGTAGCTATTCAGTGGTCTACTACGCAGAATTTAGATTCTTTGGTTGATGGTCGACACCAGGGGGTGGCGGCCCTGTGTAAACAGGGTGAAACCTACGATGAAAATTATCTAGCAAAACTGGTTGAGCAGCACGGCCCACAGGGCTTCTTTTTGATGCTCGACGGTGTTACTGACCCCCACAACTTAGGCGCCTGCTTGCGTTCGGCTGAAGGTGCTGGGGTTCAAGCGGTAATCGTGCCCAAGGATAACTCAGTTGGTTTAACCGCAGTGGTTTCCAAGGTTGCTTCTGGTGCTGCCGAGACAATTCCTCTGGTAGTTGTGACAAACTTGGCCAGAACTCTAAAAGATCTTCAGGCAAAAGGAGTATGGGCGGTAGGCACTACTGGCGATGCTCAACAGACTATCTATGATGTCGATCTTACCGGACCCATTGTTATGGTCATGGGTTCTGAGGGAACAGGTATGCGTCAATTAGTGACTAATCAATGTGATTTTCTGGCTAAGTTACCTATGGCAGGGAAGGTCAGTAGTCTCAATGTATCTGTTGCCGCTGGGGTTTGCTTGTTTGAGGCGGTAAGACAGCGCAGCTAGAGTATTTATTCTTGGTCTGATTAGGACTAGAATTGTTGTACTCGTTCTAATGGGTCAAGATGCGATGGCTGTGGATAAAAATATTTACTCTATACCCAATTTGTTAAGCCTACTAAGGCTGGCATTAGTGCCGGTACTAGCAGTTGCGGCTTGCCTTAATGAAGCTAAACTCTTTCTGTTGTTACTTGGTATTTCCTTGCTGAGCGATATGCTTGATGGTTATTTCGCCAGAAAGTTACATCAGGTTACAGAGTTTGGTGCGCGCTTGGACAGCTGGGCAGATATGGCGACCTATGCAATGATGATATTGGGGCTAAACCTGATATGGCCTGTTATTTTTGAGCAACAATTGATCTATCTTATAGCTGCTACCCTAAGCTATATTTTACCTGTGATAGTAGCTCTTATCCGCTTTTCTAGCTTTCCCAGCTACCATACTTGGGGCGCAAAATTGGCCGCTGTGTTGATCGCCCCCGCCTTTTATTTATTAATTCTTTACGATGAACAAGCATTCTTTAGGTTGGTAATTATGTTCCATGTTGTGGTTGCCGTGGAGGAGATAGCTATTACCTATATGCTTAAACAGCCTAGGACAAATGTGGCATCAATTCTGTCAATCCTCCATTCCACAGACCGTTAGTCTTCCTAGCAACCCACAGACCACAACCTTGGTGTTGCAACCTGGGCGGCAAATCTCTATAATCGCGCGGCTTGAAGGGTCTGAGCAGCTACAATCTAATTGTCTCAGGCACTCCTTGTCTCACTGCATCATCAGCTTGGTGTTGGCGGGAGACTTTTTAATCCATGAGGAGATACAATGCGTCATTACGAAATAGTGTTTCTGGTCCACCCAGATCAGAGCGAGCAAGTTGCCGGTATGGTAGAGAGATACACCTCTGCTATCGAAGCTGGAAAAGGTTCAGTTCACCGTCTAGAAGACTGGGGACGTCGTCAACTAGCATATCCAATTAATAAAATTCACAAAGCACATTATGTTCTTATGAACATAGAGTGTGATCAAGATATCCTTGATGAGTTAAATTCTTCTTTCAGATACAACGATGCTGTGCTTAGAAGCATGGTTATTCGTCGCGACGAAGCTATTACTGCAGATTCGCCTATCATGAAACAAGAAAATGCTGAGAAAGCTGATAAAGAAGCGCGCGAGCGTCAGAAGGCGGCCAAAGCTAAAGAATCAGCAGATAAAGCAGAAGCGGAAGCTAAAGCTGAAGCAGCAGCGAAAGAGGCTCCTGCAGCGGAAGTTCCAGCAGAGGAAGCTCCAGCAGAAGAAGCCCCAGCAGCGGAAGGAGAAGAATAATGGCTAGATTTGTGCGTAGAAGAAAATTCTGTCGTTTTAGTGCCGAGGGTGCTACTGAGATTGATTATAAAGATCTCGATACTCTAAAGGGCTACGTATCAGAAACAGGAAAAATTGTACCTAGCAGAATTACTGGTACAAAAGCACGTTATCAGCGTGAGTTGTCAGAAGCTATTAAGCGTGCGCGCTATATAGCTCTATTGCCTTACACTGATAGCCATAGCTAAGATAGGTAAAAAAACTTGAAGGCCCTAGCTGAATTTATATTGCGCGGGCGATTGCAGGCTTTAATTGTGGCGTTAATTGGGAGCTTTTTCCCATTAATTAGCACTGCTGCAATAGCATTGGTTTCCCTGTGCAAGGGCGCCAAAGAAGGAACACTTTTGTTTCTTTGGGTGTCACTAGCACTGGTTCTTATTCAGCAATCTGGATCAGAAAACCCTCTGCTAACAGCTGTTTCTATTGTATCCCTTGGGATAATGGTATTAGCAGCAGAAGTGCACAGAGTTATGGCTTCATGGCAATGGACGCTGTTAGTAATAGTTGTAATAGCTGTTGTCAGTGCCCAAGGCTTCGCGATACTGATGGGGTCATCGGTAACTAGTTTAGTTGCTACAGCACAGGACTTGCTAAACGCGGTCAAGAGCCAAGGGCAAGATGCTCAGTTAAGCGTTGCACTTTCTGAGTCAATGCTACTGGGGCTAGTCGCTACAATATTAGCCATTGGTTCAATGATGAGTTTGATGTTAGCACGATGGTGGCAGGCTGGGGTTCAAAACCCTGGGGGATTTCAAAAGGAATTCCATAGCTTTTCCATTGATGCAAAGATTGCTGTGATATTGATAGTGATCTTGGTGGTAGGGCAGTTTTTTTCGCAAAGCGCCCAAATATGGGTAGATATAGCAGCGTTGCCTTTAATTATTGCTGGAATCGCTTTGGTGCATTTTGCGGTTAAGCTATTTGGTCAAGGCAGGCAATGGTTGGCATTTTTATATGTCGGAATGATTATGGTGGGAAAGCCAGTTACACTTTTACTAGTGGTATTGGCTTTAACAGACAGTTTAATTGATTTACGCTCGAGATTAGAAGGCTATAAGAAGGCCAAAACTTGAGTTTATTAGATAAAGAGGTGTAAGAGATGGAAGTTATTCTATTGGAAAAAATAGGTAAGTTGGGAAATATTGGCGATGTAGCTAATGTTAAAGCTGGCTATGGCCGCAACTACCTCATACCTCAGGGTAAGGCGTTGTTTGCTACTAAAGCCAATCGCGAAGAGTTTGAAACTCGTCGTGCTGATTTAGAGGCTGCAGCTGCCAATAAAATGGAAAAAGCACAAATTCGAGCTAATAAGTTAGCTGAGATTGAAACTGTTACTATCGCGGCAAATGCTGGCGATGAGGGCAAGCTTTTTGGTTCTGTTGGTACTCGTGAGATTGAAGAAGCGGTGAATAACGCTGGTGGTGAGATTTCGAAAAGTGAAATCAATATGCCTGAAGGTGCTATCCGCAATATTGGCGAATTTACCGTTGAGATTCAGTTACACACTGATGTAACACAGACAATTACGGTTGTTGTTGAGGCTGAATAACCCTTTTTCAGACCTACAAAACAACTATCGAAGCGGCATTGATTCACAAAAGAGTCAATGCCGTTTTAGTTTTTGAAAAATATTTTCAATTCACTGTGTTAATTTATCTTCTAGTCGCTCTATAATCTACTTCTAAAATTTAAAAATATCATAACCTATGAACGAAGCACTTTTTGCTGAGCCTACAATAAGCCAACCCCTGCCGCACTCTCTTGAAGCGGAGCAGGCGGTGCTTGGTGGGTTAATGTTAAAGAATGAGGCTTTTGATTCTGTTGCTGAAGTTCTTGGTGAAAATGATTTTTTTGGGGCAGATCATCGCTCTATCTTCAATGCTATGGCTGGTTTGGCCTCAGAGGGGCAACCGTTTGATCCGATAACACTCACTGAGCACCTGCAAAATTCAAATGAACTAGGCGCAGTAGGTGGTGCAGAGTATCTGGTCGACTTGGCCCAAAACACACCTAGTTCAGCCAATGTAAAAGCTTACACTCAGATTGTTTTAGAGCGCTCAATTGTTAGGCAGTTGATTACAGCATCTAGTGAAATTGTGCGAAAAAGCTACAATCCAGTGGGCTGGGATAGCGGTAAACTATTAGCTGAGGCCGAAGCTAGACTCCAAGAAATTATTGAAAATCGACCTAAGCAGGGCGGTTTCAAAGATGTAAATAATCTTATTAAAGATGCAGTAGCTCGCCTAGATGAACTTTTTAAAAATGATGCTGATATTACTGGTTTAAGCACGGGATTTGCCGACTTAGACAATATGACTTCTGGCTGGCAAAAATCAGATCTTATTATTGTTGCCGGCCGTCCATCTATGGGTAAAACCTCTTTTGCCATGAATATGGTTGAGCATGCTACTCTGCATCAGGATCGACCGGTATTGGTATTCTCCCTAGAGATGCCCGCCAGTCAATTAATAACTAGAATGCTGTCTTCAATGGGTAAGATAGATCAGACTAGAATGCGTTCAGGCAATCTTCAAGAAGATGATTGGCCGCGCCTTAGCAGTGCCGCTCAAAGATTAAAAGACCGACCTTTATTTATTGATGATTCTGCCGGTATTACACCATTGGAAATGCGCGCAAGGATTAAACAATTCACTCGCGAGCGCGTTGAGCAGCTAAGACAGCAGTGGCACAAAGAGTATGGTTCAGATTCACAGCCAGATAATGATGAACTCTACAAGCAAGCCCAGCCTGGGCTTATTATGGTCGATTATCTTCAGTTGATGAGCGGCAGTAACGCCACAGAGGGCAGGGTTCAAGAAATTTCCCAAATTTCCCGTGAGCTTAAAGGGTTGGCGAGAGAACATGAGTGCCCAATGATAGCTCTGTCCCAATTAAGTCGAAATGTAGAGCAACGACCCAATAAACGCCCAGTCAATGCAGATTTGCGTGAATCTGGTGCTATTGAGCAAGATGCCGATGTTATTGCCTTTATCTACCGAGATGAGGTGTACAACGAAGACAGTCCTGATAAGGGCACTGCAGAAATTATCTTAGGTAAGCAGCGTAATGGACCTATAGGTACCTGTCGCCTTATGTTTATGGGCAAATACACTCGCTTCGAAAACCTTGCTGTTGATAATTTCGCTGAGTACTGAGTTAAGCGCAACACTTAACTGCTAAAAATAGGGGATGGCAATGCAGGTATTCCATACAGTAAATGGGCTCAGAGAAATACTGCGAAAGCATCGTAATAGAGGCCAAAAGATTGGCTTTGTTCCCACGATGGGTAATCTGCACGATGGTCATCTAGCCTTGATTAAACAGGCCAAACAAACCAATGATATTGTGGTCTGTTCTATTTTTGTCAATGCACTCCAGTTCGGTCTGAATGAAGACTGGGACAAATATCCACGCACCTATGATTCAGATTGTGAAAAGCTTGATCAAGAAGGCTGTGATTACCTGTTTTACCCCGAGGATGGCGAAATGTACCCCAATGGACTCGATACTCAGAGTCGGGTTATCTGCCCAACGATGACTGATGTACTCTGTGGCGCTAGCCGACCGGGACATTTTGAGGGTGTTACTACTGTAGTGAGTAAATTATTTAATATAGTTCAGCCTGATGAAGCTATTTTTGGGATTAAAGATTATCAACAGTTAGCTGTTATTAAGCGTATGACCGAGGATCTGTGTCTGCCCGTAAAGATAATTTCTGCGCCTATTCACCGAGAAGCAGACGGTCTGGCGATGAGCTCAAGAAATAGCTATATCAACGAAGATGAGCGTCCCAAAGTTAAGGTCTTAAAACAAGTATTAGAGTTGATCGCTGAACAGATTAAAGCGGGGAACTTAGAATTTACTCAATTAGAAATGGAAGCAAAAAAGCGTATTGAGTCTGAAGGTTTCAAGGCGGATTACGTCACCATAAGTAACAGTAAAACATTAGAGCCAGCAGCGGTCGACGATCGCGAGATAACTATACTAGGCGCTATGTATACAGCTTCGGCACGCTTAATTGATAACATAAGCATTAATTTAGATTAATTCTGCCATCAATTTTTCGCAAACAATATTCTCTCTTGGTATAATGGTTACAACAATGAAATTAGGATGTTGCTGTGTTATCGGCCTTTTTAAAAGCTAAATTACATATGGCATGCGTTACCCAAGCAGAGCTTTGGTATGACGGTTCATGCGCTATCGATGCAGATTTACTCAAACTTGCAGGCATGCAGGAGTTTGAACAAATCGATATCTATAATGTCGACAATGGTGAGCGTTTTACTACCTATATTATTTCGGCTGAAGCGGGTTCAGGTACTATTTCTATCAATGGTGCTGCAGCGCGACTGTGTCAGGTAGGCGATCGCATTATTATTGCCACCTATGGTCAGTTTAACGAGCAGGAAGCGGCAGAGCATAAGCCAAAACTCGTCTATCTCAATGAGGATAACAGTGTCGAGCGCACTGCCAACACCATTCCAGTGCAGCTAGCTGGTTAATTTTTAAGCAAATTTATTGCGGTTTTAGTTGACTACTGGTAAAAAAGTGGTAGATTAGCCGCGAATTGACTCGTATTGAGTTAAATTTTAAGTCCAAGTACCAGACAGGTGTAACCCATACCGCTGGTCATCATAAGTGATGGAGCTAGTACCCATAGCCCCTACGAACGGTCAAAGCACTTACCGGTGTGACTGTAACTAGCCGCATTTAGCGGCGTCCCTATTGATGTTTCCAGCCTAGTCACTACTGGGAAAGGTTCTTTTTGCTCTTAGTTATAAATCTAAGAGATAAGTATTTAGAGGACAGATTATGGAACATTTATCCGGCGGAGAAATCGTTATTCGCGCCTTAAAAGATGCAGGTGTTAAACATGTTTGGGGTTACCCAGGCGGTGCTGCACTGCATATCTATGACGCACTTTATAGACAAGAAGATGTTGAGCATCTCTTAGTTCGCCATGAACAGGCGGCAGTGCATGCGGCCGACGGATTCTCAAGGTCAACCGGTGAGGTAGGCACAGCCCTAGTAACCTCAGGTCCCGGTGCAACCAATGCTATTACCGGTATTGCTACAGCCTATATGGATTCAATTCCATTGGTTGTTATATCAGGTCAGGTTCCAAAGGCTAAAATTGGTCAAGACGCCTTTCAGGAAACTGATATGGTGGGTGTTTCTCGTCCCATCGTAAAACATAGCTTCTTAGTTACAAGAGCCGAAGATATAGCTGAAACTATTGCCAAAGCCTATTACATTGCCTCTACGGGTAGACCTGGTCCAGTGGTAGTCGATATCCCTAAGGATGTTACGGAGCCGAGCTACAAGGTGCCCTATGAGTGGCCGTCATCGGTTAAGATGCGTTCCTATCAGCCAACCAATAAAGGACATCGCGGGCAGGTTAAGCGTGCGGTTAAGACCCTTTTGTCGGCCAAACAACCGGTTATATACACTGGTGGTGGGGTTATCTTAGATGATGCCTCTGAGCAGTTGGTTGAATTAGCTCAGCGCCTAAACTATCCAGTGACCAATACTCTTATGGGTCTGGGAGCCTATCCGGCAACCGATCGTCAGTTTATTGGCATGTTAGGTATGCATGGCACTTTTGAGGCTAATACCGCAATGCATGAAGCGGATGTTATCTTTGCTGTAGGAGCACGTTTTGATGATCGAGTAACTAATGATCTGAATAAATTTTGCCCCAATGCGACAATTATTCATATTGATGTTGACCCAACGTCAATATCTAAAAACATTAATGCCCATATTCCGGTTGTTGGCACCTGTACCTCTGTGCTTAATGAAATGCTTAGCATTGCCGATGAATTAACAACCGAACCCGATACCAAGGCGATTGATGCCTGGTGGGCCAAGATTGATGAATGGCGTGCGGACAAGGGCATATATACGGCAAGCCGTTATGAGCCAAGTTCTGGTGATGTGATTAAGCCTCAAGATGTTATTAAGGCCCTTTATAAAGAAACTAAGGGCGATGCATTTATAACCTCTGATGTTGGCCAGCACCAGATGTTTGCCGCGCAGTATTATCTGTTTGATAAGCCGCGCCGCTGGATAAATTCTGGTGGTTTGGGAACCATGGGCTTCGGATTGCCGGCGGCAATGGGTGTTCAGCTAGCGCATCCAGAGGCACAGGTTGCCTGTGTTACCGGTGAAGGCAGTATCCAGATGTGTATTCAGGAGCTATCAACCTGTAGCCAATATAATTTGCCGGTTAAAATCATTAACCTAAATAATTCGGCACTGGGTATGGTTCGCCAATGGCAGGATATGAACTACAGCAGTCGCTATTCTCAGAGCCTTTACGAGGACTCTTTGCCCGACTTCGTTGCCTTGGCAGAAGCCTATGGTCACGTGGGTATAAAAGTAACTCGCTATGAGGATCTTGAAGAGAAAATGCGTGAATGCTTTGCCTTAAAGGATCGCGTGGTATTTATGGATATCGTTGTTGATAAATCTGAGCATGTATATCCAATGCAGATACCGGGTGGCTCAATGGGCGACCTGTATTTGAATAAAGCGGAGAAAAACTAATGAAACGCATAATTTCTATATTACTGGAAAACGAATCTGGTGCGCTTTCAAGAGTAGTCGGGTTATTCGCTCAAAGAGGTTATAATATAGACACTTTGACTGTTGCACCGACTGATGATGATACGCTTTCGCGATTGACACTCACAACTCAGGGTGACGATCAGATGGCGGAGCAGATTGTGAAACAGCTCCACAAGTTAATCGATACCATCAAGGTAGTCGATTTAACCGTGGGCTCGCATATTGAGCGTGAACTGATGCTGGTTAAATTAAAAGCATCAGATCCTGAAATTCGCGCTGAATTAAAGAGCTGTGTGGAGATATTTAGAGGCCATGTTGTTGATGTTACAGCCTCGACCTATACGGTGCAGCTCACTGGTGACAGTGATAAATTAGATGCATTTATCGATGCTGTAAGAGAAATCGGCATTATGGAAGTCGTTCGAAGTGGTGTTTCTGGCATCTCTCGTGGCGATAAATTTTTACGTGTATAACTATTAACTAGGTGAAATCAATGCAAGTTTATTATGATAAAGACTGTGATCTTTCAATCATCAAAGGAATGAAAGTATCAATTATTGGCTATGGCTCACAGGGTCATGCGCACGCCAACAACCTGAAAGACTCTGGAGTTGATGTAACTGTAGGTCTGCGAGATGGTTCATCATCTGCAGCAAAAGCAGAAGCAGCAGGCTTAAAAGTTAAAGATGTTCCAAGTGCAGTAGCTGGTGCTGATTTAGTCATGGTACTAACGCCGGATGAATTCCAATCGCAACTGTACCGCGATGAAGTAGAGCCAAATTTAAAGAAGGGCGCTACACTAGCTTTCGCTCATGGTTTCGCTATTCACTACAATCAAATCGTACCTCGTGCTGATTTAGATGTGATTATGATTGCACCAAAAGCGCCGGGTCATACCGTGCGTAACGAATTCGTCAATGGTGGCGGTATTCCAGATTTGGTTGCGGTTTACCAAGATGCCTCAGGTAGTGCAAAATCTGTCGCTATGTCCTACGCTTCAGGCGTTGGCGGTGGCCGCACCGGTATTATTGAAACTACCTTTAAAGACGAAACTGAAACTGATCTATTTGGTGAGCAAGCGGTTCTTTGTGGTGGTGCAGTAGAGCTAGTTAAAGCAGGTTTTGAAACCTTAACCGAAGCCGGTTATGCCCCAGAAATGGCTTATTTTGAGTGCCTACATGAACTTAAATTAATCGTTGATCTTATGTATCAAGGTGGTATCGCCAACATGAACTACTCGATCTCTAATAATGCAGAGTACGGTGAGTATGTAACTGGCCCTGAGGTTATTAACGATGAGTCGCGTGCTGCTATGCGCAACGCACTTAAGCGTATTCAGGATGGCGAATATGCCAAGATGTTTATTTCTGAAGGTGCCTTAAACTACCCATCAATGACAGCCTATCGTCGTAACAACGCTGCACACCCAATTGAGAAAGTAGGTGCTGAGCTACGTGGTATGATGCCTTGGATTACTAAGAATGCATTGGTAGACAAAGATAAAAATTAATCAATAAGTAAAATTTGATTAATTGTAAACGGCCCATTATTGGGCCGTTTCACTTTTGCAGCCTGAATGCCCTATAATTAGCCTAATCAGCCCGAGTATATAGCTATGAATAATGCGGATAATTCTGAAAAAATTGTTGAAATTGATAGTTTTTCAGAAGCTAAATCTGGCGACGCAAGTCGACCGAGAAAAGGCATCTATTTGCTGCCTAACCTGCTTACAACTGGCGCACTGTTTGGCGGTTTTTATGCAGTCTTGTCTGGCTTTAGTGGGAGTTACGAATTAGCTGCTATCGCGATTTTTGTGGCTATGGTATTTGATGGTTTAGATGGTCGTGTAGCCCGTATGACTAATACTCAGAGTGATTTTGGCGTTCAATATGATAGTCTATCCGATATGGTGTCATTTGGTATTGCGCCAGCTATAGTGATTTATGGCTGGGGTTTGACGGGTCTAGGCAAGGTTGGAATTGCCGCGGCATTTGTCTATGCCTCCTGTGCAGCACTTAGACTAGCTCGGTTTAATGTTCAATCTACCCTAAGCAATAGTAAACTATTTATTGGTCTGCCAAGTCCAGCGGCTGCCGCTCTTATAGCTGGCTTTGTATGGTCAGCTCATTCATTAGATCCCTCAATATTTGTGTCTGGTTTTACCGCACTATTAACGGCGGTTGCCGGTCTGCTTATGGTGTCTAATTTCAAGTATCCCAGTTTTAAGCAAATAGATCTTCGAGGCAAGGTTCCATTTGTGGTTATTCTGTCTATTGTGATGGCCTTTGTAGTGATCACTATAGACCCTCCACGAATACTCTTCATATTGTCATTGGGATATGCTTTGTATGCTCCAGTAAGATTTGTTTGGTCAAAAATTTACCGTTAATGGGCGGTTATTTTTTAAGAATTGATGGCCTAATCATAATCATCACTTCATAGTCAGATTGACGTTCTTTTTTTTGCCCAAATAACCAGCCAAGCAAGGGGAGCTTTTGTAACCGCGGTAACCCTTCTGTATGTTCTACCGCAGATTGTTGCATCATTCCACCGAGTAAAATAAATTCACCGTTCTTGACACTAACCTGATTAGATATTTTGTGTTTTATTAACTGCAGATAGCCATCACCGCCGACCACAACATCGCTAACTGAGGCATCAATAATATTTAAGGTTACGCGATCGTTATCAATGATATAGGGGATAATTTCCATTTTAACCCCGTATTCCAAAATCTCTCTTTCTTTCTTTTTAGCACTCTGTGATCTCGATTCGATAGACTCATCCTCTTCGTCAATCTGCCATTGATTAGCCTGTTGGGTGGTGGAGAACGTCGCTTTTTTACCATGGGCGGACAAAAGTGAGGGCATCGCTTTAATCTGGGTCTGTCCAGACCGCTCGAGTATCTGTAGTTGTTTAATTATATCGGGCTCTTCGGCAATAATACCCTTAGCTAATGACCCGTTGTTGTCATGCCAGCGAATGCCAAGACGATGAATATCAGTTGTAGTGAGTTCAACAATACTTAGCTCTAGCAATACTTGCCCGGGAGAATGATCAAATACCAGCAAACTTTCTTGAATCTTTTTTTGGATTCCGGGAGGGGCGCTAATGGTCAAATAATCCGCACCTTTGGGGTAAAAAACAAACTGTTTTTCAATCTCACCCAGTGAATTGAAGAGCAGCTCTGCACTGACATATTTTGGCCAGAAACGGCAGTTGACCGACAGAGATGACCAGCTAGGTGTGTCGACCGAGTTAACCCCAACCAAAATATACTCATTAAAGAAGCGATAACTCAAGTTGCTACTGGCTGAAATCAAATTTAACGCTTTATCAAGGCGTATACTGTCTGTTTCTATGGTTACCACACCCTCGACAAATTCATCGACCACTATTGGGAATTCAATGAGTAGGCCAATCTCAGCGAGTACATCGCGCACACTAGCTTCATAAAAGGATAAAGCAATAGTTGGAAGTTGAGCAGGGTATTCGCCACTACTGCTGCAAAATATGGGTGAGCGCTTTAAAAAGGGTTCAGTGCCTAAGGACTGTATTGAATTTTTAAACCCTAGTTGTTCAGTCGTTAATAATTCAGTATTAGAACTGTCGCTCGTTTTGGTGGCCGCGGTTTTTTGTGTAGGCTTAACAATATGGTCGATAGCACTGCATCCAATGATCAAATTAAAAATTGCTATCAACATGAATCCAGATAAATAATGGTCTCGAGGTTTTAGGAATAACAACATCTGCTAATTAAACCTCTTATTGCAGTATTTAACCGGTCTAACCGACTAACTCTGTCTTATGTGACTTTATCAATTGCTATGAGAGCTGGATGCCTGCTTATTAGCGTCATCAATGATTACTGAGCTGGCTGAATTATCTATCCTAATTTTTTGATTAAAACTTCGCAGTCTGACATCATTAAACTTACCAACAACACGTATTTCATAGTCGCCGGGCTCCAGTATTTTATTAATTCTTCCCCTGAGGTGAACAAGATTATTGGGGAAAACTAAAGAATAGGGCATATTGCTTTTATGGGATTGGTCGGTCAGTAGTGCCGTTTTACTAATCAGTCTTTTGTTATGCCGCAAATGCACTTCAATAAATAGGCGACCTTTGTAAGCTGAGTTATTGACGAAATCTAGATGAATAAATTGCTCATCAGATCCGTCACTCATCTTAATTTTAGGGTTCATAATGCCAGTTTTGGGGCGTTTTTTTGACCCTATAACGGTAAGCTCTATAAGGCTTCCAGTGGCATAATTAAGGGTTACACCGGTTTTCTTTGTCGGCGTTATTTCAGTCACAGTCACTAAAATATTATGAAAACCATGACTGTTTTTACTTGGAATCTTAAGGACACCCTCAATCGGTAAGGTTTCTTTTGCGCCGAGATTAAACGCCTCTCCAGAATCAAGTTTTATCCAGTTCCATGGGCCTTCATCTAAGGCATCCTCTAATTTAATTTCTTTTTGATAACCATGCTCATCCTGAGTGTAATAAGAGTACGAAACCTTATAGGCTCTGGGGGTATTATTTTTATTTTTCACCTCTAAATTAAATGTCACTTTTTCGCGAGGTTTGGCCTCTATTTTGATACGTGGAGGCGATATACTCGCTTCGGTATTGATTGGGACAGTTGAAAATGCAATAAGCCAAAATATTGGCAGTAAGCTTGACCCGAAATAAAAATTGATAAACTTCCCTATCTTCATAATTAAACCAATCCATGTTTTATACAAATATACATAAAAGAATAGCACACTGGATATTTTTTATATAAATCAAAAAAAACCAGCACAAAATGTGCTGGTAAGGGTAGGGAAAAAAATATTATGAAACGGTTGGCAAAGCTCTGACGGTGGCAGTAGCTCTATAAACGCCGGCGCCTTGAACAGAGCCAGAATCTGCCAATGTTAATGCAATATAAAATTTAGCGGCAAAATCCGTGTAACCACTATTATCACCATAATCCACACTTGAGCCGTCATTCGCTCGGTTAGCATAGGCTGTTGTCATATCGTCACCCATATCAGCCACAGCAGCGCCAAAAGAAGCGTCGAAAGTCAGTGCTGCAACCTGAGTTGAACCAAAGGCTGCTATACCACCAATGGCAATACCTACACCTGTAGTTGCAACTTCGTTACGTTCGGTAACACCAGTATCTATGTTGGTAAGCGTGAAATTATCAATGCTTATGGTGGTATTCACATTGGCATGCCATTTAATAACACCACCACCGACAAAGACAGATCCTGCACCACCGGGAACATCCTCGCTATTGGCTGCATCTGCATCGGTAGCACTGTATGGGTAGTAATAGAGTTCAATATTTGGCATAGCATCTAAGAGAACAAATTCATTGACCTCTAACTCTGTTCCATAGGTAGTGGTTTTTTCACTATTGTCATCGGCAACATCGTCACTGCCATAGATGGCAAACGCTGACTGTGAAAAAAAGAATAAAAAGCTAGTGACTGTGACTAGTAAAAATTTAAATATTTTCATGATCCTGACTCCTGTCTGTTTAGTTAACTAAGTATTCCCTGTAAAACATGTAATACCATTGCAGGTCTAATTAGATTTTGCGGGTCTGCATGATTAAATAGAGCAAAAAATATGCCAATATGAATAATCCAGCATAACCCGTTGAATATAAATATATTTTTTATATATAAATGTTTTTCTGTAGCCCAAAAAACATGTATCAAACTGTATCAATAAGCGTAACAGCTAGGATATTCGAACATAGGGATATGCCGCAGAAGTAAGCTAAAACAGTTTATAGGCTTTCATTTTTCGCCATAAAGTCATTCTACTAATGCCCAAAAATTCTGCTGTTTTATTGCGATTATTGTTATTTTTATTCAGTGCTCTAGCAACGATTTGAGCATTAAGAAAAATTCTTTGTGGACGATTTTTTAACGCTAATGCGCTTTGAATACTATCGGGCAAATCACTGGTGATAAGTCTTTTTCCATTGGCCATAGCGGCAGAAAAGCGTGCGCAATTCTCTAATTCCCTAATATTTCCAGGCCAAGGGTAATTAATGAGCTGAGACTTTAGCAGAGGATCTATTTCCCATTCTTTACCCGCCGATGCCTGCTTAAGAAAGTGACAGAATAATAAAATAATATCTTCTCGACGCTCCCTAAGGGGTGGGACCTTTAGAGGAATAACCTCCAGCCTATAACGAAGATCTTCACGGAAATGATGAAGCTCAATAGCATCTTCAAAACTCATATTAGATGCAGAAACTACGGACGCTGAAAAATTACGCAACTTAACATCACCCACAGGATAGTATTGTCTTTCTTGAAGTACTCGAAGTAATTTAGCTTGCGTATCCAATGGCAGGCAGGTGACTTCATCAAGAAACAGTGTTCCCATTGCAGCTGCTTCAACTAGACCGGCGGTATCTTCAGTAGCACCAGTGAATGATCCTTTTTTATGGCCAAATAATTGAGATTCAATAAGGTCATTAGAAAAATTAGCCACATTAACCGCGACAAACGGCTGATGTGATCTCGAACTCTCAGCATGAATAGCTCGAGCCACCAGCTCTTTGCCGACACCAGTCTCACCGGAAATATAGATTGAAACATCTGTTTGAGCGGCTTTTTTAATGCTCTCAAACAGCTTTTTCATACTGAGACTGCGCGACAAAATACCATGAAATACTATGGGTTTGTGCATTCGTTCCTGAGATTTGATGGTACTCTCCCTGAGTAAACCAGTTTCCAACATCCGTGTGTAGAGCGAGCATATGAAAGCTTTAGACTGCTTAAAAGGCTATTCATACATACATATTAGTTTAGTTTAAAAAATCCGCAATAATATGGTTTTTGTTGAATTTATTAACTCCGTTGACTCGATTTTTTTATCTTTGTTTGCTATTGTTTCACAATGATTACTCAGAGTTACTTTAAAAATATCCAAACACAACAAGCGCCTATTAGCTTAGTTGTTGCCCTTGCTCGCCTCCTGCCCTGAGGGGCTTCTAACTGTTTTACCTCATTAAATCTCGTTTATGCTCTAATAGTTGAACTATAGAGCGGAATTCTATCCCCTTATGGGAAAATAAGTTTTACAATACTGTTATTCTTTACTGATAGCAGTGGATCAGGAATATAATCATGGATTCAAAAGATAATTTAGTTATTTTTGATACGACCTTGCGCGATGGTGAGCAAAGCCCAGGCGCATCGATGACCAAAGATGAAAAAGTGCGAATTGCCAAGGCTCTTGAAAAGCTTCGGGTTGATGTAATCGAGGCGGGTTTTGCCGTGTCCAGTCAGGGTGACTTCGACGCAGTACAGGCCATTGCTAATACCATTAAAGAGAGCCGCATATGTAGCCTTTCCCGCGCGGTTAAGGGCGATATAGAGGCAGCTGCACAGGCGCTTAAAGGCGCCGAGGCGGGGCGAATTCACACCTTTATTGCCACCTCGCCCATACATATGAAATACAAGCTGCAAATGGAGCCAGATCAGGTATTCGATCAGGCAATATCAGCTGTAAAATTGGCTCGTGGTTTAATTGATGATGTAGAGTTCTCCTTAGAGGATGCTAGCCGCACCGAATTTGATTTTATGTGTCGTATTACCGAGGCAGTGATTGCCGCTGGTGCTCAAACAATCAATTTGCCCGATACGGTAGGCTATACAGACCCGGGTGAATATGGCGCAATGATAGAGCGACTATTAAACACCGTGCCCAACGCCGATCAGGCCATTTTTTCCGTGCACTGCCACAATGATTTGGGTCTTGCAGTAGCCAATAGCTTAGCAGCGGTTAAGGCCGGTGCGAGGCAGGTGGAATGTACCATTAATGGCTTAGGAGAGAGGGCGGGTAATGCCTCGCTTGAAGAGCTAGTGATGGCGATTCGCACACGCAAAGATATCTTCCCCGTGCAAACTAGGATTGATACTACTCAGATTGTCCCTACATCACGACTAGTATCCTCAGTAACGGGATTCCCTGTACAACCCAATAAAGCCATTGTTGGCGCTAATGCCTTTGCCCATGAGTCAGGTATTCATCAGGACGGTATTTTAAAGTTCCGAGAAACCTACGAAATTATGAAGGCTGAAGATGTTGGCTGGAGTACCAATAAATTATCTCTGGGCAAGTTGTCTGGGCGTGCGGCTTTTGCCTCTAGACTTGAAGAGTTGGGTATAAGCTTTGACAGTAAAGACGACTTTAACCAAGCGTTTGCTCGATTTAAAGATTTAGCCGATAAAAAACGCGAGATCTTTGACGAAGATCTTCAGGCCTTGGTATCCGATGTTCAGATAGGTGCCGAAGACGATGCCATTACAGTTAAAAACTTAGAAGTTTTAAGTAAAAGCGGTCAATTGCCAACGGCTAAAATTTGCCTTAACTACAAGGATAAAGATCACCAGTCTCAAGCCAGTGGAGATGGCGCAGTAGATGCTATTTTTAATGCCATTGAAAAGCTTATTAATAGTGAAACCAAGCTTCAGCTGTATTCGGTTAATGCGGTTACTGAGGGGACAGACTCTCAGGGTGAAGTGACTGTTAGGCTTGAAAAAGAGGGCCGTATTATTAATGGTCAGGGTGCTGATACCGATATTCTTTTGGCCAGTGCCAAAGCCTATGTCAATGCATTAACACTAATGCGAAATCCCGGCCGACTTCATCCGCAGTTAGGCGGTGTTTAGTGGCGGACAGTCAGGAATCATCAACTAAGCTACGCGACCACTATTTGCAAACTCTGGGTATTGTGCAATACGTACCCAGAGATTTTGTCCAAGAAGCGGTGGTTGATAGCTCGGTTGAAGAAAATCCTGTAGTCGAAAATAGTGCTATTACAAACCCAGTAGAATCAGCAGAAACAAAGTCTAGCCAGCAATCAACGATTGAAGCTTTATTGCATAATGATGCTGACAATAAAGATACTATTGTTGAAAAGTCAGCCATGGTGGCTAAATCATCAGATAAAATACAACAGAAAACGGATAAATTAACGCTTCAATTTTTGTTTTGGCAGCCAACAGACGAATTACTAATAGCGACGGCTGTTGATCATGAATTACCCGATAGTCAGCAACTAAAGCTTTTATCCAATATTGTTGCCGCGATAGATAATCAAGTTTCAGGTTTGCCTCAATTCGATAGCGTTAATTGGCCGCCCCATGCCAACATGCAGGGTGGCGACCAAGAGGCTAGAGAGTTTTTGTCTACACTTATCAATTCAAAGTTAGCAGCAAAACCCATCAAGTTATTGATACTACTGGGTGAATCAGCTCAAGACTGGCTGTTGTCGGCGGAGCAAAAGAACTCTGTCAGTGATGGTCTAGCGCCAATGAATTCAGATGTTATTGCTCTTATGGCACCCAGCTTAGGCCAAATGCTAGGTCAGCCACAATCAAAGCGCCTAGTATGGCAAGCTATCTGTCAATATGTTGATCGCTTGAGTATTTCAAGCTAGATTATGAGCCCTGCTATGGCCCTAGATATTGCTGTTGCCAACCAAGTTTTCATGCGTTCTCAAGAATACAGTATTCGTCAGGCAACTATTGAGGATCTAGCGCAAATAAGTGCGATAGAAAATAACACTTCAGCCTACCCCTGTTCCTATCAGCAACTCCACGACTGTATTGAAAGCACCTATCTGTTGATAGGCGATAACAGATTACTGGGTTTTGCCGTTATTGTGACGGTTGAAAAGCAGGCTGAACTTCACACTATAGCTATCGAACCACTGGAGCAGGGCAAAGGTCTAGGCAGTCTTTTTTTAACCGCCCTAGTTGCCGGCTTGCCGGCTGCAGTTGAGCAGTTTTACCTCGAAGTACGGGTCAGTAATTATCGAGCAATTAGGCTGTATCATCAGTTGGGTTTTAATAAGATTGCAGAGCGCAAAGACTATTATCGCAATGGTTTAGGGCGTGAAGATGCCATTATAATGGCGAAACAATGCAAGCTGTGATCATTGCTTGATCGGTCTCTTTTGCAGTTTGCGTTGAAGGGTGCGGCGGTGCATACCTAGACTTCTAGCCGTCGCTGAAATATTACCTTCATTATCTTTTAATACTCGTTGAATATGTTCCCATTCCAAGCGGTTTACAGAGGTTGGCTCTGCGGGAATCGACACATTATCAGTACTGCCTTGTGGCGATGAAAATGCAGTCACAATTTCATCCACAGATGCCGGTTTACACAGATAATTAACTGCGCCCAATTTTATCGCCTCTACCGCCGTGGATATACTGGAATAACCAGTTAATATTAGAATCTCTACATCGGGAAGAATCTGTTTGATAGACGTTAAAATAGATAGCCCAGATTCACTCTGCAACTTTAAATCAAGAATAACACGATCAATATCGCTGTTGTTCTCACACAGATCAAAAGCCTGCGAGCCATCGTTAGCACTAAGAACACTATGGCTTTGTCGCTCGAGTACCCTTGAGAGTACTGAGCAAAAGGTATTGTCATCATCAATAATAAGATACTTCATGCTGAAGTCCCGTCACTGGCACTTAGATTCACCGGCAAGTTGATCGTGGTTAAGGTGCCACCATCCTCACGATTTTGTAAGTTTATAGAGCCGCCAAAACGCGTCACAGTACTTTGGGATAAAAACAATCCCAGGCCCAAACCTTCAGCTTTATTTGAGTAAAAAGGTTTGCCAATATCATCTGTGTCAGGCTTGTTAAAGCCTTCACCCTGATCCTTAATTTGAATCGTTATTTCAGCCTCAGTCCAAACAATAGATACCTCGACCAAATTAGGGCTGGCATCTGCAGCATTATTTAAAAGATTTAAAATAGACTGGGCAACAGTAGGGTGAAACCTAAGATCTGGTGCGGGTATCGAGCTCTCAGAATAACTAATAGTAGCTTTCAGTTCAGGTCGCATCAAATGCCATCGTTCAAATAATTGATCAAAATAACTTTGCAATGGTTGTGGTGAGAAGGCCTGTGAAGTAGATTCATTGGCGGTAGTCTGCAGTTCTTTAAGGGTTGTTTTACATTGAGCAATCTGTTGACTTAACAAGGTTAAATCTTGGTTTTTATCCTGCTGTAAAAGCATTTCATCCACCAAGAGTTTCATGGTGTTTAGCGGTGTACCCAACTCATGGGCAGTTCCTGCAGCTAGGGTTCCAATAGCCAATAGTTGCTCATCCTGAAGCTGTTGCTCACGATGCGCGGCAATTTTTTGTTGCTGAGATCTGAGTTCGCTCGCCATACGGCTGATAAAGTAGGCAATAATCGCCGCGCTAATAGCAAAATTAGCCCACATCCCCAAAATATGTAAGTTATTGCCTGCCATAGAATGGCCCATATGATTTGGCGCTATGGCAGATACAGGTACATGGTAACTAAGTAACAGGCTGTAACAACCCAGTGTGATAATAGCGATGACTGATGTATACAGCCTGGGGAGTGCAATGGCGGCGATACTAATCGAAATGAGGTAATAGGATATAAATGGATTAGAAGCACCGCCACTAAAATACAGTAAGATACTAAAGAAGAATATATCCACTAGCAGGTGGACAAAAAACTCTTTATTCCCAATTGGGATATTGATTCTACCTCTGTTAGCAGTGGCAATGGTAACGGATGCATAAATCGCTAGCACCCACGCTATTTCACTGGAGGGGAGATCAATGGGTTTAAAAAAGCTGAAATAAACCAGTGCAAGCGCCTGCCCAGCTAACACTACGGCACGAATTAAACCCAACCTAAATAGGTTTTGGCGCGAGGCTGAATCAGCTTGATTGAAAGCATTATTTATCATACTTGCTAGTTTAGCAAAATTCGCTGTTTAGTCGTTCAATTAAATAAAGCATTACCCCCGATTTGCATAATCCAATTTTACCCATTGCATAAAACAACACTTTTCAAGCGAGTGACGCCATAGTGGTCTACTATTTAAACAGGGGTTAGCAGGCTTTTAGTTCGTTAGTATTAATCAGGGAAATTGGATTTCCCATCAATCTATGGTCAGGGATGATAGGATGAAATTATTTAAACTCGGTGTTAAGAATGTTCAAACAAGATCAGTGATTGCCAGTTTTTTAGTAACTGTGTTTATCGTCGGTTGTGTCAGTGTTCAGCAGGACGAATCAAGCCAGACATTTATGGTTTCAAGCGATCACAATTCCAATCTATCAGCCGCGGTTAATCAGCAATGGCAGGGTGGTGATATAGTTTATGCGGCCAACGGCTACATAGACCATATGGGAATGGTTGATGACAACACCTATAGCATCGACAGTACGCCCGATATTATCGATACTGATCGCAATGGATCAATACGCAGACACAATGACTTCAAAAAATGGGCTGATCAGGGTGACTGGGCATCTATCGATGGCTATTACGTCTCGATTGTGGAATCCGCAACTGAACCAAGTGAGGGGTCAACAAACAGCTTTGATGTTGGTGATGTTTTCAACGCTCAGTCAGAAGTAACACTTGTACCCAAACTCTATAAAAGAAACAGTCCGTCAAATACCCATAGCTCACAACTTGTAAGGCATGCCTATCAATATCTCTACAATATTGATCTTGATGCCGATGGTGGCTGGTGGTCATGGCCGAAAGACATTCTTCACAATCCTAACCTAAAAGCGATATCTGAGGCATCATTTGTCCGCTCATAACAAAGGCTAACCTCTGTGGCGGTCAAAGTTTCTGTCTGTAGTATTTTTTTCTGGGGATATTGGTTTCTGGTTGTGAATCAGCCGAAAAGCAATTACAACGTACTACTTCGAGTCTATTTTCTGAATGTGAAAACACATTTACGGTATCTGGCTCGCGCAAAATTTACCTATTTGAACATAGACCTAATAGTGTCAAATTTGATCAATTGGCGGTATTTGATGATTGGGCGCCCTTAAGTCCATTTTTAGACTGCGTCAATAATAGAATTATTGTTCCCTACGGTGCGAGAAAAGACGATCGCAATAATGCGGGTGTAGCTATCATCGATCTAGAATCGGGTGACAAACTTGAATATCCCGCAGGTGCTAGTGGTATTCAAGGCATCCCCCTTAAATATGGTAATGGTCTTTTATTAAGCACTACGCTATTAAAACAACAGGCGCTATCAAACAATCCGCCGACCTTTGGCTATTTACCCCCCGGGGAAAGCTTCGAGGATACACAGGGGCGAGGGTATAGAGTTTATGCACCTACAAGATTTTTTGATTTATCCAGTGCAAAATTTACCAAAGATTTTGACTTGGATTTAGGTTATTCGGTGATACAAAATAATGTTATCTATGCAAAACAGAGAGGGGCTATTACTGCTATTGACCTAAATTATAAAACAACTCATGTTCTATTCGAATCTAATCGCAACAGTTCTGTTAAAGCTGAACAGATTCCACTAAATCATCTGGGCGTGTTCTTGGACGCCGAATATTTTATGGTGCTTAATCGCTCCAGTCACAATGTATCTGATGTAGAGTTGCTGGGCTTGGAGAAAAACGCTATCTACAAACTAGTTGACGGCAGGATGCAAAAGCTTGTCAATTACTCTCAGGATGATGCTGTATATCTACTTGGGCTTGATAAGAAACTATATATTTTTACCAACTCGTTAAAAATTATAGAGTATGACACCGAGACCGTGAAAATCACTGAACGAAGCATGGCGAGTCTCAGTAAAAACAACAACCTTAGTATTGAGTCTGTAGGTTACACTGAGCAAAATTTTATTGTGGCTTTAGCAAGTCAGAAAGAAGAGGCCAGTAGCAAAATAGTTCTAATAAGTCGCGATTTTAGTGATATTAGTTCTCCGACATCGGTTGATCTTAGGTTGATTAGTGTGACAACTGATTTGGCAATAGATACTGCTGATAGCAGAGGTATTCAGTTTCCTACCGATAATAATGCGTTATTAGACTAAGAAATCTATCATTTTGGTTGTACAAATTGTGGCAGCCTTATTCTAAAGCGGTTAACATTGCGCCTCATAACCTATCCATTGTTTAAGAAGTTTTAGATGCAGCCACTATCGGAAAATCTTCAAGAAAATTATGATCGCCTTATTATTGAAAGCCTCGAGCAAGGCTGTATTTGGGCGTTGAGAGACGAGGATGATAACTGGGCGATGGTTGAGTCTGAGATCAACTCGGAAATAGGTGTAATTCCTTTTTGGTCCAATCAAGCGTTAGCGGCTCAATTGTGCAATGGTGATTGGGCTGTGTATAAGCCAGTCGCAATCGCTATGGAAGAATTTCTTGATGACTGGCTTACAGGAATGCATGAAGATGTATTGCGTGTAGGTATCAACTGGAATAATGATCTTGAGGGCCAAGAACTTGAGCCTTTGGACTTACTTGAAGAATTTGAATCAGAGTTAGAATAGACCATGTTTTTACAATCTTTTTTCTCGCAAAATGGTAATCAGCTGAGTATTAGTGCTGAACAGGGCAGTCAATTTGCCAAGCAAATCTGTAATGATTACAACCCGATTCATGACGTTGAGTCCAAGCGTTTTTGTGTGCCTGGTGATTTGCTATTTGCTTTAACCCTTAATAATTATGGTTTAAGCCAGTACATGCGATTTGATTTTTCCGGTCTAGTACCAGCGGACAAGGCGCTTTTATTCCCTGAGTGGAAAGGATCAGGATTATCGATCACAGATAGTCGAGAAAAACTTTATCTCAATGTATATCGCGAGGGTGAGGTTTCTCAAGAGCAGTCAGCTATTGAGCACTTAGTTCGAAGTTATGTCGAGTTTTCTGGCCACAGCTTCCCCTATATTTTGGTTCCACTCATGCAGCAGCATCAAGTAATGATTAACACAGCTCGACCCCTAGTGATGTATCAGTCTATGTCATTAAGCCTGGACCAATTAGACATATCCTCACCTGAAGTGAAGTTCTTAGATGCTCAGATGGAAGTAGATGGTAAGCGCGGCAATGTTACGCTGCAGTTTTCTATCAATGATGGTGAAAAAGCCATTGGTCATGGGGAGAAAAAATTAGTACTTAGCGGTCTCCGTGAATACGATCAGCAAGCGATGGACCAACTGATACTGGATTACGAAGCCCGAAAAGTATAATTACAGCATTTTCTTCAAAAACGCCCCTGTATGTGATTGCTTAACTTTAGCCACATCTTCTGGAGTGCCAGTGGCTACTATGGTGCCGCCGCCGGCGCCACCCTCAGGTCCCAAGTCTACAATCCAATCCGCGGTTTTTATGACATCTAAATTATGCTCGATAACCACAACCGTATTGCCATGATCTCGCAGTCTGTGGAGTACAGATAAAAGTTGTTCTATATCATGGAAATGAAGACCTGTAGTCGGCTCATCTAAAATATACAAGGTTTTGCCTGTATCTCTTTTTGAAAGCTCTTTTGATAATTTCACCCGTTGAGCTTCACCGCCGGAGAGTGTGGTGGCAGCCTGACCTAATTTAATATAGGACAAACCAACATCCATCAATGTTTGAAGTTTGCGTGAAACACTGGGTATGGCTTCAAAGAAAACACTGGCATCCTCAATGGTCATCTCTAATACCTGATGAATATTTTTGCCTTTGTAAGTTATATCCAAGGTCTCGCGATTGTAGCGTTTGCCTTTACACACATCGCAGGGGACATAGATATCAGGTAGAAAGTGCATTTCAACCTTGGTTACACCATCGCCCTGACAGGCTTCACAGCGACCGCCCTTAACGTTAAAGCTAAAGCGTCCGGGGGTATAGCCGCGAGACCGCGCCTCTTGAGTGCCGGCAAACAGTTCTCTAACAGGGGTAAAGATACCAGTGTAGGTAGCTGGGTTTGATCGAGGTGTGCGGCCAATAGGGCTTTGATTGATATCAATGCATTTATCAAAGTGCTCTAGACCAGTAATTTTATCGTGCGCTGCTGGTTTTAATGTGGTGGCTTTGTTTAGCGCTACGGCGGCGGCGGGGTAGAGAATCTCATTGATTAATGTTGATTTTCCAGAGCCAGACACTCCAGTAATGCAGGTAAATAATCCCACGGGTACTTTGGCGTCAATAGATTTTAAGTTATTAGCTTTAGCACCATTGATATCAAGGGATTTGCCATTACTTTTATGGCGTTTTTTCGGTACGACGATACCCCTAGCGCCTGATAAGAATTGCCCAGTGACAGACTTAGGACTATTGATAATAGTCTTACTGTCTCCCATAGCGACAATCTCGCCGCCATGAACGCCAGCGCCGGGGCCTATATCGACTATAAAGTCAGCCTCTTTAATGGCGTCCTCGTCATGTTCTACCACAATGACAGTGTTGCCAAGGTCACGAAGTCGCACTAAGGTTTTGAGTAGTCGTTCATTATCTCGTTGATGAAGGCCGATACTTGGTTCATCGAGAATATACATAACGCCCACTAAGCCAGCACCGATTTGACTGGCTAGCCTGATACGTTGTGCCTCACCACCCGATAGTGTATCGGCACTGCGGTTTAGAGACAGATAGTTGAGTCCTACATCGACTAAAAAACAAAAGCGATCGCGAATTTCTTTAATAATTTTTTCGGCTATTTCACCCTGACGACCGGGTAAATTTAAATTTTCAAAATATTCGTAGCACTCGCCCACAGGCATAGAGACGATGTCTTCGATACGTTTATCATCGACAAAAACATTGCGTGCAGATTTACAAAGTCTTGTACCCTCGCAATCGGGGCAATCAGAGGTGGCCATATACTTACTGAGGTCCTCTCTAACCGAATTGCTCTCTGTATCTCTATAGCGACGTTCCATATTGGGTATAACACCCTCGAAGCTATGTTGACGTCTAAATACGGTGCCGCGATCATTCTCGTAGTTAAAGGTGATTTCTTCATCGTCACTACCAAACAGGATTTTCTGCTGATGCAAAGGCGATAAGGTATTCCAAGGGCTTTCAATATCAAAATCGTAGTGCTCAGCTAGACTGCGAAGCATATTGAAATAAAAAAGTGAGCGTCTATCCCAGCCGCGAATAGCACCCTCGGCAATCGAAGCCTCAGGGTGCTGGATAATGCGATCGACATCGAAATACTGATGGATACCTAATCCGTCACAGGTGCTACAGGCGCCAGCGGGATTGTTGAAAGAAAACAGTCGAGGTTCGAGCTCGGTCAAACTGTAATTACAGATTGGACAGGCAAATTTGGCACTGAACATTAAATCTTCTTCTTCGCCATCCATGTAACTAATAAGCGCAATCCCCTCAGAAAGACCCAGTGCGGTCTCAAAGGATTCTGCCATACGAATACCAATACTCTCTTTAACCTTAAAGCGATCGACTACAACATCAATACTATGTTTTTTGTTTTTTTCTAGGGTAGGGGCTTCATCGAGATCACAGATAAGACCATCGATTCGCGCACGAATAAATCCTTGTCGGCGCAAATTGTCTATTAGATGAACATGCTCACCTTTTCTGTCCTGAACAACTGGGGCCAAAAGCATTAATTTGGTTCCCTCGGGTAGAGCGAGAACCTGATCGACCATTTGACTAACGGTCTGTGCTTTAAGCGGCAGGTGGTGGTCAGGGCAGCGTGGCTCGCCAGCGCGGGCGAATAATAGACGCAGATAGTCGTATATTTCAGTGATCGTACCCACAGTTGAGCGTGGGTTATGGCTAGTAGATTTTTGTTCGATAGAGATCGCGGGAGAAAGGCCTTCAATATGGTCAATATCCGGCTTTTCCATCATCGATAAAAACTGGCGAGCATAGGTAGAGAGTGATTCTACGTAGCGTCTTTGACCCTCTGCATAGAGCGTGTCAAACGCTAGCGATGATTTTCCTGAGCCTGAGAGTCCGGTAATAACAATTAACTTATCGCGGGGAATATCTAGGTCGATATTTTTAAGATTATGGGTTCTAGCTCCGCGAACTTGAATTGTATCCATTATTACTACTTTTATTTAGGTTAAAGGGTCCATTATACGGCTCAAGCCCCAGGGCGAGCAAAGTGAAATGGAGTAATCTAAGATATTATTTGATTTTATTTTACTCATGTAACAACAATACAGATGAATAAATAGCCGAATAAATTACACGATATTTATTTTCCCACGCCAATCTGACTGTTACTATGGTTAGTATTAAAGTAACTCAATTAATAAGCGACTACATTGATCAATAGCACCCAAAGTTCAAGCAAATTTTCACCAGTCGAAAAGCGAGCCGTATTTTCTATTGCCAGCCTTTATGGTTTTCGCATGCTCGGTCTATTTATGGTTTTACCGGTTATGTCGATTTACTTTGATCAGTATCAGCAAGCCAGTGCATTTTTATTGGGTCTAGCCTTGGGTATCTATGGTCTTACTCAGGCCATATTGCAAATACCACTGGGGTTATTATCGGACAAAATTGGTCGGCGCCCGGTGATATTGGGTGGTCTGCTAATGTTTATTTTGGGCAGTGTGGTGGCAGCAACTGCCGAAACTGCAATCGGTGTGGTGATAGGTCGTGCACTTCAGGGTGCGGGCGCTATAGCCAGTACATTGATGGCTCTTGTTACTGATCTTACTGCCGAGCAGAATCGCACCAAAGCCATGGCCTCAATTGGGGGCAGTATCGGTATTTCATTCGCTGTAGCCATGCTTTTAGGCCCTGTGGTGGCGGCAAACTTTGGTTTGGCGGGTATCTTCTGGTTAACAGCTGCACTCGGTTTGATTGGCGCTATGATCGTTTTTAAAGCAATTCCTAAAACTTTTTCAATGCGCCAAAATCGTGAAACTCAAACTGATTTGCAGCAATTGGGTAATTTGTTGCGTGAACCGTCATTGATGCGTCTCAATATCGGAATATTTTTTCTTCATCTGACGCTGATGGCAGCTTTTGTTGTAATACCTAATGTATTGGTGCAACAGCTTGCAGTTAGTCCAGATCAGCTATGGTGGGTTTATCTCAGTCTCTTGGGGGGTGGCTTTATTGCTATGTTACCCGCTATGATTTTTGCAGAAAAGCGCAATGCTCAGAAAAAAATATTTGTGTTAGCCGTAGCGCTAATGACGTTTGCAATGTTAGTTTTAGGTAGCACAGATGGTGTGGTTTTAACGGTATCGATGCTGTTTATCTACTTCGCGGCATTTAATTTATTAGAAGCATTATTGCCCTCGTGGTTAAGTAAGGCATGCCCAGTGGGTAATAGAGGTACAGCGATGGGTATTTATTCAAGCTGCCAGTTTTTAGGAACCTTTGCAGGCGGTGTTCTTGGTGGCTTTGCTCTGGCCAATGTGGGTATTGATGGATTGTTTTGGTTGTTGGGCTTGATACTTTTATTTTGGTGCCTTGTAGCAGCTACAATGGCTTCACCCAAGCCGCTTCAGACGCTAATACTGCAAGTGGGTGAAACAAAAGCGAGTGATTTTGTAAAAAGTATTTCAAATATAGTTGGAGTAGAAGATATACTCTTGATTGAGGGTGAAGATTTAGCATATGTTAAGGTAAATAAAAACTTAATAGATCTAGAGAGCTTACAGCCCTTTTTAAATCGCACATAGACAGGGGAAACAAATGGCACGCGGAATTAATAAAGTAATCATAGTGGGTAACTGTGGACAGGACCCAGAAACAAGATACATGCCTTCAGGCGGAGCAGTAACTAATCTAAGTCTTGCCACATCAGAGACCTGGAAGGACAAAAATACAGGTGATCAGCAAGAGCGTACCGAATGGCATCGCGTGGTGTTTTTTAACCGCTTAGCGGAAATTGTTGAGCAGTATGTGAAGAAAGGCTCAAAAGTTTATGTAGAAGGCTCACTGCGAACACGCAAGTGGCAGGGTCAAGATGGTCAAGATCGCTATACTACAGAAATCGTCGCCAGCGAAATGCAGATGCTAGATAGTCGTGGCGGTCAGGGGCAGGGTGGTTACGATCAATCGCAACCAGATTATGCGCCATCGGAGCCACAACAGTCTCAACAAAAGCAAACAGCCCCACAGCAAGCCACAGCCCCCGCGCAGGGTATGGGTTTTGATGATGATATTCCGTTCTAGGGATCTAGAACTCATTTAATTTTATGGAGTCAGCTATGACAATTAAAGTTGGAGATAAACTGCCCGAGGGTGTCTTTTCAATAATGGGCGCAGAAGGCCCAACAGGAATAACCACTTCCGAGATTTTTGCCGGTAAAAAAGTCGTTGTATTTGCGGTGCCTGGTGCTTTTACTCCTACCTGTGCAATTGCTCATCTTCCCGGTTTTGTGGTTAAGTATGATGAAATTATCGCCAAGGGTGTGGATTCAGTAGCCTGCCTATCTGTAAACGATGTATTTGTAATGGATGCTTGGGGTAAAAGCTCCAACGCTGAAAACCTGCTGATGCTAGCCGATGGCAATGGTACCTACGCAACGGCTCTAGGTCTTGAGCTTGATGGTACAGGCTTTGGTATGGGTGTCAGAAGCAAACGTTTCGCTATGATCGTCAATGATGGTGTTGTAGAACTACTCAACGTTGATGAAAGTGGTTTTGAAGTATCCAGTGCTGAAGCAGTGCTTGAAGCACTCTAACTTGAAGCGTTAGACACAAAAAAGGCACCCAATGGGTGCCTTTTTTATGAAACTTATTTGTTTCAGTTAACCAGAATATTTTTCCATAACCAAGGTGGCGTTAGTACCACCAAAGCCAAAGCTATTAGACATTACACGGTTTAGCTGTTTATCTTTACTCTTAAGAACAATTGGCAGACCTTCTGCTTTTTCATCCAAGTTATCGATATGCGCCGAGCCGGCAACAAAGTTATTTTCCATCATTAGCATGCAGTAAATCGCTTCATGCACACCTGCAGCACCCAGACTATGGCCAGATAAAGACTTAGTTGAACTAATATCTGGGCAGTTGTCACCAAAGGTATTGTGGATGGCGCCTAATTCGGCTAAATCGCCAACGGGTGTACTGGTGCCGTGGGTATTGAGGTAATCAATTGGACCATCAATATTTTCCATCGCCATTTTCATGCAACGCTCTGCACCCTCACCTGAAGGGGCAACCATATCAGCACCGTCTGAAGTGGCACCATAGCCAGTAATTTCACAGATAATATTAGCGCCGCGCGCTAGGGCGTGTTCCAGCTCTTCAACGACGACTGTCCCAGCACCAAGCCCAGGTGCGAAACCATCGCGGTCAGCATCATAGGCGCGTGAAGCTACTTCAGGGGTTTCGTTATATTTGCTAGTCAGTGCACCCATGGCATCAAACATACCCGCCATTGACCAGTGCATATCCTCTGAGCCACCGGCTAATAAAATATCTTGTTTACCAAGCTGGATCAGTTCGGCCGCGTGACCAATACAGTGGGCACTAGTGGCACAGGCAGAGGCGAGGGCATAGTTAACGCCCTTAATTTTAAAGGGGGTAGCAACACAGGCTGAAACAGTACTCGCCATAATCTGAGTCACTCGGTAGGGGCCTGCACGCTTAATACCACGCGCGCGCATTACATCGATGGTTTCGGTAAACATTTCACCAGAAACGCCGCCAGAACCCATTACAAGGCCTGTTCTTGGGTTTGAAACCATGTCTTCAGTCAAACCTGCATCGGCAATAGCTCTATCTGTTGCTATGTAGGCATAGGACGCAGAAGGGCCCATAAAGCGCATAATCTTTCTATCAATATGTTCGCTTGGGTCTATATCCAAAGTAGCGCCAACATTACATTTAAGCCCCATCTCGGCAAAGTCTGCGCGATAGCGAATACCTGAGATACCTTCTTTAAGTGATTTTGTAACAGTTTCTCTATCATTCCCAAGGCAAGAAACTATTCCCAATCCAGTGATTACTACACGTTTCATTGGTTATCCTCTAATTAAACAGCCAACAACAGTTAGAAATTTTCAGTATTTTCAAAAAGACCTACTTTAAGGTCTTTTGCGGTATATATTTCGCGACCATCAACCTCGACGCTACCATCGGCTATGCCCATGACTAATTTGCGTTGAATAAGACGGGTGATATCGAGTTTATAGGTCACTTTTTTAGCATCAGGTAAAATTTGACCAAAAAACTTTACAGTGCCAGCACCTAGGGCGCGACCTCTACCAGGGTTACCGTTCCAGCCAAGAAAAAAACCAACTAATTGCCACAGGGCGTCAAGGCCAAGACAGCCAGGCATAACTGGATCACCTTTAAAGTGACAGTCAAAGAACCACAGGTCAGGAGTGATATCAATTTCAGCGATGATCTCACCAAGTCCATGGGAGCCGCCAGTGTTGTTGATGGTGACGATTCTATCAATCATTAACATATTAGGCGCAGGAAGTTTGGCATTGCCAGGGCCGAATAGTTCGCCTTGGCTACATTTTAGAATTTCTTCTTTTGAGTAAGAAGATGCAGGTATAAAAGTCATGGGATCCTTATTGATCTACTCATTGAAGGCGCATCGTAACTAGTTATTGCCTCTTCATCAATAGTTAAATCCATAGTAAGTCTGTAATAGGCATATTCAGGGTTGACAGTTCGGGACCGTCTGCCTAGCATTCGGCATACACAAACTTAGCAGGTATCTCAGTAAAAAATGGCTTTTTTCCACGATTCTGTGGCTGATGAATTTGAATCGGTCAACCAACTTATTTTAAACAGTCTTAAATCTGATGTTGGTCTGGTTGAAAATATAGGCAGCTATATTGTTGATTCGGGTGGCAAGCGACTGCGTCCAGTACTCGTTTTACTAAGTGCATTAGCTAATGGTTATAACAGCGGTAGAGATCATATTAAAATCGCTGCCATAATCGAGTTTATTCACACCGCAACATTACTGCATGACGATGTTGTTGATGTCTCTGCGCTAAGAAGAGGACGTGAGACAGCCAATGAGATCTGGGGCAATGCACCCAGTGTTCTCGTTGGTGACTTTTTATACTCCCGAGCTTTTCAAATGTTAGTTGAAATCTCTGATATGTCCATCATGAGCGTGTTTGCTGATGCTACCAATGTAATTTCTGAGGGTGAGGTTCAGCAGATGGCCAATGCTGGTAACCCTGACTTAGACGAATCCACCTACAAAGAAGTTATTTATAGAAAGACAGCTAAACTCTTTGAGGCTGGCATGGAATGCGGCGCTATTCTCGCAGGTGCAGATAAGCAAGCGATGAAAGATTATGGCAAACATTTGGGCATGGCTTTTCAAATTGCCGATGATGTATTGGACCTTCAAGGTGATGTCAGCGTGATAGGTAAAAATATCGGTGATGATCTCAACGAAGGTAAGATGACATTACCATTGATCTTTGCCCGCGAACATTGTAATTCCGAGCAAAGAGACGTTATTCGCGATGCAATTAGTAATAAATCCTCAGAAGATTTTGATCAGATTTTAAAAATTGTCTCAGAAACCGGTGGGGTAGACTATAGTTTGAATAGAGCGCGAGAGCATTCAAACCATGCGCTCAAAGCTTTACAGGGTCTGCCAGAGGGTCAATATAAAAAAGTATTAACCGAATTGGCAACATTTGCCGTATCAAGAGATATATAACAATAAAATAAGGTCGTGATCTAGGAGTCTTACAGATTAGCGACAACCGTAAATTAGACATTTATTTTAGAATTTAAACCTACTCTCAGGTATTTTATTTGGGGTGATTTTGATAAACTTATACCATAATAAGAGTTCACAAAAGTGGACGTTTTATCATTAAGGAGAATGACGTGATTATTGCAGTTACACGGGAACTAGTTACAGGAGAAAAAAGGGTTTCACTATGCCCTGACAATGTCCAGTCGCTAATCGAAGCAGGAGCAGGCCTGTGGGTAGAGCAAAATGCCGGCGTTCATGCGGGCTTTTCAGATGAAAATTATCAAGCAGTAGGCGCAAAAATTATCTCAGGTAGAGATGAACTATTTGCGGGTGCTGACATTATCCTTCAGGTTCAGAGTTTTGGCTCTAATACTGAAAACGCCGAAAATGATCTTAAGCGGCTTAAGCCCAAGCAGCTTGTGGTTGGCATGATGGACCCCTTGGCCCAGCCACAGGCTGCAAGTCAGGTAGCCAAAACTGGCGCCACCGCCATAGCTCTAGAGATGGTGCCTCGTATCAGTCGCGCCCAAAGCATGGATGTTCTTTCATCCATGGCCACTCTCGCAGGCTATAGATCAGTTCTATTGGGCGCAGAGGCAGCGCCGAGAATTTTACCCATGCTTATGACTGCGGCGGGCACATTACAGCCGGCTAGAGTTTTAATTATGGGTGTCGGTGTTGCAGGGTTACAAGCCTGTGCTACTGCCAAGAGATTGGGTGCGGTGGTTGAAGCCTATGATGTTAGACCTGCAGCGCGCGAGCAAATTATTTCAGTGGGGGCTACACCGGTTGAGCTGGACTTGCCAACGGAGGAGTCAGAGGGAGCGGGTGGCTATGCTAAAGAGCAGAGCGAGGAGTTTCTTCAGCTGCAAAGAAGATTAATGACTGAAGTGGTTGCGAGACAGGATATTATTATTACAACCGCAGCGGTTCCCGGTGCCAAATCACCAATATTGGTAACCGAAGATATGCTAGTGGCTATGAAGCCTGGGTCAGTAGTAGTTGATCTGGCCGCAGAGCGCGGCGGCAATTGTGAACTGACAAAAATGGGTCAAACAACCGTTGCACATGGTGTCACCATTGTAGGGCCAGAGAATCTGGCCTCAGATGTTGCCTATCATGCCAGTCAGATGTATGGAAAAAATATACAAACCCTTCTAGAGTTAATTTTGCAGGATGGAAACATTAATCTAGACTTTGATGATGAGATTGTAGCCGGAACAGTGGTTGCTCATGATGGCGAAGTACCTCACCCCTATATGAGGAAACTACTCGATTTACCCGCGTTAGATGCTGAAGCGCAGAGCAAATAAAGGACTAAGACATTGGAAATTTTAATTCTATTACTCGCACTATTCGTATTGTCCCTGTTTTTAGGGGTTGAGCTCATTGTTAAGGTCCCACCTACCTTGCATACACCATTAATGTCTGGCACCAATGCCGTTTCTGGCATTACTCTGGTTGGAGCACTGCTTGCAGCGGGGTCAGATACCTCACCCATGCTAGTTAACGTGTTGGGTTTTTTAGCCGTTACCTTTGCCACCATTAATGTAATCGGAGGTTATTTGGTAACCAATCGTATGCTCTCGATGTTTAAAAGGAAGTAACCTATGAGCCCTTCAATAGTAAATTTAGTGTATTTGGTTGCCGGAATCTTATTTATTCTTGGCATCAAGGGTCTCACTAAGCCCTCTACCGCAGTGAGAGGCAATCTTCTATCCGCGACAGGTATGCTGATTGCCGTGGTAATTACATTGCTTAATTCTGAAATTGTTAACTTTACCTATATTATTGCAGGGGTATTATTTGGCGGCGCCGTAGGTGCCTTTATGGCTTTGCGTATTCAAATGACCTCTATGCCACAAATGGTTGCCCTACTTAATGGTTTTGGTGGAGGCGCCTCGCTGACCATCGCATCAGCCGAATATTTTTCGGTATTAAATATAGACGCTCATTCATTCACCGATCTTTTAAAGCCAGTGGCTTTGGGAGCAGACGCATTTGGTCTTGGAGCCGTTGGTCAGGTAACCCTTGTCTCAATTGGATTAACCATTCTTATTGGCGCTGTAACCCTAACCGGAAGTCTAGTTGCTTTTGCCAAACTTCAGGGTTTGATTAAGAAAAACGTCGGCCTACCCGGCGGCCCATTGGGCAACGCTCTACTGTTAATAGGCGCGCTGACAGCGTTGGTCTGTATCCTTATAAACCCAAGCCAAGCAGTTACTATTATGGCATTGGTGGCATTGGCTTTATTACTTGGTCTATTTTTGGTACTACCAATCGGTGGTGCCGATATGCCGGTGGTTATTGCATTACTTAATTCATACTCAGGCTTAGCGGCTGCCTTGGCAGGCTTTATCCTAGGTAATACTGTTCTTATTATTGCCGGTTCTCTTGTGGGAACATCAGGTCTGATTCTGACAAAAATTATGTGTGTAGCCATGAATCGCTCACTGGGTAATGTATTATTTGGCAAAATGGCCGCTGCTGGTGAAGTGGTAGATGCCGATGAGATCTATGCCGGTAAGGTAACCAGTGCTCAGCCTGATGAAGTAGCTATGATGCTAGAGGTTGCCAAGCGTGTGGTGATAGTTCCAGGTTATGGTATGGCCATGGCGCAGGCGCAACATGCTGTGCGCGAATTAGCGGATACTATGGAAAGTAGGGGTATAGAGGTTGAGTATGGCATCCATCCTGTTGCCGGTCGTATGCCAGGGCATATGAATGTATTGCTTGCAGAGGCGGAAGTACCCTATGACAAGCTAGTCGAAATGGATCGCATCAACCCAACCTTTGAAGAGACCGATGTTGTGATTATTATTGGTGCCAATGATGTAACTAACCCGATGGCGCGTGAAGCCGAGGGAAGCCCGATTTACGGTATGCCGATTCTAAATGTCGACAAAGCAAAAAATGTAGTGGTTATAAAGCGCTCACTAAGTCCAGGCTTCGCTGGATTGCCCAATCCATTGTTTGCAATGGATCACACGCTAATGGTCTACGGCGATGGTAAGAAAGCCGTTGTTGAAATGACCACGGCCTTAAATCAGAGCTAAGTAGATAGGCCTATGGAGCCTTAACCAAGAAAGGTTCAGGCTCCATAAAGACTAAACGAACAACCATGCAATCGCTTTGCGCATGAACCGCCATCATAAGCACATTGATATGCTCATCTATTTGGAGTCCACTTGGCAGGTTAAATAAAACCTCGCCGGTTTCTTGATTGGTTAATGTGCGAAGTGTCTTAAGTTCCTTATCTTTTCTAACCTCGGTTTCAAACTTTTGCAGCAATGCTCGAACTGAGACATCAAAGTTAGGATAATTAAACTTACCGCGAAATTCTTGTCGATCGATTTCGAGTTTTAACGGAATAACTTCACCGGTTTTCTCTGATTTAAGTTGACCGCCCTTGAGCGCTTCACCCTGCTTGAGTTGCTTAAACAGCTTTTTAGCGTCATTAGCATTCTGTTTGATGAATCCGGCAATAATAAGATTTACCCCGATATTAAACAGCTTTCTTGGGTCAATATTATTATTTGGCGTAGTTTCCATAATCAGTCGCTTAGGTGCTTAATCGATAAGATTATATTTGCTGCTTAAGATATCAATGATCTCAGCTTTTGGGTTTGACGATAGTGGCAGTGGTTGCCCAGTTATCTTTTCCGCCAGGCTTACGTAGGTGTTTGATACTTCCATCATCATCGATTCGGGTAGCTCATTATCTTTAGCCAATGCGTAGCGTTCATCCATGCGATTTTTATCCAAAAGAATATCTGAGTCTTCAAAGTGGTTAAGAAGCAGTTGACGAAACACCTCTTTAGAATTTTCGACCACCGAACCGCCTCTGTATTGCTCGCCATCCCAGATGCGTGAGGAGTCAGGTGTGCCCACTTCATCCATATAAATAAGTTTGTCATTGCCAGCGGCATCTTTTACGTAACCAAATTCAAACTTAGTATCGACAAAAATTTGGTCTAATTTAGCCAGTTCATCACTAATGACATCAAAACCTTGCTGCAGTAATTCCTCATACAAATTGATATCTTCAAGGGAATTAAATTTGAAATCAGCGTGATTGTCTTCGATATCAGAGCGCGAAATATTAACATCGTCCACTTCAGGAACGCCGGGAATTCCCTTAAGGATACCCTTAGTTGATGGCGTGATAAGTAATTCGGGTAGTTTTTGATCTTTTTCAAGGCCATCAGGTAGCTCAATACCACAGAAGTTGCGCTCGCCCTTAACATAAGAGCGCCACATAGAGCCGGTGATGTACTGACGACAAATAGCTTCAATCATTACTGGCTTGGCTTTTTGCACTATCCATACCAAGGGGTGCGGGATATCCAGAATATGGCTATCAGCAAGGTCGTTTTCACGAAACAACTTAAACCAGTGGTTAGAGATGGCGTTTAACGCAGCGCCCTTACCGGGAACGCCCTGCATATTGCCTTCGCCTTTCCAGATACATTCAAAAGCAGAAATCCGATCGCTAATTACCATGATCGCCAGTGGTGAATTCGGCGCTACATCATAGTTATTTTCTTCAATAAGTCTGCGGCTGTCTTCTTCCGTCAGCCAATAAACAGAGCGAACTTTGCCGCTATGTACAGGTAAATTTGTTCGGATTGGTAAATCATTGTTTACCGACAACA
>JBMZFJ010000007.1:0-51108 GCA_049615345.1 Porticoccaceae bacterium | reverse complement strand
TATTCTTTGGGGAATTTAATTAGATGGCAAATATGAGAACAATGAGCTTTGATGCGGTTATCGTTGGTGGTGGCGGCTCAGGCATGCGAGCAGCTCTTCAGTTGGCTCAGTCCGGTTACAAGACAGCAGTAATAACCAAAGTTTTTCCCACAAGATCGCATACCGTTTCCGCTCAAGGCGGTATCACCTGCGCCATCGCTAGTGATGATCCCAATGATAAATGGCAGTGGCATATGTATGACACGGTCAAGGGTTCAGATTACATTGGTGATCAAGAGGCTATCGAGTATATGTGTAAAACGGGTCCAGAGGCCGTGTTTGAATTAGAGCATATGGGCCTACCTTTTTCACGCAATGACAACGGTCGTATCTATCAGCGTCCTTTTGGTGGTCAATCGAAAGAATTTGGTGAGGGTGGTCAGGCGGCTAGAACCTGTGCGGCTGCCGATAGAACTGGACATGCTCTATTGCATACGCTTTACCAAGGCAATCTTAAGAATGAAACTGTTTTCCTCAATGAATGGTTTGCGGTTGATCTGGTTAAAAATTCCGATAATGCCGTGGTTGGTGTTGTTGCAATCAATATCGAAACAGGTGAAACCGTCTACGTAAAATCTAAGGCCACGGTATTTGCTACTGGGGGTGCAGGGCGAATCTATGCCTCAACCACCAATGCTCATATTTGTACTGGTGATGGTATTGGCATGGCATTGCGTGCAGGCTTCCCAGTTCAGGATATGGAAATGTGGCAATTCCACCCCACGGGTATTCATGGTGCTGGAACTCTTGTTACTGAGGGCTGTCGCGGTGAGGGCGGCTATCTGATCAACAAAGATGGTGAGCGCTTTATGGAGCGCTATGCACCTAATGCAAAGGATCTTGCGGGCAGGGATGTTGTTGCTCGCTCTATGGTGCAAGAGATTCTTGCTGGTCGTGGCTGTGGTGAAAATGGCGACCATGTATTTTTAAAGCTTGATCATTTAGGTGAAGAAACACTCAATGCCAAGTTGCCCGGTATCTTAGAGTTATCTCGAACCTTCGCTCACGCCGATCCGGTTGTGGAGCCAATTCCAGTAGTACCAACCTGCCATTATATGATGGGTGGTATTCCGACCAATGTCGATGGACAGGCACTCACGCTAGATGATGCGGGTAATGAGCAGGTTGTCGAAGGTTTTTACGCCTGTGGTGAAGCTGCCTGTGTGTCTGTCCACGGCGCTAACCGATTAGGTGGAAACTCATTGCTTGATCTGGTGGTATTTGGGCGCGCTTCAGGTTTATTTATCGAGAAGCAGTTGCGCGAAGGTGTCGATCTAAAAGACGCTACAGAGGAAGATATCGAGCGCGCAATGACAGTCCTCAATCGTATCAATCAGTCACAAGAGGGTGAAAAAGCCTCTGTTTTAAGAGCCGAATTACAGACGATTATGCAAAACCACTTTGGCGTTTTCCGTCGAGGTGACTTTATGAAAGAGGGTATTGAGAAGCTGAAGGCTCTGCGTCCGCGCATAGAGAATGTACAGTTAAGTGATACTAGTAACGCCTTTAATACGGCAAGAATTGAAGCTCTCGAACTGCAAAATCTTCTTGAAGTAGCCGAGGCAACGGCAGTTGCTGCCGAATGGAGAACGGAGAGTCGTGGTGCTCATGCCCGAGAGGACTTCCAAGAGCGCGATGATGAAAATTGGTTGTGTCACTCAATCTACCTGCCAGAAAGTCAAACCGTGGCAAAGCGAGATGTTAATTTTACCCCTAAAACCCGAGAGGCCTTCGAGCCTAAAGTTCGGACTTACTAGGAGAGTCAGGCGTGTCGATGTTAGAAGTAAGTATTTATCGTTATAACCCAGAGGTTGATTCTGAGCCCTATATGCAAAAGTTCTCTTACGACACTCAGGGCAAAGATGTTATGGTGTTAGATGTCCTCGAAAAGCTCAAAGCAGAGGATCCTACGCTGGTCTTCAGACGATCTTGTCGCGAAGGTGTGTGCGGTTCAGATGGTGTCAATATTTCTGGTAAGAACGGTTTAGCCTGTATTACGCCTTTATCTGAGGTGGTTAAGAACAATAAATTGGTTATTCGACCTCTCCCGGGGTTGCCTGTGATACGTGACTTGGTGATCGATATGACTCAATTTTATGCACAGTACGAAAAAATTCAGCCCTATCTGATCAATAACACCCCAGCGCCGGCTATTGAGCGCTTACAGTCCCCAGAGGATAGAGCCAAGCTTGATGGACTATATGAGTGTATTCTGTGTGCTTGTTGTTCAACGGCTTGCCCATCATTTTGGTGGAATCCTGACAAATTCATAGGGCCCTCGGGGCTTTTGCAGGCCTACCGTTTCCTTGCTGATAGCAGAGATACTGGCACCGAAGATCGTTTAGCTAATCTAGATGATCCATTTAGCGTTTTCCGCTGCCATGGCATTATGAATTGCGTTCAGGTTTGCCCGAAGGGATTAAATCCGACCAAGGCAATTGGGCATATTCGCAGTATGCTACTGACAAGCGCTGCCTAGATAAAAATTTATCTAAAAAGGAGCCGTTGGCTCCTTTTTTATTGGGTTGGTTTTATCTCGATTATGTTTAAGCTGTGGGTAAATTTTGTACTGAAAATACCCAGCAAAAGCAAAAAGCACCAAGTTGGAACCTTTTTATTAAAGAATCACCAAATTGATTCTTTTTTATATAAAAAAACGTCGAATTATTAGCCAGTTAACACTGGTTGTTTGGGCGATAAAGGTCTAAAATGTGCGCCTTGAATTTACTGGATGCCGATGTAACCCAACGAGGAATTTATCAATGGCAGATGGCTTAATGGAGCGCTTTTTAAACTCCTCCCACTTTTCCGGTGGAAATGCCGCATACATAGAAGAACTCTACGAGACCTACTTGCACGAGCCTAATAATGTGCCAGAGGAGTGGAGCAGCTTTTTTGACTCTCTTCCACGGACTAATGGGTCGGTAACACCAGACGTTTCTCATGATACCGTAGTTAAGCATTTTGAGTTGCTCGGCCGCAGGCAAGCTCGCCCAACACCAGCGCCGGGTTCAGGTGGCGTTCATATTGAGCATGAGCGCAAACAGGTAAAAGTAGTTCAGCTAATTAGCTCCTACCGTTTTCGCGGACACCAGAAGGCCAACCTTGACCCTCTAGGTATTATGAAGCGTGAGCATGTGCCCGATCTAGATTTGCACTTTCATGGCCTTACCAAAGCCGATTTAGATACAACCTTTCAGTCTGGACCTCTTTACATGGGTAAAGTGGAAGCCACATTGCGAGAAATTGTTGAAACTTTAGAAGAAACTTACTGTCAGAATTTGGGTGCTGAATTTATGCACATTACCTCATTCGCAGAAAAGCAGTGGTTGGCGCAACGCTTTGAAAGTCACAGATCCAAACCAAGTTATGGCGATACCGCACGTATTGATGTTCTTAGTCGATTAACCGCTGCAGAAGGCCTAGAAAAACATTTGGATTCTAAATACCCAGGAACCAAGCGCTTTGGTCTAGAAGGCGGTGAAAGTCTAATTCCATTGCTTGATTGCCTGATTCATCGCTCTGGTGAATATGGTTGTAAAGAAATTGTGATGGCGATGGCCCACAGAGGAAGACTGAATGTATTGGTCAATGTCTTGGGTAAAAATCCAACTGAACTTTTTGAAGAGTTTGAGGGTAAGCGATTAGTTGATACCTCGGGAGATGTTAAATATCACCAGGGTTTCTCATCTAATGTAATGACTCCGGGTGGTGAGCTTCATTTGGCACTTGGATTTAATCCATCGCACTTAGAAATTTCCTGTCCTGTTGTTATCGGCTCGGGTCGAGCTCGTCAAGATCGTCGCAATGATGCTGATGGTCAGCAAGTGGTACCTATTTTAATTCATGGTGATGCTGCTTTTGCTGGACAGGGTGTGGTGATGGAGACGTTCCAGCTATCTCAAACTCGTGCCTATAAAACCGGCGGCTCAATTCATATTGTAATCAACAACCAGATTGGTTTTACCACTAGCCGCCAAGAAGACGCACGTTCAACAGAATATTGCACAGATATCGCCAAGATGGTCCAAGCGCCAATCTTACATGTTAATGCTGATAATCCTGATGAGGTTATGTTTGCCGCCATGTTGGCTATGGATTATCGCTATGAGTTTGGTAAGGATGTGGTGATTGACTTGGTTTGCTACCGACGTCGTGGTCACAATGAGACAGACGAGCCGTCAGCGACACAACCCCTGATGTACAACGTCATTCGCAAGCACCCAACCGTGCGAACCCTATATGCCGAAAAGCTTGTTAAAGAAAATGTTGTAAGCCAGGCGCAAGCAGATCAAATGGCCAATGATTATCGCGCCAGCTTGGATCGTGGTGAATATGTAGTGCACAACTTGGTAAGTGAACCTGATACCAGTTTATTTGTTAACTGGTCGCCTTATTTGGATCACGGCTGGAGAACACCAGCAAAAACCGGTGTTAAACTTAAAAAGCTTCAAGAAGTTGCTAATAAGATTTCAACCATACCCGATGGCATTAAGGTCCAGCGTCAGGTGGCTAAGATTTATGATGATCGTCATAAAATGGCCGGTGGTGCACTTCCTCTTAACTGGGGTATGGCAGAATTATTAGCCTATGGCACCTTGCTTGAAGAGGGCTACCCCATTCGATTAACTGGTCAAGATGTGGGTCGTGGGACTTTTTCTCACCGTCACGCAGTGATTAATAATCAAAAGGACGGTAAGACTCATCTTCCGCTGAAAGCTTTATCTGAAGATCAGCCGCGTTTTGATATTTATGATTCAATTCTTTCGGAAGAAGCGGTGTTAGCTTTTGAATATGGCTATGCGACTACCGCACCTAAAGGATTGATTATTTGGGAAGCGCAGTTTGGCGACTTTGCCAATGGTGCTCAGGTCGTTATCGATCAATTTATTGCCAGTGGTGAGCACAAATGGGGTCGTTTATCTGGATTAACCATGATGTTGCCCCACGGTTTTGAAGGGCAGGGCCCAGAACATTCGTCAGCGCGTCTGGAGAGATTTTTGCAGCTTTGTGCTCAGCACAATATGCAAATTTCAATACCCACAACGCCGGCTCAGGTTTTCCACCTTCTGCGTCGTCAGGCTATCAGACCTATGCGTCGACCGCTGATTATTATGAGTCCTAAATGGATTCTGCGTCACAAGTTGGCCACATCCTCCCTTGAGGAATTGGCAAATGGTGAATTTCAGAATGCCATCGGTGATAATGTTAAGCCTAAGGGTGTTAAGCGCGTTATTCTTTGTTCCGGTAAGGTTTACTATCACTTACTCGAAGAGCGCATGGCACGTGGTATTGATAATATAGCTTTGGTTCGTATCGAACAGTTATACCCGTTCCCCGATGATGAGCTACAAGAAATTCTCGGTGCATATACCAATATGGAATCTGTGGTTTGGTGTCAGGAAGAGCCAATTAACCAAGGCGCTTGGTACAGTAGTCAGCACCACATGAAACGAGTTATTCATTCCCTTAAGCCAGAGATTGTACTCAGCTATGTAGGGCGTAAGAGTTTAGCAGCGCCGGCAAGTGGTTATATGTCGGTTCACTTGGAAGAGCAGAAAGCATTTATTGATGAAGCTCTAACTTTAGATAATTAAAAACTAGGAATAGATCAATGGCCATTGAAATTAAGGCACCAACTTACCCAGAATCAGTGCAAGAAGGGACGATTGCTGCTTGGCACAAAAATGTTGGCGATACTGTAACTCGTGATGAGCTTGTGGTTGATATTGAGACCGATAAAGTGGTTCTCGAAGTGGTAGCTTCTGCCAGCGGTACCATTACAGAGGTGCTTAAAGCTGAAGGCGATGTCGTGTTGAGTAATGAGGTTATCGCTCGTATCGAAGAGGGTGCCGTCGAGGCATCGACTGCCTCAACGCCTGCCGTCGAAGAGCCAAAAGTGCAGGATTCAACCGATTCTGAGTCCCTAGTTAATCCAGCGGCCAAGAAGCTTGCTGAAGAGCGTGGCATTGATTTATCTCAGGTCACGGGTACTGGTAAAGGCGGACGCATTACGAAAGAAGACGTAGTTAATTTCTCACCCTCAACTGCATCACCAGCGCCGGCTGCTTCGCCATCTAATGAGGCTGAGGAAGTGATTGAAGCCGGTGAAAGAGTAGAGCGCCGTGTTCCTATGACCCGCATGCGCAGCAGAATTGCTGAGCGTCTGCTTGAAGTGACTCAGACTACAGCATCTTTAACCACCTTTAACGAAGTTGATATGTCAGCGGTGATGGGTCTGCGTAAAAGCTACCAAGATGAATTTGTAAAAACTCATAATGGCACTCGCCTTGGTTTTATGGGCTTTTTCGTAAAAGCGTCAGTTGAAGCGCTTAAGCGTTTCCCATTAGTGAATGCTTCAATTGATGGCAATGATATTATTTATCATGGTTACCAAGATATTGGTGTTGCCGTATCTACAGAGCGCGGTCTGGTAGTGCCTGTATTGCGCAACGCTGAAAATATGAGTATTGCTACGATTGAAAACTCCATTGGTGACTATGCCGGTAAGGCGCGCGATGGCAAGCTAACCATCGAAGAAATGACGGGCGGTACATTCACCATTACTAATGGTGGTGTTTATGGTTCCTTATTATCTACGCCAATTATTAATCCGCCGCAAACTGCAATATTAGGTATGCATAGTATTCAACAGCGACCAGTAGTGGTTGACGGTGAGATTGTTATTCGCCCAATTATGAATTTGGCACTGTCTTATGACCATCGTTTGATCGATGGAAAAGACGCGGTGCGATTCCTTGTGGCGATTAAGCAATTAATCGAAGATCCAGCAAAAATTTTGTTAGAAATTTAATTTAGTTATCTCAGATAGGTCATTCAATGTCAGAAAAATATGATGTAGTGGTAATTGGTAGTGGGCCCGCTGGTTATGTGGCGGCGATTCGTGCAGCTCAGCTTGGTCTTAAAACCGCTTGTATTGAAAAGTGGAAGAACAAAGAGGGTAAGGGCGTCAACGGCGGCACCTGCCTTAACGTTGGCTGTATTCCTTCAAAGGCACTGCTAGATAGCTCACATAAATATCACGAAGCCAAGCATGATCTGGGTATTCACGGTATTAGCGCTGATGGCGTTGGTATGGATGTATCTGGCATGCTGGACAGAAAGAACAAGATTATTAATCAACTGACTGGCGGAATTGCCGGCTTGTTCAAAGCTAATGGTGTTACTTCTTTATACGGTACGGGTAAATTATTGGCCGGTAAAAAAGTTGAGTTCACTAGCAATGACGGTGAAGTAAGCGTTCTTGATGCAGAAAATGTTATTCTTGCTTCGGGTTCTCTGCCTATTGCAATCCCCGTTGCACCTGTTGATGGGGAACTTATTTTAGACTCAACCGGCGCTCTAGAAATCGATGCAGTACCAGAGCGACTAGGTGTTATTGGTGCAGGTGTGATTGGCTTGGAGCTGGGTTCAGTATGGAATCGTTTGGGTTCAGAGGTGGTTTTACTTGAAGCCATGGAAGATTTTTTAGCCATAATGGATCAGGCAATTGCTAAAGAGTCTAAAAAGATCTTTACCAAGCAAGGTCTAGATATTCGACTCGGTGCTCGTGTCACAGGGACTGAAATCAAAGGTAAGCAAGTTGAAGTTACCTATCAATCAACCGCTGGCGAAGAGCACAAAGAGATATTTGATAAGCTTATCGTATGTGTGGGTCGTCGTGCATTTACCGACGGTCTTCTAGCGGATGATAGCGGTGTCCAACTTGACGAGCGCGGTACCGTATTTGTCAATGAGCAGTGCGCCACTAATGCGCCCGGTGTATATGCTATTGGTGATTTGGTTCGAGGTCCAATGCTGGCTCATAAGGGTTCAGAAGAGGGCGTTATGGTGGCAGAAATTATTGCCGGTCATAAGGCGCAAATGAATTATGATATCGTACCTAATGTGATCTATACCCACCCTGAAGTTGCCTCAGTGGGTCTTACCGAAGAACAGGTAAAAGCGGCGGGTGACAGCTACAATGTGGGTACCTTCCCATTCGCAGCCAGTGGCCGTGCTATGGCGGCAAATGATACTGATGGCTTTGTGAAAGTCATTGCTCACGCTGATACCGATCGTATCCTCGGCTGCCATATTGTAGGGCCAAGTGCAGCTGACCTGGTTCAGCAGGTCGCCATTGCGATGGAGTTTGGGTCGAGTGCCGAAGACTTGGGAATGACAGTTTTTGGTCACCCAACGCTCTCTGAAGCTGTTCATGAAGCCGCTCTAGCCGTCAATGGTGGTGCTATTCATATAGCTAATCGCAAGCGTAAATAACCTCTATCCTCTGCGCCCTTGACGACCTTAAGGGCGCCAATACATTAAAGACGTTACAGGAATAAACTATGAACCTGCATGAATATCAGGGTAAACAACTTTTTGCTGAATACGGATTGCCTGTTTCCAAAGGTATAGCCGCTGCTACAGCAAAAGAAGCAGTCGCTGCCGCGGATAAAATTGGTGGTGATAACTGGGTGGTAAAAGCACAGGTACATGCCGGCGGCCGCGGTAAAGCTGGTGGTGTAAAACTGGTGAGCTCAAAATCTGAAATCGAAGATTTTGCCAATCATTGGTTAGGTAAAAACCTAGTGACCTATCAAACGGATGCCAATGGTCAGCCAGTCAGTAAAATTCTGGTAGAAACCTGTACTGATATCGCTCAAGAGCTTTATTTAGGCGCAGTGGTTGATCGTTCAACTCGTCGCATCGTATTTATGGCATCCACTGAGGGTGGTGTAGAGATTGAAAAAGTGGCGGAAGAAACACCCGAGAAAATTCTTAAGGCAATCGTTGACCCAATGACCGGTGCCCAGCCGCATCAGGGGCGAGAATTAGCCTTTAAGCTAGGTCTAGAAGGTGTGCAGATAAAACAATTTGTACAAATTTTCCTAGGTCTGGCTAAATTATTTGAAGAGCGTGACCTAGCGTTGCTTGAGATTAACCCATTGGTAATTACCGATGAGGGTAACCTTCATTGTCTAGATGCAAAAATTGTTATCGATAGTAACGCGATGTATCGACAGCCTGCACTTAAAGAAATGCATGACCCCTCACAAGAAGACGCAAGAGAAGCCCATGCGGCATCTTGGGATCTTAACTATGTTGCACTCGATGGCAATATTGGTTGTATGGTCAATGGTGCCGGTCTAGCGATGGGCACTATGGATATCGTTCAACTACACGGTGGGTCGCCCGCGAACTTTCTCGATGTAGGTGGTGGTGCAACCAAAGAACGCGTGGTTGAGGCATTCAAAATTATTCTTTCGGATGACAATGTCAAAGCAGTACTGATCAATATTTTTGGTGGTATCGTTCGCTGTGATCTTATTGCAGATGGTGTGATTGGCGCAGTTGAAGAGGTCGGTGTAACCGTACCGGTGATTGTTCGCCTTGAGGGAAACAACGCTGAACTAGGGGCCAAAAAGTTAGCTGAATCAGGTCTATCAATTATCGCTGCCACCAGTTTGACGGATGCGGCAAAACAAGCAGTAGCTGCAGTGGAGGCTAAATAATGTCTATCTTAATCAATAGCGACACTAAGGTTATCTGTCAGGGCTTCACTGGTGGTCAGGGTACTTTCCACTCAGAGCAAGCCATAGACTATGGTACAAAGATGGTGGGGGGTGTAACGCCGGGTAAGGGCGGTACGGTTCACCTAGGTCTTCCTGTATTTAATACGGTTGCTGAGGCGGTTGCGCAAACCGGTGCGGAAGCTTCTGTTATCTATGTTCCAGCGCCATTTTGTAAAGACTCAATCCTAGAGGCAGCCGATGCAGGTATTAAGCTGATTGTTTGTATTACTGAAGGTATACCAACCCTAGATATGTTGCAGTGTAAAGTTAAGTGTGATGAGTTGGGTGTACGTCTTATTGGTCCTAACTGCCCGGGTGTGATTACACCAGGCGAATGTAAGATCGGTATTATGCCTGGCCATATTCACTTACCCGGCAAGGTAGGTATTGTATCGCGTTCAGGTACTCTAACTTATGAAGCCGTCAAACAGACCACAGACTACGGTTTTGGCCAATCTACTTGTGTAGGTATTGGTGGAGACCCAATTCCTGGTTCAAACTTTATCGATATCCTTGAGATGTTCGAAAAAGATCCAGCCACTGAAGCCATTGTTATGATTGGTGAAATTGGTGGAACTGCAGAAGAAGAAGCGGCGGCTTACATCAAAGCTAATGTCAGCAAGCCTGTGGTTTCCTATATTGCTGGTGTAACGGCTCCTCCGGGCAAGCGTATGGGCCATGCCGGCGCAATCATTTCTGGTGGCAAGGGAACTGCAGATGAAAAATTTGCTGCGCTTCAGGATGCAGGGGTTAAAACTGTTCGCAGTCTGGCGGATATTGGTGAAGCGCTTAAAGAGCTTACTGGTTGGTAAGTGAATTAAGCAGGTATAAAAAAAGCGACCCCAGGGTCGCTTTTTTGTTTTAGTGCAAATAAAACGCTATTTTGCAGCTGCTAATGCTTGGTCAATATCAGCAATAATATCGGCAACATTTTCGATACCCACTGAAATACGTACAAGGTCAGCACTGACACCCGCAGTTTTTAATTCATCTTCATTTAACTGGCGGTGAGTGGTGCTCGCCGGGTGACAGGCCAGTGACTTAGCATCGCCAATATTCACCAAGCGCTTAATCATCTGTAGTGCGTCGATAAACTTGGCGCCAGCCTCTTCACCGCCTTTGATACCAAAGCTAATAATTGATGATGGCTTCCCACCAGCCATGCGCTTAGCGAGATCATGATACTTATCTGACTCTAAACCAGCGTAATTTACCCATGTGATTTGAGCATTGTTTTTCAGGTGGTTAGCCACGGCCATAGCGTTTTCCACATGGCGATCCATTCTCAGTGCTAATGTCTCAAGACCCTGCAGAATTAGGAAGGCATTAAATGGTGAGAGGGCAGCACCCATATTGCGCAGAGGTACTACGCGCGCACGACCAATAAATGGTGCTTCTAGCGCCTCAGCATAGACAACGCCGTGGTATGAAGGATCTGGTGTATTAAACTGCGGAAAGCGCGGGTTATCTTTAAACGGAAATTTTCCAGAATCAACGATAATGCCGCCAATACTAGTGCCGTGACCGCCAATATACTTAGTTAGCGAGTGAATGACGATATCCACACCATGCTCAATCGGTCGGCATAAATATGGCGTAGCCACTGTATTGTCAACAACAACAGGTATCTGATGTTTATGTGCCATCTCTGATACTGCAGCCAGATCAATAATATTTCCAGCAGGGTTACCAATAGATTCACAGAAAATAGCTTTGGTATTCTCATCGATCAATGCTTCAAGCGCAGGGATATCATCACCAGAGGCCATGCGCACATCAATTCCCTGCTGAGGGAAAGTATGGGCAAATAGATTGTAAGTGCCGCCATATAACTGACTTACACTGACAAAGTTATCCCCCGCAGCGCAAAGTGTTTGCATAGTAGCGGTAATTGCGGCCATTCCAGAGGCAACGCATAGAGCAGCGGCGCCACCCTCCATGGCTGCGATACGCTGTTCCAAGATATCGCAGGTAGGGTTCATAATTCGTGTATAGATATTGCCAGCTTCGGCAAGATTAAATAGGTCTGCACCATGTTGTGTGTCACGAAAGCTATATGACGTTGTCTGATATATGGGTGCAGCTACAGCGCGTGTGGTTGGATCATCATCAAATCCAGCATGAATTGCCTGAGTTTCGATTTTCATGGGTAAATCCTATCTCATTATTTTTTAAAAAGGGATGATAGTCTCCTATAAGATCGATTGTTTATCAATCTAAAAGGATGATTATGCGCTACCTTCTGCTTGAAGATTGGTAATCCACACGGTTTGATAAGGGGATAATTCGATAATATGATGCCTCTCATCGAAGGTTTCACCAGAAATAAGATCAAACCAATCTTCGGTATCGATTAGGTTTAAATCAGACATCTCTAGGGTTTGTATTTGGTTACTGATATTGCTGACACAAAAAATACTCTGTGCACGATCCATGCTTTGTCGCCAAAAGCCAAATAATTGTGAGCCCAGATGTAAGGTGAACTGGGTAGCATTAGGGTGAAAAGCCGACTGCTTACAGCGAATATTAAATAGTGATTTTAAACGTTTATAAACCTGATAATGGGTGCTAGTTTCGTCACTTAATTCACTTTGAAGCGCTTTATAATCCCATTGATGGCGGTTAATTGCACGATTATGTCCACTGTTTTCAGCACGCTGATAGTCATTTCTTGTACCAACTAAGCTATGAATGTAGATGCCGGGAATACCTTCAAGTGCAAGCATAATCGCATGAGCGCATAAGAAACGCTGTAAGCCATTTTCATCCGCACCATCCTTTGTTCCCTGCAGTGCATCAAATAAAGAGATATTGATTTCGTAGGGCTTGCGAGTACCATTTTCTGCGTTGCGCCAAGAAATTAAGCCGCCGAATTGCTGCATAGTGCTTACCAGTGAATCAATTTCTTGTTCATCTAGCAGGCCCTCAGCAGGTCTCAGACCAATGCCATCATGAGAGGCAATAAAATTGAAGTATGCAGTACCATTGCGCGCGGGAGGCATGCTCATCATCCACTGTTTTAAATGGTCGCAACTTCCCGTGACAAGAGTATTCACCAGTAGAGGAGGTAACGAGAAGTTATAGATGCAATGAGCCTCATTTGCATTGCCAAAGTAAGCCAAATTTTCGCGGTTGGGTATATTGGTCTCTGTAATAATGATTGCATCAGCTCTAGCCTGTTCAATCAAAGACCTGAGTAGGCGAACAACCTCATGTGTCTGCTCCAAATTTAGACAGTTCGTGCCAATTTCTTTCCATAGGAACGCCACAGCATCTAATCTAAAAATTCGAACACCATTATCAAGATATTGACGAATAATACTGACAAACTGTTTAAGGACTTCAGGGTTTTTAAAGTTCAGGTCCACCTGATCATGACTAAAGGTACACCAAACATGTTGTGTGCCCTCAGTTGTTTCGACCTCACGCAACAAATCATTTGTTCGCGGTCTAACTACAGCGCTTAAATCGTCTTCGGGGCTGGCGGTAAAAAAGAAATCCCGACCGGGATCGCGATTCTTTTTAAAATTATCAAACCACAGGCTTCTAGCAGAACAGTGGTTAATCACCAAATCAGCCATCAGAGAATAATCATTAGCAATGGTAACAATGTCATCCCAGTCACCCAGACTAGGGTTGACGGTCGAATAATCTAAAACAGAAAAACCATCATCGGTGGTAAAAGGGTAAAACGGCAGTATATGAACACCGCCTATCATGTCTTTGCTGTAGCTATCTAAAAAAGACTTTAAACTGGCTAGGGGTTTTCGCTCAGGTTCAAGAACACTGTCACCATAGCAAATTAGAATACTGTCTTTTTCATCCCAGTGATTAATATAACGATTTTTTATCGGCTCAATAGTCTCAAGCCGCATCAGCTGAATAAGTTCAGCGGCAAGATGATCAGTGTTATCGACTTCAGTGCCTCGATAAATAAACTCAAGGTGATGTTCAATTTGTTGAGTGAGCGGGGATGACATAAATTAACTCGTTATCTAAATTATTGGTTACTAAATTCTTTATGATCTTCTTCGACGGCATGAACTAGTTCGTCAAAAATATCCGGTACGGCGCTGACTACACGGTTCCAGCTAGGGATAAACGGTCGCTCCATTGGACAAGTGAAAAATAATTCACCGGCTTTCATAATATTTTCGGCAAACATTTCAACCGCTTGTTCCTCTTCGTGAACGTCAAGTGTTAGACCGTTCATAATGGCGTCGTTATGACAGGTCTCGATGACGTCCAGCGCCATGCGGTAATAGGTTGCTTTTAGCGATCTAAACGCCTCTTGGCTAAATACCTCACCCTGAGTGGCTAACTTGCGATAAAGAGCCTTGGCAATATCGATGGACATCTTAGATAGCCCATCTGTGTCGTTATTTAAAGACAATTTCTGATGCTTGTGGTCATAGGTGTCGGCAATATCTACCTGACATAATCTATTGTTGGCATAGTTGCGGTACATTTCTGAAAGAACGCCAATTTCAAGTCCCCAGTCACTGGGAATGCGGATATCGTTAAGCACATCGCGACGGAAAGAAAATTCCCCTGCTAATGGATAGCGATAACTATCCATATAATTTAAATAGTCAGTATGGCCTACTGTTTTCTTGAGGGCTCTTAGTAAGGGAGAGACTAAGAGTCGTGAAACGCGTCCATTAATCTTGCCATCTGCTACTCGAGCGTAATAGCCTTTACAAAACTCATAGTTAAACAGTGGGTTGGCCACAGGGTAGATTAGCCTAGCGAGAAGTTCACGATCATAGGTAACAATATCGCAGTCATGCAAAGCCACTGATTCAGCCTTATTAGACGCAAGAATATAACCCATGCAGTACCAAACGTTGCGACCCTTGCCCATCTCTTTTGGAGCCAAATCTAAATCTTGTAGTTTCTTATCCAGTGCGCGCAATCTTGGTCCATCATTCCAAAGCACGCGAAAATCTTGTGGCAGACCCGAAAAAAACTTGAGTGCATCGCGATATTGTTTCTCATCGGCACGATCTAAACCAATTACAATTTGATTTAAGTACGGCACTTTTTTAAGCTCTGAAATAATCAGTGGCATCGCCTCGCCTTCAAGCTCAGAGTAAAGTGATGGCAAAATTAGACCCAGTGGTCTTTTCTTCGAGAACTCAACTAGTTCAGATTCCATATCCTCGAGGGGTCGTTTAGATAAATTGTGCAATGTTGTAATAATGCCGTTTTGATGAAAATCACCCATAATGTTTACTACCTATTTCTAAAGAATTTTTAAGCCAAAAAGACACAGATTCAGCCCAGCCTTGGGGTCCGAAATCACTGCTAATTAACAGATTATTTTTCCGATTTAAGATTGGGGGCATATGTGTTTTTGAGCGAATTATAATTGCGCTAGTCGCTGCCTCTAGCATGCTTATATCGTTGCCACTATCACCAATTGCTAGGCTGTGGACTTCTCCAAGGGAGTTGAGCTGCTGATAGATTTTAACCAGTTGGAGTAGGGTGCTACCCTTATTGACCTTGTCGCCAAGTGCTAGAAATCGTCCACCTTGTAATAGTGTTCCACCTGCTGCAGATAGTTTGTCGATAAATTCTTGTTTGCGCGGTGCACTGCCCAGCCAGTGAATGGGCTCACTATATTCTCGCTTATTGCTTAACTCAGCTTGGTCCATACTTAATCCAGTAATATCTTGAATGCCTTTAATGCCCCTATCAGAGACAATGCTTGTAAAGGTTTCAAACTCACCTTGAAAGTCTTGGGCATTGTCTTGTAACAAGCTGTTCCAGTGTTGACGAGGTTTACTATTAGCAATAATCAAAAAGCCGGACCTTTCAGTGCAGCCCTGGGGGATAGTTGGGAAATACTTAGTTGGTATGGCAATGGCCGCACCGTTTTCGACAATAAACGGATGACTATTGTTTAATGTGATTCGCAGTTGTTCCACCTCAGCAAAGGTTTTACTGGTGATGGGTATCACTGGAATGGCTTCAGTTTCTAATTCAGCGAGTAATGGTTTAGCAGCATCAAAGCTGTAACTATCATGATCCAATAAACTACCATCAAGATCAGTGAATATAAGCGCTTGTGTCGGAGAAATTACAGACATGAAACAACCCCTATTTGCACTGTTTTGGTGCAGAACGTGGTTGGGCCTTCGAACCAGCGTGTGGCTGTTACTAACATCAATGTCCTATGCGCTGAAATTCAGCGAAAATTTACATATATGTTAGGCTTTAAAGCAGAAATCGTGCCAATTTTTGAATAAATATTTTGTGATTAAAGATACCAAATAATAACGTAAGAATACCTAGGTAAGTAACGCACCTAGTTTCATTGCAATACCCATATCGCCGTTGACTTTGAGTCGACCGGTCATAAAAGCAGAGACACCATCCAGTGACCCCTCGGCCATGGCCATAAAATCCTCGATACTAATAACCATCGTGCAATCGGGCTCAGGACCCTCAGTAGAGACGACATTAGGCACTTGCGAAGCATCTAAAATAACACTTCCCTGATCACCGAAATCAAACTTAACAATAGATCCAAGACCGCAGTTCTCACCCACTTTTTCCGTTAGACCGTCAATAATAGTTTGTACTGTCACAATGTCTCCTTGCTAAAGGTTTTAAAAAAATACTTAGGCTTCCACAATAGCGGTCACACCTTGCCCGCCAGCGGCACAGATGGAAATCAAACCGCGTCCGCCACCATTTTGCTGAATAATTTTTGCTAGTGTAGCTAATATTCTAGCACCTGTAGCGGCAAAGGGGTGCCCAGTCGCCACGCTTGAGCCCTTTACATTTAGCTTACTGCGATCAATGCTGCCCAGTGCTTGAGATAATCCCAGCTTGGATTTGCAAAACTCGTCACTTTCCCAAGCCTTAAGGGTGCATAAAACCTGCGCCGCAAACGCTTCATGTATTTCGTAAAAATCAAAATCTTGAAGGGTTAAACCGGCCTTTTTAAGTAAGCGGGGGACGGCATAGGCGGGTGCCATTAATAGCCCTTCACTTTTTTCACCTTGGGAGTGAAAATCAACAGCAGCAACTTCACTGTGAGTTAGGTAAGCTTGAACTGGAATATTGCGTTTATCGGCCCATGCTTCACTGGCCAACAGAACAGAAGCGGCACCATCAGTCAGTGTGGTTGAATTAGCGGCGGTAAGAGTACCTGATTTACGATCAAAAGCGGGTCGTAATTGGGCGAGTTTTTCCATGGGGGTATTGCGCATAATCCCATCGCGGTTAACTCCATTAAATGGGGATATAAGATCGTTGAAGAAACCGTCTTCATAGGCGGCTATAAGATTTTGATGGCTACTGAAGGTGAGTTGATCTTGATCTTGGCGACTAATATTCCACTGTTTTGCCATTATTTCACAGTGTTGACCCATTGAAAGACCCGTGCGGGGTTCAACATTAGCCGTGATTTCGGGCAGTATAAAGCTTGGTCTAAAGCGGGTTAATATTCTAAGCCTTTGCCCTAGTGTTTTAGCTCTGTTGAGATCAAGTAACATTTGTCGGTAAGATTCATTGACCCCAATAGGGACATCACTTGCGGTGTCAGTTCCACCCGCAATCGCGCAATCGATTTGTCCCAAAGCAATTTTATTGGCGACTAAGATGGCCGCTTCTAGGCCTGTGCCACAGGCCTGTTGAACATCGTAAGCTGGCGTGCGTGGCGATAATTTTGAGCTTAGGGTGGCTTCGCGAGCCAGATTGAAATCCTTAGCATGTTTCATCACGGCTCCGGCAGCGACTTCACCAAGACGTTCGCCCTCTAAATCAAATCGCTTGACTAGTCCCTTTAACGAGGACGTTAGCATTTGGAGGTTGGATGCGTTTTTATAAGCAGTATTACTTCGAACAAAAGGAATTCTGTTACCGCCTAGAATTGCTACTCTGTTTGTGCTGTCCATAAGGGTTCCCATCATTTCATTGATTTACAAACATGTTTTTTTTCTTATAGCTTAACAATAGATAAATAAAATGGTCATTTCATTGGTAAATTCAAAATTTAAAGTGGCATTTGGGTCAATTCGATTTATTGAAACTTTGATAGAGTAGACTGTTAATAATTATAAGGCCCTCATTGCCAAAACAAGGAGAACTGAATGAGTGACAATTATTTGCGATTTGCTAATTCTAAGTTAGGTAAACCTATTTTTTCTCTGTTGGGCTTACCAAAGCCGCCCAAACTTATTAGGGAGGATGAAGATAACCCTCATCAGCTAATTGCAAATATACTTTGTGGTTCCTCCACTGGGGCGCTTTACGGTACACAAATAAAACAATCACTTGAGGCAACAGAATTAGTTTTCGTGAGTGAAGATACACAGTCATGTAATCTTGTCTTTGATGCCAGTGGTGTAAGAAGCACAGAGCAGGCCGCTGAGCTGTATCAATTTTTCCACAAACACATTTCCAAATTACCGCGCTGTGGACGAGTGGTGGTTATTGGACAGCAACCAAATCATATTGACTGTGTAGAGCATGCCATTGCTCAACGTGGTCTAGTTGGTTTTATAAAGTCTGTCGCCAAAGAAATAGGGCGCAAAGGCGCAACCGCAAACTTGATCTATTTGAATGGCTTTGGGCATAAGGGTTTGGCTGCACCATTACGATTTTTGTTATCTGCCGGCTGTGCCTACACCAATGGACAGGTCATCAACTTAATGACACCAGTGACAGAGTTATCCTCACAGCATAATTGGCAGCGTCCTCTCAAGGGTAAAACAATTGTGGTAACTGGTGCCGCAAGGGGTATAGGTTTGGCTATGAGTCAGGTTTTGGCGCGTGATGGCGCTATGGTGATAGGGATAGATGTTCCTAAGGCGCAAGAGCAGCTTGAAAAGGCGATGTCAGATATTGGCGGTGTGGCTCTAGGGTTGGATATCACGGCTGAAGATGCTCCGCAGAAGCTGATAGATTGCTGTGCCAAACAAAATAAAAAGTTGCAGGGTATAGTGCATAACGCGGGTATAACCCGCGATAAAATGTTGTCGCGTATGTCTGATCAACAATGGCAGCTATTAGTTGATATCAATATAGGCAGTGTTCAAAGGATCAATCAGGCTATTTTAGCGACAGATATGTTAGATCAGGGAGGGCGTATTGTCGGTGTTGCCTCTATTAGTGGTATTGCGGGCAATTTAGGGCAGAGTAATTATGCCTATTCAAAATCTGCGGTTATTGGCATGGTGGATAGTATGGCATCAGTCTGTGCTGAGCGAGGTATTACCGTCAATGCTGTAGCCCCGGGTTTTATCGAAACCAATATGACGGCGGCAATCCCATTTGCTACTAGGCAATTTGGTCGTCGTTTATGTTCGCTAAATCAGGGTGGATTACCACAGGATGTGGCAGAGGTTGTGGGCTTTTTCTTAAGTCCCGAGGCGTCTGGCATTAACGGTAATACAGTCAGGGTCTGTGGGCAGAATCTAATGGGCGCCTAAAGTGCGCCCATTAGTACCCAAAACATTAGTTTGAAGCGTGAAGTTCGTGATTGAGTTCAACCGCAGATTTATTGGTAAGGCATTCAACGGTGCCAGTCACTGAGTTACGTCTAAATAACAGATCGCTTTTGCCCGCTAAATCACGTGCCTTTACTTTTCCTGTAGCCTGCTTGCTATCATCTAGCATAGTGACAATAGTTCCCGCAGTAATATAGAGGCCTGCCTCTAGAGTGCAGCGATCACCCAGTGGAATACCCAATCCAGAGTTGGCGCCCAACAGGCATTTTTCGCCCATAGATATCACCATATTGCCGCCACCTGATAGAGTGCCCATAATCGAAGCACCGCCACCTACATCGGAGCCTGCGCCACAGAAGACACCTGCAGAAACTCGACCCTCAATCATATTTGGGCCCTCGGTGCCGGCATTAAAGTTAATAAAGCCTTCATGCATAACAGTCGTGCCTTCGCCTACATAGGCGCCAAGACGTACTCTTGAGGTGTCGGCGATACGAACGCCAGACGGCACTAAATAGTCGACTAACTTAGGAAACTTATCGACACAGTCAACGCTGAGTGGTCGTCCAGCGGCTCGGGCTTCGAGCATTCTTGCTGGAAGGTCGTCAATATCGATAGCACCTTCGTTAGTCCATGCCACATTCTTTAGAGCGCCAAAAATACCAGTTAAGTTAGTGCCATGAGGTTTAACGAGACGATGACTTAGCAAATGTAGTTTTAAATAGCCCTGAGGAACCGAGGTAGGGGCACTGTCTTGTTTTAAGATCACCACAACTAAGGGACGATCACCGCTGTTAAGAGCGTTAACCGATGCTGCCAAATCGTTGTAGCTGTTTTCCTCAAGCGCAGTTTGAAGAGCAGTTAATTGATCGCCGCTAGGCTCGATATCTGTATCTTCACCAAATACGCCAGTGAGCAATTTTGCTAATGCTGGTTCTGGGTTTAGTACAGGCCTGGGGTAAAAAACTTCAAGCCACTCACCGCGACTATTTTTAGTACCAGCGCCAACGGCGAAGCTGTAAAGGTTACTCATAATGTGACTCTTTATCTTAAATTTATCTTAGTTAAAGATACTCTGATAGGTATCCGAATTAAATCCAACAGTTATTATATCATTTACATCCATCACTGGTCGCTTTATCAGTGTAGGGTTTTCTACCAGTAAATCGACCACATTAGTTGCGTTGATAGCCTGTTGAGTGGCTGCATCCAAATTGCGCCAGCTAGTGCTACGCTTGTTTAGAATTTTATCCCAGGCAACAGTTTTCAACCAGCCGTTAATGATGTCTTTGTTGAGGCCATCTTTGCGGAAATCATGAAACCTGTAACCAATATTATGACTGTCGAGCCAGTTTTTAGCTTTTTTAACTGTATCGCAATTACTAATACCGTAAATGATCATTAATAGTCCTTGTTTTAGTCTGAATTTTAAGCTTTTTTGGCTTTAAAAGGTTTTTTTCGATTGGGATAACAGCTAGTGCAGATGTCGCAAACCCGTCCATCACAACCCCGGGCGCTACAAAATTCTCGTCCATAAAAAATTATCTGCAGGTGAAGACTGTTCCAAGATTCTTTCGGGAAAAGTTGTTTCAGGTCTCGCTCGGTTTGGGCAACATTATTGCCTTTGGTCAGCCCCCAGCGCTGGGCCAAGCGATGAATATGGGTATCTACTGGAAAAGCCGGGTGACCAAAGCCTTGAGACATCACAACACTGGCAGTTTTATGACCAACCCCAGGCAGTGTTTCTAGTGCCGCCATATCCTCAGGTACTTCGCCGTTGTATTTTTCAACCAAAATCTTTGAAAGATTGGATATAGCCTTTGATTTTTGTGGGGCAAGACCGCAAGGTCGTACAATGTTATAAATTTCATCAACATCGACATATTGCATTGTGGCTGCATTGTTAGCGAGTGAAAATAGGGCGGGCGTCACCTGATTGACGCGCTCATCAGTACACTGCGCACTTAACAGAACCGCCACCAGTAACTCAAAGTGGTTACTGTGGTTAAGTGGCACGGGTGTTTCTGGGTAGAGCTCATTCAGTCGATCTAACACCAGTTGTGCACGTTCTTTTTTTAGCATTGGTTAAAACCCATCATCAAAGGCTTTGAGTAAAGCGCACTATGCGGTTAGCGGCTTCGATGCAATCTTTGAGTTCAGGAACCAGTGCTAATCGAATACGATTTTCTCCAGGGTTACCCATCTCTGTCTTACGCGAAATAAAGCGACCAGGGAGTACCGTAAGATTTTGTTGCGCATAAAGATCTCTGGCAAAGCTAACATCATCAATAGGCGTTTGTGGCCATAGATAAAAGCCAGCAGAGGGCACATTAAACGCTAGAACGCCATTTAAAATTTCGCTAACAGCGGTGAATTTTTCTCTGTATAAGTTGCGGTTTTGCAGCACATGTTGTTCATCACTCCATGCCGCAATCGAAGCCTGTTGAACAGGCAGTGAAAGAGCACAGCCATGATAGGTTCGATAGCGAAAAAAGTATTTAATAAGCTCGCTATCACCGGCGACAAACCCTGAACGCAACCCCGGTAAGTTTGAGCGCTTAGAGAGACTGTGAAACACTATGCAACGTTCAAATTTATCACGCCCTAATTGTTGGCAGGCATCTAATAACCCAAGAGGTGGATTGTTTTCATCTCGATAAAGCTCGGAATAGCATTCATCATTTGAAACGATAAAATCATATTGGTCTGCCAGTTCCAGGGCTCTTTTGTAGTAGGCCAATGATAATGTTGCCCCAGTTGGATTGCCCGGTGCGCAGAGTTGGAGTAATTGGCAACGTTGCCAAACTGCTTCGGGGACAGCGTCTAGGTTAGGATTAAAATCATCTTCAGCATTGCAGTTTAAGTAGTGAGTTTCTGCGCCAGCAAGAAGGGCGGCACCCTCATAGATTTGGTAGCAGGGGTTGGGGCATACCACTAGAGGCTTCTGGCCGTTTGAGTTATCCACAATTGCTTGAGTAAAAGCAAATAATGCTTCTCTAGTACCCGCGACCGGAAGTACATTGGTTTCTGCATCCAGAGCTGATGTGGCTATATTGAAACGCTTTGTTGCCCAGTTAGCGATGGTTTCTCTAAGCGCTATAAGGCCCTTTGTTGAGGGGTAATTGGCGAGACCATCAATGGCATCGCAAAGAGTCTGTTTAACAAACTCTGGCGCAGCATGTTTGGGCTCGCCGACAGATAACATAATCGGCTCAAGATCTGGGTTTGTAGTTAACCCAGCTTTTAAGTCTTTTAGCTTTTCGAAGGGATAAGACTGCAGATCTTTAAAATATGGATTCATAATTATCGTCCAATTTTGATCGATTGAAATATTGACTCTTGTTCGGATTCCTTAATACGAGAGTCTAGTTCATTGCGGATGGTTTGCTTAAGGTTTTCGACTAATTCATCATCGTCGATCGGCTTATTATCGTTGGTCCTTAGGTAAAAGGTATCCTCAACACGTTCACCAAGGGTGGAGATTCTTGCATTGAAAAGCACCAGATCATAGCGGGCGAAGATATTGGCGATTTTAGCTAACAGGCCCGGTCTATCTGGTGTTATAACTTGTAATATACTGGTATCTGTCTCGCTATCATTGCGCAGAGATACCCTTGTTTTCATAGTGAAGTTTTTCAGCTGTCTTGAAGTGCGACGAGAAACATTTAGATTAATCTTTTCTGGCGATTGTATGGCTGTTTTTAAGCCATCAGAAATACTCTTGCAAAGCTTTTTATTGCTACCAAATGGAAGATCATTGTCATCTAAAACATAGAACACATCAAAAGTTTGATCGTCACTAGTGGTCTGTAATCTCGCATCTTGGATGGTTAAGCCGAGCTTATCTAATGTCGCAGCGACAATGGCAAATAGATTTTTGGTGCTCTTAGTATGTAAAAATATCTGAGTAGCTACAGGAATCTCAACCCCAACGTCACGAATCTGAATAACGGATTGCTCATCAATGCTGTCAATAATGCCTTTGGTAAAAAAGGCTATATCCTCAGCTCGTTCACGTAAAAAGAATTGATCATCAATATCACCCCAAACTTCATTCGCAGCAGCCTCGTCAACTGATTGCTGCTCAAGAATTTTTAGAACTGACTGCTTAGCATCATTCACCCAGGCATCGCGATTTGCTGGTTCATCCAAGCCGGATTGAAGAACCTGCTTGGTTTCAAAGTAGAGGTTGCTCATAAGGGCACCTTTCCACTCTGTCCACAATCTGGGATTGGTTGCATTGATGTCGGCAACAGTTAATACCCATAGATGGTCTAGATGACGCTGATCACCCACATGCTTGGCAAATTTATAAATCACATCGGGATCGGACGTGTCCTCGCGCTGGGAGATAGTTGACATCAAAAGGTGATTTTCAATCAACCACTGTAATAATGAAATTTCCTGAGCTTGTAACCCGTGACGTTCACCAAATTCAGCGACATCCACGGCGCCGAGAATCGAGTGATCACCACCGCGTCCCTTGGCAATATCGTGGTACAGCGCAGCAATAATAATAAGTTCAGGTTTGGGTAGATTCTTAAAAATATGAGAAGAAACAGGAAACTTAGCGGCCTCCTCTGGCTGAACCAAGCGTCTAATATTAGTAATTAATTCAAGCGTGTGGACATCAACCGGATATATATGAAATAAATCATGTTGTGTCTGCCCAACAATTTTTCCAAATTCAGGTAGGTAGCTACCAAGAATGCCATAGCGATTCATAAGTTTTAGATGAACAGAGAGCTTGTAGGGCGAGCGCAATAGACGCATAAATAACTGTCGGTTTATTGGGTCTTCTCTAAATTCTGAATTAATTAGTTTTCTGTGTAGGCGCAATTGACGTATAGCCGAAGCGCGAATACCTTTGAGGCTTTCAGTCTCACCTAGCACAACAAACAGCTCCAACAGGGCAGAGGGGTGCTTGGTAAATAGTTCATCATCTATGGTGTCGAGATAATTGTCTCTTATTACAAAACGATCATTGATCTTTTTTACGACCCTCGTTTTGTTTTTGCGATAAATAGCTTCATCTAGATATTGAAGAAGTACATCGGTTAACTCGCGAATAGACAAAACTGTTTGATAATAACGCTGCATAAACTTTTCAACCGCTAACTTGCCGTTACCATCTTTGTAGCCGAGTAGGGTGGCAAGTTTACGTTGATGATCAAATAACAGCCGCTCTTCTGGTCGTTCAGCGAGATAGTGAAGGCCATATCGCACTTTCCACAAAAACTCCTCGTCTTTGTGCAGTGTTAAATACTCCTCCTCGGAGAGAAAACCACTATGGACCAACTGAGAGCGGCGATGGACATCAAAATGACGTTTCGCGGCCCAATTAATTAACTGTATGTCTCTAAGTCCGCCGGGCGCTTCTTTAACATTGGGTTCTAAATTATATTCAGTATCCTGATGTTTTTGATGGCGCGCAATTTGCTCGTCAATTTTACCTTTGTAAAATTTCGATGAGCGCCAGATTTTTTTCGGACCAGTCTTCTTTAGCATGAGTTGCAACAGATCACTATTGCCGCAAAGCAAACGCGTTTCCATTAGATTAGTAGCGACAGAGATATCAGCTTTGGCCTCGTCGACACATTGTGAAATTGAGCGAACACTGTGGCCAATCTTGAGCTGTATATCCCAAAGAAAGGTAATAAACATTTCAATACGCTCTTTATATACTTTAGAGAAATCCTTGCGCATTAAAATTAGAAGATCAATATCCGAGTGGGGGTGTAATTCACCTCGCCCGTAACCACCTACTGCAACAAGGCTGACGTTCTCATCCCATTCATATTGATTCCATGCATGCCACAGAAGGACATCGGCAAACTGCGATGCTTCATTCACCAGTGATCGAGCGTCCTCACCCTCCAGAAAGCGATTATCAAAGTGATTTTTAGCTGCGCTTAAAGCATTCTTAAATACTTTGATTGGGTTTTCAGCTGCCAAATCGGCGATAAAACGCTTTTGGTCAAAAAAGATAGGTGCACGATTAGTGGGTAGTAAGGGTTGGTCAGAACAAGTACTTGGCATAAAAAATCACAATGGCTTCACAGTTAGATTGTTTCGATTATTAATAATCAGCTAGGCTAGAAGTTTTCTTCTTGTCTCGCCGTAAAGACCTCTACACCGTCATGGGTTACTAGCATTGTATGCTCCCACTGAGAGGAAAGTCGCCCATCTTTAGTTTCAACAGTCCAACCGTCTCTTTTTAATTTAGTTTGATACCTACCGGCATTCACCATAGGTTCGATTGTAAAGGTCATACCCTCTTTGAGTTCCAATCCGGTACCTGGTTTACCGTAGTGGAGAATTTGCGGCTCCTGATGAAATTCATCGCCAATACCATGGCCGCAATAATCGCGCACTACCGAGTAATAGTGAGCTTCTGCATAGGTTTGAATGGCGTGGCCAATATCACCCAATCTTACCCCAGGTCTAACCATTTCAATTCCTTTATACAGGCATTCTTGAGAAACTTTGATTAGCCTCTTAGCGTGCTCGGGGGCATCACCTACAATATACATTTTACTGGTATCACCGTACCAACCATCCTTAATGACGGTAACATCAATATTGATGATATCGCCCTTTTTTAATATTTTTTTATCAGAGGGAATGCCGTGGCAGACTACTTGGTTAACCGACGTGCATATAGATTTTGGAAAGCCTCTGTAACCAAGGCAGGCCGGAATGGCTTTTTGGTTTTGTACTATATGATCGTGGCATATGCGATCCAATTCCTCGGTGGAGACCCCGGGAACTACATATTCACCAATAAGCTCAAGCACTTCTGCGGCAAGCTTTCCGGCGATGCGCATTTTGGCAATTTGCTCAGGTGTTCTAAGATTTACAGACATTGCAATTTTCTCTTATTTGATCCTGCCTATTGTAACCAATCTTAAGCCAAATGCGGGAGTTCAGATTAAAAAATAATCGCGAGCTTTTACGTCAAAATTAATGATTTTCTTTTTTTTGTGTTTTATGCGCCGTAAAACGCTAAATTTAGTGCTTTTTTCTTTATATAAAACAGTGGTTATGGTATAAAGCGCGCCGATACGTCAATAGCGTATCAAACTAACTAAATTTAGTAGCACTAAACGACACACACATGTCGACACAATAGCCTGGGTGCCCAACGGTATTTTTACCTAAGGGTTGGTTATTGGGATATGTGGAGGCTTAACCCCAAAAGGAAAATATTATGTCAAAAGTAAGCATGAAAGATATGTTACAAGCAGGTGTCCATTTCGGTCACCAAACCCGTTTCTGGAATCCAAAAATGAGCCAATTTATTTTCGGCTCACGCAATAAAGTTCACGTTATCAATCTAGAAAATACAGTACCTGCATTTAATGAAGCACTTGATGTACTTCGCGCTGAAGCGGCAAAAGGTAATCAGGTTCTTTTTGTTGGCACCAAGCGAGCTGCTAGTAAGATTATTAAAGAGCAAGCAGAGCGTTGCGGTATGCCTTATGTTAGCCATCGTTGGTTAGGTGGAATGCTAACCAACTATAAAACTATTAGAGCGTCAATTCGTCGTTACCGTGAGTTAGAAACTCAGCAGAGTGATGGAACCTTTGACAAAATTACCAAAAAAGAAGTTTTGATGCGAACGCGCATGAAAGACAAGTTAGAGAATTCTATTGGTGGTATCAAAGATATGAACGGCTTGCCCGATATCTTATTCGTGGTTGACGTTGACCATGAACGTATCGCTATCAACGAAGCGAATAAACTTGGCATTCGTGTGGTTGGTATCGTCGATACTAATAGTGATCCCGATGGTGTTGATCATATAATCCCTGGTAACGATGATTCAATTCGTGCGATTAAGCTTTATGCGGCATCGGTTGCGGACTCTATCCTTGAAGGAAAGGCACAGGCAGCCACAGTGTCTAGTAAAGACGAGTTTGTTGAGGTTGATGCTAAATCAGCACCTGAAGCTGAGCCTGTAGCTGAAGTAGCAGCAGCGCCTGAAGCAGTAGCACCAGAAGTAGCTGCAGAACCAGCAGCTGAAGAAAAGCCAGCTACTGAAGAAAAGCCAGCGGCGAAAAAAGCACCTGCTAAGAAGGCAGCGGCAAAAAAGCCAGCGGCAAAAAAAGCACCAGCTAAGAAAGCACCAGCTAAAAAAGCTGCCGCCAAAAAACCAGCGGCTAAGAAGCCAGCGGCGAAAAAAGAAGCTGAGTAATTTCAATATCGACCCATTGGGCGATGATGTAAAAATTACGGGGGCCATTTGCCCCCTTTTTTCTAACTAATTATATGTTTGAGAGAGGAATACAATGTCACAGGTAACTGCGTCCCTAGTAAAAGAGCTACGAGATAGAACCGGTTTAGGAATGATGGAGTGCAAGCGCGCTCTGGCTCAATCTGAGGGCGATATTGATAAAGCAATTGAAGATTTACGTAAATCCAGCGGTATGAAAGCAGCCAAAAAAGCAGGTAGAACTGCTGCAGATGGTGTCGTTGCCTTTCGTGCAGAGGGTGGTTATGGTCTAGTATTAGAAGTCAACAGTGAGACTGATTTTGTAGCCAGAGATGAGGGTTTCCAAGGTTTTGTAAATACAGTTTTAGATGCTGGCTTTAGTGCTAAGCAAACTGATTTGGCGGCTTTAATGGCGGGCGATCTTGAGACTAAGAGACAAGAGCTAGTGCAAAAAATTGGTGAAAATATTTCACCGCGCAGAGCCGATAGCGTCGAAGCACCAGTGGTTGGCGGCTATGTTCACAGTAACAGCCGTATTGCAGTGCTTGTAGGCTTAAGTGGTGGTTCTGAAGAGTTGGCTAAAGACGTTGCTATGCACGTTGCTGCAGTAAACCCTGCAGTTGTAAATTCAGACGATATGCCAGCAGATTTGGTAGCGGCTGAAAAAGAAATTTTTGCTGCTCAGGCACGTGAAAGTGGCAAACCTGAAGAAATTATTGAGAAAATGATTGTCGGACGCGTTGCTAAATTCTTAAAAGAAAGTAGTCTTGTAGACCAACCTTTTGTGAAAGACCCAGAAACTACTGTTGGTAAGCTAGTCAAGGCAGAAGGTGCTGAAGTTCTATCTTTCGTTCGATTTGAAGTTGGTGAAGGAATCGAAGTAGAAGAAGTTGATTTTGCAGCTGAAGTTGCGGCGCAGGTACAGGGTGCAAGTAACTAATTTAGAGGAATAATTATGGCGTCAACGGTCAAAGAGAAGCAATATAAGCGAATCTTGCTCAAGCTCAGCGGTGAAGAGTTAATGGGAGAGGAGGGCTTTGGTATTGATCCTAAAGTTCTCGACCGAATGGCGCTAGAAATTGGCCAATTAGTTGGTATTGGTGTTCAGGTAGGCTTAGTTATTGGTGGCGGTAACCTCTTTCGTGGTGCCGCCCTCAATGCAGCAGGTATGGATCGGGTAACCGGCGACCATATGGGTATGCTAGCTACGGTTATGAATGCACTTGCCATGCGTGATGCGCTTGAGCGAACTAATATCTCAACTCATGTCATGTCATCTATCCCCATGAGTGGTGTTGTAGAACATTACGACCGGCGCAAAGCTATTCGTTATCTTAAAGGTGGTGATGTGGTTATCTTTGCCGCTGGTACAGGTAATCCATTCTTTACTACCGATTCTGCTGCCTGTCTTCGCGGCATTGAAATTAACGCTAATGTTGTTTTAAAGGCGACCAAAGTTGACGGCGTTTACTCTGCCGACCCGATGAAAGACCCCTCGGCAACTCTTTACCATAAACTGACCTATGACGAAGTGCTAAGCAAGCAGTTGGGTGTTATGGATATGACCGCTATCTGCCTATGTCGTGAACACAATATGCCACTCAGAGTTTTCCGTATGTCAAAATCTGGTGCATTGCTTAATTTGATTGTGGGTGGCGATGAAGGCACCTTAATTGATGAACAATAAAGAGGTTTCAAGTGATAGAAGATTTTAAAAAAGATGCAGAGCAACGCATGGCCAAGACAGTTGAAGCCCTTGGTGTTGCATTTAATAAGATTCGTACAGGCCGAGCACACCCCAGCCTTTTAAATGGTATTACGGTTGATTACTACGGCGTTAATACACCGCTTAGTCAAGCTGCATCTGTAACTATTGAAGACTCTCGTACGCTGTCTGTTTCACCCTATGAAAAATCTCTGGTGCCAGAAATAGAAAAAGCCATTATGAAATCTGAGCTTGGGCTTAATCCAAGTACTGCTGGGGCTGTAATTCGTATTCCATTACCCGCACTGACAGAAGAAACTAGACGAAATTATGGCAAGCAGGCGCGACATGAGGCCGAAGGTTCGCGTATTGGTATAAGAAATATTCGTCGAGATGTGCTTTCCGATATCAAAGATCTACTAAAAGAAAAAGAAATTAGTGAAGATGAGGAACGCAAAGCACAGGATGATGTCCAAAAGATAACTGATCGATTTATTGCAAAAGTTGAAGAAGCTCTAGCCGCCAAAGAAAAAGACTTGCTAGAGATCTAGAATCTCAGGTTCAACAATGAATAGCAAAGCACAGACTGCGTTACATCCCCTAAAGCATGTAGCCATTATTATGGACGGTAATAATCGCTGGGCTATGCAACGAGGCCTATCTGGCATCGCCGGGCATAAGGCGGGTGCTGAACGCATTCGCGATCTCTTGCCTACCGCGCGCAATCAGGGTATTGAAACGGTAAGTTTATTTGCTTTTAGTAGCGAAAATTGGAATCGTCCCTCTCTGGAAGTTAGAGGACTTATGTCTCTTTTTTCCACCTATCTCAAGCAAGAAGCAAAATTACTACGTGATGACAGTATTAGGCTGCGGGTGATTGGCAGCAGAGAGCGTTTTAGTGATCGTCTTAATCGACAAATAGAGGATGCAGAGAAAATTACCCAATCTGGAGTACTCAATTTACATCTCTATGTAGACTATGGCGGGCGTTGGGAAATTGCTCAGGCAGCTAAGAAAATGGCTGAAAATATAGAAGATGGCAGCCTTGAGTCAAAAGATATTTGTGCCGAAAGTATCGATAGTTACTTTTTACTTCAGGGCTTATCAGCACCCGATTTATGTATTCGGACTGCGGGCGAGCGGCGAATAAGTAATTTTATGCTATGGCAAATGGCCTATGCTGAACTTTACTTTACTGACTGTTACTGGCCAGACTTTGATCAAAATGCATTTGAATCCGCGATTGAAGACTATTACTCTAGACAGAGAAGGTTTGGTGCTAGATCATCTGATCATCAATCTAATAATAAATAATCAATTGGGGCTGAATGAGAAAGTTTATGTTTAAACAGCGTTTTGCAACAGCTTCCATATTAGCTTTTTTGTTTATTTGTGCTTTGATGTTTTTTTCAACCTCTACTTTTGTCAGTTTTATTATGTTGGTGGTATTAATCGCTGGCTGGGAATGGTCTGATCTGGCAAAAATTGAGTCAACACTAGGGAAGCTATGCTTTGTCCTAGGCTTGTTGCTCTCTATGGTTCTAATAGCCATTTATGCCGGTATTTATACTGAACACGCCTACGCATTAAGTTATCAAATATGCTTTGCCTCGGTGGTTCTTTGGGCGGTAATTTTTCTCTGGCTTCAAGGCTATCCCTCGAGCGCTATTCTTTGGTCATCAAAGCTCATTATGATTGCTCTTGGTATTTTCTTACTAGCCTCTACTTGGCTTGCATTAAGTTCAATTATTTCACTTGAGAATGGCCGCTATTTGCTATTGCTAGCAGTAACTATAATTGTATTGGCTGATGTAGGCGGCTATGTGGCCGGAAACTTATTCGGTCGTCATAAGTTGGCGCCAACTATTAGTCCAGGAAAAACCTGGGAAGGCCTTCTTGGCGGCCTTATCTTACAGGGCATTTTGATTGCTGCGCTGATGCAATTATTGCCCGATGTAAATCTACCTCTTCTGTGTTTGTTAGTGCTGCCTGTCGCGCTGTCCTCAGTGGTTGGTGATCTTTTCGAAAGTATGCTTAAGCGTCATAGGGGGGTCAAAGATAGCAGTAATTTATTGCCAGGACACGGCGGTTTTTTAGATCGCTTAGATGGTGTGATGGCCGCTTTACCACTATTTTTTGTCATTTTAACTAAAGCCAGCCCCTTTTAGTCCATGCACTCCGTCACGATATTAGGTTCAACCGGGTCCATAGGTGAAAGTACTCTAGATGTTATTTCGCAACATCCTGAAAAGTACACAATTTTTGCCTTAACCGGTTGTCGCCAGTTACAAAAACTCGCTCAGCAATCTGTTAAGTTTAAGGCAAAATATGCGGTGGTTACCGATCAGTCTTCAGCAAAGCAACTAACGAGCTTGATTCAAGATTTAAAAGGCACTACAGAGGTGATTTTTGGCGCAGACGCACTGTCAGAAGTTGCCGCTAATAGCCAAGTCGATATTGTAATGGCAGCAATTGTAGGTGCTGCAGGTCTACTGCCAACGCTGTCTGCGGTCAAAGCGGGAAAAAAGGTCCTATTAGCCAATAAAGAATCCCTAGTGATGGCGGGCTCCATCTTTATGTCTGCGGTAAAACAATATGGCGCCACATTATTGCCTATTGATAGCGAGCACAATGCGATCTTTCAGTGTTTACCCCACAACTATAGCGATAGCCATCAGTCGGCTATTAGCAAACTTATTTTGTCAGCCTCTGGCGGGCCCTTTAGAACCTGGGACATAGAGCAAATTTCTAAAGCTACACCAGCTCAAGCCTGCGCCCATCCAAATTGGAGTATGGGCAATAAAATATCTGTCGATTCTGCATCTATGATGAATAAAGGCTTGGAGTGCATTGAAGCCAAATGGTTGTTCGACACATCAATGGATAAAATCGATGTCCTTATACACCCACAAAGTATCGTCCATTCCCTTGTACAATATATTGATGGATCTGTGTTGGCTCAACTTGGCAATCCTGATATGCGCACGCCTATTGCCCATGGACTAGCCTGGCCGCAGAGACTGCCTTCAGGCGTGGCGGATTTGAATCTCAGTGAAATAGCGCAATTAACCTTTGAGCAACCAGATATAACCAAATTTCCCTGTTTGCAGTTAGCCTACAACGCGGCTCAAGCGGGTGGCGATGCACCGGCGGTATTAAATGCAGCTAACGAGGTTGCGGTACAGGCATTTCTTGATACTAGGGTTGGTTTTAACGCTATCCCGCAAATTGTTGAAAAGACCCTAGAGTCCTTTGATTTTTATGAACCAGAATCACTTGCCGCTGTCCAAGAGTCAGATAGTCGCGCAAGAGTCACGGCTGAGTCTGTGATTAAACGGTCAGGGTCCTAGTTTTATGGCATTAGTCGAAACATTATTTTATACCTTTATTGCCTTTGGTGTATTGGTCACTTTTCACGAATACGGCCATTTTTGGGTGGCTCGTCGCTGCAACGTTCGGGTAGAAAAATTCTCTATAGGTTTTGGTAAAAAGCTGTTCTCTTGGCGCGATAAGCATAATACAGAATTTATTTTGGCGGCACTGCCGTTGGGCGGCTATGTAAAGATGCTCGATGAAAGGGAAGGTGAAATCGCAGCTGAAGATCGACCCTATGCATTTACACAAAAAACCGTACTTCAGCGAATGGCAATTATTAGCGCTGGCCCTGTGGCTAATTTCATATTAGCAATCGTGGCATATTGGGTTCTTTTTTTGGGTGGTGAGCAGGGATTAGCACCGGTGATAGGCGAGGTTAATAATGAGTCATTGGCCGCCCAGTCAGGTCTTGAAGTTGGCATGGAAATCACCGCAGTAGACCAAACCCAGACCAGTACTTGGGGCTTGGTTAATCGCCAATTATTTGATTTTATTGGGACCACTGGGGATATTCCATTAACTGTTCGCTACCCAGACTCTACATCGGAGTTCCAGCTACTGATACCGGTAACTACATGGCTTAGAGATAATGATAATCCTTCGCCAATCCGAGAGTTGGGCATAAATCCACCCTTTGATTTTGAAGCCCTTGTTTTGGGGCCTGTATCAGAAGCTGGCTCAGGCTTTAAAGGCGGTTTGCGCGAGGGCGATATCTTGCTGGCGGTGAATGGCGTTGATATTGAAAGCGCTGATGGATTTATACATAAGATTTCTAGCAGTAGTAATCAATCACTAGTGATTGATCTTGAACGAGTTACCAAGGGCACTGATAACAGTCAATTTTTGTCGCTTCGTGTTACCCCTGAAAAGGTTCTTAAAAATGGTGAATATGTCGGTCAACTTGGGGTTCAGCTTGGCGTAAAGGGTAAGTATCCTGATAACCTAATTCGCCAGGTCGATCACAGTGTTCTGAGCGCCGCCAGTCGTGCTGTTGATGAAACTATCACCAATGCCGGATTTATCTTGTCATCTTTAGGCAAATTAATCGTTGGCGATTTATCACCCAAGAATTTAAGTGGACCAATTACTATTGCAAAGATGGCTGGCGACACCGCGAAAGCAGGTATAGAGAATTTTATTCGCTTTGTAGCCATTCTAAGTATAATGCTTGGAGTTATGAATTTACTGCCAATTCCGGTGCTTGATGGGGGGCATCTGGTTTATTGTGTAGTGGAATGGGTAAAAGGCTCGCCAGTATCGACTGAGGTCCAGTTAATTGGCTATAAAATTGGCTTTTTCTTATTGGTTGGTTTAATGGTTTTTGCTACATTCAATGATCTAACTCGTCCGTTTTAAATGATCGATACAACAATATAAATAGGCAGATTTTTATTACATGAAACAACTCTTTATTGGGCTCTGCCTTACAATTATTAGCTATGCTTCAATGGCTTCGGCCGCACTATTTGAAGTTTCCGATATTCGAATTGAGGGACTACAACGTGTTTCTGCCGGTACGGTTTTTTCTGCTCTGCCAATCAATGTGGGAGATCAAGTCGATCAAGCGTCAATTCGAGATGCTTCAAGATCAATTTTTAGGACAGGTTTTTTTGCTGATGTTGCTATGGCACAAGAAAATGGTGTTTTAGTTATAGTGCTGAGTGAAAGACCGGCTATTAGTGAGATTAATTTAGAGGGTAATAAAGCCATTCAATCTGAGCAGTTATTGGAGGCTTTTACCGATAATGGGCTTTCTGAGGGAGAAATCTTTCGCCAATCTATACTTGATGGAATGGCGCAAGAGCTCCAGCGCCAATACGTTTCACAAGGTCGCTATGGTGCAACCGTCACTACTAGCATTGAGACTCTGCCGCGCAATCGTGTTGCAATCAATGTCGATATTGATGAAGGCAGTGTCGCCAAAATTAGACATATAAATATTATCGGCAATAATAATTTTACTGAAAAACAATTACGCGAGGATTTTGAGCTCAATGAAACTGGCTTATGGTCATGGATTACAAGCAATGACAAGTATTCCCGTGAAAAACTTACTGGGGATATCGAAACTCTAGAAACTTGGTATTTGGATCGCGGTTATTTGGCGTTTGAAATTAAGAATACGCAGGTATCAGTAAGCCCTAACAAAGAGTCAGTGTATATTACTATCACTATTGATGAAGGGGATATCTATACGATTAGTGATATCGAGCTATCTGGTGAATTAAAGTTACCTGAAGTTGATATAAGAACAATGATATTAATGCGCAAGGGAATGACGTTTTCCCAAGCATTAATGACCACATCCAGTGAATTAATTACACGTCGGTATGGTAATGAGGGATATACCTTTGCCAAAGTTGAAGGCTATCCTGAATTAAATAAAGAAGAAAATACCGCTAAGGTCACCTTTGTGCTGATGCCGGGAATGCGAGCTTATGTGCGCAGAATTGAATTTCGTGGCAATACAAAGACTCAAGATGAGGTTCTCCGACGTGAGATGCGTCAAATGGAAGGTTCCTCAGCTAATAATTCTTTAATTGATCTATCAAAGGTCCGTCTTGAGCGATTAGGCTACTTTAAAGGGGTTGAGGTTGAAACCATTCCCGTTCCCGATGTTAATGATCAAATAGATGTAATTTACACTGTAGAGGAGCAGCCTTCAGGTTCAGTAGGTGCAAGTATTGGTTACGCTCAGGGATATGGTGCTGTTTTAGGCGCAAATCTCAGTGAAAATAATTTCTTAGGAACTGGGAAAAAAGTCACAGTTGCGGTGAATCGCAGCACCTACCAGGACTCGCTTAATTTAAGCTTCACTGAGCCTTACTTTACGGTAGATGGCGTGAGTGTCGGCTACAGTATTTTTTCTCGAGAGACGGATTATGATCAGATTAATGTCTCAAGTTTTTCAACCAATTCACAGGGAGCTAATGTCAATTGGGGTTATCCCATATCTGAAACCTCGCGTATTGGCTTTGGTTTTGGTTTTGAGGGGCTTGATATACGATCAGGTAGCTATGCTTCTAATGTGATTAGGGATTTCATAGCTGAAAATGGCAATGAATTTGATGTATTCAATTTAAATTTAAATTGGTCTAAATCGACACTAAATCGCGGTATGTTTGCTACACGCGGCCAATCGCAACGTCTAGCGATAAATTTTGCAATGCCAGGTTCTGATATGGAGTACTACAAGGCAACCTATAGAGGACAGTACTTAACTGGACTTACTCAAACTCTTAGTCTAAAGCTAAGAGCAGATCTTGGCTTTGGTGAGAGTTATGGCGATACAACAAGACTTCCATTTTTTAAAAATTTCTATGGTGGTGGCTTTGGCTCTGTTAGAGGTTTTGAGCGCAATAGTTTAGGTCCACAAGATGCTCCCTGTGTTGGCGATGATGATTCCTGTACAACGCCATTGGGTTATAGGCCTGATCCTATTGGCGGCAATGTTAAGATTGAGTTTGGTGCTGAAGTGATTTTCCCAATGCCATTTATTAAAGATAAGCGCTCAGTACAGTCGGTCTTTTTCCTTGATGCGGGCAATATATTTAATACCAAATGTACTGATGCTCAAATAAACTGCTTTAAACCGGATGCAGGTGAGTTAAGATACTCAGTCGGCATAGGCGCTACATGGTTAAGTGCAATGGGGCCGTTGACATTCAGCTTTGCCAAACCGTTGAATGCAAGTGAATATGATGAAAGAGAAAATTTCCAGTTTTCACTGGGAAATCAGTTCTAATTTAAAGATAAGGTTAAAATATTATGAAGGGTAACAGATTTAATTTTTATGGGTTATTGGTAGCAATTGCGTTAATTTCTTCCATCTCTCTATCTACCGCTGCTGAATCGGTATCAGGAAAAATTGCGGTAGTCGATGCAAGAATAGCTATCTTTAGCTCTAATGCGGCTCAAAGTGCCCTTAAAGCGTTTGAAGAAAGCGCTGATTTTATGAGCCTAAAAGCAAAATATGAAAGCTCTTCAGCTGACTTTCAGGCTATGGCTAAAGAAGCAGAGACTAAGCGTCTGACATGGTCGCCAGAAGAATTGGCCGAACATCAAAAGAAAATGAGCTATGTCAAAGCTGATGCTGAATTGGCAATCCAAAAAATCACCTCTGAGCAAAAGCAACTAGAGCAAAAAGTTTTGCAGGATTTAGCGCCACTGGTAGAGCAGGCTCTTCAAGAGATTGTGAAAGAAGAGGGAATTTCTGTTTTGTTGAGAGCTGAATCAGTTCTTTTAGCAAGCCCTGATACATCGATCACTGCAAAGGTAGCAGATCGTATTGATGCTAAAACTAAGCCTGTGGCTGAGTAGTTTTCTCTAAATAGGACAATGTGATGTCGATCTCTTTCAGCCTAAAACAAATAGCATTATTTCTGGATGCTGAGCTTAAGGGAGATGACACTGCCGAAATTACTGGTATAGCAACTCTAGAGTTGGCTAATTCGAGTCAATTAACTTTTTTAAGTAACTCGAAATATGCAAAGCATTTAGAAGGTTGTCAGGCTGGCGCGGTAATTTTGCAAGCTGAGCAAGCAGAATCGTATCAGGGCAATTGTCTGATAGTCAGCGATGCCTATCTAAGCTATGCCAAAATTAGTGCTTGGTTTGATCAAACCCCCAACGTAGAAAAAACCATTCATGCTAGTGCAGTGATAGATTCTACTGCCACTATTGGTGATGAAGTATCTATAGGGCCTAATGTTGTGATTGAAGCGGATGTTTGTATTGGCTCAGGATCAATCATCAAGGCCAATACGGTGATTGGTGCCCGATCTGTCGTGGGTAATGACTGCTCCATAGCAGCAAATGTGTCAATCTACCATGACGTTCAAATTGGATGCCGCGTCACCATACATAGTGGCGCGGTCATAGGTGCTGACGGCTTTGGTTTTGCCCCAAATGGCAGTCAGGGATGGCAAAAAATTAGCCAAATCGGTGGTGTAGTCATAGGCGATGATGTCGAAGTAGGTGCCTGTACTACAATTGATCGAGGTGCGATTAACGACACGACGATTGGCAATAGCGTTATATTAGATAATCATGTTCAGATAGCCCACAATGCTGTGATTGGCGATAATACAGCAATGGCAGCCTATGCGGGTGTTGCGGGAAGTACTAGCGTAGGAAAAAATTGTGTTCTTGCCGCCGGCGCCCATGTGGTTGGACACGCCAGTTTATGTGACAATGTGCAGGTCATGGCACACAGCCTAGTATTTAAGGATATTAAACAGCCAAACTCATATTCAAATGCTGTTATGCCACTAATGACCACGGCTGATTGGTCCAAAAATTCTGTGCGAATGGGTCAGTTAAACCTAATCTCCCAGCGATTAAAAAAACTAGAACAAAAAGACTGAATAGTTAAAGATAGCAAACTCTTGAGCAAAATGGATTAAGCAATGAATGTAAATGAAATAATGAAACTTCTGCCTCATAGATACCCATTCTTATTGGTTGATAGAGTAGAAGAAATTGAAGCCAACAAGCGTATTGTGGCCTATAAAAACATCACCTTTAATGAAGATGTTTTTAATGGTCACTTTCCGGGGGCACCGATTTTCCCTGGCGTAATGATTGTTGAGGCTATGGCTCAGGCATCGGGCATTCTTGGTTTTTACTCCTCGGGACTTACGGCAGAAGACGGTAAGCTTTTTTTATTCGCTGGGGTTGATAAAGCGCGCTTTAAAAAGCCAGTAGTGCCGGGTGATAAGTTGGTTCTAACCTCAGAGGTCGATACGGTAAAGCGTAATATGTGGCGTTTTAATACCACTGCTTTAGTGGATGGTAAAGTGTGCTGTGAGGCCACCTTGCTTTGCGCTTATCAGGATAGAGATAAAGTAGTGTGATTGATTCAAAAGCGATCATAGATCCAAAGGCTAAAATTGGCGAAAACGTCAAAATTGGTCCTTGGAGCATAATAGGCCCGGATGTACAAATTGGTGACAATTGTGAAATTGCTTCCCATGTTGTAATTCGTGGTCCATCAATTATTGGCAAAAATAACAAGTTTTATCAATTTTCGACCATTGGTGATGATACGCCCGATCTCAAGTACAAAGGTGAGCCAACCAAGCTAATTATTGGTGATAACAATGTGATACGCGAGGGTGTTACCATTCATCGAGGCACCATTCAGGATAAGGGTGAAACCATTATTGGTAGCCATAACCTATTAATGGCCTATGCGCATGTCGGGCATGATTCAGTGGTGGGTGATCATGTGATTATGGTCAATAATTCAAGTCTTGCTGGTCATGTTAATGTTGGCGACTGGGCGATTCTTTCGGGGTATGCGCTTATTCATCAATATGTTTCGGTTGGCGCCCATAGCTTCATTGGGCCTGCGGCATTTAGTTATCACGATGTTCCGGCTTTTGTGACTGCCTTTGGCAGTCCAGCAGAGCCCAGAACTATTAATAAAGAAGGGCTAAAACGTCGCGGATTTAGTGCCGATCAAATTGCCTTGGCTAATAAGGCCTATAAGTTGCTCTATCGTCGCGGTCACTCTTTAGACGAAGCTATAGAGGCAATTACTGAACTCGGTGATGACGCTGTGATTACAGTGCTTCTCGATTCCTTAAAGTCTTCTACCCGCGGCATCATTCGCTAAGTTATGACGCAAGCACCTGTTTTTGCCATTGTCGCTGGTGAAACATCCGGTGATTTATTGGGTGCCGATCTGATTCAAGGGCTAAAAAAACAGTATCCTAACGCAATATTTGAGGGTATTGGTGGGCCAAAAATGCAAGCTCAAGGATTTAACTCTCTGTTCGATATGGAGAGGCTATCGGTCATGGGTCTGTGGGAGCCACTTAAGCGATTGCCAGAATTGTTGTCTATTCGGCGTTCAATTATCAATCGCTATTCCTCGCAAAAACCGATAGTGTTTATCGGTATAGATTCCCCTGATTTTAATGCCAAAATTGAGCAAAAGCTGCATGCTGTTGGCGTCAAAACCGTGCATTATGTGAGCCCCTCAGTCTGGGCATGGCGTCAGGGTCGAATTAAAAAGATCAAGCGTTCAGTAGACTTAATGCTAACCCTTTTGCCATTCGAGGCTGAATTTTATCACCAGCATCAGGTGCCGGTTTGCTATGTAGGGCACCCCTTAGCCAAACAGTTTCCACAACAGCCTAATACATCTAAAGCAAGGAAAGCATTAGGTCTAGAGTCCAATCAACCAACACTCTGTATTATGCCCGGCAGTCGCAGTGCCGAAGTTGAACTAATGGCGAAGCTTTTGTTGGATGCAGCGGCTAAAGCTTCACAAGATTTAGGGGTTAAATTACAGCTGATTGTGCCGGCGGCGAATCAGTCTAGGTACGAGCAATTAAAAAAGATTTTAGATGCTAGATCAGACAAAATAACTCTGCTTAAACAGCAGTCTCACCAAGCTATGGAAGCGGCAGATGCGGTGTTGTTAACCTCTGGGACAACAGCTTTAGAGGCAATGTTACTTAAAAAGCCGATGGTGGTGGGTTATCGCATGAATCCATTATCCTTTAAATTGCTTTTTCCGCTGATTAAAACGCCCTTTATATCGCTGCCTAATCTATTGGCCAACCAGCCTTTGGTGCCAGAATTGATTCAAGATAAAGCTACCGTTGAAACCCTAGCGGCAGAGGTGGTAAATCTATACAAAGCAAACTGTGCTGGATTAATTGAGCATTTTAACGAGCTACACCACAAGCTATCCATAGATTCAGCCAGTTTGGCAACCGCTGCCATTGCAAAGCTTATTGCGAGTGAATAGGGCAGATGGAAAAGTGGAATGCACCTAAACATATAAAACAACTTGCCGGTGTTGATGAGGTCGGAAGAGGCCCCCTAGCCGGTGATGTGGTCACTGCTGCGGTCATTTTACCTACTAATCATACTATACAAGGCTTAGCAGATTCCAAAGCGCTATCTGCTCATCAGCGCGAAGCGTTATACAAAGAAATTACCGAACAAGCGATATGCCTGTGTGTGGCGAGAGCTTCAGTAGCAGAAATAGATCAGTACAATATTTTACAGTCCACCATGATGGCAATGCGAAGGGCGGTTATGGGCTTATCAATACAGCCAGACTATGTAGCTGTAGATGGTAATCGCGTTCCTAAATGGGAATATCCGTCAGAAGCTGTAGTGAAAGGAGATGGTCGAGTCGAGGTAATTAGTGCCGCTTCAATTGTTGCCAAAGTTGTACGTGACAGAGAAATGGTAGAGTTTGAGACTATGTATCCCGGCTATGGATTTGCTAAAAATAAAGGCTATGGTACGGCACAACATATGGAAGCGTTAAAGCGTTTGGGTGCAACGCCAATTCATCGTCGGTCATTTGCGCCGGTCAGTGAAAACTTATTGCCACAGCAACAAACTTTACTATAAAAATATAATTTTAAGCGCTTTGGCTTGAGTTAATTCAGCCGAAGCTATACATTAAATTCTATGAATATATTTTATTTAAATGGCATATTAAGAAACCATTATGAGTCCTGAGTTTGTTCATCTTCGCCTGCACTCCGAGTACTCATTGGTCGATGGGCTTGTACGTATTAAGCCGTTGGCAAAAAAAGTCGCCGAAATGGGTATGCCTGCGGTTGCATTGACAGATTTTAATAATTTCTTTGGTCTTATTAAGTTTTACAAGGCGGTTCAGGGATCGGGCGTTAAACCTATTCTAGGGGCAGATGTTCTACTTGCTGATCAGGCCGAAGCTACACCAACCCAGTTAGTACTCATAGCTTCTGATATCAATGGCTATCGCAATCTAACTCAGCTTATTTCTCGCGCCTATCTTGAAGGACAGCGCCAGGCGGTACCGATTATCGATAAGTCGTGGCTGTCGTCACATAATGAGGGCTTAATCGCACTATCTGGCGGTCGCCAAGGTGAAGTTGGTGTAGCCTTAGTATCTGGCCGTTATGCCGAAGCAGAAGCCGCTCTGCGTGACATGATGGGATTATTCCCTAATCGTTTCTATTTGGAGTTACAGCGTACCAATCGTCCAGATGAAGAAGATTATATTCATACTTCGGTTACACTGGCTGAACGCTGTGAATGTCCGGTAGTAGCAACCAATGATGTACGATTTATTGAATCCAGCGAATTTGAAGCTCATGAGGCCAGAGTCTGTATCTATGAAGGGCGAGCATTAGATGACCCTCGTCGCGAGCGTCGCTATTCTGAAGCTCAGTATCTAAAAAGCCCAGAAGAAATGGCAGAGCTTTTTAGCGATATTCCCGAGGCACTGCAAAATACCGTTGAAATTGCCAAACGCTGTAATGTAGATCTTAGCTTTGGCGAATATTTCCTGCCGGATTACCCCATTCCCGAAGGAATGACTATTGATGAATTTTTGATTCAGGTATCTGAGGAAGGGCTTGAGCAGCGCCTAGCTAGCCTATTTGACACAGCTACCGAGGACTATCCAGCCATCCGCGAAAGTTATTACCAGCGGCTTAAATTCGAGTTGGATATTATTATTCAGATGGGTTTCCCCGGTTATTTCTTAATCGTAATGGATTTTATTCGCTGGGCTAAAGACAACAAAATTCCGGTTGGTCCAGGCCGTGGCTCTGGTGCGGGTTCACTGGTGGCCTACGCACTGAAAATTACCGATTTAGACCCGATCGAATATGACCTACTGTTTGAACGATTCCTTAATCCAGAGCGGGTTTCAATGCCTGATTTCGATATCGACTTCTGTATGGAAGGTCGCGATAAGGTAATCGCCTATGTTGCCGAGCGCTATGGTCGCAATGCGGTATCGCAAATTGTGACTTTCGGGACCATGGCTGCCAAGGCGGTAGTGCGCGATGTGGCTCGGGTACAGGGTAAATCCTATGGGCTGGCCGATAAATTATCCAAGATGATTCCGTTTGAAGTGGGTATGACGCTCGAGAAAGCGGTGGAAGAAGAGGAAGCACTTCAGGAATTTTTGAAACAAGATGATGAAGCCTCAGAAATTTGGTCTATGGCACTTCAACTTGAAGGTATTTCCCGAAACTGTGGTAAGCACGCCGGTGGTGTAGTAATTGCGCCTACAGAAATCACAGATTTCTCTCCAATTTACTGTGATGACACAGGCTCTGGAGTTGTTACCCAGTTTGATAAAAACGATGTAGAAGAAGCAGGGTTGATTAAGTTCGATTTCCTTGGGTTGCGCACACTGACGATTATCGATTGGGCAGTACAGATGATTAATAAGGATCGTGCAGCCAATAGTGAAGAGTTGCTCGATATAGAGAAGATTCCGCTGGATGATCAAAAAACTTTCGAACTGATGCAGCGCGCAGAGACAACCGCAGTATTCCAGTTGGAATCTCGCGGTATGAAAGAGCTAATTAAAAAGTTGGGGCCAGACCGCTTTGAAGATATTGTGGCATTGGTTGCACTGTTTAGACCCGGGCCACTGCAGTCAGGCATGGTCGATGACTTTATCAATCGAAAAAAAGGTCGTGCTGAGGTTAGTTATCCTCATTCGCAGTATCAGCATGAGAGCTTGAAGCCAGCACTAGAGCCGACCTATGGCATTATTCTCTATCAAGAGCAGGTGATGCAGATTGCACAGGAGATGGGGGGCTATACCCTTGGTGGTGCAGATTTATTACGTCGGGCTATGGGTAAAAAGAAAGCCGATGAAATGGCCAAACAACGGGAGCTATTTGTTAGTGGGGCGATTGAAAAGGGTCATAGTGAATCATTGGCATCTAATATCTTTGATTTGATGGAAAAGTTTGCTGGCTATGGTTTTAATAAATCCCATTCCGCTGCCTACGCGTTAGTTGCCTATCAAACTGGCTGGTTAAAAACCCATTATCCGGCTGAATTTATGGCCGCTACTATGTCTTCCGATATGGATAAGACCGATAAGGTTGTAACCTTTATCGATGAGTGCCGATCGATGGAGTTAGAGTTGTTGCCGCCCGATGTAAATCGAGGTCGATACCAATTTAGCGTGGGCGATCAGGGTCAGGTGATCTACGGATTAGGCGCAATCAAAGGGCTTGGGGAAGGGCCGATTGAAAATATTATTCAATCTCGCGAGCAGGATGGCCCCTTTACCGACCTTATTAACTTTTGCGCTAGAGTAGACGGCAGAAAAGTGAATAAAAGGGCGATTGAAGCACTCATCAGAAGTGGGGCACTGGATGAAATAGGTCCTGAAGGTGAGATTGGCTATCGCCGGTCGGTCATGCTTGCGGGCATGGATCAGGCGTTAAAAATGGCTGAACAACAGGCACGTGATGTCAGCAGTGGTATGACAGACCTATTCGGTGGCGCCATGGTTGAAAGCACAGAGCAAAACCCCTACGAAAACTTTTTATCTACCAAGCCATTCACTGTTCGAGAGCGCTTGGGTGGAGAAAAAGATACCTTGGGTCTTTACCTTACCGGTCACCCGATTGATGAGTATGAAGATGAGCTAAAGCATATGCTACCTCAGCGTATTGTCGATCTTCGTTCTGATAAAGAAAAATCCACCGTGTATGGCATGGTGGTTGGTATGCGGGTGCTTAAAAATAAGCGCGGAGATAGTTTCGCCTTTATCACCCTAGATGATAAAAGTGGTCGTTTAGAATTGTCAGTTTGGGCAGAGCAGTTCGATATGTACCGCAATATCCTCAATAAAGATGCACTACTGGTCGTCAAAGGTACGGTATCTGAGGATAGCTATACCGGTGGGCTAAAAATGGTGGCTGAATCAATACAGTCTATTTATGAAGCCCGTTGTAGTAAGCTCGAAAAATTGCGTATATCGGTTGCCAAAGCCGATATCGGCAACGGCTGGGTCAACGTTTTCCATAATTCGCTTAATGACTACAAAGATGGCTCATGCCCGGTGGTTTTAGACTATGCTCATCCAACAGCGGCAGGGCAGTTTACTCTTGGTGAGCAATGGCATGTTCAACCCAAAGATGAGCTAATTAACCGCTTAAAAGAACAATTTGGCAGCGCTAATGTAAATTTGGACTATGGTTAGGTGCATTTTCATCAATCACATAAATATAGAAATCTGGGCTAGCGATAATTGCACTAGACGTTTAAAATAGCGCATTGCAAAAATAACTGCCCATAGCCAACAGAGACAGAGTAACGCATGAATTTAAATTATTTATCTTTTGAACAGCCGATTGCTGACTTAGAAGGGAAAATTGAAGAACTACAGCTAGTTGGCAACGACAGTGATATCAATATTGCTGAAGAAATTTCAAAATTGCGAGAAAAATCGCGCAAGCTAACCGAAAGCATCTACTCAAAGCTTACGCCATGGGATGTGGTTCAGGTAGCACGTCACCCGCAAAGACCCTATGCTCTAGATTATATACAGCGTATCTTTACCGATTGGGAAGAAATGCACGGCGACCGTCATTTTGGTGATGACAATGCGATTGTTGGCGGCATTGCACGCCTCAATGGCAAGCCAGTGATGGTGATAGGCGAAGAAAAGGGGCGCGGCGTCAATGATAAAGTTATGCGTAATTTTGGTATGCCTAAGGCTGAGGGCTATCGTAAAGCTCTGCGTTTAATGGAGCTTGCTGAGCGATTTAATCTGCCGGTAATTACCCTAATTGATACGCCGGGAGCCTATCCTGGTATCGATTCTGAAGAGCGCAACATTTCAGAATCAATTGCACAAAATCTCGCAGTTATGTCACGCCTTAAGACACCGATTATCTGTACCGTTATTGGTGAGGGTAGTTCTGGTGGTGCACTGGCTATTGGTGTGGGTGATAGGCTGAATATGTTGCAGTACAGCACCTACTTTGTGATTTCACCTGAGGGTTGTGCCAATATTATTTGGAAAACCAGCGAAAAAGCGCCCCAGGCGGCAGAAGCCATGGGTGTAACTTCAGATAATCTTGAGCAATTAGGTATTGTGGATGAGACTATTCCAGAACCACTCGGTGGTGCCCATCGCGATATAGATACCATGAGTGAAAACCTGAAACAACATCTTGCGGGTCAGCTCGAGGAGTTGCAAAAAATACCTACAGAAGAGCTGCTAGAGCAGCGCTATCAGCGGGTAATGTCCTACGGTAACTAATTTATTTAGTTACCCATCTTTTAATAGCGATATCGCCGCCAATGCCTCTGGGTCATTAGACTTAAGTTTGTTGGCGATATGGTGTTGAAAGAAATAGTGAAAGTCCTTGTTCTTATCTGCCGCATAAAGGCAATCATCACCAGGTAATACTGGGGTACTTACCAATTTTTCCTCATCGGCAATCATAGCTTCAATTGAGCCATTATTTAAAAGCCGCCAGCTAATCACTTCTTTTAATGTGATGCTAGAAAAACCATCGTTCGATAGAACTGCATGGGTGCCAATAGTATCCGGTACCTCTTGGATCACATCCTGTTCAGATTCACACTGGTAATCGTAATAATCAGCCGCGGTTTCAAGTTCAACCACCTTATGAAGGGGAGCGGTAAAAAATAGCTCCTCAACGCCCTGATCAAAATAACCCTGCCATTGGCCATTTAACGGATCATTTATTTCATCACAGGCGATAAGCTCATCTAGCCAGGGTACTAGGCCGATAACTTCGCCATTGGTTCTAAGGCCCCAGGCCAAGACTCTTACAGAAAATAGTTTTTCAGGGTTTTGAGCATTGCTGTAGAGCATTTCTAGGCCGTCGAGTTCCGGCGCGATACGAATTATTTTATTGTCAGAAAGTTCAGAGATTGGCTTGCGAGTGAAAATATCAATTACATTGTCCATCGGGTGATCAATGGCGTGGTTAGGCATGGATACATCTCCTTCTGGTAGTCGATGGTCGAAACAGCTAACACTACATAAGGTACTCCAGAATTGGATAAAGCACAATAGTTTGTGCTTTATTAAATATACTTATTTGAAATTTTTTTAAGAAACGTTTTGTTATTAAGTATTATAAATACGGATATTTATAGCTTGTTAGTGTAAGGGTCGAATTTTAGTTCAAATAAATAAGCAGGTTATGCGGATCAGAGGAGCTGGCTCTGATATCAACCTCCTTGCAAGAACTTTCGTAAACCCCAGCCATGCTCCCACTAAATGTCATTTTCACTGATTCACAAGATGATTTATTTGGAAATGGACCATAAACTAAGTTCGCATTCGGTTTAGGATCACTAAATCCACTCATAAAGCCTTTGGTCTGAGTACTGCTTGTTTTTGCAACACCGCTGGTAAAACGAATGGTTCCACCTATATTATTTGCACCATTCATGGAGGGGAGTGTGGGAGTGTCATTATCTATATTTGTAATTGACGTAAGTGCATTCCAGTCATCTAATATTTCTGCCAATTCTCGTTTTGCAATAAGTTGACGACTTTTATCCGTCAAATCTGAACCCTGTTTTAAAAAAGCAATTGAGGCAATTGCGCTAATGGCGAGGGCAATTATGACTGGAACCAAAGTATTACCCTGCTGAGATACTGGGTAACTCACTATGCCATTATTTTTTCTGCCATATTTGCCTGTAATATTCATCCTTATAGCACCTCATAACAGATTTTTTTTTGATGTGCACTGTTAATAATAGCTTGATGTCCAATAAAAACTATTACCCATAAGTATTAACAATAAGGAATAATCTTAGTAGATGTTTAAGCTTTGACTCGTTCGCTGTTAATATATTTGTATGCTTACATTGACGGATAATGTCTGTCTAACATAGCTTATTCCAGCACACACTTGATGATTAAAAATGAATTCACCTGACCAACAACGATTGCAGTTAATTAACCAGTTATTTGATAGATTATTTCTAAAAGCTGAAAATACCCAATTAATGGGTGGTGCAGAAGAACCCCTCTACAAACCATCATTCACAGCCAATGAACCCCATCAATTAATCTTTAGAGAAAATTTTATATCCAGTGCTCTGCATGAAATAGCACACTGGTGTATTGCGGGTAAAGTACGGCGCTTGCAGCAAGATTTTGGCTATTGGTATGAGCCGGATGGCCGTACTTCGGATCAGCAAGAGAAATTTGAATCGGTTGAAATTAAGCCACAGGCCTTAGAATGGATTTTTTCCAATGCCTGTGGTCAAAAATTTACCCCAAGTGCTGATAATCTTAATGCCTTAGAAGGATGTAGTAGCGATGATACGGCTTTTAAGCAGGCATTGGTTAAGCAGGCACAAGATTGGTGTCAAACTCAAGAATTGCCTTCTCGAGCGAAGGTTTTTATCGATGCACTTGCTAAACAATTTGATACTGCCGATCCTTTTAATCTAGAGTATTATCAACTTAGTTATTTGGCTTAAGCAATTAATCATGCAAGTGTTACTTATAGATTCATCGATTTATATCTTTAAGAGTTATTTTTCGCTACCCGAGAAATGGCATGCCGATGAAAACCAATACCCAACTCAGGCGGTGTACGGCTTTACTCACTTTTTACTAGAGTTACTTAAAAAACAGCAGCCACAATATATTTTCTGCGCCTTTGATGAAAGCTTACAAACAGGCTTTCGTCATCAGTTGTGTCCCAATTATAAAATCAATCGCGAATTGCCAGACGAAGCCTTAGCGTTTCAACTCAATGCCTGTCGACAGCTGTGTCGCGTGTTGGGTATTTGCGAAATGGCATCGAATAAATATGAGGCTGATGATCTTTTGGGTGCTATGGCTAAAAAGGTTAGAAAGGCAGGTATGCAACCAGTCATCGTCTCTCGCGATAAGGATTTGACGCAAATTATCCAACCCGGTGATCTGTATTGGGATATAGGTAAGTCCCAGCCTAAAGATTACAAACAGTTAGAGTCTGACCTTGGGGTAGGCTGTCATCAAATGGCGGATTATTTGGCTTTAGTGGGAGACTCTAGCGATAGTATTGTCGGTGTGCCGGGGGTTGGTCCAAAAACTGCCCGTGAATTACTATCCTGGATGCCATCCATAGATCATATTATAGAAAACAGCGATCAGCTTGGGGATCTACCCATTCGCGGTGCAGCCAAACTAAGTGATAAGATAGTGCACAATAAAGATCAACTTTTGTTGTCGCGTAAACTAGCCACCATAGTGACGGATATAGAAGAAACCCCTAGTTGCGACAAAATACAGTGGCAGGGCATCTATCAAGATGCATTTACCCTATTTGCCGACGAGATGGGCTTTGGTGATGTGTTTAATCGCCGCACGGCTGATTTGAGACAAAGACAGTTTCATCACGTATCGGGTAGCTAAATAAATGATAAAAAGGTTCAAATGACCAGTCCACGCATCATTGCCGATCAAAATATGCCTCTTGTAGAGGACTACTTTGGCCAACTAGGTGAAGTAATGATGATGCCTGGGCGAGATATTAATCGCCAAAGCATTGAAGGTGCTGAAATCCTATTGGTGCGATCGGTGACTCAGGTTAATAAAAGTCTACTAGAAGGCAGTTCTGTGCGCTTTGTGGGCTCAGCAACCGCAGGTACAGACCATATAGATCTTGATTATCTCAATAATAAGAGTATCCAATTTAGGCATGCACCGGGCTGTAATGCAGATGCAGTTGTACAGTATGTGCTTTCCGCCTTTAGTCACTTAAAACCACAATGGCAACAGAGTAGGGTGGGTATTGTCGGCTGTGGTAATGTGGGTGGTCGTCTTTATCAAAAGCTAGTTAATTTGGGTATTGAGTGTCGCGTGTATGACCCGTTTCTAAACGCTAGTCAGATCCAAGATTTGGTGTCTTTTAACGAAGTTTTAGGCTGCGATATTATTTCTCTGCACACGCCGCTCACCACTGATGGTGAATTCCCTACCCATCATATGTTTAATCAGCAAGTGCTGGCGCAGCTCAAGCCAAATTGTTTGCTTATCAATGCCGGCAGGGGTGCTGTCATCGATAACCTAGCCCTAATAGATAGACTTAGACAGTCCGACAATCTAAAGGTAACCCTTGATGTCTGGGAGTCAGAGCCGCAGATTAATACTGAGCTATTAGACCTGGTGTGTATAGCCACACCCCATATAGCGGGCTATAGCACTGAGGGAAAAATACGCGGGACTAGCATGCTCTATGATGCCTTATGTCAGTCATATTTTGATGCTGAGCCTATAGCGCAACCTAGCATGTCGATAGAAGATAAAAAAGAACCCTTAGACGCTACAGGGAAGGCTTTAAATCAACTATTACTTGAATGCTACAACATCAATGCCGATGATCAGCGTATGCGTGAGACATTAAAGCAGGGCAAGATAGGGCAGGGTTTCGATTATCTTCGTAAAACCTACCCACAGCGTAGGGAATATAGCCACTACAGAGTTACTGCTGATACAGCACTTAACCGTCAGTTAGAACTACTGGGATATTCAATCGACTAAGGCTATCGTCTAATGGTTTCCAAGAACGCTGCTAATCGAGTCAAAGATTCCACTAGCTGAGCCTTATCGGGTAAGAACACAATGCGCAAATGCTGAGTGTCGTCTAAATTAAAGGCCGAACCCTGAACCAAAAGCACCCGTTGCTGTTTTAGAAAGTCCAAAACAAGCTGTTCATCGTCGGCAATTGGATACATTTTTGGGTCCAATTTAGGGAAAAGATACATAGCAGATTTTGGCTTAACACAGCTAACGCCGGGAATACTGGTAAGCATATCGTATGCCAAGTCTCGCTGTTCTAATAGCCGCCCACCGGGAAGAACTAAGTCTTCAATACTCTGCCTACCACCCAGTGCCGTTTGTACCGCCAACATAGCGGGCGCATTGGCACAGAGTCGCATAGAAGCGAGCATCTCTAAGCCTTCACAATAACTTTGTGCCTGTTTTTTGGTGCCAGTCATCATCATCCAGCCCGATCTGAATCCTGCCAGTCGATAGGTTTTTGACAAGCCATTAAAGGTCAGGCACAGCGTGTTTTCTACTAGGCTAGCAAGGGGAATATGAACAGCATTATCATAGATAATACGGTCGTATATCTCATCGGCAAACACCACAAGATTATGCTTTTCTGCCAGTGCAACCAAAGCCTTCAGCGTTTTTTCTGAATACACCGCACCCGTTGGATTATTAGGATTAATAATCACAATACCCTTAGTTTTGGCATTAATTTTGGACTCAATATCGTTTAAATCGGGTTGCCAGTCGTCCTCTTCATTACAGCGGTAATGGATAGGCGCACCACCTGAAATAGAAACCGCCGCAGTCCAAAGTGGGTAATCAGGGGCAGGAATAAGAATTTCATCATCTGTATTAAGTAAAGCCTGCATCGCCATGACAATAAGCTCACTAACGCCATTACCCATAATAATGTCATCTACGGTTATATGCTCAATACCCTGAGCCTGATAGCGTTGCATCACTGCCTTGCGTGCAGGGAAAAGCCCCTTGCTATGACAGTAACCTTGGGCCTGTCGCAAATTTTGAACTACGTCTTGCATGATTTCATCGGGCGCATCAAAGCCAAAGGCACCTGGGTTGCCAATATTTAACTTAATAATGCTCTGACCCTGTTCTTCAAGCCAATTAGCATGATCTAATACGGGGCCGCGAATGTCGTAGCAAACGCCATTTAATTTGTCAGATTTTACAAACTTAGTCATTGGATATTGATGTCCATAAACAGCTAATACGTGCATTCTAGCAAAAAATAACCATAAAAATGGAAATAATAAAAATCCGTCAAAAAAACAATCACCAATATCTAAAGAAGGATTAGTTGCTACTAAAAATGAATCGATGGCAGAGCAAAAAGAAAAATATCGTAATAGGGCATATAAGCCCTTGACAGTATCGGTGCGGCTACTTAGAATGCCCGC
>JBMZFJ010000006.1:0-52624 GCA_049615345.1 Porticoccaceae bacterium | reverse complement strand
ACTGCGCGCTTTTTACAGAGTACTAAAGATTACTTATGGCAAAAGAAGATCACATTGAATTTGACGGTGAGGTTATTGATACCCTGCCTAACACCATGTTCAAGGTAAAACTTGAAAATGACCATGTTATTACTGCGCATATCTCAGGGAAAATGAGAAAGCATTATATTCGTATTCTTACGGGTGATAAGGTTAAAGTAGAAATGACACCATACGATCTAACTAAAGGTCGTATTACTTTCCGAGAGAGATAAATACTTCGCTGTGGAGCTCTATGCTTCAGTAAGTTCCATAGCTTCTATAGTAATTTTCAGCGCATCGTTTTGAACTGTGACATAAACTGTACCGCCGCGCTGACTTAAAGAACCAAACAACACCTCTTCCGCAAGTGGCTTCTTAATCTTTTCCTGGATTAATCGATCCATCGGTCGCGCTCCCATTTTTGCATCATAACCATTGATGGCAAGCCACTCTCTAGCCTCATTGTCGACATTTAAGAAAACCTTTTTCTCATCCAATTGATTTTGCAATTTGACCAAAAATTTATCGACTACCGTGGCGATAATATTTAACGGTAGGCTGCCGAACTGAACAATGGTATCCAGCCGATTTCTAAACTCTGGAGTAAAGGTTTTCTTAATGTCTGCCATAGCATCTGAGCTATGATCCTGTTTAGCAAAACCTATAGATGTGCGATCAAGGCTTTCAGCACCGGCATTGGTGGTCATAATTAAAATAATATTTCTAAAATCAGTTTTACGACCGTTGTTATCAGTTAATGTGCCGTGGTCCATCACCTGGAGTAATAAATTAAAGATATCTGGGTGGGCCTTTTCTACCTCATCAAGTAGCACCACAGCATGGGGCTGCTTAGCCACTGCCTCGGTTAACAGACCACCCTGATCAAAGCCGACATAGCCCGGAGGCGCACCAATAAGTCTCGATACTGCATGTCGCTCCATATACTCCGACATATCAAAGCGAATTAAAGGTATACCCAATAATTTAGCTAGCTGACGACTCATTTCAGTTTTACCTACACCCGTAGGTCCAGCAAATAAGAAGCTACCAATGGGTCGCTCCCCTTCTCTTAGACCTGCGCGGGCAAGTTTAATAGCACTCGTAAGAGCATCGATGGCTGGGTCTTGACCAAATACCACAAGACGAAGTTGATCCTCTAGCCCCTTAAGTTTTGATTTATCCGAAGAAGAAACGGTCTTAGCGGGTATTTGCGCTATTTTGGCGATAATGAGTTCAATATCGCTTACACCGATGGTTTTTTTCTGCCGACTTTTAGGTTGCAGACGCTGAAAAGCACCCGCTTCATCAATCACATCAATAGCCTTGTCGGGCAAGAAGCGATCAGTAATATGTTTACTAGAAAGATCAGCAGCGGCCTTGAGTGCGGTATTGGTATATTTAAGGTTGTGGTGATCTTCAAATTTTTCGCGCAAGCCTTTTAAAATTAAATAGGTTTCGGCTGCAGACGGCTCGACTACATCAACTTTTTGGAAGCGACGTGAAAGTGCACGGTCCTTATCAAAAATCTCTCTATACTCTTGAAAGGTAGTAGAACCAAAGCATCTTAATTCGCCCGATGACAAAAGGGGTTTTAATAAATTGGAGGCATCCATTACGCCGCCGGATGCTGAACCAGCACCAATAATGGTATGGATTTCATCAATAAATAAAATGCTTTTACCTCGATCAAGTAATTCATTGACCAGACCTTTTAGCCGTTTTTCAAAATCACCTCTGTATTTGGTGCCGGCCAGAAGGCCGCCGAGATCAAGGGAGTAAATGGTAAAGTCGAGCAATGGTTCTGGGGCGTTACCTTCAACAATTAACTGTGCAAGCCCTTCAGCAATAGCAGTTTTACCGACCCCAGACTCACCGACCAATAAAGGATTGTTTTTACGTCGGCGGATAAGGGTTTGCCCGACACGGTCTAATTCTTTGGTGCGACCCACTAATGGGTCGAGGTCACCCTGCTCTGCTTTATCATTTAGGTTAATAGTAAATTGAGCTAAAAGCTGTCCGTCAGTAGACGACTCATCTGTTTGTTTGTCCCCTTGATGGTAATCCGACTCGATACCGTCTACCGACATATCCTCATTCGGTACTTTGGAGATGCCATGTGCTATAAAATTAACCACATCTATACGTGCAATATTTTGTAGACGTAAAAAGTAAACCGCCTGACTTTCTTGCTCGCTAAAAATAGCCACAATAACATTGGCTCCAACAACCTCTTCATTACTGCTAGAGCTGACTTGGAAAACAGCCCTTTGTAAAACACGCTGAAATCCATGGGTGGGTTGAACTTCAATCTCTTCGTATTGACCCTGTGTCTTAGGAATTTTTGAAATAGTTGCGTCGATAAATTCGATGAGGTCCTGTCTTAAGATACTGAGATCAACGCCACAGGCGCTCAAAACTTGTACCGCTGATTTATCATCCAGTAGAGCCAGCAATAGATGTTCTACCGTCATAAATTCGTGGCGTTTCTCCTGTGCATTTTTATAGGCACGATTGAGAGTTACTTCTAAGTCTTTGCTGAGCATAGTTAGGACTCTTGTTGGTTGCAGGGTTCAAATTCACAGCGCAATGGATGCTGATTACTCTGAGAATACTCATTAACCAGGGACACCTTTGTAGCAGCCACATCCTGAGTGTATATGCCGCAGACGCCCTTACCTGAATGATGGATATCAAGCATTATTTTGGTCGCCTTTTCGGTTGAGTGAAAGAAAAATTGCACCAAAAGCTCCACCACAAAATCCATCGGCGTGTAATCATCATTTAAAAGAATCACCTGATACATAGGCGGTTCTTTAATTTGTGGTCTAGCTTCTTGGATCGCTGTATCCCCATGATCATAAAATGGGGTTTGATTTTGTTCACTCATATTATTCGACCATAATTTTCATACGCAATAATGATAATTTTATACCACAAGGGTTTCAATGTTAGAACTTTGCACAATAAATAAAAAGGTATGCCCTAGGACTAAAAACAATCAATTTCTTACTATACTTAGATTGAGTGGTTATTTGTCACTCTATTTAACTGCTTATACAAGGATGAAGGCGATACATTATGGCAGATTCAGGGACGATTAAATGGTTTAGTAATGCAAAGGGTTTTGGTTTTATAGTGAATGAAAATGGTGCTCAAGATATTTTTGTGCATTACAGTGCCATTATTGGTGATGGTTATAAGACGTTAAAATCAGGTCAGATAGTTAATTATGAAATCAAGGATGGTGAAAAAGGATTGCATGCCGAAAATGTTATTCCGGTGTTTAACGGTAAATTGAGAACTACAGGCCGTAAGTGCCTCAGTACAAAGAGTTAGGGAAAACTATATATTTAGTCATTCGCTGCCCCAATATAACGATGTTACATCAGGGCAGCGTATTTTTTAAAGGCTTACATATTGTTGATGATAGCGTCGCCAAATTCTGAGCAAGACTTAAGCACTGCATCGTCCATTAAGCGTTCGAAATCATAGGTAACAGTCTTATTTGAGATTGCGCCTTCGATGCCAGAGACTACAAGATCAGCCGCTTCGAACCACCCTAGGTGGCGAAGCATCATTTCTGCAGAGAGAATCAATGAGCCTGGGTTGACCTTATCCTGTCCAGCATACTTAGGGGCCGTACCGTGTGTTGCTTCAAAGATTGCAACATCATCAGAAAGGTTAGCGCCCGGAGCAATACCAATTCCGCCCACCTGAGCGGCTAAAGCATCAGAAATATAATCACCGTTAAGATTGAGTGTTGCAAGCACACTATACTCATCGGGTCTAAGAATAATTTGCTGCAGCATAGCATCAGCAATTACATCTTTAATGATAATTTGCTCACCGGTATTAGGGTTCTTAATAACATGCCAAGGTCCGCCATCAAGTGGCTCAGCGCCAAATTGTTCGCGAGCGACTTCGTATCCCCAGTCACAGAAGGCACCTTCGGTGAACTTCATGATATTGCCTTTATGAACAAGAGTCACAGAAGGTTTGTTTTGATCAATTGCGTATTGGATAGCTTTAGAAACCAAGCGTTTGGTACCCTGCTCCGATACCGGCTTAACACCAATACCACAGTTTTCGTCAAAACGGATCTTTTTAACACCCATCTCATTCTGCAAGAAGTCGATAACCTTACCCGCTTCTTCAGTACCTGCACGCCATTCGATACCGGCGTAAATATCTTCCGAATTTTCACGGAAAATACACATATCAACCTTGTTCGGCTCTTTGACTGGTGATGGAACACCAGTAAACCAACGCACTGGACGTTGGCAAACAAAAAGATCTAGCTCTTGACGCAATGCTACATTGAGCGATCTAAAGCCGCCGCCCACAGGTGTGGTAAGAGGACCTTTAATCGAAACAGCGTACTCTTTGATGGCTTCTAGAGTTTCAGCAGGAAACCAATCACCATCGTACTTATCAGCTGCTTTCTCACCACAAAAAACTTCCATCCATGAAATCTCTTTGTCACCGTTGTAGGCTTTATTTACAGCCGCATCGATAACCTTGATCATCACTGGGGTGATATCGTAACCAATGCCATCGCCTTCGATAAAGGGAATAATTGGGTTGTTAGGTACGTTTAAGCTAAGGTCGCTATTGACTGTAATCTTTTCGCCAGATTGTGGAATCTGGATATGCTGATATCCCATTAAGATTCTCCATGGAGTGAGGTTGTGTGAGTGAAATTCTAAAGGCGGCGATTTTACACGTTTTTAACAGCTTTTTTAAGTCTGTTTCCTATAGAATATCGGTTTTAGAGGAAAAACAGTGTCAAAATTGGTGTTATTTAACAAACCTTTCCATGTGCTGAGCCAGTTTACTGACGAAGCAGGTCGAAAAACGCTAGCAGATTTTATTAACATCAAGAATATTTACCCTGCTGGTCGTTTAGATTTTGATTCCGAAGGATTAATTTTATTGACTGATGATGGTCGACTTCAATCTCTTATTAGTCACCCAAAACACAAACTCAATAAAACTTATTGGGCACAGGTTGAGGGAAAGGTGGATAACCATCATTGTCAGCAACTTATGGCAGGTGTGCAGTTAAAGGATGGGCTAGCACGCGCGGTGAGTTGTAAGCCTATTAAGCCACCCAAAATATGGGCAAGAGTACCCCCTATTAGAGAGCGAAAAACAGTGGCTGATAGCTGGCTTGAATTAACCATTAATGAAGGCCGAAATCGTCAAGTAAGGCGTATGACCGCTGCTGTTGGATTACCTACACTGCGACTTGTTCGCAGCCGTATTGGCAATCTCAGCTTAAATCAATTATCACTGGGTGAGATAAAACAGTTTCAAGCTCGTAATGCTACAGATCTTTATAATCAGTTCCTAAAGGAATAAAACAGCGATGCCCAATAAAATTCATCTAACAGTGGCCACGGTAGTTAAGAGCGATAACAGCTTCTTGATGGTAAAAGAGAAAGAATTCGGTCGCAGTGTAATCAACCAGCCCGCTGGTCATGTTGAGCCCGGTGAAGACATTATCGATGCCGCAATCAGAGAAACCTATGAAGAAACCGGCTGGAACGTAGAAATTGAAAACCTTATAGGTATTTACAGTAGCAAAGCAACAGTAAGCGGTATTACCTATTACCGCCTAGCTTTTTCCGCCCATGCGATTTCCTATGATGAGCGAGCATCTATTGATCCAGATATTGACGAGGTTCTCTGGTTAACTATGGACCAGATCACAAGCAATAGTGACAGTCATCGCAGTGAGCTGGTTATATCCTGTATCAATGATTTTAATCAGGGTAAGATTTTTCCTTTGGAAATATTTCGTAACCGCTTATAGTGTGCAACCCCAAAACTAAGGCACAAACAACGATTAATGAGTAGCTTAGAAAAAGTAATAGTCGGCATGTCCGGCGGCGTGGATAGCTCGGTCGCAGCCCTACTTCTAAAACAGCAGGGTTATCAGGTTGAGGGGCTATTTATGAAAAACTGGGATGAGGATGACGGTTCAGAGTATTGCACAGCCATTCAGGATCTAGAGGATGCTCAGCAGGTATGCGATAAGATTGGCATACCACTGCATACGGCAAACTTTGCCGCTGACTACTGGGATAATGTCTTTGAGCACTTTTTAGCAGAATATAAGGCTGGGCGAACCCCTAATCCGGATATTCTGTGTAATAGAGAAATAAAATTTAAAGTGTTTCTCGAATACGCCGAAATACTCGGCGCTGCCTACATTGCCACTGGTCATTATGTTCGACGAGGTAATCACAATGGTCAGGCCGCCCTATTAAAGGGTTTGGATAATAATAAAGATCAAAGTTATTTTTTGCATGCAGTCGATGAGCGCGCGCTGAGTAGGTCATTATTTCCGATTGGAGAATTAGAAAAATCTGAAGTAAGAGCCATAGCCGAAAAAAATAGCTTTATCACTTCCAAGAAAAAAGACAGTACTGGCATCTGTTTTATTGGAGAACGACGCTTTAGTGATTTTCTTAAGCAATATCTGCCTGCCCAGCCGGGTCGAATGCTCACGCCTGATGGGGTTGATATGGGCGAGCATCAAGGGCTTATGTTTTATACCCTTGGGCAACGCCAAGGCCTTGGTATTGGTGGAGTCAAAGATGCCAGCGATGAGCCATGGTTTAGTTTAGAAAAAGATCTTGAAAACAATATATTAATTGTGGGTCAGGGTACTGAGCACCCTCTTCTCTTCAATAATAATTTATCTGCGTCAGCCATACATTGGATCAATAATGCGCCAGAGGGACCCCTTGAGTGCTATGCTAAAACTCGCTACCGGCAACCCGATGAACGCTGTCATTTAACTCTGGATAAATCAGGTGCTTGCCATGTGGTGTTTGATCAACCACAACGAGCTATCACGCCGGGCCAGTCAGTGGTGTTCTATCAAAATGATCATTGTCTAGGCGGCGGCGTGATTGATAAAGCATGGCGTTCATAGGCTAATATAAATATTTATAGAGACAAATAATTTGTTTTCCAAACCAACAAAACAACAGGCGCTGGCATTGGCCGCTGTCTTTCAGGCTTCAAATCAAGTGTATAAGCTTGCCTATAATGGCTTTTCAGATAAAGAAAAAATGTCATTTGCTATGTCTACCTTACTTAATCAGAATCCTGATAGCCTAGATCAGCTGTATGGGTCTATCGAAAATTTACAAGATGGTTTGCATAGTATGACAATGTTCTTAGAGAATGCTGACAATATTTCCGACCCTAAATATAAAGAAGTTATAAGCTATGTGATGTCGTCTATTCATCTAGCTAGCAAGCTTTCTAATGATAATGAACTGCTAACAAAAATTGAGAATGGCATTGATAATGCGCGGCAACAGGCCGAGCATTTCTCCATTACTCATGACAATGTTTACAGTAATGTTGGCGCGCTTTATCAAGACACTATCAGCAATATGCGTCTGCGAATACAGGTAATTGGTTCTGCCGTTTATTTACAACAGTCAGCAGTCGCTGCCAGAATACGCTGTATGCTTTTTTCAGCCATAAGAAATGCTTTTCTTTGGCGACAGCTCGGTGGCAAAAGACGCCATCTTTTAATGCAGCGAAAAGCATTTCTTAAAGTAATTAACCAGCTTTGAAAAATAGTTTTTACTCTGTAACACAACTCTGAAATCTATTTATAAAACAGTTATAATTGGCGATTAAAATTTTCACTCTTTTTTGGAACTATCTATCTTATGCAAGATTTGCCTCTTTCAGCTCTAAGCGCGGTTTCCCCAATCGATGGCCGCTACGGTTCAAAAACATCTCAGCTTCGCGATATCTTTAGCGAATATGGCTTGATTCGTTTTCGTGTTTTAGTTGAAGTTCGCTGGTTACAGCAGTTGAGCCAGCATTCGCAAATTTCTGAGGTAAAACCATTTTCTGATCAAGCTAATCAGGTTTTAAATGATTTAGTTGATAATTTTACCATTGAGCAGGCGCAGCGAATAAAAGAGATAGAAAGTACTACCAACCACGACGTTAAAGCGGTTGAATACTTTATCAAAGAAATTATCGCCAACAATGCCGAATTAAATGCGGTCAGTGAATATATTCACTTTGCCTGCACCTCTGAGGATATTAATAACCTATCTCATGCACTAATGCTAAAAGTGGGTCGTGATTCAGTGGTTGTGCCAGCCCTGACAGAAATTTCCGACAAACTGGCCGAAATGGCAAAATCATTTGCTGATGTACCCATGTTGTCACGTACTCATGGTCAAACCGCGTCCCCTACTACCGTGGGTAAAGAAATAGCCAATGTGGTGTATAGATTACGTCGTCAGCTAGAGCAAATTAACTCAGTACCCCTTCTGGGTAAAATTAATGGCGCAGTGGGTAACTATAACGCCCACCTTTCTGCTTACCCAGATATTGATTGGGCTGACAATGCCCAGCAATTTATTGAGGGTCTAGGCTTAAGCTTTAACCCCTACACCACACAAATAGAGCCCCATGACTATATGGCGGAGCTATTTGACGCCCTATCACGCTCTAACACCATTCTGATCGATTTTGCACGGGACATCTGGGGTTATATCTCTCTAGGTTATTTCAAGCAAAAAACCATCGCTGGTGAAGTGGGTTCATCGACTATGCCGCACAAGGTAAACCCTATCGATTTTGAAAATGCTGAAGGCAATATGGGTCTAGCCAATGCCCTATTTGGCCATTTAACAACAAAATTACCTATCTCACGTTGGCAGCGTGACCTTACTGACTCTACAGTATTGCGTAATATGGGCGTTGGTATGGGCTATTCAATGATTGCCTATGCCTCCCTTAACAAGGGGCTAGGCAAACTAGAGCTCAACAAGGATCGTTTACAAGAAGACCTAGATAACTGCTGGGAAGTACTCGCAGAGCCAATTCAGACGGTAATGCGTCGCTATGGCATTGAGAAGCCTTATGAAAAACTTAAAGCCCTTACACGAGGCAATGCAATCGATCAGCCGACCATAAAGGCCTTTGTAGAGGGGTTAGATATGCCTGATCAGGCCAAAGCTGATCTTATCGCTATGTTACCTAGCACCTATATTGGTAATGCGATAGAACAAGCGAAAAAGATCTAAATAGACCCATGTCGAGCTTTCCAGTACTAGGCGATATAACAGCACAGCAGTTTCTCGCAGAGTACTGGCAGAAAAAACCTCTGTTGATCCGCAATGCATTACCCAATTTTCAGCCGCCAGTTGATGGCAATGATTTAGCCGGTTTAGCCCTAGAACCTGATGTAGAATCTAGGTTAGTGGTTGGTAGTAATTGGCAAATAGAGCATGGGCCTTTTGAAGAACAACGTTTTCAATCACTCCCTGAGAGAGACTGGACATTATTAGTTCAGGCAGTTGACCTTTGGATACCTGAAGTTGCTGATATTCTGGATCATTTTGGCTTTCTTCCGCGCTGGCGTATAGATGATATTATGGTGAGTTATGCCGCTGATGGTGGTAATGTGGGCCCTCATTATGATAATTATGATGTATTTCTATTGCAGGGTCAGGGTCAACGCCAATGGTCCGTAGGTCACCTCTGTGATCAAAATAGCGCTCTATTGCCCCACCCTAATTTACGTATTCTTGCCGACGAGCCGTCTAATCAACAGTGGACGCTTAACTGTGGTGATATGCTGTATTTGCCACCTAAGTACAGTCACCACGGTGTCGCTATCGGTGAATGCACAACCTACTCTATTGGTTTTCGTGCGCCTACAGTCACAGAAATGCTCGATGATCTCACTACAGAAATAATGAGCAAGGGTAATAATATTGATACGTTTAAAGATCCACTATTAACACCAGATATGGCCATGCGGCCTATTTCTAGTGCTTATTTAGAGCAAATTAAAATTCTGCTAAACAAAACATTAGATGACGATGAACTTTTGCTCAACTGGTTTGCGCAGTTTATGACTCAGCCTAAATACCCTGATTTGGTGAATGAAACCGCTGAGCAGAGACAGGCAACTATTTCCGTTGCTAAAGATACTTACAAAAATTATCTCAACGGGGAGCTTGAATAGCTCAGCGTTTAAGTCTAGTAATCCATTTTTATGTTAATTGGGGTATCCTATCCAGTAATTCTTTCCATCAACTTTTCCAATGAATGGATTATTTCCCTTAAATAATAGGGGTCTCAATTCTGCAGAGGAATCGGAGCTGTTTAAATTTTTTCGATACTTGCTATAAATGGTGCGTACTTCAACAGTAAGAGTAAATGGCTGCTCTACAGACGGATTTGAGTCATCTGTGACCGTTAATTCAATACTATGTTTACCTACCTGTTGATTTGTGGTTGTACCTCGTAGGGTAACTTGTGCCTTCCCTTCGATAACCGGTAAATCTATTGAACCACTATTATCTGGGTTATCAGCATTGTAAATTTTAAGCCAATCTGGGCCTTGTTTGACTGTAAATGTAAGTTGGCTACTATCAGGATCGTTAATGATAAATGTTTTAAAATAGACTGTATCTTCTTGTATCTCTTGGTCAGCTATTGGAGCGAACACTGGGGGGTAATTTTTTGGCTTGATATCAACTGTCACTGTGGCAATTTTGCTACAGAGTGTTTCATCGCATACTCTATAGCGAATGAAGTCTTGGCTATCTTGATTTAACGATTTTTCTGAGCTGCTGCGACTGTAAGTTGCTGTATAGGAGTAACTATTATTAGGTAGTGGTTTGGTCACACCATTTTCTACTATTTCATAGCGAAGATCATCGCCATTTTTGTCTTCACCTATCAGCTTGATAGTTATCTGCTGGCCATCGGTTCGTTCTATTGTTTGATCAAAGGCTATGGGTTGATGATTTATCTTGACGTCGACCCTTGCTAGAGCACTGCATTTTTTTTCTGAATCATTGTTTGCTTTTCGATCACAGGCAATATAGGTGAAAATATCCTCATCATTATTTGGTGAGGCGCTACTGTGGGTATATTTTAGGGTTTGTTTATCCTCACCAAAAGATTCTAATAGCCCATGATCGGGTGATTTTACAATGCTGTAAAATAATTGATCACCATCAGGATCTGTCCCATTCATTGTGACTAATTGACTGCTCTTTTCATTCACCACAATAGACTGATCTAATGCATAGGGTGGATAGTTGATATCTTTTGATACGCTGATGGTAAATTTATCAGCGGGAAACTCATCCTGTTCTTTCCTCCCATCTTTTACGTTTATTATTACCTCATTATTGGCGATTCCAATATGCTTGTTTTGGGGAGTGCCATAGAGTTCGCCCCTTACATAGTCGCCATAGTATTCAAGCGAATAATCCATCCATTGAGGCCTGACAATTGTGATACTGTTTTTATCAGCAGAGAAGTAAAAGTCTGGATCTTTAATTTCAAACTTGTAGCTATAGGGAACGCCCTCTTCGGCAATCGTTCTATTTCTTTCTGGTGAAATTGAAACCACTGTTGGCCTATCATTAGTTTGCTCAATCCCAATTATGACGATTGCTGGACTACTACAGGCGTTACTTGAATCACAAACTTCATAGATAAAATTGTCTTGTAACTTCCATATTATATTGCCACTTTCATCAAGCATCGTGGACTGGGATATGCTTGTGTAAGTTACCACACCCGTTGATGGGTCTAAGCTGTATTCGCCATTAGGGGCTTTAATGATCTTATAGGTTAGTTCATTTTTGTTATGATCAAAGTCCGTGGCTTCTAACGAAATACTTTTTTCTTTGTTTTCTTCTGCAGCAACCTCTTTACCATAAGCTTCAGGGGCGTCATTAACTGGACGTATAGAAACATTGAAGGTTTCTGAAACCTCTTTACCACCACTGATTGCTGTTACTTTAATATCAACCGAGGTGCTGTGAACATTGGCAAGGGGACGAATTCGGAGTTGTTTTGGGTTGTCTGGGGATAAATCAACTTCGACTTTGCTATATTCTGAGGGCCTAGCAGTAAATTCGATATCACTATCTTTATTATCAATATCCGTGGCTTCTAGATCGATAATTCGATATCCACTATCTTCATCAATTTCTATAGGGTCAATTTGTTTTAATTCTGGAGGGTCATCTACAGGTTCGACATTGATGGTAAATTCTTCAGCATGAGTTTTAGCACCATCTTCTCCGCCATCTTTAACAGATAAGATTACCAAACCAGAACTGGTTATACCCTCTGTTGGTGTCCAGCTTATTACACCAGTATTTGAAACCTGCATGTCTGGTGGTGCATTACTTAGTGTCCAGATGAGATCGGTACCATTATTGCTATCATCGGGGTCTATTACCTTCGCGGTATAAGTGTATTTAATGTCTTCTGTCGCACTGGTCGGTGCTGTAGAGGTAATGCTAGGAGGGTCGTTAACCGCTACTACGCTGACGGTAAAGGTTTCAGCAGCTGCAGTTGCGCCATTTTCTCCACCATCCGCAACTGACAATATGACCTCACCTGAACTGGTAATCCCCTGTTTTGGTATCCAGGTAACAACCCCCTTACTAGAAACCTGCATGTCTGGTGGCGCATTAGTTAGTGTCCAGATGAGATCGGTACCATTATTGCTATCATCGGGGTCTATCACCTTCGCGGTATAAGTGTATTTAATGTCCTCGGTCGTGCTAGTCGGTGCTGTAGAACTAATGCTAGGAGCGTCGTTAACCGCTACTACGCTAACGGTAAAGGTTTGTGTAGCTGCACTTGCTCCATTTTCTCCACCATCCGCAACTGACAATATGACTTCACCTGAACTGGTAATCCCCTCTTTTGGTATCCAGGTCACAACACCCTTATTAGAAACCTGCATACCTAATGGTGCATTACTTAGTGTCCAGATGAGATCGGTACCATTATTGCTATCATCGGAGTCAGTTACCTGCGCTTCGTATTGATATATTTGACCCTCTTTAATACTCGTTGATGCTTTAGAGGCAATCACTGGTCCAATATTAATGGTTACTATCTGTATTTTGTCTGTTTCTTTTTGTGTGTTTATTTTTTTGGCAGGGTTATTACCTTGATTATCTAGCGTCTTAGGTGGCTGTGTGACAATAACCACGGGTTCTGTTTCGACGGTTGTAGTCACTTGGCTGTTATTATTTTTAATATTTGAGTTGTTGTTTGGCAGCTGTATCTGTTGCGGTATACCCGTATCGTCCGTTTTGTTTACATTGTCCCTGTTGTTATTATCTTGATTATCTGACGTCTTGGGCGGCTGTGTGACATTAATCACAGGTTCTGTTTCGACGGTTGTAGTCACTTGGCTGTTATTATTGTTAATATTTGAGTTGTTATTTTTTGGTAGCTGTAGCTGTTGCGGTATAACCGTATCGTCCGTTTTGTTTACATTGTTCCTGTTGTTATTATCTTGATTATCTGCCGTCTTAGGCGGCTTTGTGACAGTAATCACGGATTCTGTTTCGACGGTTGTAGTCACTTGGCTGTTATTATTGTTAATATTTGAGTTGTTATTTTTTGGTAGCTGTAGCTGTTGCGGTATAACCGTATCGTCCGTTTTGTTTACATTGTTCCTGTTGTTATTATCTTGATTATCTGGCGTCTTGGGCGGCTGTGCGACAGTAAACACGGGTTCTGTTTCGACGGTTGTAGTCACTTGGCTGTTATTATTATTTTTAATATTTGAGTTGTTGTTTTGTGGCGGCTGTGGCTGTTGTGAGATATCTGTGTCATTCAGTTTGGTTACATTGTCCTTGTTGATAATACCCTGGTTGTCGGGGGTCTTAGGCGGCGGTGTGACAGTAACCACGGATTCTGTTTTAACCGTTGTGGTCACCTGGCTATTATCATTTTTTATTTGTTGTGGTGGCTGAAGCTCTGTATAAAAATTATTGGGGCTATCTACTTCTTCTGACGTAGTTTGTTTGTTGCTGTTATCTTGTGTGATCGAATACTGATCTAATTGGGAGTCTTTCTTTGTATTGACCGGTTGGGATGGCTGTGGAGGATCTGTGCTTCCTGTTTTTTTATGATCAACCTGATTATTCGTTGGGTTTTCTGATATCTTAGGTTGCTGATTAACACTATTGGCAAGATGTGATAATGCCTGTGTTTGCTGGTTGCTAGTATCTGCTTCGATTAAATGAGTATGATTATTCGCTTGCGGTGATGGCTGTATTTCTTTTGTAATGTGATTCACTTGCTGATTAGTCGTAGCAGCCAGATTGTTATTCTGTTCATCTGCTATCTCATACTGTTTTTTAGGATTATTGGCGGACTTTGTTACATCTGGGTGAGCTATATGGATACTGTCATCCGCCTGTGCTTTGGATTTGTCTAAGTTGTTTCCATATTGTAAAGAAGGCTGATTTAATTTATCTGTCTGTTTATTAGCAACTACTGGATTGGATTCCTTAGGCTGTTTAATAGAACCTATATTCTTGGGGCTAGTTTTTTTATCTTCAATAATTGATGTTTCAGTAAATTTTAAGGTTGATTCAGTAGATTGTGAAATAAGTGGCCTATTCTGTTCAATATTCTGATATTTAATGCTCTCAATGCGAATCTGATTATTATTCTCCGCGATCTCTTCACCGGGCGGGTCATTGTGTTTAATAATTTTAGTTTTTAACTCTTTTTTAGCGGTTTCTGTAATCTTAATATTAGGTAGTTTTGATTCGCTATTCGTTGAATGATTGATATGATTTTCTTGATCTTGATTGATGCTCGTACTTGTTTTTGAGTAAGATTCAATGGTTTCAACAGATTTAATCACTTTGGAATAATCAAAAAAGCCATAGCTTATATTTAAATAAGAAGGAATATTTTCCTTTTTGCTAATTGTGGCAGACTTGTAAAGAATACTTAATTGTAGCGCCGAAACATCAACTCTGAATGGTTTGAGTGCTGCTGAAAGACCATACGAATCAGTGACGCTTATAATAATATCTAGGTTATTGTCATCCTCACTAAATTTGGGTTTACCTGATAATTCACCGTTTTTATTGTTGAATGTTGCCCAATGAGGCTTGTTTTCAATAGTGAACCACAATTTATCCTTATTGATATCCATATCGATATCTCTCACCGTAGGTTTGAACCTATATGCCTTAAGAGGCATATAATATGGGCTAGGGATACCTGAAATCATGGGTTTGTCATTGACATTGAGAACCTCAATATCAAAAGCAACCATGCTGGCTAAATCGCCTTTTGAATTAGAAACGCTGACAATAATATCTTTGGTAATTCCAACATCCCAATTTGTTGGCTGTCCTGACAAACTGCCAGTCCTACTGTCGAAGTTGGCCCAAATAGGTTTATTGCTGATACTAAACTGTAATTTATCATTGTTTAAATCGTCGACAAAGGGTGTAAAAGCGTAATACTCATTTTGCTTAATCTTTGTTTCAGCGTTTCCGCTGATGCTGAGGCTGTAATTTGATAATGCTTCAGTTGTAGTGAAATTAGCTGGTACTTGAACTGAATCGTCTGATAATTGTTCGTCAAATGAACTGTTATTAGTCTTTGTAGATTGGGAGGCAATCGTTTCACGTGGTTGATTTTCGTTGGCAGTGTTAGTACTTTTATCGCCAGTATTACCTAGCAATAGTGAGCTAACAAACAGAATCAAACCGATATTCATTCTTCACCTCAAGATTAATCTTTTAGTGCGAAGTGTTATACAGTTGATACCGATCTAGAATTGCTAAAACTTTGACAGTGATTAAACAAAACTAACTGCGAAGGGTTACCATTAAATAGATAAAGAAAAATTTATCTATATATTAATAATAGCAGAAAGCTATACAGCTATAGATAATCAAAGCGTTTTACGTCCTAATAGTATTTGGTTAAATTCTCAATGACGTTGTGGTGTTGCAGCTGCGCCCTGTCGTCTTGGGTCTGCGCTTGCTTCTAAATGATTTTGCTTAAAAGCAATACTTTGTGTAGATCCCAGAACCCTTGTTGTTGGTGAAATATCATGGCCCATTAAAGTAAGAAGAAGAAGGCTATCTGGGGAGATGCCCTTTTCGTAAAACACTGTATCGGGAAACCATTGATGATGGATTCTTGCCGCAGAGGTGGCTTCAGCAATCCCCATATTAAATTCGATAGTGTTAAGAATCATCTGCAAAACAATAGTAATAATTGTGCTGCCACCTGGACTACCGGTAGACAATATTGGCTTGCCATCGGCATTGAATAATATAGTTGGCGTCATAGATGATAGTGGTCGCTTAAAAGGCTCTATAGCGTTGGCTGTGCCACCAATAAGACCATAGCCATTGGGAGACCCCGGTTTGGCGGAAAAATCATCCATCTCGTTATTTAAAAGAAAGCCAGCTCCATCAACCGCTATACCATTGCCATAGGCAAAGTTTAGGGTATAGGTATTGGTCACTGTATTTCCCTGTTTATCCCATGTTGAGAAGTGGGTTGTCTCTTCACTTTCAGGGTTTTTGGTGGCTGCCCATTGATCTAATCCTGGATACACATCGCTGGACTGACGTGCTTTTTGTGGGTCTATTTGCTGACTTAGAGTTTTAGCATAGGCTTTATCGATAAGCTGTTTAACGGGTACAGGAGTGAAATCAGGGTCGCCAAGATAAAGACTTCTGTCTGCATATGCAGAGCGCATGGCTTCGGTTAAATGATGCATATAGGCGGCTGAATTATGTCCCATTGGCTCTAATTCGAAGTTTTCTAGAATATTTAACATTTGAATCAGGTGTATGCCACCGGATGATGGTGGTGGCATAGCACAGAGTCTATTTTCTTTGTAAGTGCCACAAACTGGCTCTCGCTCAACCACTTTATAGTTGGTTAAATCTTCTAGAGATATAAGTCCACCGGAGCGTTGCATTTGACTAACAATAAGGTCGGCGGTTTTGCCGCTATAAAAGCCAGAGGCTCCCTGCTTTGAAATGTGTTGAAGGGTTTTGCTTAGATCAACTTGAACAAATTGATCTCCGGGTAAATAGTGACTTCCATCAGCTTTGTAAAAGTACTTTTTAGAGGCTTTGTGTTGTTGTAAACGCGATTGACTTTGCAGCAATGAATCAGAGAGATCATAATTAACCGTAAAGCCTTCTCTAGCCAATTTTATTGCAGGTTTGAGCACATCTTTAACTGACATACTGCCATAGTGCTCAAGGGCGTAAAGCAAGCCTGCAACGGTGCCTGGTACACCGGCAGATTGTGCACTGTAGCGCGCTTTTTGATTATCTACATCGCCATCTTGATTAAGAAACATATCCCTGCTGGCATTAGCTGGGGCCATTTCTCGGTAATCGATAGCAATGGTTTTATTTTCTTTAGCTAGATGCACTAACATAAAACCACCGCCGCCAAGATTACCCGCTCTGGGCAATGTAACCGCAAGTGCAAAGCCTGTGGCTACAGCAGCATCTACTGCATTACCCCCAGCTTCAAGAATATCAGCACCCACTTGGCTAGCAATAGCTTCTTGAGAAACCACCATGCCGAGTTGGCTGACAACGGGGTGGAAGCGGGCATTTTTATCCAGAAATGGTTTATCGATTGATGCAGAATTTACTGAAACTGCATTTAAAAAAATCAAAATTGCTAGTGAGGAAGTTATAAAAAACCTTTTAATAATCTGCACGATAGGATGTTCCTTTTTCTCAAGTTTTGGTGAGACCCTGTCCTGTTTAACGACTATACCAAAAATACTCATCCTTTTTTTTGCAGGTATTATAAAATAATTTAAATAGCCGCCAAAGGAAGCAGATTAATGTGACAAAAATCGGTATAATTTGCCGTATAACGTTGTGTTTTTAATTACTTTGAGCTTATCAACTTGAATACAGAATTTCTCGGCAAAAAGATATCTGGGTTGTTTACAATCCCCTCTGGCATTGTCACCACTGCGACCTCAATAATCCAAGCCACGTTTGATGATATTCCTCAAATTGGGGTAATTACTACCAAAAGTGTTGGCCTTGAACAGCGCGCGGGTAATCGTGAACCAGTTTACAGTCAATATGCCCCCGGTTGTTTTGTTAATGCGGTGGGTCTAACCAATCCTGGTGCAAAGGTGGCTGCCGAGCTGATGGCTGATCTAAGGGTTCCAGAAGATCGATTTTTGTTAACCTCGATCTTTGGCGGTAGTGTTGAAGAATTTGTTGAGGTGGCCAAGATAATGGCCCCGGTATCCGATGGCCTTGAACTCAACCTTTCGTGTCCACATGCTACTGGCTATGGTATGGCTATGGGACAGGACCCCGCTTTAGTCAAACAAATAACGGCCGCTGTGAAAGCTGCTGTGGATATACCTGTGGTCCCTAAATTAACGCCAAATACACCAAATATCGCTGAAATTGCTCTTGCCGCAGTTGAGGGTGGAGCTGATGCTATTTGTGCTATTAATACTCTAGGGCCTGGCTATACCGCCGCTCATGGTCACCCTGTATTAAGTAATGGTGCTGGTGGCATGTCGGGTAAAGCGGTATTGCCAATAGCTTTAAAATGTATTCGTGAAATACGCGCAGTTTGTGATTTGCCTATTATTGGCTGCGGCGGTATAAGCAGCGCAGATGACGTAAGACAAACAATGGATGCTGGCGCTGATATTGTTGGGGTCGGATCAGCTCTTACAGGGCTTACTACAGCTGAAATGTGTGATTATTTTAATCAGTTAGAATCCGATATATGCTTTTCTTCAAATAAAGCTGAGAATCATATTCGCTATGATATCGATATGAACTTTGAGCCTGTGGTTTTGGTTAAAAATGAGCGTATCTGTGACGATATCTGTGTACTCACCTTTGATCGTAAAATTAATATCCAAGCCGGTGAATTTGTTTTCTTATGGGTGCCGGGTGTAGGCGAAAAACCCTTCTCTGCCCTTGCTGATGACCCCTTCCAACTAGCCGTTATTGATGTGGGCATATTTACTCATGCCTTGATGGATCTTAAAGTAGGCACCGAAGTTTACATCAGAGGCCCACACGGCATTGCTGTTCAGCCTCACGAAGGTGCCAAGATAATGGCGGTAGCCGGTGGTACGGGCCTAGCCGCTGTTTATCAACTTGCAAGAGATTTTGGCAATGCTGAAATCTTTACTGGTGCAAGAACGGCAGAACGACATTATTATCTTGATGAGTGTAAGAAAATAGCCGATGTGCATATAGCGACTGATGACGGTAGTCTCGGCTTTAAAGGGTTTGTTACTGAGATGCTTCGCGCTCGCTTACAAGAAATGTCCAAGCAAGAGTTAGAAAATATTATGTTTTATAACTGTGGCCCCGCACCTATGGTACATGCAGCTGCAGCAGTGCAACGTGAGTTCTGTGGTGACCATCAAATTCACAGCGCTATTGATTACCTAACCAAGTGCGGTGTCGGTATCTGTGGTGCCTGTGCAACGCCGGAAGGAAAGCGTATCTGCGTAGATGGACCATTTATTCAAGGTGATCCAGCACCCCAGCGCTAAGGATAAAACTTGCTGCCTGTTTTAGCCTTTTTGCACATCGATTCTGTGGGTTGATAGAGTTTTGCAATATCCGAATAGCTTTCTGCTCTTTGACAGATATTGGCTATACCCTGCTCGTCCATCCAGCGACAGATACCACCTCTAAAGGGTGGGAAACCAACACCCCAGATTAATGCCATATCTGCCTCGATAGCAGTATCGACAATACCTTGATCCAAACAGTGATTCATTTCTATAGCCAGGGGCAATAAAAGTCGATCAATAATGATCTGGGGATCAATTTCACGGGATTTACCGGCTACTGACTCTATTAGCTCAATACTGTCTGTATCCACTGTCTTCTCAGGACGACCGCCTTTGCTTGGGGTATAAGAGTAATAACCTCTGGCATTTTTTTGACCTTGACGACCCGATTTTAAAAGTATTTCTGTGGGTGTTGTATCGTCATATACAAATCGCTCGGGTATGCCTTCAGACATCACTGAATAGCAATGAACAATGGTATCTAAGCCGACAACATCCATTAAATAAGCCGGACCCATGGGCATGCCCCACTGTTCCATCACCTGATCTATCTGTTGAAAACTAACGCCATCACGCAATAATAATTCCATAGCAAAGCACTGGGCAAAGAGTACCCTGTTGACTAAAAATCCGGCGCAATCATTCACCACAATCGGCTTTTTACCCAGTCGTAGCGCGTGGTTACAGACTGCTGCAATGGTTTGATCGGATGTATGCTCCCCTCGAATAACCTCGACAAGAGGCATAACATGTACTGGATTGAAAAAATGCATCCCGCAAAAACGCTCAGGCTTCTGAAGTGATTGTGCTAGTTGATTGATCGATATACTTGAGGTGTTTGATACTATTACCGCATCATCTGATAGCTGCTTATCCAGTGACGATAACACTGCATTTTTGACGGGTAGATGTTCTACTACGGCCTCTACTACAAATTGCGCGTCGTCTAGATCTTTTTCATCGAGTGTAGGCTTGATCATTGCCAAAATAGCCCCAGCTTTTTGCCCATCTAACTTGCCCTTTGATACATTTTTTTGCAGGAGTTTATTTGCTTCATTAAGCCCCATGTCCAGAGCGGGTTGGGCTATATCTTTCATAACCACTGGACAGCCTTTGGTGACGGACTGATAGGCAATTCCGCCACCCATTATGCCTGCGCCTACAACCGCTGATTGAGCTATTTCGGGTAAGGGATTATCGATTTGTTTGGCGTAGCCTTTGGCTTTTCTGGCCACATATTGATCTCCAACAAATAAACCAATTAAAGCACGTGCCTCTGAACTCTGAGAAAGCTGGTAAAAAATATCCGCCTCTTTTGTGATTGCTTCGTCTCTTGAGAGCAAGGCTGATTGTGACATTAACTCTATCGCTTTAATTGGGGCTGGGTAATGACCGGCTGTTTTTTGTGTCACCACAGCTTTAGCCATATTAGCTATAGCATTTATTTCAGTTTTTGCTTGGTTAATTGGGGATAGTTTGCGTTTTCGCGTAAGGCAATAATCAACGGATCCGGAGGCCATGTCGTGCAACTGTTGAAGTGCCTCTGCTCGCAATTCATCGGGTTCAACAACCTTATCCACTACACCAGACTCAAATGCTTGCTGTGCAGTGTATTGGCGGGCTGTGGTTATCCATTCTATTGCTGTAGCAAAGTCGCTTAATCGCGGAAGCCTTACAGTCCCTCCCCAGCCTGGGAGTATTCCAAGACCAGTTTCAGGTAATCCGATTCGTGCATTGGTAGAGATTATTCGAGAATCACAGGCTAGGCATACTTCTAGACCACCACCTAAGGCGAATCCGTTAATAGCGACCACCGTTGGGAAAGGCATATCTTCAATGGCTGACATCATGCCATTGATGTGTCTAGCGGAGTCTAGAAATTGATCTTCACAGGCCTCAAACATTTGTTTGAACTGGGTGATATCGGCACCGACAATAAAGGCATTCTTGCTACTAGTAATAAGTAGACCGGCAACATCTGGGGACTCCTGAACTAGCTTAATGGAAGTATAAAGCTCATCAAGGGTTTGTTTGTCTAGTTTGTTAACCGAGCCTTCAGTACTACTAAAGTTGAGCTCTAGAAAGTTATTTTCTATTTTTGTAAGACTTAACTTTTCTCCACTATACATAAAAACACCTCCTTTTTATTTTTTAGTTTAACGCTTCCTATTGTTCAGTCTATAACAATGTCTGACCCCTTGGTTTTATAATATTAATAATCAAACAAGGATGACAATAATAGAACTTGGGTAAAATATTCGGTCAGAAACTAAATAAATTGATATTTGCACCCTATTTCAGATTGACGAGATGGTACTGGGTCAGTATTATGCCCACCTCTCATTAGAGACCGCTTGGTGAGACATTCGGGGATTAGCGCAGTCTGGTAGCGCGCCTGCTTTGGGAGCAGGATGTCGGGGGTTCAAATCCCTCATCCCCGACCACTTTCCGGCTGTAGAGTGAGGCTGAATTGGTTTACTCTGAATGCGCCCGTAGCTCAGCTGGATAGAGCAACGGCCTTCTAAGCCGTGGGTCGCAGGTTCGAATCCTGCCGGGCGCGCCATTTAAGTCTTTAAGAATCTAGCAGTTGTATAGCTGGTGTATAATCGGTTTTACTCAGTGTGATGGTGGACGTAGCTCAGTTGGTAGAGCCCCGGATTGTGATTCCGGTGGTCGCGGGTTCAATCCCCGTCGTCCACCCCATTCCCTTCTTGTATAATAATTTTATCAATATATCGAATCATTGTTTTTATCTGGTTTCATTTTTCAGGTAAAATAACAACTCGTTTTTATATACTTTAGCTGATCTAAACCAATGATTAATGGGTTAACCCTCTATGTCCGCACTTACTCTTGATGGCAAGTCTTTAGCCAAGAAAACTGAAGCTGAACTCAGTCAACGTGTCACAGCGCTTAAACTCGCTAACAATGGGCAGGCGCCTATTTTAGCTACTATTCTAGTAGGTTCAGATCCTGCTTCTGGCACCTATGTAAAAATGAAACAAAATGCCTGTAAGCGTATTGGTATGGAGAGTATTGCTGTTGAGTTATCCGAGCAGACTACCACCGAGGAGCTGTTGGCTAAGATAAAAGAGTTAAATGATAATCCTAACTGTCATGGTATTTTGTTGCAGCATCCAGTTCCTTCACAGATTGATGAGCGCGCCTGTTTTGACGCCATAGCTGCCGAAAAAGATGTGGATGGAGTTACCTGTCTTGGTTTTGGCCGAATGGCTATGAATGAGCCTGCCTATGGCTCTGCTACACCCCAGGGTATCATGCGTCTCCTAGAAGCCTATGATATTGAATTATCTGGCAAACATGCCGTTGTGGTAGGCAGAAGCCCTATTTTGGGTAAACCTATGGCATTAATGCTGTTAAATGCTAATGCTACGGTCACTATTTGCCATTCTCGCACCCAAGACCTTCCATCATTGATTAAACAGGCTGATATCTTAGTCGGTGCTGTAGGTCGCCCAGAATTTATAAAAGCTGATTGGATCAAAGACGGGGCTGTGGTGGTTGATGCTGGCTATCATCCTGGTGGTCTAGGCGATATTGAGCTCGAGCCTGTTACGCAAACAGCTACAGCCTATACCCCTGTTCCCGGGGGCGTTGGTCCTATGACCATTAACACTCTAATCTTACAGTGCGTTATGGCAGCAGAAAAAAAGTTGGGTTAAAAGCACTGTTAAAGTGTTGGGTCAATATGACGCTGGATTCTTCAATTAGTCTCGATTTGCTAGTTGCCCATAGAGGGCTTCAAGCTCGCTTCCCTGAAAACACCATTCTTGGTTTAAATAAAGCCATAGAACATGGTGCTAAATTTATCGAATTAGATATTCAATTTAGTAATGATTGCTTACCGATTATTTATCACGACGCAGATCTTCAGCGAGTTAGTGGCTGTTCTGGCACAATATTGGATTACTCTAGACAAGAGCTATTAAAATTACCCGCGCACGAACCACAAAGATTGGGTAATAGCTTTAAATCTGAAACCATTGCACCTTTGGAGGTGCTTGTTGATATTTTACAGCAACACCCTAAGGTGACTGCTTTTGTCGAGCTTAAAGAGGAATCTATAGCCCACTGTGGCAGAGAAACGATGCTCAGTGCTGCCCTTGAGATACTAAAGCCTGTGGAGCAACAGGTGGTTATTATTAGTTATGATTATCTTCTGGTTCTTGCTGCACGGGAAAACCAATGGCCAAAAGTGGGTGTGGTTCTAAAGCAATGGCAGGATCTTAATACTGAAATTGTGCAAAATACCACATCAGATTTTATCTTTGTTGACTATGAAAAGATCCCTAAAGATATTGCTGATACTAAGATGATAAATGCACCCCTAGTTGCCTACGAAGTCGGTGATAAACAGCTGGGCAAGCAACTAATTAATAAGGGCGTCACAATGCTTGAAACTTTTGAACTGGAGCGATTAAGCCAGAGCTAAGACCTTCGCCACTGAGTACCTTCGCGGCTATCTTCTAAAATAACACCCGAATCCAGTAATTGCTGTCTTATCTGGTCGGCTTTTGCAAAGTCTTTATCCTGTTTAGCCTGCTGTCTTGCTTGAATTTGCTGTTCGATCTGTTCTGCTGATAATTGATCATCACCTCTTGCAAGCGTAAACCATTGCTCAGGGTCTTGTTGAAGCAAACCAAGAATATCCGCAAGACCTTTTAATTCTTGCATCAAGGCAATCTGCTCTTCACCTTTAGCTTGGTTAACCGCTTTTGCCAAACGATAAAGTTCACTGATAGCCACTGGCGTATTAAGATCATCCAAAAGCGCCTTAAAACCATCGCCAGAGCTATTTAGGTGGCCCTCTGCAGGAGATACACCTCTAATAAAGCCATAGAGGCTGTCCAGAGTTCGCCATGCGCTGTCGAGCAAGTCTTTACTAAAGTTTTGTTCAGAGCGGTAATGAGATGACAGGATAACGTAGCGCAGCACTTCTCCTGGGTATTGCTGTAAAAGATCTCTCACTAGGCGAAAATTACCTAATGATTTAGACATTTTTTCGCCATCAATATTTATAAAGCCATTGTGCATCCAAAAGTTCGCCAAAGGCTTGCCATCATTGGCACAGCAGCTTTGCGCTATTTCGTTTTCATGATGGGGGAATATCAGGTCATGACCGCCACCATGGATATCAATGGTTTCCCCTAGATGCTTTTTAATCATGGCAGAACATTCAAGATGCCAGCCCGGACGACCTCTGCCCCAAGGGCTATCCCATCCAGGCTCTTTCTCTGTTGAAGGCTTCCACAGAACAAAATCACCCGCATACTGCTTGTAACCAGCAACCTCAACACGGGCGCCAGCCTCTTGCTCATCTAGGTTGCGCTTAGAAAGCTCGCCATACCTGGACATTGAGGGTACCGAGAATAGTACATGGCCCTTATCATTTTCAATCTCAGAATCTGCGGGATAAGCATGGCCTTTTTCAACCAGAGTTTCGACCATATGAATCATTTCTGGAATATGCTGGGTAGCATAGGGTATAACATCTGGCTCAAGGGTATTTAACGCTAACATATCCTCAAAATAAGCCTCAGAAAACTTATTAGTAATATCATTAATTTCTATTGATAACTCATTGGATTTATTAATTATTTTATCATCAATATCGGTGATATTTCGAGCGTATGTTACGCCTGGATAGATGGCGCGAAGTACCCGATAAAGTGTATCAAACACCACTGCGGGTCGTGCGTTACCTATATGTACATAGTTATATACCGTTGGGCCACAGACGTACATGGTGACATTCTGCGGATCAATTGGCTGAAAATCTTGCTTTTCACGCGCTATGCTATTGTAGAGCTTAAGATTCATTTAGGCTTTCCAGTTGTCTCGTAATCCAATTGTGCGGTTAAATACCAGGCTTTCGGTCTTGCTGTCACGGCAGAAATACCCTTCGCGCTCAAATTGATAGCGCTCTGTGGGCTGAATATTAGCCAAACTTAATTCAGCTTTACAACCTTTAAGGACTTTTAAAGAGTTTGGATTAATATGATCAGTAAAGTTACCCTCACCCGAATCAGGTAGTGCTTGGTTAAACAGGCGATCATATAGATTAACGGTGCAGTCGACTGAATTTAATGCAGAAACCCAGTGTATAACGCCCCTTGGCCTAATACCTTCTGGCGCGTCAGCACCAACGGTATTCTCAATAACTGAAGCTTTGATTTCTTGTATATCACCACTGGTGTCACGAATAACTTCATCTGCACGAATAATATAGGCACCACGCAATCTTACATATTCACCTAAAACCAAACGTTTGAATTTTTTACGCGATAAGCTGGTATCCTCAGAAAAATCACTTTGATCAATATAAATTTGACGATCAAAAGGTAGTTCTCTACTGCCGAGATCATCCCGTTGTGGGTGTGATGAGGCGGTAAACTGCTCAGATTGTTCGTAATTAGTAAATGTCACCAAAAGTGGCTTAAGTACACACATGGCTCTGCGAGCGTTGATATTCAGGTCATCGCGAATAAAGTGCTCAAACTGAGCCATATCAACCAGACCGTCAGTTTTAGCCACCGCCAAGCTATCACAAAAGTTTCGGATCGCTTGAGGGCTTACACCTCTGCGGCGCAAACCAGAGATGGTTGGCATTCTAGGATCATCCCATGCTTCTACGTGGCCCTCATCTACCAGCTGCTTTAATTTTCGTTTGCTGGTTATGCTGTAATTGATATTTAAACGCCCAAACTCATACTGACTAGGCGTTGAAGGAACATCAAGGTTGTCGATAAACCAGTTGTATAGCGGTCTATTGGCTGCAAATTCGAGGGTGCAAATAGAATGGGTAACACCCTCTATGGCGTCTTCTTGGCCATGTGCAAAATCATAGGCAGGATAGATATTCCACTTATCACCAGTTCTATGATGAGCAATAAGCTTTATGCGGTATAAAACTGGGTCACGCATATTGATATTTGGCGATGCCATATCTATTTTCGCACGCAGGGTCATTGCGCCCTCGGCTATCTCACCCGCTTTCATTTGCTCTAACAGCGCCCTGCTTTCAACCGCCGGCCTATCGCGATAAGGACTTTCTTTGCCCGCTTCAGTTAAAGTACCGCGATATTCACGCATCTGATCCGCATTAAGCTCACAGACATAGGCTTTATTTTGATCAATTAGATCGCATGCCCATTGATAGAGTTGATCAAAATAATCAGAAGCAAAACGAATATCACCATTCCATTTAAACCCAAGCCATTTAACATCTTCAATAATGGATTGAACATATTCATCACTCTCTTTCTCAGGATTAGTATCATCAAAGCGAAGATTGCATTCGCCAGCAAATGATTCAGCTAATCCAAAATTAACACAGATTGATTTTGCATGGCCAATATGTAGGTAACCATTGGGTTCCGGCGGGAATCTGGTGACTACTTTAGATGTTTTACCCGAGGCTAAATCATCGCTAATGATTTGCTGAATAAAATTGGTTGGTTTCTCGCTGTCAGTCATATTGCATCGCTTGAGGGCTAATTTAGGTGCGAAGTATAGCTCTCAGCAGGCTTTCAATAAACCTTAACCCTCGTTGAAGTTGAAATAATTTATAAAATACCTCATCCAATAACGACTTATTTCGGTTAAACGCAAAGTTCTCTTTGATTTACTGCTATTACAAATTAAAATGTAGGGTAGCTTCCTAACAAATTAATGGACATTAATATGATTACATTCCGCACCACGATGGGCGATATTTCAATAGAACTAGATTTTGATAAAGCACCAATCTCTTCTGCCAACTTTTTAACCTATGCTAAAGACAACTTTTACAACGAAACGGTTTTTCACCGCGTCATTAATGGCTTTATGGTTCAGGGCGGCGGCATGACGTCCGATATGCAACAAAAACCAGGCAATGCTCCTATCGAAAATGAAGCGGACAACGGCCTTAAGAATGATATAGGGACTTTGGCAATGGCGAGAACTGCAGACCCGCATTCGGCCTCCTCACAGTTCTTTATCAATGTATCTAATAATGACTTCTTAAATCATAGCGGCAAAAACATGCAGGGCTGGGGTTATGCGGTTTTTGGCAAGGTAGTAGAAGGTATGGATGTTGTTGAAAAAATCAAAACCGTCCCTACCGGTAGTGCCTTTGGGCATCAGGATGTTCCCATTGATCCCATCGAGATCACTGAAACCATTATTAGCGACGAATACGCAGCTAAATAATTTAGCATATGGCTATCCTGTTTATTTCAGATCTCCATCTATCACCAGAACGCCCGGAGGTAACCCGGGCGTTTTTGTCTTTTCTAGAACAACAAATCGACTCAACCAAAGCGCTGTTCATACTGGGTGATCTTTTTGAGGCATGGATTGGCGATGATGATACCTGTGCGACAGGCATTGAAGTACAGGCAGCCTTAAAAGAGCTATCCAATAAAGGTGTTGCCTTATTTATCCAACATGGCAATCGTGATTTCTTTATCGGTAAACGATTCTGTAAAACCACCGGCGCCACACTACTTTCCGATGAGCACCTTGTTGAATATAACGACAAGACTATTTTAGTGATGCATGGCGATACGCTGTGTACAGACGATGTCGACTATGTTCGCTTTCGCAAACGAATACGCCATCCTTTCGTTAAGTTTCTACTACAGTCGTTGCCGTTAAAATATCGACAAAAACTTGCTAGTGCTATGCGCGCTAAAAGTAAAGCCGCCAATGCCAATAAACCCAGTGCAATTATGGATGTTAATACTGACGCAGTTGACACAGTAATGGCAAAGCATGGGGTTACAACGCTTATACATGGGCATACTCACCGACCTGACCGCCATCAACATAAAGGCGGTGAAAGAATTGTGTTGGGTGATTGGCATGATATGGGTTGGTATATAACTTGGGATTCTACAGGTATAAACTTGGAAAACTTTCGTATCTAAAACTAGGTATATTTTTACTCATACTGATGGAAAACTATCCGCTATGAGTTATTATTAACACAACTTTTATTTAATTAATCAGGATACTATCCATGAATACAAATCCAGATAAATATAGCTCTGCAACAACTAATGCCGGTATTTCCACTGACGGTCTTGATCCTGCGGTGGCAAAAGTTTTACGTAGTACTTACACCCTTTTAGGTGCAACTTTAACCTTTAGCGCTGTAATGGCCGGAATCTCTATGGCGATGAACGCGCCATACTTTGGCTTATGGACTTTACTGCCCTACTTTATCTGCCTGTGGATGGTAGAAAAAAATAAGAACAATGCATCGGGTCTTGCCTGGGTATTTGCCCTAACCGGTTGGATGGGCTTCACATTGGGACCCATTATAAGCATGTATCTTGTCGCCGTTGGCTCAGGGCCAATTATGATGGCGCTTGGATCCACTGCGCTGGTATTTTTTGCTGCCTCAGCCTATGTACTGACTACAAGAAAGAACCTTAACTTTATGACCGGTTTTTTGATGACTGGTATTCTGGTGGCCTTTGTCGCGGGAATAGCCAATGTATTCTTACAAATACCTGCCCTAGCCATTACTGTTAGCTCTGTATTTGCCTTCCTTTCAGCCGCTATCATAATGTGGCAAACCAGTGCCATTATTCACGGTGGTGAGCGCAACTACATCTCCGCTACAGTGACTCTCTTTGTGATGATCTACAATCTTTTTGTCAGTCTTCTGCAAATCTTTGGTGTCATGAACGACGACTAATTTAAATTTTAGTTTTTGCATAAAGCCCTGCATACTGTGGGGCTTTTTACTATTTAAAAGAGAATTGGCTTATCCCTAATGACTGATCAAAGTAACTACCTCAACGACTTGCCTGAATGGTCAGCAGCCCTAGCTTATAAGCTAGGACTTGAGGAGGGTTTTAAACTCACCCAAGAGCATATTGAAATACTTAATATTGCTCGTAAGTTTTATGCCGATTACGGTTTCTCACCGTCGATGAGACCACTGTGTAAGGTAGTTAGTGCCACTTTAGGAACTGATAAGGGACGCAGCATCTATTTAAATAAATTATTCCCAGGTAGCCCAGCCAAATTGACGGCAAAATTAGCCGGCCTGCCAAAACCAAAGAACTGTTTATAAATGAATTTACTCGATTACAATCTAGATGCATTACCCGACCATCAAAATTTGGTGCCAACGAATCAATACGCCGAGTTATTAGCCCAGATTGATAACTGGGAGGTCATTCAACAAGACGGTGTAAATCGCCTATTTTGTACCTTTAAATGCGATGATTTTGTTGCTGCAATGGCTCTAGCTCAAGCTATCTTTGAAATTGCTGAACAGGTGGAACATCACCCTGCTCTTTTGATTGAATGGGGCAAGCTGTCGGTAAGCTGGTGGTCGCACAATCTTAGAGGTCTGCATATTAATGATTTTATTATGGCTGCTAACACGCAAACAATTTATAACGCCCAATGAATCAAGATAGCCTGAACATTCAAACTGACTACCAACAGCAGCTCAGTGACAAGGTTGATTACTATACAAAGCTAATGGCCAACGCTGGTATAATTCTGCCTGATTTAGAAATATATGATTCAGAACCATTTGGCTTTCGTATGCGCGCTGAATTTCGTGTATGGCATGAAAATGGACAGGCTCATTATGCAATGAATAAGCCTGGTGAGAAACGCCCTTTTATCATTCAAGACTTCCCTATAGGTTCTGCACTTATTAATCGGTTGATGCCACAAATAATGGCTGTGGTAAATGACAGTGATACTCTAAGCCATAAATTATTTAGCATGGAGTATTTGACGACTACCACTGGTGAAGCCTTAATAACACTAATTTACCATCGGCAATTAGATGATCAATGGCAACAGGTTGCCGAGCAGTTGCAGTCAGCTTTTAACATCAAGGTGATTGGCCGCAGTCGCAAGCAAAAAGTTGTTCTGAGTGACGATTTTGTTACGGAAACTCTTGAGGTTAATGAGCGCGAATACAGTTACCAGCAGGTAGAAGCCAGCTTTACTCAACCCAATGCCCAAGTCAATCGAAAAATGCTGACATGGGCCAGTAATTGCCTAACTAGCAGCAGTAATGACTTGGTCGAGCTGTACTGTGGTAATGGCAACTTTACTGCTGTTTTAGCCCAGCATTTCGATAAAGTGTTGGCTACAGAAATATCCAAGGTTTCGGTTAATTCAGCTAATGTTAATTTTGCCGCTAATAAAATTGATAATGTCACCATCGCCCGACTGTCTAGCGAAGAGTTTACTCAGGCGCTCAACAGAGAAAGAGCATTTAGGCGATTAGCCGACGTTAATTTAGATAGCTTTAACTTTTCTACAATATTTGTTGACCCACCTCGAGCAGGCCTGGATTGCGGCACGGAGAAGTTAGTGACCGAGATGGATCATATTCTATATATATCCTGTAACCCAGAGACCCTAGCAACAAATTTACAGCAAATCACCAAGACTCACCGAGTGGTAAAAGCAGCTTTATTTGATCAATTCCCTTGGACTCACCATATTGAATCTGGTGTTTATTTAGAGAGAATCTAAGCACTCTTTGCCAATATATTAGCGGCTAGCTGTATAGCCTCAGAATGGCTATTTTCGATGGATAAACGCTCTTTTTCTATCCGTTTCTTATCCCGAACTGACAAAGCTTTCCACGCGTCTAGGATTGGCAAATGAGAGGTTTCCTTTGCTAGAGACTGGAATGCTTGCACTGATATGGCTTGATCTTTTGTGGGACTATACTGTTGAGCGAGAAAACCAATCCGCATTGCCGCTTCTGTTGCGGTTAAGTCATTTTGTAAAAGCGCCTGAGCTATGACTCTAACTGAATGCTGCGCATCGAGTTGTGATTGAGATTTTGGCTGAAATTCTACCGGCTGAGATCTAAGCTTAGCTTTTTGTTTTAATTTAAACACTAAAACAGCAGAATAAATAACTAATAGGGTGGTTATTACACCACCGACGATAATTACTAATTGAAGACTAGACACAGTAATCCCTTATAGTTTTGATAGCTTTACTACGCATCACTGGGGGGTAATAGTTTATCCGCTAAGGCTTTCTTGGTCTTAGCGCCAAGTGCTTTAAGCTCTTCACTGCGTTTAACTAAGTTGCCTCTGCCCGTTGATAATCTCTTTAATGCAGTATCATAGGCATCCTTGCTCTTATCTAGATGCTTGCCAATATCTTCTAGCGCCTCTACATGAAGAACAAAAAGATCATAAAGAGCACCCGCTTTTTCTGCAATCTCCTGGGCATTAATATTCTGATCAGCATAGCGCCATAAATTTTTTATAGTTCTTAGTGTTACCATAAGTGTGCTGGGGCTAACTAGAATAATTCCTTTATCGTAGGCTTCGCGCATAATATCCGGATCGTTATCCAAGGCGAGCATAAATGCGGATTCAACTGGAATAAAAATTAAAACAAAATCGAGACTATTAACATTTTCCAATTTTTCGTAATTCTTAACACTAAGGCCTTTAATATGAGCTCGCAATGAATTGAGATGTTGGTTTAGGCTCTGATCGCGGCCCTCACCCTCTTCAGCGTGAAAGTAACGCTCATAGTCAATTAAGCTTACTTTGGCATCAATGATGATATCTCTGCCTTCTGGTAGATGAATAATTACATCGGGGTTACGGCGCTTACCATCCTCATCCTTTAGGGCAACTTGAGTTTCATATTCACGACCCTTAGTTAATCCTGAATCTTCGAGTAATTTTTCTAATACAAATTCGCCCCAATTGCCCTGCTGCTTGTTGTCGCCCTTCAGGGCATTGGCAAGACTGGCTGCATCTGATGAAACTTTCATGGTTTGTTTTTGCAGCTCACTAATTTGACCGGCAAGACGATTGCGATCAGCATTTTCTTTGTCATAAGCTGAGGAAACCTGCTTGCGAAAGTCTCCAAGATCGCGTCGTAACGGGCTGAGGGAATTTTCTAATGCCTGTTTGCTCTGCTCAGAAAATTTAGTTTGCTTATCGTCAAAAATGCGATTCGCTAGATTCTCAAACTCTTGACCTAAACTGACCTTGGCTTCCTGGACCAGCTTTAATTGAGATTCAAAATTTGATTGCTGACTGGATAGTTTTTCTTCAAGTACATGCTTTTCTGTATTGAGTTGGGCTATATCGCTTGATAACTCATTGCGACCTAATACTCGACCTAAAAGAGTGCCGATTAGTAGAGAAATGGCACAGGTGACGAGACCTATAAAAACGGTGCTAGTAAAAAAAGTCGATTCCATTGGCTAATTTATCCAGTTAGCTATTATTTATTGTAATGTTCTGAGATTATAGCGCTTAAATCTGAATATAAATAAGTCTAATATTAAGCAGATGTTACCTCCATTAATAAATATCGCCCCTTTTTGCGATGCGATTGAAAGAAATCAGCTGATTTTAACGGCTAATCAGCGTCTTGCCGCCCAGATTCAGCAGGCCTGGGGTCAGGCTATCAATCACAAAGCTGAAGCATGGAAAGCGCCCAGGGTGATGTCGCTCGAGCACTGGCTGAACTTTTGCTGGAATGAACTCCAAGATCAAAACCACTCACTGATTGATGGCTATTCACAGGTTGGAAAGCTTCAAAACTTGTTTTATTGGGAACAGGCTATAAACCAACAGGACGATCCAATCGATCAAAGTTTTGCCGCAATGGCTAATGACTGCTACGACCTATTAAAGCGATGGCAAATACCTATTGATAGTCTCGACGACCCCAGTGCTGCTGTATATAAATTTAAACGCTGGGCGAGTAGCTATCAAAAAATTATAGATAACAACAAGCTACTTACCAAAGAATGCGCATGGCAAATAGTTGGTGAGGCCTTTTTGCAACAGGTGCTGCCTAAAGAAGAACATATATATTTATATGGTTTTCAATCTATTCCGCCACTTCAACAGTGGATTCTCGAAAATGCTAGCCAAGCACTTCAACCTTTAGAATCATTTGAGCAAAACGCCAGTGTTACTAAATTTGAGTGTGCCGACCCCAGTGAAGAGCTACAGGCAGCAGCCAACTGGGCAGCGCAGGAACTACTTAATAACCCAAAGCAACGCATTGGCTTAGTTATCCCAGATCTAAACAGCCGAGTGTTAGAAACCGCTAGGGTTATCAATGAAGCCTTGGCAGCAAACAACTGTACAACCGCTGTCAATATCACGGCAGGGGTTAAACTTGCAGAAACGCCATTACTACAGTCTGCTTTGGCACTATTGGAATTGCTTGAATATCAGTTGCCGACGCAGCATTGGCTCAGTCTATTAAACGCGCCCTACTCTCACTTTAGTCAGCTACCTATTCAATTTAGGGTTGATTGTGAACTGGAGATAAGAAGTAACAGAAAACATGAACTGGGGCTGGATAAGTTTATCCAAATTATTCGCGGACAACAGGCGAAGCTTGAAAACCCAGATGTTGTTCAAGCTCAGCTCCAACCACTATACGATATACAGCAATCCATTCGTCAAACAGGGTCACAGAAACGATCGTTTTCCCAGTGGGCTGAATTTTTCAACCAATTTATAAAACAGCTTGGTTGGCCTGGCTTAAAAAACCCGACGAGTCTTGAATATCAACAGATCCAGTATTGGGAAAAACTCTTAGGTTTTTTCTGTGAATTAGATAATTTAGCTATAGAAATAAGTCGCTCTAAGGCGCTTTGGTATATACATAAATTAGCTAATGAACATTTATTCCATCCTCAAACAGGCGATACCCCATTACAGGTCATGGGGTTACTTGAGGCTGTGGGTCTGCAGTTTGATCAGTTGTGGATAACGGGTATGCATCATGCCAATTTACCCGCGGCAGGATCATTGAATCCAGTACTTTCTGCGGCCTATCAACGCAGGCAAAAAATGCCCTTTAGCGTTCCCGAGAATGAACTAACAATTGCTAAGAATCTTCTGTCAGGTTTCACCAGCAACTGTGACCAGTTATTTATTAGCTACCCTGGTACAGATGGTAAAACCCCACTGGAGGAAAGCCCACTTATTAAGCATTACAATCAACAGGATGTCGCTTCGAAGGTTGCAACATTGGCTATACCTAGCTGGTTAGTACAACCCTATCAATGCAATATCGCCGAGGATCCTGGGCATGCCTATAAAGCAAGCCTTGAGCCTATTCGTGGTGGAACGTCTATCCTAAAAAATCAGTCAACCTGCCCGTTTAATGCTTTTGCTAAGCATAGGTTGTGGGCAACTGATTTTGAACAGCCCAGTATAGGGCTTGAGGCAATTGATAAAGGCAGTATTGTGCATGAAATACTTTATCGGCTTTGGGCTAACTGGAAAACATCAAACGTTTTTAATGCTCTATCTGACAATCAAGTTAAACAACAGGTAGAGCAAACTATCGATGAAGTGCTAACGCATCAAGCGACTATTAATTCGGTTCTTCTAGGCGATAACTTCAAACAATTAGAACGACAACGCTTAAGTAAAATAATACAACAATGGCTTGAGCTAGAAAGAGAAAGACAACCGTTTGAGGTTATGGCAACTGAGCAAAAAAAGAAAATTTCTTATGGCGAACTTAGTATTTCGTTAATTATTGATCGTCTAGATTCAGTTGACGGACAAACCATGGTTATTGATTATAAAACAGGCTCTGTGAAAGCTAATGTTTGGTTGGGTGATCGACTCAAGGACCCACAATTACCACTCTATATATTGGCAACTAATCCACAACCTATGGGTTGCGTATTTGCCTGCTTAAAAGGCAACGAACAACAATTCTTGGGTATTTCCAAAGATCTTATGGTTGATGGCGTTAAACCATCAAATGACTGGGATGTGCAGCTTAAGGAATGGCAACAGGCTACCAATAATTTGGCTGAAGAATTTATTCAGGGAAAGGCTATTTTAGAAGTCTACAATACTGCTGAATTTAACTATCAAGCCGATTTATTACCATTTAACCGCTGGAATGAGTGTCAGGATATAGAAAGACTGGTTAAGGCAAAGGTAGGGAAATGAATAAAGTAAAAACACAACCAGCAGAGTTAAGTGATGCCAAGGCACGCTTGCAAGCGCTTGATCCAAACCATAGCTTTATTGTGTCTGCCCCAGCAGGATCGGGCAAAACAGGGTTGATTACCCAAAGGCTATTAAAACTTTTAAGTAGTGTCGAAAATCCTGAAGAAATTCTATGTATTACCTTTACCCGCAAGGCAGCTGCAGAAATGCAACAGCGTATTCACAGCGCCTTAGTATATGCGGATCAAAATCCACGACCCAGTGATGCTTTTGCAGCGCAAACATGGGATCTTGCTAATCAGGCTTTAACTAGAAATAAAGCCCTTGAATGGAATCTCTTAGATATACCCTATAGATTGCGCATTAAAACAATAGACAGTTTCTGCCACTACATTGCTAAACAGTTTATGTTTGACAGTGGTAATGGTTCGTTGCCAGAACAGTCAGAATATCCACAGGCCCTATACCACAAAGCTGCTCGTGAACTGCTAAAGCAAATAGAGAGCAATAACCCTACAGGTGACGCTTTGACAGTGGTTGCGGCTCATATGGGTAATGATTTAGGTCGCTGCGAGAAGCTATTTGCCAATATGCTAAGCAAACGCGATCAATGGTTGCCACATATTTTTACTACCGCCAATAATAGTGACTATTTTCAGCAAGTAATTGAACAGTTAATCGTTGATAGGCTTGAGCAGATTGAACAGCAATTATTTCCACTTGCCGGCGAACTAATAGAGCTTGCTGACTATGCAGGAAATAACGCCGCCAAAGAGAATACTAATTTATATGCTTTAAAAGGCATAGATGACTATCCGCCACTCAACCAACAGGGCCTAAGTCAGTGGAAAAATATTCTGCGACTTTTAGTTAAAAAAGATAAAGATTTTTCACCGCGAAAAACAGTCTCTGTACGCGAGGGCTTCCCACCTTCTGGGGCCGAAGAAAAAGCCCGAATGAAGAGACTGCTGGCAGAATATGCTATCGATACACGCCTGCAATCACTTGTAGTAGATGTTATGCATTTACCGGAAGTAGCCATCAGTGTCGATCAACAGCAAATGCTTAATGCCCTTGGTTTGCTATTACCGCAACTTGCGGCAATCTTAAAAATCATCTTTCAGCAACAGGGGCAATCGGATTATTCTGAAATTACAATGACCGCATTAGATGCGTTAGAGCCTGATTCTCATACTGATGTTATTTCAGATATCACGCTTAAATTGGATTACCAGTTAAGACATATACTGGTTGATGAATTTCAGGATACCTCAGGTTCTCAGATGCGCTTACTAGAACATCTAGTGAATGGTTGGGAGCCAGGAGATGGCAGAACCCTATTCCTTGTGGGTGATGCTATGCAGTCTCTCTATAGCTTTAGAGATGCACGTGTTGGCCTTTTTATTAATGCCCAACGCTATCCTATTGGACCCGTGCAATGTCACTCACTAGCACTAACGAGTAACTTTCGCTCCAAAAAAGGTATTGTCGACTGGGTAAATCAGAATTTTGTAGAAGCCTTCCCTGCAGTAGCCAATATAAATCGCGGTGCAGTGCCCTATCATTCATCGACTTGGGTTAAAGAAGAGGAACAATCTCAGGCGGTTTATTTTCATGGTTATAGTTGCAAAGAAACGAACGACTATAATCTTGCAGAGGCCGAGCATATAGCTAAGCTTTGCCAACAAATTAGGCAGGATAAGCCCGATCAAACGACAGCAATTTTGGTACGCAATCGGGGCCATTTAAAACACATAGTTCCAGCGCTGATAGATGCCAATTTAAGCTGGGAAGCTATAGATATTGATCCACTAGCCGATCGTATGCCAGTGATTGATTTAATGTCTATCACCAGAGCAATATTATCGCCAGCCGATAGAATTGCTTGGTTATCTGTGTTGCGCGCGCCTTTTTGTGGCCTTGCCCTAAAAGATCTAGTTCAATTAACTAATGGGAATAAAGCAACAGGCAACCAGCCCGACTGTATTTTACATAACCTTTGTCTATGGCATAAAAACCCAGAAGCATTTAAGGATCTCACCCCTTTGGGTAACAATATTCTTTCTCGAGTAGCACCCATACTTATAAAAGCTTGGGATAATCGCAATACTGATAATCTACGCAATCTAATTGAGCAGTTATGGATAGAACTGGGTGGACCTGCAACGCTTATTAATCAGCGGGATATTTATGATATTCGTAGTTATTTAGATCTTCTTGAACAGTGGCAACAGGCTGGAACAATTAAAGACTGGAGTGAATTTAACACTGCGGTAGATAATTTATACGCTCAACCTATTTCAAAAACTGCAAGTGATTCATCAGCACCTATTCAAATAATGACCATCCACAAAGCTAAGGGCTTAGAATTTGATCAGGTTATTCTGCCAGGATTAAGTAAAAGCCCAAGGTCAGATGACAGTCCATTGTTGCGTTGGCAAGAGCAAGTCGATGAAGATAACAACACTTCTTTATTACTAGCGTCGCTAGGTCCCTATGATGAAGAAAATGACCAGATATATAGTTACCTAAAGCATGAGCAATCAGCTAGAACTATTCTTGAAAATACACGAGTACTCTACGTTGCAGCAACTAGAGCGGTACGACAGATTCATCTGTTTGGTAAACTTATTCCAACCAAAGACAGTTGGCAGAAACCCGCTAAAAACAGTCTACTAGCCTGTATATGGCCATCCCTAGAGATGCTTATTGATCAGCCTGGCTACACAGTTACACCGTTAAATGATTTAGATAAAGATAATCAGCTCAATAAATCACTGAATGTTAATTATATTCGACGCTTGGCGAGCGACTTTACTGGCGTATCCATGCCAAGCGATATGATGAGCTTGGGCGTTAATACCCAATATTCTAATAATAATACTAAGACTGACTCCATAGACTACAGAGCAAGGCATCTTGGTACAGCGCTTCATAGAACCCTAAAACAGATTGCCGTGGATGGAATAAGCCAATGGCCGCTAGAAAGAAGAAATACACTAGAAAACGGCTGGATCTCAATGCTTAAGGAGCTAGGTATATTGGCAACCAATCAAGAACTCAATCAACTGCGCCAGTCGGTTGAGACCATGTTTAATGATAAGAGGGGTAAGTGGATTCTTGAGCGCCACAATGATGGCCATTGCGAGCAGGCGTTGTCATATTTTGACAATCTTAGCCAAACTATTAAAACATCCATCATTGATAGAACGTTTATCGATAATCAACAACGCTGGATTATTGATTATAAATATACCGCGCCAGCAGATAATGAATCAGAAGAAAGTTTTATTGAGCGTCAAACTCAAGCCTATAGGCCTCAGCTAAATCATTATGCTGAACTTTATCAAAAATTAGAGTCTAGAAAAGTGCGCTGTGCGCTCTATTTTCCGCAAACAGCCGTATTCATTGAAGTTACAGGGAATTAATCTTTCCCTTCGTCAAATTTCAAGTACAATATAATTATTGGGGAACAGATAAACAATTAGGAATTAAAAATGGATACTCAAGCAGTTGAGAATATAAATATCGAAGCGCCAGAAATATTGATCACACCAGCAGAACTAAAGCGCGAGATACCTCTTACTGATAAGGCGCGCAAAACCGTTGCTGATGGCCGTCAGGTTATTGAAAATATTTTAGCCGGTAAGGATCATCGCGTACTTGTGGTTGTAGGCCCCTGCTCTATTCATGATCTAGATGCAGCGCATGAATATGCCCTAAGACTTAAAAAGCTTGCAGACCAAGTCAGCGATAGCTTGTATATAGTTATGCGTGTCTATTTTGAAAAGCCCCGTACAACAGTCGGTTGGAAAGGCTTGATTAATGACCCTTACATGAATGATTCATTTAAGATCACCGATGGTCTTCATATTGGTCGTAAATTATTACGTGATATTCTCGAAATAGGCTTGCCGACGGCAACTGAAGCGTTAGACCCAATTTCGCCACAATATATGCAAGACCTTATTGCTTGGTCAGCGATTGGTGCTCGCACTACAGAATCTCAAACTCATAGAGAGATGGCTTCAGGTCTGTCTTCTTCCATAGGTTTTAAGAATGGTACCGATGGTGGATTAACGGTTGCCATAAATGCACTTCAGTCTGTAGCTAACCCTCACAGATTTTTAGGGATAAACTCGGATGGCAAGGTTTCTATTGTCAAAACCCGTGGCAACCCTAATGCTCATGTTGTACTTCGCGGCGGTAATGGTAAGCCAAATTATGATTCTGTCAGCGTATCTATATGCGAACAGGAATTAAATGCTGCTAATGTTAAACCAAATATCATGGTTGATTGCAGTCATGCCAATTCAAACAAAGACCATAACCTTCAGCCTTTGGTGTTAGACAATGTTAGCAATCAAATATTAGAAGGCAATAAGTCTATTATTGGCGTAATGCTTGAAAGTCATATCAACGGAGGTAACCAAAAGCTTTCCTCTAATCCAGATGATATGCAATATGGTGTTTCTGTTACTGACGCCTGTATTGATTGGGAAACCACCGAAAAATCGCTAGTTGAAATGGCTGATAAACTTCGTGAGGTTTTAAAAACCCGTTAAGGAATAGTGCTACCCTATGCCCAAGCTTCTACTATTAATAGCAGTTATTGTCGGTCTCTGGTATTGGTGGTCATATCTAAAAAATTTAGCCGATGATAAGCGTAAGCCATTTCTATGGAGAAGTGGCTTCTGGCTATTACTAGCCCTTGCAGGATATTTTGTTGTCACTGGGCGCATGCACTGGCTAGGTGCTGGTATTGCCGCTTTGGTACCGCTTCTACGCACACTTTTTATCTGGGGCACAAGAGCAGGTCCCCTTTTGCGCTTATTTGGACGCTTTAAAACCACTCCATCACAATTTAAAACCTCATTCTTAGTGGTAACCATTAATTTTGCCAATGGCAGTGTTGATGGCGAGGTTATTACTGGTAACTACAAGGGTAAGCGACTCAGTGAGTTGTCAGCTGATGAGCTCAAAGAATTATCCCAACAATACAAAGAAACAGATAAAGAATCCTTTATCCTGCTGCAGGCTTATATGATTCGTAGCGGTAACTCGAGCAATCAATCTGACAGTCAATTCAAATCTAATAGTTTTAGTGATATTTCCAATGATGAAGCCTATAACATTTTAGGTTTACCAACCTCAGCCAGCCAGGAAGATATTATTAAAGCCCATAAACGCCTAATGCAACGTATACACCCCGATCGCGGTGGCAGCGATTATTTAGCCGCTAAAATCAATGCAGCTAAAGATCAGCTAACCAAATAATTTTAGCTAAAACTATCTAGCCTGTTAGAGGAATCAACTCTACAATAGGCGTTAATAATTCTAGGATTCCTATTATGTCTAATGACAGCGCAACAATTTCTTTATGTAAAGAACTAATCTCCCGAGCATCAGTTACTCCTGAGGATGCAGGCTGTCAAAAGCTTATGACTGAAAGACTTGCTGCTATTGGATTTACTATTCAACATCTTAGATTTGAGGATGTGGACAATTTTTGGGCCATTCGCGGTGATTCAGGTCCTATTTTGTGTTTTGCTGGACATACTGATGTAGTTCCATCAGGTCCAGAAAGTAGCTGGCAAACACCGCCATTTGAACCAACCATAAAAGATGGCATGCTCTATGGTCGTGGCGCAGCTGACATGAAAGGCTCATTAGCCGCTATGATTGTTGCCGTTGAACAATTCGTTGAAGAGAATCCGAACCATAATGGGCGTATAGCTTTTCTTATCACTAGTGATGAAGAAGGTATAGCCGCAAATGGCACGGTGAAAGTTGTTGAGTGGTTAAATGAGCAGCAGTTAATTCCCGAATACTGCCTAGTGGGAGAGCCCTCGAGTAGCAACCAATGCGGCGATACGATCAAAAATGGTCGCCGCGGATCTTTGGGATGTAACATGCGAATAATTGGGCAGCAGGGACATGTGGCCTATCCTCAGCTTGCTAATAACCCGATCCATATGGCAGCCCCTGCCCTCGCCGAACTAGCAGCACATGAATGGGATCAAGGAAATGATTTCTTCCCTGCTACTAGCTTCCAAATTTCCAATATCAATGGCGGCACTGGTGCCACAAATGTTATACCTGGTGAGCTAGATATTATTTTTAACTTCCGCTTTTCTACAGAAGTTACTAATCAAGAGTTACGTGATCGCACAGTTGCGATTCTAGACAAGCACCAACTTAACTATGAATTAAATTGGCACTTGAGTGGTCAGCCATTTTTAACCACTGAAGGTGAGCTAGTTGATGCCGCCGTTAAGGCAGTAAAAGAGGTAACCGGCTTAGATACTGAACTCTCAACCGCTGGCGGCACATCAGATGGGCGTTTTATTGCACCCATGGGCACACAGGTGGTTGAATTGGGACCAGTTAATGCAACTATTCACCAAATCGATGAATGTGCATCTGTAGATGACTTAAATAAACTTACCCATATATACCAGTCACTACTTAAGAACCTATTTAGATAAGTAGCTTACAAAGTATTATTTTGGAAGCTTTTGCTTAGCAAAAATATCGTAACGGGTAGACTTACCCTGTAGGGAATAGCTAGGCTGTTGATTACCCAAATAATCTGAATGCGCTGGACGCTTTACCACTATCCTATACACAGCTCTATCAAGAGCATGCTCTAGTATCTGCGACGCATCGTCATCTGCGCCGACAATTTGATGTAAAGCCTGCATCTCTTTTTTAACCTGAGCTGATTTTTTTCTCGGCGGAAACATCGGATCTATATAAATAACATCCGGATAATCATGCTCAGATAATTTCTTTAGATAATCTAGGCTATCGGTATGAGATAAGCTTATACGACTCATTATTTGTGCAAGCTCAATATCTTCAGCAGTGGCAATAACTGCACGATCAAGACCATCTTTAAGTAATTGAAAAACAACAGGGTTGCGTTCAAACATTTGTAAGCTACAGCCTAGACTTGCTAAAACAAAGCCATCTGAGCCTAGGCCTGCAGTTAAATCTAGAACTTTAGGGTGAAACTTACCAGAAACACCAATGGCCTTGGCTATCATCTGACCATTGCCGCCGCCATGGTTTCTTCGGTGTTTATGGCTACCTGAAACAAAATCACAGCGAATAGCACCATGATTGTTGGAGACCGGCATAAATACTAAACCTTGATCGGTAAAAGACAAACAATAGTCTGCCTCCGGCCTTACAGATTGTTTATTTGGTGTTAAATATTCGAGTGGTAGGCCGATTAGATCAGAAACATTCTTTGCAGCCTGTTCAAAACAAATATCAGCGTAGGTAACTATAATTTTAGACATAGAACTATTTAAACATAGTTGTTAAGTTGTGTTGATAAAAAACCCGAATTTCTTATATCTTGCTATGAAATTTACACAAACAAAATCATCCCGAAATAATGAGTTAAAAATAGACATGATCAGTATTAGGGCATTATTCGAAATTGATTGCTAGTTCTTTCTAATTATCACCATAATAGTGCAAAAAAATATCCACAGAACCTGTGGATAACTTTGTGGAAGACTAGTATAGCAAGTGGTTTTAAGCCAGAAAAACCACGGTTTTTATACAGATTGGTTAATTTTTGTACAGACTAAAAATACTATATAAAACAATGACTTAAAAATTATCAAAGTAAGAATCAATAACTTACAGAGCATTCATAAAGTGAAGTTTTAAAAAAAAGGCGTATCTGTGGAAAAAGAACCATAGATATAGAAACTAAGTAATAATTCTTCTGCCCAGAGCGAGCAAAAAACAAAACCGAAAATGGACTATAGCGTACTCAATTGCAACCAGTCAAACCCTTCTTCTTGATCTGCGTAAATAATATTAGCAGAACCCTTATATACATTTTCAATCGATGATTTAGCTAACTGCTTGTTGTTGTTGCTTTGACTAATATGGCCAATAACTAACTGCTGAATACAATTTTGATCAATTTGATTAATCAATGCGGCCGTTTGCTGGTTATTTAAATGGCCCCACTGCCCACTCACGCGGTCTTTTAAGAATTTTGGGTATGATCCAGATTGTAATAATGTCAGATCATGGTTGGCTTCAATGAGCAAACCATTACAGCCACTATATTGTTCGATTATATAGGGTGTAATAGAGCCAACATCGGTAAGAATACCAAAGCGATTTTCATTGTCTTCAAGAATAAATTGAACAGGCTCATTGGCATCATGGGGCACTGGGATTGGCTTAACCTCAATATCGCCCAACTTAAATGTTTGATGACTATCTATTACATTAACACAAGGATAGGCCTTAGAATCGAATCCTGTAGCCCTTAGACAGCCTGCGGTGATATATACATTAATTAAATAGCGTGATGCTAGAGGCAATACACCCTTCCAGTGATCGCTGTGTTCATGGGTAACTAAAATAGCATCAATATCATCTGGGGTTTTATCTAGACGCTGCAAACGTCTGATGCAATCTTTAATAGAAAAACCGCAATCGATCATAATACAGGTAGTTTTAGATTGGATAATTGTAGAATTACCCTTACTGCCACTCCCTAGGGAGGCAAAACGCAATGGTTATATCTCCCTTAAGACATATTACTTCTGACTATATTAAGGAGTTTTAAGGCCATATCCTTGCCAAGACTATCACCCTCAAGACTAACGATTCTGATTTCAATCGACGACGCAACTTGTTCAACTAAAATACGGTAATTAGCCGCTAGCACCTCTTCTTTATTGTTGTCGCTAAACCAACTGCTGATCCCAGACGATTCTTGCTCATCGATATCATCTGAGTAATTTACTAGCAGTAGCCCTTTTTTTGTATCCTTATCGACAAGCGTAAAGCCACCACGTGCGACAGAGTAATTAATAGAGGCCCATGTTCTATCAAAGGATAGGTTGACCAAAATATAGGGATCAGCAACCTCTGGCTTGATGATTTCAACCTTAGATTCACCGCCTATATCCTGAGCAAGAAGTGATACTGAGGCATAATCAGGTTGAGCAACAAGTTGATTCGCCAGGAATGAAACCATATCCTGCTCTTTAGCATCTACATTTGATAAAGCAGGCCAATTATTATTTGCCTCTTGATCAATAGGTTTTAATTGATGAAGAACAGAAATCTCAGTGCTATTTAACTGTACTCCGGGGGAAATAGAAAATCTAAATCTATGAACGTTGTCAGGGTCTGAATTATAACTTAACCAGGTAGTTTCGATAACACCCGAAGAACCGTCGGCTTTTTCTGAGCCAATACCGTTTTTATTCAATATATTGCGTACTCTGGGCCAGAGTTCACTGGGTTTATTATTGATAAGAATCCATCGTTTCTGATCAATTTTTTGAATTTTTACTAATTGTTCAAATGTATTGACAGAAATTGGCTGTGGTCTGGGTACTTCAGCAGAGCTTAGGGTTGAAATATCACTTGAAACCGCTGGTATAGAATACAACTGCCCTAATTTAGCCGAACTTAATTGCTCTGGAACAACAAGAACCTGCGTTTCCGGTGACAAAAGGTAATCCTTACTATTATCCTCAATACCTAACCAACTACAGCCTGTAAGCATAAAACAGGCTGCCATTATTAATTTAGAGATATTATTCATGCAATTTAGTCCTACTACCCTTTTAATTGTTATTTCTATACAAGCGATACTGCTTTAAGTGCCTGTTTAACTTTGACTTGATTAGCCTCAGAAAGTTGCGTTAAGGGCAAACGAATTGCATCATCAATTAAACCCAGTTGACTGACAGCCCACTTGACCGGAATAGGATTAGATTCAACAAACATTGCATCATGGATCGCAAGCAGCTGTTGATCAATCGCAAGTGCTTGCTCTGCGTCCCCATTTAGTGCTGCCTTACACATTTGCGCCATCATCTTTGGCGCAACATTAGCCGTTACCGAAATATCTCCATGGCCACCCAATAACATTAATTCTCGGGCGCTGTGGTCATCGCCAGAGTAAATAGCAAAATCCTCTGGTAATTTTTCTATTAGCCAAGCAGCCCGCTGCAAATCCCCAGTGGCTTCTTTAACACCAACAATATTTGGAATTTCACTTAAACGCAGTATAGTTTCAGGCAGCATATCGCAAGCTGTCCGTCCAGGAACATTGTAGAGTATCTGATCAATATCTACCGCTTCAGCAATGGTTTTGTAATGCTGATATAAACCTTCTTGAGTTGGTTTATTGTAATAAGGGGTAACCAGCAAGCAAGCATCTGCTCCGGCATTTTTAGCTGCTTCAGTCAGCACTATAGCCTCTCTGGTGCAATTTGCACCAGTTCCTGCGATAACTGGAATACGTCCATTGGAGATAGCTACAACTTTCTTAATTACGCGACTATGCTCATCTACACTCAATGTTGCGGATTCGCCTGTAGTGCCGACAGCAACCAATGCATGGGTGCCCTGCTCTATATGCCATTCTACAAGACGCTGTAAGGCACCCCAATCGACATCATGAGTATCTGGAATCATTGGAGTCACAAGAGCGACAATACTTCCCGTTATCATTTTTGCTCCTTAAGAAACCTGCTTACTTTTGTTAATGAATAAATGCTAATCATAGCATTTTATAAAGGTACTACACTTTGTTTGAAGAGCTATTATAGTAGTCTTTTTCGCCATTTGGACGATTTTTAAACCTTCGATGAACCCACAAATACTGTTCAGGTTGTCGTCGTACATGTTTTTCAATAATTTGGTTAATTCTAGTGGCATCAATCAACTTATCACTCGATGGAAAATTGTCCAAAGGGGTTTCGATAGTCACTTTGTAACCTTTTGCACCAGGAAGACGTGTAAAGGATACCGGAATCACAACTGAATTGGCTTTCTTTGCCATTCGTGAGGTTGCATGTACTGTTGCTGCCTGTATTCCAAAAAAAGGCGCAAACAAGCCTTGCTGTAATCCATAATCTTGATCGGGCAAATACCATAAAACACGGCCATCTTTAAGGGACTTCAAGGTGCCACGCATATCCTTTCGATCAAATAGGCTACAACCATCAACATTGTGACTAAGCCTTCCTTTAAGCTGGATATAATCATATACGGGGTTGGTATGAGATTTATACATACCATCAATTTCAATCACACTAGTTAATGCTGCACCACCAATCTCTAGTGTAGTGAAATGCATGCCCAAAAGAATAACGCCCTCACCTGATGGCCGCTGTAAATTTTCTAAGCCTTCCACTGAAACTAATTTTAGTAATCTATGTTTAGACCACCACCAAGCCATTCCAACTTCCATCAGAGCTATACCCATACTGCGAAAATTTTCTTTCAGCAACCTGGTTTGAGCGGCTGAATCTAGCTCTGGGAAACATAATTGAATATTGATACGGGCAATTTTCTTGCGACGTGTAGGTAATAAATAAAGAATAAAACCTATTAGCTCACCTATTACCAGTAGCAGTCTAAATGGCAATATAGTAACAAGTCGCCATAAACCGAGCCAAAACCAAGTTCCCCAATAACGCGGGTGTAAAAAAGCAGCTTTAAACTTGGTATTTTGCGATGCCATATTTAATGCTCTTAGTATTTTCTTTAGACCATCTGAGAAATAGGCACATCCGGATTAACATCGGCATCATAGTCAACGCCGTCAATCTCAAAACCAAATAGATTCAAGAATTCTGTTTTATAGCCATCAAGATCTGTTAAATCAGCTAGAGTTTCGTTGCTGATAGCCGCCCAACTGTTAGTTACGGCATCTTGAATGGCTGGATCAAGTTCTAGCTCATCGACTCTCAGGCGTCCCTCTTCATCTAAACGAGGGGCATCAGAATACAAACACTCGGTAAATAAGCGATAAAGTTGCTCAATACAGCCTTCGTGTGTTCCTGCCTTCTTCATCTCTTGAAATAACATTGCTAAATACAGTGGCATAATAGGTATAGCTGAACTGGCTTGGGTTACAACTGCTTTAAGAACAGAGACACGCGCATCACCACCAGATGATTGAAGCTGGTTTCGAATATTTAAGACCTTTTTATCAAGATCTTTTTTAGCTTGACCAATTGTGCCGTCCCAATATAAATCCCAAGTTATTTTTTCACCAATGTAGGTAAAGGCTGTTGTTTTAGCGCCTTCAGCCAACACATCTGCTTCTTGCAGGGCATCGGTCCACATCTGCCAGTCTTCCCCACCCATGACCGCAACCGTATCGTTAATTTCTTGCTGGTTAGCAGCTTCGAGACTGAATTCTTGAACTTCTTCTTTATCGGTATTGACACCTAACATGGTGACATCTTTACCCACCGGCTTGAGGGTTGAGTTATATACTTCGCCAGTATCCGGGTGCTGTCGTCGGGGTGCAGCAAGGCTGTAGATGACAAGATCAACCTGACCTAAATCTTGCTTAATGGTTTCAATCGTTTTTTGCTTTATTTCGTTAGAAAAAGCATCACCATTAATACTTTTAGCGTAGAGACCATCTTGTTCGGCCATTTTGTGAAATGCTGCACTGTTGTACCAACCCGCTGTTCCAGGTTTTCTATCGGTTCCAGGCTTTTCAAAAAATATACCCAGAGTTGAAGCGCCACCGCCAAAGGCTGCAGAGATACGAGCAGCAAGACCATAGCCGGTTGATGAGCCAATCACTAAAACGCGCTTGGGCATGTCTATCTTTGGCTGAGATTTAATATAATTGATTTGATTAACGACATTGGCCTCACAACCGGTTGGGTGAGTTGTTATACACATAAAGCCACGAACGCGAGGTTTAATGATCATCAATTGCTCTCCAAATTAAATAATGTTTTTAGCGTAAAAATATAGTCTAAATCTAAGCGATGTATCATACCTTAAATCCATAACAATCACGTAAATTTATACTTTTAATACCTTGGCTGAATAATAAAAAAGGCCCAAATATGGGCCTTTTCCAATCTTACTTAGATTTAACTAATGTCAAACCTATAATGTCATGTGCCTTATATCACTGAGAATCTTAACCAAATAAGTCATAAAGCGACCGGCATCACCACCGTTAATTACACGATGATCATAGGACAAGGCTAGAGGAAGCATTAATTTTGGCTGAAAGTCAGAACCATCCCATATAGGCTTCATCTGTGATTTAGACACACCTAAAATACCTACTTCAGGGCTATTAACAATCGGCGTAAAGCCATTGCCACCAATAGCGCCCAGACTTGAGATAGTAAAACATCCACCCTGCATATCATTGGGCTTTAATTTACCATCACGCGCAAGGGTTGCCATGCTGATTACATCGGATGATATCTCCCAAATTCCCTTCTTATCCGCGTCTTTGATAACTGGAACAACAAGTCCGCGAGGGGTATCTACTGCCATACCAATATTGATATAGTGTTTTTGAACATAATTTTCACCGTCACCCGCAAGTGAACGATTAAATTCTGGGTTTGCAGCTAGGGCTGCAGCTGCAGCTTTAATTAAGAAGGCAACCGGAGTTACTTTAATGCCGCGCTTTTCACCTTCGGCTTTAAGAGATTTGCGGAAGGCTTCTAGATCCGTGATATCTGCATCATCAAATTGAGTAACATGTGGCACGTTTAACCAGTTACGCTGCATATTATCGGCAGTAACTTTCTGAATTTTAGATAGCTTAACGGTTTCAATTTCACCAAACTGACTGAAGTCGGTGGCTGGGACCTGTGGGATGCCAGCACCGCCAGAAGCATTTGAGCCTGACTGTAAGGCAGATTTCACAAAATTATTAACATCATCTTTTTGGATACGACCACGTGGGCCCGTTCCAGTTACCTGAGATAGGTCAACCCCAAGCTCTCTAGCTAGCAAGCGAACTGCTGGGCCAGCATAAATATCAGAAGAATCATTGGTTAAAGGCGCAGGAGCAACAGCAGCCGGAGCGACGGGCTTTTGAGCAGGTGCGGGTGTTGATGCTACTGGCGCAGCTGGAGCAGGCTCAGATGCCTCATCAGCCGACTCAACTGCCTCAGAGCCACCACTAGTAACCTCAATAACTGCAACCTGATCTCCAGTACCTAACTTATCACCCTCTTTGGCGATAATGCTCAAAACTGTGCCAGTTAGGGTTGAAGGTACATCCATCGTGGCCTTATCAGATTCAAGTACTACAAGGGTATCACCCTCTTCAACCTGATCACCTACAGCAACAGAAACCTCAATCAACTCAACCTTGTCATCGCTACCAATGTCTGGCACCAGAGCAATCTGTTCTGATGTAGAAGCTTCGCTAGCTGCAACAGGCGCTTCTGCTACAGGATCAGTTGTTTCTGTTTCAGCAACAACTGGCTCTACCTCAGGCGTCTCAGCAGTTGGCTCAGCGGTAGATTCAGCATCAGCAGTTTCTACTTCTGCAATAGCGTCGCCAACTTTCACTGTATCGCCTTCTGCCACCAAATACTTAACAACAGCACCATCAACTGGACTAGGGACATCCATAGAAGCCTTATCAGACTCTAAAACCACTAGAGAGTCTTCTTGCTCAACAGAGTCGCCCACTGATACACATAGTTCGATTACCTCTACCGACTCTGCGCCACCTAAATCAGGAATTGTTACAATTTCTATTGCCACTTAAATCGCCCTTTATAAATAGTCTTTCTATTTGTTAATTACAGTCCCAACTATTACAAATACAATGGATTAGGTTTCTCGGGATCTATACCCAATGTCTTAATTGCTTTTTCTACCACAGCAGCCTTAATTGTACCCTGATCAGCCAAAGCTTTAAGGGCTGAAATAACGACAAAGTTACGATCCACTTCAAAGAAATGACGCAGTGCTGCTCGGCTATCACTTCGACCGAAGCCATCTGTTCCGAGTACATAGAATGGTTGCTCTATATAGGCACGCATCTGCTCAGAGTAGGCTTTCATATAGTCAGTTGAAGCAATAACAGGCGCCTTACAGTCGCCTAATTGCTGTGTAATATAAGCTGTTTTAGCTTTCTTAGTTGGGTGTAAAAGGTTCCAGCGATCGACTGACTGACCTTCACGAACCAACTCATTAACACTGGTTAAACTCCAAATGTCAGATTGGACATCAAACTGATCTTTTAGAATTTCTGCAGCGGCAATTACTTCATTTAAAATAGTGCCAGCCCCCATAAGAGTAACTTTCTTGTCACCTTTACCGGCTTCTGCAAATTTGTACATACCCTTAACTATGCCCTCTTCTGCGCCTTCAGGCATCGCAGGCTGAGTATAGTTTTCATTCATAGTTGTAAGATAGTAGAAGCAGTTTTCTTGATCTTCAAACATGCGCTTAACGCCGTCTTGAACGATCACGGCTAACTCATAGCTAAAGGTAGCATCGTAACTCTTACAATTAGGGATGGTATTAGCCAAAATAAGACTGTGTCCATCCTGATGCTGTAGACCTTCACCATTAAGGGTAGTTCGGCCGGCAGTAGCACCAATAAGGAAGCCTCTTGCCTGACTATCACCAGACGCCCAAGCAAGATCGCCTATACGTTGGAAACCAAACATTGAATAGAAGATATAGAAAGGAATCATGGGGCATGAGTTAGTGCTGTATGAGGTAGCTAGAGCTAACCAAGCAGACATAGCACCTGCTTCGTTGATACCCTCTTCGAGAATCACGCCTTTCTTGTCTTCCTTGTAGTACATAATTTGCTGATGGTCGTGAGGAACATACTTCTGACCTGCAGAGGTATAAATACCCAACTGACGGAACATACCTTCCATACCAAAAGTTCGCGCTTCATCGGGAACAATAGGTACTACACGACTACCAATATTCTTATCTTTAACTAAAGACGAAAGAACGCGAACGAACGCCATAGTCGTTGAAATTTCACGCTCACCTGAACTTTCAAGTTGCTTTTTAAAGGCAGAGAGTGGCGGCGCAGTCATTGGCTCAAAATCTGCCTTACGGGCTGGCAATGGACCACCAAGCTCCTGACGACGGCCTTTCATATAGGCAATTTCAGGGCTATCTTCAGCCGGCTTGTAGTAAGGGACTGTCTCTAGCTGATCATCCGGTATTGGAATACCAAAACGATCTCGGAACTTGCGTAAGCTGTCCATATCGAGCTTTTTAACAGAGTGAGTATCATTGGCAGCTTCGCCCGCATCACCCAAACCATAACCCTTAACAGTTTGCGCAAGAATAACTGTTGGCTTACCTTTACTCGCTGATGCTTCAGCATAGGCGGCATATACCTTGTATGGATCGTGTCCACCTCGGTTAAGCGCCATAATCTGCTCATCAGTCATATCTTTAACAAGTTCTAATAACTCAGGGTATTTGCCAAAGAAATGCTCGCGCGTATAAGCACCGCCATTGTATTTGTAGTTTTGCAGCTCGCCATCACAAACTTCATTCATACGTTTGATCAGCAAACCAGATTTGTCTTTTTCAAGTAGTTGATCCCAGTGACGACCCCAAACTACTTTAATAACATTCCAACCCGCACCGCGGAATACACCTTCAAGTTCCTGCATAATTTTGCCATTACCTCGAACAGGGCCATCAAGCCGCTGTAGGTTACAGTTAATAACAAAAACAAGATTCTCTAGTTCTTCACGACCGGCTAGAGAGATAGCGCCTAAACTTTCTGGCTCATCACACTCACCGTCACCCAAGAATGCCCATACCTTACGATCACCCCGAGCCACAAGGCCTCGAGCTGACAAGTAACGCATAACGTGAGCTTGATAAATGGCTTGGATAGGACCAAGACCCATAGAAACTGTTGGGAACTGCCAATAGTCCGGCATCAACCATGGGTGGGGATAAGAAGAAAGCCCATTGCCATCGACTTCACGGCGGAAGCTATCTAGCTGATCCTCTGAAAGTCTACCTTCAAGGAATGATCTAGCATACATACCTGGAGCACTATGGCCCTGGAAGAAAACTAAATCACCAAGATTTTCACCCTCAGAACCTCTGAAGAAGTAGTTAAAACCAATATCATACAGTGTAGCAGCTGATGAAAAGCTAGCAATGTGACCGCCAATGCCTTCACTCTGCTTATTAGCACGCATAACCATGGCAAGAGCATTCCAGCGAATCAAAGATCTAACGCGGCGCTCCATAAACAGGTCGCCAGGCATTACCTTCTCTTTGTTAGCTGGTATTGTATTGCAATAAGGCGTGGTGATCGATTGAGGTAAGCCAACACCAGTATTAGTAGCACGAGCTTGTAATTGACTTAATATATAAGAAGCTCTGTCGCTTCCTTGCGCTCGACAAATTGAGTCAAACGCTTCTAACCATTCTTGGGTTT
>JBMZFJ010000005.1:0-73898 GCA_049615345.1 Porticoccaceae bacterium | reverse complement strand
TTAGTGGCGTAAAAGTTGTTTCTACTCAGATGGGTGAAGCAGATGCTAATGGTCGTCGCCGAGCAGAGCTTATTCCCGGTAGTGAAGAGATTATTCCCGCTGATGCTGTTCTGGTTGCCTTTGGCTTTAAGCCAAGCCCACCAAGCTGGTTAAACGATGTCAAAGTCGATACAGCCGATTGGGGCGGTGTTGTGGCTCCTGAAGAGCAGACCTATGCCTTCCAAACCACCAACCCTAAGGTATTTGCTGGTGGTGATATGGTTCGCGGTTCAGATTTGGTTGTAACCGCTGTATGGGAAGGTCGTCAGGCAGCTGAAGGTATCCTAGACTATCTGGACGTCTAAACGCCTAGTAGCCAACACTTTACTGATAGAGTAGTTAATGACAGAGCTTAAAAACGATCGCTTTCTTAAAGCGTTGATGCGTCAGCCGGTGGATAGAACACCTATCTGGATTATGCGCCAAGCTGGGCGTTATTTGCCTGAATACAGAGCAACAAGATCTCAGGCAGGGGACTTTATGAGTCTCTGCAAAAATACCGAGCTGGCTTGCGAGGTTACGCTTCAGCCACTCGAACGTTTTGAGCTCGATGCAGCTATCCTTTTTTCTGATATCCTTACTATTCCCGATGCTATGGGCTTGGGGCTTTACTTTGCTGAGGGTGAAGGTCCAAAGTTTCGCAAGCCTGTTCGCACAGAAAAAGATATTGAACAGCTTGAAGTTATCAACACTGCCTCTGATTTAACCTATGTTACCGATGCGGTATCGACAATTCGCCGTGAGCTCAATGGTCGTGTGCCACTTATAGGTTTTTCTGGCAGTCCTTGGACGTTGGCAACCTATATGATTGAGGGGCAAAGCAGCAGAGATTTTGCTCGTGCCAAAACCATGCTCTACACCCAACCTGAATTGCTGCATCAATTGCTCGATAAATTAGCCCTATCAGTGATTGATTATCTCAATGCCCAGATTGCCAGTGGCGCTCAAGCGGTTCAAATTTTTGATACTTGGGGTGGGGTGCTTAGCCATGCTGCCTATCAAGAGTTTTCACTGGCCTATATGCAAAAGATTGTCGCTGGATTAAATACGCAATCTGAGGGTCGTCAGGTACCGGTTATTCTGTTTACTAAAGGTGGCGGTCAATGGTTATCGGCTATGGCTGATAGTGGCTGTAACTGTTTGGGATTGGATTGGACGACCAATATAGGTTTTGCGCGTCAGTTAGTGGGAGACCGTGTTGCCTTGCAGGGCAATATGGATCCGTCCGTTCTGCGTGGCAGCGATAGCTCTATAGAAGCTGAGGCGAAAACTATTCTGGCATCATTTGGTAATAATCCAGGGCATATTTTCAATCTTGGCCATGGTATTACCCCGGATATTAATCCTGATAAGGTTAAGGTTCTGGTGGATGCGGTTCAAACACACTCCGCGAAATAACGTTCTTAAACGCCTTTCATACAAGATATTTAGCTATTAATCAGCGCAAATTTTTCTGCCACATTAACTGGATTAGTCGCTGCAATATTTTTATTGAGAGTGACCGAGTTCTCTGGGAATAATAAGATAACCGTAGAACCAAATTTAAATCGCCCAATTTCATCGCCCTTGGAAAAGTATATTTCTTGATCGCTATGGTCGGTTTCCCTCACTGCGCCGGGACCCGGCTTTTCCATGCCGCCCCATACAGTTTCAATTCCCGCGACCAACATTGCGCCGACAAAAATAACTGAAAAATACCCCAACTGTTCCGATTTGAATTCGCATACCAGTCGTTCGTTGCGGGCAAATAAGTTGGGTACCATTTCTGCGGTTTGCTGATTCACTGAAAATAGCTCGCCAGGAATATACCTTGAGTTCAAAAGCTGACCATCCGCCGGTATATGTACCCGATGGTAGTCTTTTGGTGATAGGTAAATAGTTGAAAAAATGCCATTTTCATAGTGCTTTGCTTGATTTGAATCACCCACCAAACGGGCGAGTGAGTAATCTACATTCTTCGCCTGCAACACTTTATTTTCCACTATTTTTCCGGCTTGACTGATAACGCCATCAGCCGGCGATGTAATTACCTTTGCGCCCTTATCTAAAGGCCTAGCTTCTGGCTTCAATTGACGAGTAAAAAAAGCATTAAAGCTGTCATAGCTTGTTAAATCGTCGCTAATCGCCTCGTCCATATTAATATCAAAGGTTTTAATAGCACGATTGATCAGTAGGTTTTTTAACCAAATAATTTTAGATTCCGCCAGTTTGGCGATTAACCTTGAAAGTGCATGTTTTGGCAGTAGGCGTTGCAATGCGACAAATAATTCAGCGCGATGATCCATAGTATTGTTCTCTATTATTTAGGGCCTAGTTCAACTGGGGTGTGCTCTAGGTTTCCCCATTCGCCCCACGAGCCATCATAGCCGCGAATACGATCATAACCAAGGATCTTTGCCACCATATAAGTAAAGCTTGAGCGGTGATGACTTTGACAGTGTGTCGCAATTTCTTTGTCTTTGCTCAGCCCTAAATTATCGAGAATTTGTTGAGCATCATCGCGGATGCGTAAATTCTTTTCTCGGTCCATTAGCATTGTCCACTCGAGGTTAATGGCATTGGGTATATGCCCCCCACGAGCAGAGCGAATAGTATCACCGGTGTATTCTCCAGAGCTGCGTGCATCCCATACCGCAAAGTCAGCATTATCTATTGAGGCAATAATTTCATCAGCCACAATTCTTGTTTTTGCGCAGGGCACAATTACCGCATCAACCTCAATACTATTGGGTTGGTTCGCGCTAGACTCAGTGGGAAATCCCTCTTTAATCCAAGGCACAATACCGCCATTTAGGTATTGCCAATTGTCCAACCCCAAAAGATCCATCGACCACGCCATTCTTCCGGCCCAGCCGCCGCCTTCATCATCGTAAAGGACCACTTTTTTTGAATGATCTATCCCCAAATAAGACATGACTGCGGATAGTTTGGAAATTTCTGGGCAGGCACCAGGCACGGGAGGAATACCGGCAATCAAGTGCTGACCAGAGAGATGCACAGCCCCGGGCACATGTTGCTGTTGATACAGCGATGGATTACACAAATCGACAATGATTAAGTCTGGCGTGCCCAATTGATCTTTTAGCGCTTCGGGTTCAATAAGATGGTTCATAGTGATTATTTAGATGATAAATATAATGTCAATTTTAACAGATTTCACGATAGTTTAATCACCGAAAAAATTAATTATCCAAACTATTAATAATCTGTCGATAGTTATCCAGTCGCTGTTGCTGAAGCTTGCCAGCGGCAACAGCTGCAACTAATGCACAGCCTGCATCATTTTCGTGTTTACAGTCGCGGAACTTACAGTGGCCTAAGAAAGGTCGAAAATCTTTAAAGCCATGAATAATTTCTTCTTGATTTAAATGGGTGAGAGCAAATTCTCTGATTCCAGGTGAATCAATAATGGCACCGCCTTTATCCAAATGAATTAATTTAGAGGCAGTGGTCGTGTGAGTTCCCTCGTTTGTAGCTTCAGATAAAGGGCCCACGGCACTGTTATTATCGGGAACAAGCTGATTAATCAAAGACGATTTACCAACCCCGGATTGACCGACAAAGATGCAGCTTTTATCCGTTAAATAATCTTGCAGTTGATCCATGCCGCCGTTGTCTATGGCCGATACACAAATAACCTTATAGCCAATTGCTTGATAGCTAGACATTATAGAATCAATATCTGAATTTGTTTGTTGATTTAAAAGATCGATTTTATTGAGTATCAGAAAGGGTTCAATTCCCTGTGCTTCAGCGGCAACCAAATAACGATCTATAAGATTACATTTGGGCTCAGGTTGAACCGCAAAAACGACGCCAATACGGTCTATATTAGCTGCCACAGGGCGTAATTTACCGTAGTTGTCTGGTCTAATTAATTCGGATTGGCGAGGCTCTAGGGCGACCACAACACCCTGCGGCTCGGCTGGTCTCCAGACAATATTATCGCCAGTGACTAGGGTTGGAATATTAGCTCTTACAAAACAGCGTATTATCTGCCCAGTAAAGGGTTCAGAATGCCCCTCAATATCGACTTGGCTTCCATAGTTAGTGATTACCGTGCCGCTGGTTTCAGCGCCCAGTCCATCAAGGCTTTCAAGCGCCTTATCGTCAAGGTTTTTTTTCGATTCTGCTTGCTCACGCCGACGATTTTGGATCGATTTTATTCGTTCCTGCTGACGTTTGCTCAGTTTTCGATTGCTCATTTATTACGAACCATTAATATTCACACCTATACCATATCATTTCTGGTGGTCTAGCGGGTAAGCATATAGCATAATCACCGCAATAGAAATTTAGCGCACAGCTAGGGAACTGGGTAAATGACAAATCAAAACCTTAATCTAATTTGGATCGACCTCGAAATGACCGGTTTAGATCCACAAAAGGAGCGGATTATTGAAATTGCCACGGTGGTAACAGACTCTGAACTCAATGTTCTAGCCGAGGGACCCTCCATAGCGATTAATCAATCCAACGAGCTTATTCAGGCGATGGATGAATGGAACACCAATCAGCACGGTAAATCAGGTCTTACCGAACGTGTGCTTAACAGCACTGTAACTGAGGCGCAGGCTGAATTAGCTACACTGGATTTTCTAAAGCAATGGGTTCCTGAGGGTATGTCACCTATGTGTGGTAATTCTATTGGTCAAGATCGTCGTTTTTTAGTGCGGTATATGCCTGAACTAGCCAACTATTTTCACTATCGTAACCTTGATGTCAGCACTTTAAAAGAACTCGTTCGGCGCTGGAAGCCGGAGCTAATGAATGGGTTTAATAAAAAGGGCTCTCATCTTGCGATGGATGATATCCATGACTCTATCGCTGAGTTAGCCTATTACCGAAAAGTATTTATTCAGCCATAGCCGCTATTTTTTGGCGCTGTTGCTGTATAGCCCAATCCACATGTTCTTTTACTAATTCTGAAGAATTCTGAGCGGTTTGTTCCAGCTGTTGCAAAATTGCTGGAGAGCCATCGGCATTGCCAAGCCCCACGGCAAGATTGCGCAGCCAGCGCTGATACCCAATACGGCGAATGGCTGAGCCTTCTGTCTTGCTTAAAAACTCATCTTCGGTCCATTGAAAAAGGGTTAATAGATCAGAATTATCTAAATTGTGACGCGGTGAAAAATCCATTTCCTTGGTTTTTGGCGCCCCGCGGTTCCAAGGGCAGATAATCTGACAATCATCACAGCCAAAAACACGATTGCCCATTAGCGGGCGAAACGCTTCGGGAATAGCCTCTTTGTTCTCAATTGTTTGATAAGAGATACACTTTCTAGCATCCAGCACATAGGGCTCTGGAAAAGCATCAGTAGGGCACACTTTGAGGCAGGCGCGACAATTACCACAGCGGTCGGGTTGCTCTAAGTTATCTACTGGCAAGGGAACAGAGGTATATATTTCGCCAAGAAAAAACCAAGACCCCGCCTTGTTATTGATCAAAAGACTATTTTTACCAATCCATCCCAACCCCGCCTGTTCTGCGAGGGGTTTTTCCATTACTGGAGCGCTATCAACAAAGGGTCGCTGAGATAGATTTAACTCAGGTAGTTGCTCTTCGATTTTGCGGGTTAATTCCGCTAGACGTTTACGTATTAACTTATGATAATCACGGCCTAGTGCATAGCGTGAAATATAAGCTTTGTTACTGTCTTTTAAAACAGCCACCATATTTTCATCGGCTAAATAATCCATTCTCACAGAAATTACTCTTAGAGTCCGGGCCACTAATTTGTCGATTTTAAAGCGCTTATCGCCATGCTCCGACATCCAATTCATGCTGCCCTGATAACTATTATCAAGCCATAGTCGCAAGCGTTGAGATGCTTCATCTAAGTTGGGCTTAACAATTGCAACCTGCTGAAACCCCAAATCCTCACCCCAATTTTTAATGTTGTCGGCAAGTTGTTGAAGTGACTGTGCGTCAAAGTTGTCAAATTGCTTAGTTTCAGGCATGAGTTCTCGGTTAATCTAACTTATAATTGCTGCAATTTTACTGAGATATAAACAATATGTCGCATTTTCTATTAGATAGCCAGATACAAGATAACCTTTACACTGCCCAAACCATTCGAGAAATTGACCAAGAAGCCATTGCTCAACTGGACAATAAGGCCATAAAACTAATTAATCGAGCCGGTATGGCCGCATTCGATGAATTACTAGAGGCCTTTGGTCAGCCCAGCTTAATCACGGTATTCTGTGGCTCGGGTAATAATGCGGGTGATGGCTATATCTTAGCTGCTCGAGCGGCACAGAAACTTATTCCAGTGCAAATAGTTGAGTTGGCAGATACAAAAAAAATGTCTGCTGAAACGCTTCGAGCTCGACAATATGCACAGCAAAATAATGTTTCTCTTTCCGACTTTAATGCCAATTTAGTCATTCAAGAAGGGGTTATTGTCGATTGTCTTTTAGGTATTGGTTACAAGGGTCAGCTGCGTAAACCCTTCGATCAAGCTATCGAGCTAATTAATGCCGCTGAATTACCGGTTTTATCCATGGATATACCCTCAGGGCTCAATGCAGATACTGGCGCGGTTCATGACAATGCAGTTTCAGCAGATATAACAGTAACCTTTGTCGCTGCTAAACAGGGATTATTTACCGCTAAAGGGCCAGCGCTTTGCGGTGAAGTGATCTATCACTCACTGGATATTTCAGAGCATATATATGCACGATATCAGCCCGCAGCTAAATTATTGGATCTATTTGAATTGCTCGAATTGATGCCACAGTTTGTTGGCGATGAGTACAAAAACAAGAGAGGTCACTGCATGGTAATTGGTGGCGATCACGGCTATGGCGGCGCGGCATCTATCGCTGCCGAAGCAAGTGTAAGAGCTGGTAGTGGTCTAACCTCGGTTGCGACCCAACCTCAACACATAGCTAATATACTGGCTCGTCGTCCAGAAATTATGGCCTGTGGTGTAACTTCAGGTCAGCAGCTGGAGCCTTGGCTAGAAAAACCATCGGTACTAGTTGTAGGTCCGGGTCTTGGGCGATCATCATGGTCAGAGCAATTGCTGCAAAAAGCCGTCGCATCGGGTTTGCCGATGGTGTTGGATGCCGATGCCCTAAATATTCTTGCAGACGGCCGAGTGATCAAAACCACAGATCACTCTTGGGTTTTAACTCCGCATGCTGGTGAAGCCGCGCGATTATTAGGTGTCAGCGTAGCTGAAGTTGAGGCTGATCGCTTTTCGGCAGTGCAGCAGTTACAGCAAAAATACAACGCTGTGGTTTTATTAAAAGGCTCAGGAACTTTAATTGCAGGTGCCGATCAAATAATTAAGGTTTGCCCCTATGGTAATCCCGGTATGGCAACAGCCGGAATGGGCGACCTATTAAGCGGTATAATTGGCAGCCTAGTTGCTCAGGGTCTAAGCCTACAAGATGCCACAGAACTCGGGTGTTGTTTGCACTCAGCGGCGGCGGATAGGCTAGTTGATGATTCGGGTTACCGAGGTGTTGCGGCCACAGATCTTTTACCCTACTTGCAAAAGTTACTCAATCAGGAGTTCCAATAATGGCTTTAGCCAATGCTGATATACAGCGATCAGTAGCCCTTGACGGTGAGTCCAAAATGGTAAATTTTGGGGCGCAACTGGCGGCTGCAATGGGCAAAATAGATTCGCCATTACTTATTTTGCTAAATGGGGACTTAGGTGCGGGAAAAACAACTATTAGCCGAGGCATATTGCAGGGGCTTGGTCATCAAGGCGCCGTTAAAAGCCCGACCTATACCTTGGTAGAGCCCTACCAACTTGCAATAGGTAAGATTTACCATTTTGATTTATACCGTTTAACAGACCCAGAAGAGCTAGAGCATATTGGTTTTTCTGATTACCTATCAGAGGCTAAGTTGTGCATAATAGAATGGCCAGAAAACGGAGGGAGTTATATTCCTCTGCCGGATCTATCAATTGGTATACAGCTTAATGGATCTGGTCGCCAAGTGACCCTTGATTCAAGTACTGAGTCTGGCAAGCGATGTATAAATTTATTACAGCAATAATAAACATTAATTAGGGTAAAGTTGGTGCAATTTCTAAAACCATTAAAAATAGTTTTCGCTACCCTAGGTATTTTGTCTCTTCTATTCAGTGGGGCGTTTATCACATCACTGAATGCCGCAGAAATAAGTTCGGTTCGCTTATCACAGATTTCAGAAAAAACTCGAATTGTGTTCGATATAAGTGGCGCCATAGACTACAAAGTTTTTCAATTAGATAACCCAAGGCGCCTAGTGATCGATGTGGCAAATGTGCCTCAAAAACCCTCGTTGTCACATTTAAAGCTTAAAGATAGCCCAATTAGTAAAATGCGAGCTGCCCACCGCAAGGGCAAAGACATACGTATCGTTTTAGACTTAAAACAGGCAGTTAGCCATAAGTCATTTACGCTTGCGGCAAATGAGCAATACAGTAACCGTTTGGTGGTTGATCTCACGGCTAAACAACTGAGTAAAAGTCGTTCGGTTGAAGAGGTAGTCGAGCAAACGGATCGTGAAATTGTAATCGCAATTGACGCGGGTCATGGCGGTGTGGATCCCGGGGCACTGGGTCCAAATCGTATGCGAGAAAAAATTGTGGTTTTACAAATTTCACAACGTCTTAAAAAACTGTTCGATAAAGACCCTAACTATAAAGGTGTTTTGATACGAACCGGCGACTACTTTTTGGCTCATCGCAAGCGCACGCAAATAGCGCGAGATAATAAGGCTGATTTTTTCATTTCTATACACGCTGATGCGTTTACCGATCCCCGCGCCAACGGCGCCTCAGTCTATGCGCTGTCTAATAGAGGAGCATCCAGTGAAGCTGCCAGATTTTTGGCGAAAAAACAAAATAGTGCCGATTTAATTGGTGGTGGTACGGCATTAAATCTAGAAGACAAGGATGAAATGTTAGCCGGTGTTCTTCTAGATTTATCCATGACTGCCACTATGAGTACTAGCCTTGATGCGGGTAAGCAGGTACTAAAACAAATGGGCTCGGTTGCAAGACTACATAAAAAGAAAGTCGAGCAGGCCAACTTTTTGGTTTTAAAGTCGCCAGACATTCCCTCTCTATTGATCGAAACAGGTTTTATTTCTAACCCCAAAGAAGCGCGCAAACTTGCCAGTGCCAATTATCAGCAGCGAATGGCAAAAGCTATTTATAATGGGCTAGATCAATACTATTCTGAGCATCCGCCAGAGGGTACGAAACTGGCTAAAGTAATGAGTGGTAAACCATTGCGTTATATTGTTGCTCGGGGCGATACACTGTCAGAAATATCAGCTCAGTATAAAATCTCAATGAGCAAACTTATGCGCTACAATAATATGTCATCCAGTAAAATTCGCGTAGGTCAGGAAATCGCGATTCCCGGTCGCTAAAACATTTAAAACGGACACGAGGCTATGCCAACAATTAATACCCTAAGCCCACAACTCGCTAACCAGATAGCGGCAGGTGAAGTGGTTGAGCGTCCGGCATCAGTGCTTAAAGAGCTAGTAGAAAACAGTCTCGATGCCGGTGCCACGCGAATAGATATAGAAGTTGAGCAGGGCGGTGTTAAGCGACTCTGTGTTCGCGACAATGGCTGTGGCATAGAGCAGTCAGATATGGCATTGGCGCTAAGTCGTCACGCTACCAGTAAGATCTCAGATATCGATGATTTAGAAGCGGTTGGCACACTGGGTTTTAGAGGTGAGGCCCTGGCTAGTATAGCCTCAGTTTCACGTCTATCCCTGACCTCTAATAACGGAGAAAGTCAGGCCTGGAAAGCTGTTAGTGAGGGGCGAGATATGGCGGTTGATGTTCAGCCGGCTGCCCATCCAGCCGGGACAAGCGTCGATGTGCGAGATCTGTTCTTCAATACTCCTGCCAGACGAAAATTTTTGCGTACCGAAACCACCGAATATAATCGAATTGACGACTACGCCAAAAAGCTAGCGCTGAGTCATATGCAGGTGGCTTTTAGCCTAAAACATAATCAGCGAGTTAACCTTAATCTTCGGCCTGCAGAAACTGTGCTTGAACAAGAAAAGCGGGTTGCTGATATCTGTGGCAAACCTTTTATGGAGCAGGCGCTATATATAGATAATGAGCGAGCTGGAATTCGGCTTTGGGGTTGGATTGGCCTGCCGACTTTTTCAAGAAGTCAGACCGATCTGCAACACTTTTTTGTCAATGGTCGCAGTATTCGCGATAAAGTGGTGTCCCATGCGGTGCGACAGGCTTATCAAGATGTTCTCTATCACGGTCGTCATCCCGCTTTTGTTTTATTCCTAGAGATCGAACCCAAAGATGTGGATGTAAACGTGCATCCTACCAAACATGAGGTTCGCTTTAGAGACAGTCGATCAATACATGGTTTTGTTTCAGGTACCCTGCAAAAAGTTTTGGCCAAAGACCGACCACAGGATCATCTTCAGTCAAATGAAGGCCAGAGTCTGTTAGCAGAAGAAACCATTCCCACTCAATCATCAATGGGCTTGGCGCCAGCCTCAAGCGGCTATAGTTTCTCGCCCCAGACTTCAGGTTTTCAAGGGCAGTCGGTTAATACGCCAATGCATGCCTATCAATCGCTGTATGGCGATAACGCAGACCAAGAATCCGCCACTATTCCGCCATTAGGGTTTGCTATAGCGCAATTAAAGGGCATATATATTCTGGCCGAAAATGAGCAGGGAATGATCGTTGTCGATATGCATGCTGCTCATGAGCGCATAACCTATGAGCAAATGAAAATAGATTTTGATAAAGAAGGGCTAATATCTCAGCCGTTACTAGTGCCAGAAAGTCTGTCTGTCAGCCAGCGAGAAGCCGATGCTGTAGAGCAAAATCCCGAAGTTTTTAAGCGATTGGGCTTTTTAGTTGAGCGAGCAGCCGCAGAAAATATAGTTGTTCGAGAAATCCCAGCACTATTGCGTGGAACCCAAGTTGAAAGTTTGTTGCGTGATGTTATATCAGATGTGCTTGAGCATGGCACCTCAGAGCGAATCAGGCATCAAATCAATGAAATACTTTCAACCATGGCCTGTCATGGCTCAGTGCGAGCAAACCGTAAACTCAGTATCCCAGAAATGAATGCGCTGTTGCGCGACATGGAAGCCACCGAGCGCAGTGGTCAATGTAACCACGGGCGACCTACCTACTTTCAGCTTAGCCTCGACGAGCTAGACAAGCTCTTTTTGCGCGGGCGTTGAGAATTAACTTGGCTAATCAACAGCAACTACCGGTTATCTTTTTGATGGGGCCAACAGCGAGTGGCAAGACTGACCTTGCTATCTCACTGCTTGAACACCTGCCAGTTGAGCTTATTAATGTCGATTCGGCGCAAATATATCAGCAGATGGATATAGGTACCGCCAAACCTGATTCCGAAACCTTAAGCAAAGCACCACATCGATTACTTAGCTTTTGTGATCCTGCCGACGCTTACAGTGCCGCTGACTTTGCTAATGATGCCAAAAAAGAAATAGCCGATATCCACAGTATGGGGCGAATACCCCTGCTAGTTGGCGGTAGCATGCTATACTTTAAAGTGTTACTTGAGGGACTATCTGATTTGCCATCCGCAGATGCAGATATCCGAAAAGGTATTCAGGAGCAGGCAGACAGGGAAGGTTGGGCAAGTGTTCACCAGCAGTTGCAGTTAGTTGATCCAATAACTGCAGAAAAATTGCATCCAAATCATTCGCAACGTATTCAGCGAGCCCTTGAGGTCTACAAAATTACCGGTACACCGCTTTCAGAATTACAAAGTCAATCTCAAGGCGGTATCGAACAAGATTATGACGTTCGTCAATATGCGCTAGTGATGCAAAATAGAGCCTTGCTTCATCAACGTATAGAACAGCGTTTTATGGCTATGATGGAGGCAGGTTTTGCTTCTGAGGTAGAGCAGTTATTTCGGCGTGGTGATCTGCATGCTGATTTGCCCTCAATTAGAGCTGCAGGCTACCGACAGTTATGGGATTATTTTGAGGGTTATTGCGGTTTAGATGAAGCGGTTGAAAAGGCTATTATCGCCACTAGGCAATTAGCCAAAAGACAGCAGACTTGGTTGCGTAACTGGCCCAACTGTCAACAGATACAGGTCGACAACCAACAGGGTTACCTAGATCAAAAGGATCTCTACAAGAACTTTTTGTGATAACAGTGATACGTTCCGTATACTAAATCGTAGTGGTTAGGTAGAATAACATCTAAGGTGAGTTGCAATCCCACCTTACTTTTTTGGTTGCGACTATTGCAACAATTATTGAATTTTCAATACTAGGAGAAATAACAATGTCAAAAGGACAGAACATTCAGGACCCATTTTTAAACGCGCTGAGAAAAGAGCGTGTTCCAGTCTCAATTTTTTTAGTCAATGGTATTAAGCTACAGGGTACCGTTGATTCATTTGACCAATTCGTTGTCATGCTCAAAAGTACCGTTAGTCAGATGGTGTATAAGCATGCTATTTCTACCATCGTCCCCTCTAAGTCAGTTAATTATCAGGCTGGTAGCACATCGGGACAGGGTGGAAACAACGGAGATGTTTTCTAAGACACGTGTCATTATTCTTTGATCGTCCGGATTTCGGTGAGCGCGCTGTTTTAGTTCATTTGAAACTAAACAGTGAATCTGAACCCGAGGACGTTGGAGAGTTTGAGGAGCTAGTGAGATCTGCTGGCGGCGAAATTGTCGAGCTTATTCGCGGGTCTCGCACTGCCCCCAATGCCAAATTTTTTGTTGGCACTGGCAAGTTAGATGAAATTGCTGAAGTGGTTAAGCGTGAATGCGCAGAGTTGATTATCTTTAATCATAATCTCTCACCTAGTCAGGAGCGCAACCTAGAGGCGGCCCTTGAGTGCCGAGTGCTTGATAGAACCGGTCTTATTCTGGATATCTTTGCTATGCGTGCCCGCACTCATGAGGGTAAGCTGCAGGTAGAGTTGGCGCAGTTACACCATCTGTCATCGCGCTTGGTACGAGGCTGGACGCACCTTGAGCGTCAAAAGGGTGGAATTGGTATGCGCGGGCCGGGTGAGACTCAGCTTGAGTCTGATCGGCGTATGGTTCGAGATCGAATTAAGTCGATCGAAAAGCGTCTTGAAAAGGTTAGAATTCAGCGTGATCAGGGTCGACAATCTCGTTTAAAATCTGATACACCAACGATCTCTTTGGTTGGCTATACTAATGCGGGAAAATCGACTCTTTTTAATAGGGTAACTGAGTCCGATGTATATGCAGCAGATCAGCTGTTTGCAACTTTGGATCCAACCATGCGGCGCTTGGATATACCTGAGCAGGGCCCAGTGATTTTTGCCGATACAGTGGGTTTTATCAGTCATTTGCCACACCGTTTAATTGATGCCTTTCGTGCAACCCTAGAGGAAGCGGCTGCGGCAAATGTTCTATTGCACATAGTTGATGCCTCAGCTGAGGATAGATCGATGAATGTAGACCGAGTGAATGACGTGTTGAAAGAGATTGATGCTCATGCACTGCCAACTCTCATGGTATATAACAAGATCGATCTTATGGAAGATGGCGCAGCCAGGATAGAGCGCGATCAAGAGGGGCGGCCAACAGCGGTATGGTTGTCCGCTTTAACAGGTGCAGGTGTGGACATGTTGCTTGAGGCTGTGTCCGAGTATTTGCCAAGAAAACTGATTCATAAACATATACAATTGCAACCCAGTCATGGCTCGTTAAGAGCGGCTCTCTACAGTCACAAAGCAGTATTGAGTGAAACTTATGATGATTATGGCGGGGCAAATCTCGAAGTGCAGTTACCTGAGAGCGACTTTTTTCGCTTGGTTAAGCAATCGGGGTTGAAATTAGAGGATTTAGACACCATCTAGTAGATAATACTAGATGAAATGCAGATGCCACACACCTTTGTTGATGGCGCTGTTAATATTTTAATGTGGAGTAATACTATGGCTTGGAATGAACCTGGTGGCGGAAAAGATCCATGGGGCGGTAATCGCGGTAGCGATGGCCCACCGGATATCGATGAAGCGCTAAAAAAATTAGCCGAAAAATTTCAATTTTTTGGTGGCGGCGGAAGTGGTGGGAGCATCAAAGGTTTGCTACCTATTGTATTAGCTGTTCTTGCGATCCTTTGGGGGCTTATGGGCTTCTATCAGGTAGATGAAAAAGAGCAGGCGGTGGTTTTAAGATTGGGTAAATACCACCAGACTAATGGCTCCGGACTCCACTGGAATCCACCGATTGTTGATTCAATTAAAGTGGTTGGTGTCACTGAAGAGCGGCAGTATCCGGCTCGTGGCCTGATGTTGACGCAGGATGAAAATATTGTTGAAGTGTCACTCACGGTTCAGTACAACATTGCTGATGCCAAGGACTTCGTGCTTAACATCAAAGACCCCGAAACCAGCCTTAAGCGTGCAACTGACAGTGCCTTGCGTCACGTAGTAGGTAGTACGGGTCTAGATGGTGTTATATCGACTGGTCGTGAAGAAGTGGCTCTTGGCACGGCTGAAAAGCTACAAAATTTGCTCGACATTTACGGCAGTGGTATCAACGTTGTTAAGATTAATATTGAGGAATCTCGTCCGCCATCAGAAGTTAAAGCAGCTTATGATGATGTTATTAGAGCGCGAGAAGATCTTGAGCGTTTAGTCAATGAAGCCCAAGCCTATTCCAATGGTATTATTCCAGAGGCGCGTGGTGAGGCTCAAAGGCTCAGAGAAGAGGCTGAGGGTTATAAATCTCAGGTTGTTTCTAAATCTGAAGGTGAGGCAAAACGCTTTTCTAAGCTTTTGACGGAATACAAAAAAGCACCAGTTGTTACTCGTGAGCGGCTCTATCTTGATGCTGTAGAAGAAGTGATGACCCAGAGTACTAAAATTCTGATGGATGCTGATGGTGGCAACAACATGTTGTATTTGCCGTTGGATAAGATTGTTCAGCAGGGCAATAGCAGTAGGCAATCAGATACAGGTGTTACAAGCGATGAAATGGTCGACCGTATCGCCAATGATGTGATCGAAAGGTTGCAAAGAAACAATGATCGAATTCAATCGGAGAGACGACGATGAAAAATCTATTTAAAGCACTAGGTTTATTGGTTGTTGTTGTTATTGCGGTCAATAGTACCCTTTATGTTGTGAGTGAATTTGAACGCGGTGTGAAGTTGCGTTTTGGTAAGTTAATTGAAGCAGATATTCAGCCCGGTCTACATGTAAAAGTACCTTTTATTGATGATGTGAGAATATTCGATGCGCGAGTACTTACTGTAGATGCCCAACCCGCTAGTTTCTTTACTATCGAAAAGAAACGCCTGATTGTTGATTCTTATGCAAAATGGCGTATCGCTAATGTAGAAACTTACTACAAGGCGACCGGTGGTGTTGAATCTGTTGCTCATAACCGTCTTGCCAATCGGGTTAATACTGGACTGCGAAATCAGTTTGGTACTAGAACCCTGCACGAAGTGGTTTCTGGTGAGCGTGATCTGCTAATGAAAAATATTACTGCTGATCTTAATCGCACGGTATTAGATAGCTTGGGCATTGAAGTAATTGATGTTCGTGTCAAGCGTATTGATCTACCTCAAGAAGTGAGCGGCCCAGTATTTAGGCGAATGACAGCTGAGCGTGAAAAAGAAGCGCGTGAATTGCGTTCAACCGGTAAAGAAAAAGCGGAGAAGATTCGTGCGGCTGCTGATCGAGAGAGAACCATTGAGCTGGCTAACGCCTATCGTGATGCAGAAGAGCTGCGTGGTGAAGGTGATGCTGAAGCGGCAAAAATTTATGCCTCTGCGTACCAAAAAGATCCCGAGTTTTATTCATTTGTAAGAAGCTTGAATGCCTACAAAAATTCGTTCTCTAATAAGGGTGACATTATGCTTGTGGAGCCTGACAGTGATTTCTTTAAGTATTTAAAACAGCAGGATGTAGATTAGACAGAAATAAAAAGAGATTGTGGTTAAAAATCTCTGCCACAAAAGCAGCTATTTTGTTAAGATTAAAAAAACCGGGGCGACTCGGTTTTTTTATTTGTCTAAAGTTGTATAAATTACAGAAATAATGCCACAAAGATTGGTTTAATCCTTATAATTGCACCTTTGATGTAATTAAAGATTAAATCCTGTGAGGATACTGTGTCAAAAGTAGACAGTTGGTTATTACCAGATGGCATCGATGAGGTGCTGCCCGAGCAAGCGCGCCTGATTGAAGGGTCGCGGCGAGAACTGTTGGATCTTTATAATGGCTGGGGCTATGACTTAGTTATTCCACCCATGGTTGAGTTTACCGAATCCCTGTTGAGTGGTTTTGGCTCGGATTTAGATTTGATGACATTCAGACTGACCGATCAGCTCAGCGGTCGAATGATGGGTATTCGTGCGGATATAACCCCTCAGGCGGCACGAATTGATGCTCACAGCCTTAATCGCCAAGGTCCCAACAGGCTCTGCTACGCCGGAACAGTACTTCAAACAAAGCCCAGAGGCCCCCTTGAGTCGCGCACACCAATTTCGGTGGGTGTTGAGTTATTTGGCGAGGCGGGTATTAGTGCTGATATTGAAGTGATCGAATTATTTTTAAAAACTCTGGACGTAGCGGGAGTAAACGAAGTTTACCTTGATCTTGGCCATGTAGATATTTTGCGAGGTCTGTTGGTGGGCTCCAATCTCTCGACAGATCAGGAAGAAGAATTATTTGAATTGCTTCAACGCAAAGCAAGTACAGAGCTTGCGGCTTGGATTAACACTAATATTAGTGACTCAAAACTGGCTAATTGGCTTAAATCACTGCCGACGCTAGCTGGTGGCACTGAGGTATTGACTGAGGCGAAGCAAAGTCTTGCCGGTGCTCCCAAACAAGTTATCGATGCTTTAACTCAGTTAGAGCAAATTGTTGATGCATTAACCATGCAAGCGGGTCAGCCGGTAACCATCTATATCGATTTAGGTGATATTCCGGGTTTTGGTTATCACACAGGTGTGGTTTTTGCGGCCTATAAACAGGGATATGGTAAGGCGCTGGGTAACGGTGGACGCTACGATAATATTGGTGAGGCCTTTGGCCGTGCTAGAACCGCTACTGGATTCGCTTTTGATTTGAAATCCTTAGTTGCTAATGGTCAATTTAATCAACAAGCACAGGCTGGTATCTTTGTTCCACAACCGGCAGATAATGAATGTCGTGAAAAAATTGCATCTCTTCGCCAACAGGGTGAACGCGTTGTGCAAGGTTTTACAGGACAGGTGGTGGATTTTCAAGAAATTAATTGTGATCGTCAGTTGGTACAAAAAGACGGTCAATACCTTATCGAAAAAATCGTCTGATTCAATACTAAGAGTATAAAATTTTATGGGCAAAAATGTAGTGATTCTCGGCTCCCAATGGGGTGACGAGGGCAAGGGAAAAATTGTTGATTTATTGACGGATAAAGCCTCATTAGTAGCGCGATTTCAGGGCGGTCACAACGCCGGCCACACCCTAGTAATCGACGGTAAAAAAACCGCATTGCATCTAATCCCATCAGGCATCCTTCGCGATCATGTGACCTGCGTGATCGGCAACGGTGTGGTACTGGCACCCGATGCCCTATTTAAAGAAATTAATATGCTCGAAGAGCGTGGCGTTGAAGTGCGTGATAGGTTGAAAGTTTCGGGATCATGCCCGCTAATTTTGCCTTATCATATTGCCATTGATCAGGCGCGAGAAGCCTCCTTAGGCAAGGCTAAAATTGGTACCACAGGTCGTGGTATTGGACCGGCGTATGAAGATAAGGTTGCTCGAAGATGTTTGCGTCTGAGTGATATGGCTAATATGGATCGGTTTGCTGAAAAACTCAAAACTGTTCTTGAGTACCATAATTTTGCGCTAACTCAGTACTACAAAGTAGACCCAGTCGACTTTGATGAAACCTTAGCCCTCTGTGAAACATGGGCTGAGGCGCTTTTGCCAATGATGGCTGATGTTACTGATATTCTCCATACAGCGCGCGAAGCGGGCGAAAACATCCTATTTGAAGGTGCGCAGGGTTCACTGTTGGATATTGATCACGGCACCTATCCCTTTGTGACCTCCTCAAATACAACCGCAGGCGGCACTGCTACAGGCAGTGGTTTTGGCCCAATGTATTTGGACTATGTTCTAGGAATTACTAAGGCCTATACAACGAGAGTAGGCTCTGGTCCATTCCCAACAGAATTACATTGTGAGATTGGTAATTATCTGGGTGAAAAAGGGCATGAATTTGGCACTACAACTGGTCGTGAGCGCCGCTGTGGTTGGTTTGATGCGGTTGCCCTAAGACGCGCAGTACGCATTAACAGTATTACCGGTATCTGTCTAACCAAGTTGGATGTTTTGGATGGTCTTGATGAGGTTAAGATCTGTATTGGCTATAAGAATGCTGATGGCAGTTCTTTTGAAAACCCAACCCATGCCGATGACTTTGAGGGAATTACCCCGGTTTATGAAACTCTTCCCGGCTGGAGTGATGTTACCGTAGGTGTACAGTCTTTAGATAAGTTGCCAGCCAATGCTCAGGCCTATATTAGCCGAATAGAGGAACTTATCGGCGCACCGGTAGATATTGTCTCTACCGGCCCTGATCGCGTTGAAACTATCGTTTTAAGGCACGCATTTAACTAGCTTATAACTATTCGGCCTCTGGCTGACTATATTCAGAAATCTCTCGCGACTGACCCAGCTTGAATAGGTGGTCAGCGCGCTTGGGCATTTCTTCTAATATATTTTCAGTTACGCGCTGAAAATAACTAATAAATCGAAGTAATTGCGATTCTGACATCACCCCTGATCCTGCCTTAATACCCTCTTTTTCAAGCCGTTTGACCATTTTTTGCTCCTGCTCTAAGCGCCAATTAAAAACGGTGTCAAAAGAGGGTGCTTGCAACATAATTAATTCATCCACTAACTCAAATAATGGCGGATAATCATGTTGCAGTGCACTGTTCACATAGTTTCGCCAGATGCCATCTCTATCATCATTTTCTTCGAGGCTATTGATAGGTTGAACTAGCTTATCTGAGCTTTGTGGTTTAGCACCTAGGCACCAGCCCTCAAGCACTATTAGGCCTATCTTGCCCTCAGTTGTTTTGAGACTATTAGCAGGGGCTCTATCATCGATACTTTTATCAAAGCGGGTAATAACGGTTTTCTCCCCAGCGGCTAGACTTTGTATAGAGTCGATAGCAAGTTGCACATCATGGGTCCCTGGAACACCGCGAGTCTCTAGCAGGGGGTGAACGGTGGCGCCTAGGCGGCAGCGTTCAGCCTTAGTCAAATAAAAATCATCCAAGGATAAGGACACAGTGGTTACTTCAAGTCGCTCTGCAACCACTGTGCATAAATAATCGGCAAGGGTAGACTTACCTGAACCCTGACAGCCATTAATACCTATGATTTGGGGTGAATTGTCCGGGTTATAGTTATTGACTATGTTGTCTACTAGGGGTGAGAACCACTGGTTTGCTGCCTGTAAATAAGAAAGGGGTAATTGATTGCGGTTGAGAAATGCCTTTTCCTCTGAACTTATTTTCATAGATGTTTTTCCAAAGCGATGCTATTTTGATGTCGAGTAAAGTAATGAATCCTGTACAGCTGAGAAGATGTTGTAAAAATTGATAGTTGCTTAACATCATGCGGAAGCTGGCGAGTGAGGGGCAACCCTTTAATAACTCGGTTATACAACATCAACAATACTAGCATAGACCTAAAACTTAAAACTAGCGTCAATCATTGAAAATAAAATCCTAAAAGAGAGAATTAATATTGTTATCATAGACCACTGTTTGGTATTAAATATTTGGGACTCAGAATGAGATATTTATTGATTGCTGCGTTTATTATTTTGTCAGGCTGTGATGTGGCTAACACGAATCAACCCAGCGCGAGCGTGGCTCATACGCCTCTGGTCGATCAGAGTAATGATTGGTATCAGTCTGCATCTCAGCAGATTCAGCAGCAACGTTTAATTGCCAATGCCATTCAAAATAATGAGGGTGCGGCAAAAAATATTATCTTATTTATTGGCGATGGAATGAGTTTAACCACGGTGACCGCCTCACGTATTCTTGAGGGTCAACAGAGGGGGTTGTTGGGCGAAGAAAATAATCTTAGTTTTGATAATTTCCCTTTCTCTGGATTATCAAAAACCTATGCGGTTGATGCTCAGGTTGCAGACTCTGCAAACACTATGACCGCATTAATGAGCGGTGTGAAGACGAACAAAGGCATCGTCGGTATTAATGAATTAGCCCTGCGTGGCAAATGCACAAGTCAGGCGGGCAATGAGGTTATTTCAGCGCTAGATTTGGCGGAACTGGCTGGATTGTCTACTGGCATAGTCACAACAACCAGAGTAACCCATGCAACCCCGGCGGCAACCTATGCTAAATCTGTGGATAGAAAATGGGAGGACCCCTCTGATATGCCACTGCAGGCGCTCAAGCATGGATGTGTGGATATTGCGGCACAACTTATTGGATACAAGGAAAACCTTAATTCACGCTATAAAGGCGCTAATAGCAATGGTATTGAGGTGGTAATGGGCGGCGGTAGTCGACACTTTCTTCCGCAAAAACCCACTGATAACAATCACGAGGATTCTGTTGGTCAGCGCCCAGACGGACGCAATTTAATCGCTGAATGGAAAAGCATTTATCCCGACGGGCTTTATATGGATAGTCGCTCGGCTTTTGATCGTGCAAATTTTGCTGAAGCTACCAATGTATTTGGTTTGTTTAATAAGACCCATATGCGATTTGATGCCAATAGGAAATCGAAGACTGTCAAAGAGCCTTCATTAAGTGAAATGACTGAAAAAGCTTTACAGGTGCTGTCTAAAAATCCAAAGGGGTTCTTTCTGATGGTCGAGGGTGGGCGTATTGATCATGCTCATCATGTAGGCAATGCATTCAATGCATTATCAGATACTATTGAGCTATCCAAAGCGGTGGAGGTTGCGCTTAAAAAGACTAACGCTAAGGACACTTTAATTATTGTCACAGCAGATCATAGTCATGTCTTTACCATGGCGGGATACCCCAAGCGTGGTAATCCTATTATGGGTAAGGTTGTTTCTGTGGGTGATACAAAGCCTCAATTAGCTAATGATAACTTGCCGTATACAACGTTGGGTTATACCAATGGGATTGGACATCGACACTTAGGTGCAGAGACCGATGCAGATCAGGGTTATAAGGAGCAGGGTGCTCCGGGGCGAGCCAATCTTAATCAGGTGGATACCACTCAGGCTGGTTTTTTTCAAGAGTCATTGGTGCCGTTAGAATCGGAAACTCACTCCGGTGAAGATGTACCGATTTATGCATCAGGTCCGGGCGCGCATTTAATTTCCGGTAGCAATGAACAAACACTCATTTTTCATGCTATGAACCATGCAGGTGGGTTACTAACCAAGGCTAGTAAGGCACTTGAGGACTAATCTTTTACAGTAGGCTTTAGTGGCAAACCATGGGCAATTTTATGATTAATTTCGTCAATGGTCTTAGAGATAGCTAAAAATCGCTCAGATGTGGCGGGGTGAGACGCAGAGTGATTGGATCCAATGTTGCCTGGGTGTTCTGCCGCCATATCGCGCCAAAAGTCTGCAACACCCTCTAACGGCAATCCTGCGGCATTCATATAATATAGGGCCACATAGTCGGCCTCGGCTTCAAAATCCTGTGAGAATGCACCGGCACCGGCACTACCAAAAATGCCCTGAGTATCATAGCCATTGGCTGCTGCTGCAAGATCAAGTAGTGTGCCAAGCATAGTGTTTGTCTGTTTTTTATCAATATGCCCCATCAGGTTGTGCCCCAATTCGTGGGCAATCACTAGTGCAAGATCTTGATCATCTCTGGCGAATCTCATCATACCTTTGGTAATAATAATTCTTTTACCATCAGCATAGGCATTAACCGCATCGCTCTCGGCTAGTATGACAGGATAGCCGCAAATTTTTTCTTGGTTAATTATTAGATCGAAAACCTGTTCGTCACGTTTAATTTTTAAGTTGAGAGCAGGAGATTTGGATGTTTGAGTGCGTGTGGTTTCAGCGTAGAATTTTTCATGCTGCAGTTGATTGTTTCCATAGGGTATATCATTAACAGCTAGGACTTTATCGTTGACTAGAAGTCCACTTTTAGCAGCAGGCCCGTTTTTGGCAATCCAAGTAATGGTAAATTCATTGCTGCCTAAAATTTTTTCAGCGGTTTTTTTCCAGTAACCCTCATAATCCCCACTTGCGGTTCCTTGAGCACCTGGGGAGTTGATTTGGTTTTCAGTGCAAAATTCATTTGCAGAACTAAGAATTGAGTAAGATACATTATGTAATCGCTGTTTGTAGCGAAGGTATTTTTTGAGAGCGAGTTCTCTTTGGAGAGCCGCTTCTGTATTGAGTTCGGCAGCATCATATTGCATTCGCGTAGTGCTTGGAGCTGCGCAGGCAGTGAGAAATAAAAAAATAACTAAAATACTATTTAGCCTAAACATCTCATTTCCTTTAATGAAAATTTTCAATTGCTAGCTCTACTGTATCAGTTTGTAGCTTATTTACAAAAGAAAGGAGTGATATTGCTAAGAATCGGCTCTAAATTAGACTAATCTTAATTCGAGTTAAATTTAAAAAGGATTTAATGACTATGAGGTTTTTACTTATTTCGGCAGCCCTATATGTTAGCGGTCACATAAACGCAAATGAATTATTGAAAAAGGTTGATCCTAAAGAATTGTCATACAGCGTAATAATAAGCTCGGACTGTCTTGTAGAGCAAAGAGACGCAAAGAGAGTGGTTGAGGATGTTTTTCTTAGCTCTGGAATCAAGCCAAACAACCATACTTGGTACAGCGATGCTATACATCTTCGTGTTTCTATTAGTTGCATAGCAATACCTAATGGTTATCCCGTATTTTTTACTAATGCCGTCTTTGTAGATTACACGCCCTCAGTAAGGCACTTTTATTCTGTTTTAAGTAAAGAATATTCCCGGCTGGGTAGGGGAGCAAAATACATTGCTTTAAAAAGTGTGGGTATTAGTGTCGAAAATGCTATTACAGATTTTATTAAAATTAATTTTATGACATCTGATAGAGTCAGAAAGGGCTAATTGCACTTAATTTGCTTTAAGTTATGTCTTGTAAAATACATAAGTTAAATATGAAAATTAAGCAGAATATCCGGTAGATAAGCTATAGGAAATAACATATAATGCCCGCGCTTCAAATTGAGGAAAACAAAATGAAACCTGAAACACACCCAAATTATCGCGATGTTGTCTTTCATGACACCAGCGTAGACGAGTACTTTATTATTGGCTCGACGTTAAATACGAGTGAAACAATTGAGAGAGATGGTAAAACTTACCCTTACTTTACTATTGATACCTCATCGGCTTCTCACCCTTTCTATACAGGCAAACAGCAAATTGCAAGTTCAGAAGGTCGAGTTGCTAAATTCAATAGTCGTTTCGGACAGCTTTCAAAAAAGAAAAAATAGATCCCAGAGGGAGTGGTTTAGAGCTCCCTCTTCAATCCTCTCTTACTTCTGTCTCATTAGCAGTCGCTAATTTTCAGGCAATTATATAGTCGCATTATCTTTACTGTTGCTTAAACGTGATGAAGATGATGCGTGCTATTTGATGTGGTTTGTCACATAGTTAATTCATCTTAGTCTTTTGCCCCTCGCTTAAAAACACGTTCATACCAACTTTGTTGCTCAAAGAGCCACTATTTAGAAATTATTTATTTTTTGACCAATTGGACCAATCAAAAGCGATGAATTGGTATACAATGCGTGACCTTCGGTGATCGTCAACGCTGAAAAGCCATTGATGATTATTGATACAACATAGAATTAAATATAGTAATAAAATTTAAGGTAGGGGCTTACAAGTGTCATTCATTGAAAATATTTTTTACAAATTAAAAAATCATTTGTTTATTACATTCAATACTAAAAATACTGCAAGGCTATTTTTTGTAATTCTAGCGATTACATTGAGTGGCAAAGTCTTTGCCAATGCAGCCTCTTGGGCTGGTTTTGGTGGCGCTAATGTGAGTGACCAAGAAGTGCTAGAAGTCCCATCTGGAGCGCAAGTCTGGGCAGGTTTTGCCAATACCAATGACACTCTTTACCCAATTAGCTTATCCAGTGGTGGGGTAATAACCTTTACGGCATCCGTTAGTGGATCAGCCTCGGTGCGGTTTCGATTAGAACGGCTACCCTATCCAGATGTAGATCCAGCCTTTAATACTGATTCAGTCATTGTCACTGGGACGACCGAAGCCACATACTCAATCGAGATTCCTGAACAGGGGACGAATATTTATCGTTCTCTCATTCTTTATATCGATAATCTAGATACCCCAGTAACCCTAAAAAACGTTCAAGTGACACCCTACGGAAACGATCAAAATGGTTGTGACTTTTCGCCACAGTCCAGTGGTGTTATGCAAATTGAAGCAGAGTGCTACAGTCTTGCCGATGGCATTGAAACAGAAAGCACCAGCGATACCGGTGGTGGTGAAAATGTAGCTTACGTAGATGCCTCTGATTCTTTGACCTACGCAGTTAATGTACCTAGCACGGGCAATTATCGTCTTAATTATCGTGTGGCCAGCCAAAGTGGTAGTAGCCCTGGATTCAGGGTTTTTGTAGATAATCAGTACTCAGATCTTTTTTCTGTTCCAGCGACGGGTGGATGGCAAAGTTGGCAGACGCAACAAGGTCGTGTAGTTACCTTAAATGCAAGTATTCATACATTTAGATTTGAAGCAGCTTCAGCGGGAATAAATTTAAACTGGTTTAGTCTAACGCCTACCAATGAGCCAGCGGATGAATTGCCCAGTATCACCAATGCTGATATTGAGGTTGATGGTGTCGCAATAGATTCGACTAAATGGTTTCATCAAACAAAATTGCCTAATGGTAATAGCTGGTTTAATGGTGAAATACAACATTACACTGATCGTGTCAGTAACTCCTATGTTAGTGATGGCACACTTAAAATTGTCGCAAGAAAAGAGTCGTTTACCGATCAGGGTGTTACCAAAGAATATACTTCCGCTAGACTAAATTCTAAATTTGCTTTCAAGTATGGTCGTGTAGAATTTAGGGCTAAGATGCCCAGCGGTTATGGCACATGGCCTGCGGTTTGGATGTTGGGTAAAAATATCAGCGAATCAGGTACTTACTGGGCTGGTCAAGGGTTTGGGAATACATCATGGCCTGCGGTTGGTGAGATCGATATTTTAGAGCACTGGGGTAAAAATCAAGGTTATGCTCAGAGTGCTATGCATACGACTTCTAGTCATGGAGCAACGCAAAATCATGGAGGTCGTAATATACCAACTATTTCATCTGAATTTCATACCTATAGTATGGACTGGAATTCAGATCGAATAATTTTTAGCATCGATGGTATAGAGCATTATCGTTATAACCCCAGTGTTAAGAATGCCAATACTTGGCCTTACGACTCTGAGTTTTTCTTACTTCTCAATATAGCCATAGAACCGTTTATTGATTCTGGGTTTATTGAAAGTGCCATGGAAATTGACTATATCCGCGTACATGACCTTAACAATCAGTTAATTTTCTCAGATGAGTTTGATGCTACAGCGGATAATGAGGTTGGAGATCAGATATCTTGGGATGTAGATGGAGATGGAAGTGTTGATGCCCTATCTGATGGGGTTCTAATATTAAGAGGTACGTTCAAATTAACGGGAGATGATCTTGTCAGCGGGGCTATTTCCTCAGAATCTGGTATTTCAAATGAGCAAGTAATTGAAAATATTGCCAATGTTGAACAGATCGCAGATATTGACGGTAATGGTCAGGTTGATGCTCTATCTGATGTGCTTATTTTGTTGAGATATTTATTTAATTTTACAAGTGATGACCTAATTGATGGAGCTGTTGATGAGGCAGCTGAAAGGACCAGTGCAAGTGAGATTGAATCTTATATTGAATCTCATATGCCCTAAGCCTAATTGAATTAGCCTAGATTAAGCCTGCGACCAATCGATGATGAGTTGACTGACCCTGTTTTGGGCCTTTGTCAGCACATTGAGGTGGTTTTTGTAAGTCAAATGATATAAGTTAGTTGATTTATTCTAATGTAAATAATTTGCAGGCTTTATTCATGAGACTTCTAACTTCAATTTGTCTAAATCTACTTCTAATCTTTTTCCTACTTGCAGGTTGTGCCACAACCCAGAAAAAAGATTTGCATGTTTCGCTTAAAGCTCTTGGTGTTGACCAACAGCTAATAATATCTATGGCAGAAGCTGGTGATGCTGATGCGCAGGCTTATTTAGGTATTATGTATGAATCTGGTGAAGGTGTTCCTGTAAGCTATTCAAATGCGAAAAAATGGCACAAAAAAGCAGCCGAGCAAGGCCATCCCCAAGCACAGTTTTTTTTGGCTAGAATGTACGAAGAAGGAAAGGGAGGTCCTGTCAACCTTAATAAGGCAATTAAATGGCACATAAAAGCAGCTGAACAAGGGCACGAGGGTGCTCTGCTTTTACTAGCCGATTTGTGTTACAGGACAAACAATATTCGTTGCCCATAAAAGCTTATTGATCGATTGATCAAAACTGTCGGTTTTACGAATAAATAGTGGGTGAGTCCAGTAGGACTTGAACCTACGACCAATCGATTATGAGTCGACTGACTCTATTTTAGGCATTTGGTAGCACATTCAGCTTGTTTTTGTAAGTGAATCGATATTTTGTTACCTTGAAAGCTTATCCTTATGTATAATCGTTTATGAATAATAAATTCATATTCCAACATCACATAGGTGGAATCTCATAATGTTTGTAAAAAAAGCCATTTTCTTTGTAGTATTCTTTTTGATTGTTTCATGTTCGAGTACCGGTCCCAAAATAGCTGTTGACCCATCATCAATAGAGAGTCAGGAAAAATATGATGATGATTTTAATGCATGTTTGAACTTAGCAAAAACAGTCGATCTTTCTTCAGAAAAAGCTGCTAAGGCTGTCGCCGGAGCTGCTATTGGGGCAGCAGCAGTTGCCGGAGTTGCTACCGCTGTTGCTGGTGCAGTTTTTGCCCCTGCTATTCCCTTTATGATAGCTGGTGGTGCAGCAGCAGGCGGTTTGTGGGGAAATAAAGTTTCAGAAGAGGAAAAAAAGGCCAGAGAAAGTATACTACTTCAATGCTTAGACGATAAGGGATATAAGGTATATGGCTCAAGAGCAATGTAAGCTTTAAGGGATTTGTCGATTGACCAAAATGGTCTATTTTTGCATGAAATAATGGTGGGCCCAGTAGGACTTGAACCTACGACCAATCGATTATGAGTCGACTGCTCTAACCAACTGAGCTATGGGCCCTTAACTTGTCTTTTTGTTGCTAGGCGGTGTCGCGTGCTCACAATTATCGATCACATACATGGTGTATGATTACACTAATTGTTGTGCGGCTCCAATCTAGGCAACAAATTTTTTATTTATTCGTCTATAAAGCTACGCAAATGGTCCGAGCGAGTAGGGTGGCGCAATTTGCGAAGTGCTTTGGCTTCGATTTGACGAATACGCTCACGGGTTACATCGAACTGTTTGCCGACTTCTTCAAGGGTATGATCAGTGTTCATATCAATACCAAAACGCATTCTAAGCACCTTGGCTTCACGAGCGGTTAGACTGCCCAGTACATTGCGGGTTGAGTCGGTAAGGTTTGACTTAGTCGCTTCATCCACTGGCAGTGCAATAGTGGTATCTTCGATTAGATCGCCAATGTTGGCATCCTCATCTTCACCAATTGGCGTTTCCATCGAGATCGGCTCTTTGGCGATTTTAAGGACCTTGCGAATCTTATCTTCTGGCATTTCCATGCGTTCTGCCAATTCTTCTGGTGAGGGTTCACGACCCATTTCTTGAAGCATTTGACGCGAAATACGATTGAGTTTATTGATGGTTTCAATCATATGCACTGGAATACGAATCGTTCTTGCTTGGTCGGCAATAGATCGTGTAATTGCCTGACGAATCCACCAGGTAGCATAGGTTGAAAACTTATAACCACGGCGATATTCAAATTTATCAACCGCTTTCATAAGGCCGATATTTCCTTCTTGAATAAGATCGAGGAACTGTAGACCGCGGTTGGTATATTTTTTGGCGATAGAGATTACTAGTCGCAAGTTGGCTTCTACCATCTCTTTCTTTGCGCGACGAGCCATGGCTTCACCCATGGTGACTCGGCGATTAATATCTTTTATTTGCGCAATGCTAAGCTGATTTTCTGATTCAACTTGAGCTAGTTTGCGCTGACAGCGAAGGATTTCGTGTTCTTGGTTTTTCAAACCATTGGCCCAATCGGCGCCAGATTCTACCAGCTTGCTTACCCATTCCAAATCAGTTTCATTGGTTGGGAAGCTTTTGATAAAGTCTTTACGTGGCATCTTGGCGTAGCGTAGGCATAGGCGCATAATGGCACGTTCTTCTGCTCGAATTCTTTCAACTGCACTTCTGACCATGCCAATTAAAGGGTCGAATTGACGCGGCGTTAGTTTTAAGTATTTAAATACTTCCGCAAGGTCTTCTAAATTTTGCTGTGATGCTTTGCCGTCTCGACCATAGCGAGCAATGCTGCGCTCGGTTTTAATGAGTTGTTCACGAATTTCTTCAAAGCGACGGTTAGCTTCTTCAGGATCTAAACCACCTTCATTTTCTTCTTCTTCACCCGCATCATCGTCTTCGTCATCGCTTCCACCGCTGGCTAGCTTTTCGGCTTCTGCTGCTTGTTGCTGAGCAAGAGCGGATGGGACATGCTCCATCGGATTAAGATAACCACTAATTAGGTCTGTTAGTTTGCGTTCACCAGCAAGTACTAGATCCCATTCGGCAATGACTGCACCTACGGCTGAAGGCCAATCAGAGATAGCTGACATTAATTCTCTGGTACCTTCTTCGATTCTTTTGGCGATTTCAATTTCGCCTTCTCTAGTAAGTAGTTCAACAGAACCCATTTCACGCATATACATACGAACCGGGTCGGTGGTTCTATGTTGTTCTGATTCAACAGAGGCTAGAGCGGCTGCGGCTTCGGCGGCTGCTACTTCATCGGGAGTGTTAACCCCAGAGACCATTAATAGAGATTCGGCATCGGGTGCAGTTTCGAAAACAGTGATGCCCATATCGTTGATCATTTGGATGATATCTTCGACCTGCTCAGGGTCTGCAATACCCTCAGGGAGATGATCATTTACTTCAGCATAAGTCAGGTAGCCTTGCTCTCGCCCTTTGGCAATAAGATCTTTAATTCCGGATTGCTGACTTTTTAGATTATCGCTCATAGTTTTAATACTGTTATATGCGCTTGAAATGGCGCGCAATTATATCGAAAAAAATATCTAATGTCGCAGTAATTTTGGATTTTACTGTAGATATTGGCATTTTTTACTACAGGGTAAGCAATCTTTGCTTAATTTGCTGTTTGAGGCTATCTGATTTTCCATCCTCAGGTAGCTCTAATCTTAGTCTATGTAGTTGTTTTATTTGCCTTTCATCCAGTTTTTCTTGCTTGAGTAAATGTTCAGCTTTATCAGTTGCTGGAAGGCTGTAAAAGGCTTCTTTAATTACATGTTTATAGGCGTCGCAAAATTCTTGATTATCATCTCTACCTGTACCAGAAGGCGGATGATAAAGTTCGATTGCAGCTAGTTCTTGCAAGGTCTGTGTTTCTTGAGAGTTGCTGTAAGTTCCATACCAATAAGCAAATATATGCGATGGTTTGTAATCTGGATTACTTTTTACCACTTTTAGTAATTTTAAAAATAGCGCTGTCTCTGGGTCTGTTGAAGCCGCCAGAAGCTCAGCGTTATCAATATGCTCAGCGAGTTGCGGATGATTTATTAGTAATGCTGTCAGATGTTTGATTGGCGTAAGGCGTATTTTTGATGGTCTTTCTGCACCAGTATCGGGGACAAAACCATAGTCATCAGAAGCTGGTACAGGTTGAGTTACCCAATCTTGAGAAACCTGCGCTTGCGAATTGCTCACACTGGCTTCACTGGCATCAATATAGCTGCTAGTTTGATTGCCAACATAGGTTTTAAGATCATCGACGCCAATACCAGTCTTTCTAGAGAGCTCTTCAAGCATTAGCTGTTTGAAAACACCCTGCGGAATTTGATTGATTTTGGGCGCACTCAGTTTGCTGAGTTTGGCTTTGCCTTCGCCAGTTTCAATATCAATTCCGTCGGTTAGCTCTTCAAATAGGAACTCAGACAGTGGTATTGCATTTTCAATTTGTGTTTTAAATTTTTCGGTTCCTAAGTTCCTAACCATAGTATCGGGGTCTTCACCGTCGGGTAAGAATAAAAATTTTGCGGTGACGCCATCGCGCATTTCTGGCAGGGCTATATCCAATGAGCGCGAGGCGGCTCGACGTCCGGCGCTATCACCGTCAAAGCAAAAAACAATTTCACTGGTGTACCTAAACAATTTTTGCAAATGGTTTTCGGTGAGTGCGGTACCTAATGTGGCAACGGCGTTATTTATACCAAACTGCGCTAGGGCAATCACATCCATATAGCCCTCTACCATCAGTAGATAGGGTATTTCTTTGAGGGCTTGGCGTGCCTCATAGAGCCCGTAGAGTTCTCTGCCTTTATGGAAAACGGGTGTTTCAGGCGAGTTAAGGTATTTGGGTGTGCTGTCATCAAGTACACGACCACCAAAGCCAAGTGTTCGTCCTCGCTGATCGCGAATAGGGAACATGATGCGATGGCGAAATCGATCGTACTGTTTTTTTTCTTCGGGCTTAACAACAAGCATGCCTGAATCGGCCAGCAGTTTTGTTTTTTCATCATTGGTGGCCACGGCTTTGATTAAATTATCCCAACCCTGTGGCGCAAAACCGATGCCAAATTGTGCGGCAATTTGTCCGGTTAAACCCCGCGACTTGAGGTAGTTAACGGCACTTTTCGCTTCATCAGAACGCAATTTTTTTCGGAAAAATTTATCGGCTTCCGTTAGAACGGAATATAAGTCATCGCGATGTTGTTTGGCTTTTGGGTTGGCAGTTGCTTCTCTGGGAACCTCTAGGCCAACATGCTTTGCCAGCAGTTCCACAGCGGGTAAGAAATCAAGTCGATCATGCTCCATGATAAAGCTGAGTGCATTACCACCGGCACCACAGCCAAAGCAGTAATAAAACTGTTTATCTTGAGCTACGGTAAAGGAGGGTGTTTTTTCTTCGTGAAAAGGACAGCAGGCCTTGTGGCTTTTGCCCATTTTTTTTAGCGGTACACGACTATTGACCACATCGATTATATCGACGCGGTCTAGGAGATCATCTATAAAAGATTGTGGAATTAAGCCTGCCATGATTCCAGTGTAAGCTATTTAATTTGGCTATAGTGTAACTGGTTATGGCAGGAAATAAACGGTGTTTATTAGGTGAGTGCTTTTTTAACTCCGGCACTAACGACGCCAGCATCAGCTCTACCTTGAATTTGCGGCTTTAAAATACCCATCACCTTACCCATATCGCGCATTGATTCAGCCCCCGAGGTAGCAATTGCGGCTTGAATTAACTCTGCAATTTCTTGCTCAGTTAATGCGGTTGGTAGAAAGTCCTGTATGACCTCAATTTCTGCAATTTCAATAGCGGCCAATTCGTCGCGCCCAGCAGCCTCATATTGGGTGATAGAGTCACGGCGCTGTTTGACCATTTTATCCATAATGGCTACCAGACGCTGGTCATCGATCTCAATACGCTCATCAACTTCTATACGTTTTACTTCTGCTTGGATTAAGCGAATTGCACTTAGACGCGATTTATCTTTTGCTCGCATAGCGTCTTTCATTGAATTGTTAATTTCAGCTTTAAGACTCATGGCCGGGCTCCATTGGGGTAAATATAAATTAACAGCTTCGATTGCTAGAAACACAAAAAGCGCCCTATGGCGCTCTTTGCTAGATAACTAAACTATACTTCGCCGTTAGCGAGAGTCTAGTATAACCTTTGGAACTTGCGTGATTCGCGTGAAACCTTTTTAAGGTTGCGCTTAACGGCTGCAGCGCCTTTGCGCTTACGTTCCCAGGTTGGTTTCTCATAAAATTCTTTAGAGCGAACCTTAGCTAGAATTCCTGCTTTTTCACATGAACGTTTGAAGCGTCTTAAGGCTACGTCAAACGGCTCATTTTCTTTAATACGCACACTTGGCATTGATGCATAATCCTGTTGTTGTAAAAGTATAAACAACAATTTAAAAAAACTGCTGTTCTCTAAGGGCGCGTAGTCTATACATTTACCCTTATTGATGCAAAATCTTTTTGCTGTTTTCGTGAGTTTTTAGCGGTTTTGGTCATAAATACGGGTCGAAAATGTTTAAGGTAAGTCTTTTTTATCTATTTTTAGTGACTTTTCGCGGTGGAAAAAAATAGCTCAATGGGTTCACACAAACCATGATTGAGGTTAAAGTTGCAGGCCTTATTTGTCGATCCAAAAAGTTAAATATGCTGGTACTTGGAATTGAAACATCCTGCGATGAAACTGGCTTTGCTGTTTATGACAGCAAGCGAGGTCTTCTGGCGCATAGTCTTTATTCTCAAGTGGCTCTTCATGCTGACTTTGGTGGCGTAGTGCCTGAGTTAGCCTCTCGTGATCACATCAGAAAGATACTGCCTATGTTAAATGAGGTTCTTACTAAAGCCGATATTGAAAAATCGGCGATTGACGGTATAGCCTACACTGCAGGTCCGGGTTTGATGGGTGCGCTTATGGTGGGTGGCGCAATGGCTACAGCGCTGGGTTTTACCTTGGATGTACCAGTTATTGGTGTGCATCATATGGAAGGGCACTTATTAGCACCTATGTTAGAAGAAACACCACCAGATTTTCCTTTTGTTGCATTGTTGGTTTCTGGTGGTCACACACAGTTGGTATTGGTTGAGGCAATAGGTAGTTATCAACTACTAGGAGAATCCCTCGATGATGCCGCTGGTGAAGCCTTTGATAAAACTGCCAAGATGCTTGATTTAGATTATCCAGGTGGCCCCGTATTAGCAGGTCTAGCGGAACAGGGGCAAATGGAACGCTTCGATTTTCCTCGGCCAATGACCGATCGCCCCGGGCTCGACTTTAGTTTTTCGGGATTGAAAACTCATACCAGAAACCTTATTGACAAATATCGCGGTGCTGATGTGCTTCCCAATGATCAAACAATCTTTGATATCTGTGCAGGATTTCAAGAGGCTGTGGTCGATACTTTAGTGATTAAATGCAGACGGGCACTTGATCAAACGGGCATGCATAAGTTGGTTATTGCAGGTGGTGTTTCTGCGAATAAGCGTTTGCGCGAGAAATTAGAGGTAGAGTTAGCTAAAAATAATTCACAAGTATTTTATGCGCGCCATGAATTTTGCACGGATAATGGCGCTATGATTGCCTATGCTGGTTGTCAGCGACTACTGGCGGGTGAAACCAGCGATTTAGCGTTATCGGTTACGCCCCGATGGCCGTTACAAAACCTTTCTTCAATCGGGGGAAAAAGTTAATGGATATTGTATATATTAGAGATTTGCGAATTGAAACCATTATCGGTATCTACGACTGGGAGCGGGAAGTTAAGCAAACGGTAAGTTTGGATTTAGAAATGGCCCATGATATTCGCAAAGCGGGTGAAACTGACGATATCCAGTATGCGTTGAATTACAAGTCTATCGCCAAGCGTCTGATTGCCTTTATTGAAGGCAGTGAGTTTTTGCTGGTAGAGCGCATGGCTGAGGAGGTCGCGGCAATTGTGCTCAATGAATTTTCTGTTCCCTGGTTAAAGTTGCGAGTTAGTAAGCCGGGTGCCTTACGCGGATCTAAGGACGTGGGAATATTGATCCAGCGCGGCGTTAAGCCTGAAGGGGTTGCTGTTTAATGTCATTGGTTTACCTTAGCCTTGGTAGCAATATTGAACGAGAGCATCATATAGGGGCGGCGCTTGATGCACTGGCTGATTGTTTTGGTGCTCTGGAAATTTCTACTGTTTATGAATCTATTGCCGTGGGTTTTGAGGGCGATAGTTTTTATAACCTTGTGGTGGGAATAAACTCAGATTTGGCGGTGGGTGAAATTACTAAGATCCTCAAACATATTGAAGACTGTAATGGTCGCGATCGCAGCGCACCAAAATTCGGACCACGAAGCTTAGATATAGATATTTTGACGGTTGATGCATTGGCTGGCGAAATAGATGGGATTAATCTACCGCGCAATGAAGTGCTTAAAAATGCCTTTGTATTGCAGCCCCTAGCGGAATTAGCGGCAGAAATGATACATCCATTAACGGCTAAAACCATAGGTCAGCACTGGCAAGAATTTGATAAAACCAGTCAAGAGTTGTGGCCGGTTAAATTTGACTGGCAACCTCCGGTTAAAGGCTAGTCGAACTTCCGCCATCAACAGCAATAGTCTGTCCCGTCATATAACTGGCCTCTACCGCTAAGAAGAATACCGTATCAGCTATATCCGATTCGCTACCAAGCCTACCCATGGGCACATTTTTTAACACGGATTGCTGTTTCTCAATATCGTCTTCTTCATGTTCTGGCCAAAGGATAGCGCCGGGTGCCACTGAGTTGACTCTAACCTCAGGCGCCATCTCAAGTGCCATAGTTTTTGTCATAGCAATATTGCCACCTTTAGCTATGGTATAGATGGGGTGGTTGGCAAGTGCTTGTCTGGCATGCATATCGGAAATATTGACCACGGCGCCACGGTGTTTTTTAAGCAAGCTTGCAAGAGCTTGGGTTAAGAAAAACGGTCCTTTTAGATTGCTACCAATAAGGTCGTCCCATTGCTCTTGGTCGCACTTTTCTAAGGGCGTTGGGTAAAAGCTAGAGGCGTTATTTACCAATACATCCAGCCGCCCTATATGGGTGATTAAACCGGTAATTTTTTTGATGCCCGAGGTGCTACTTAGGTCAGCTTGAACCATTAAACAGCTATCGGCATCGCTATCATTGAGTTGTGTGCATAATCTATCGGCGTCACTAGCGGAATGGTTGTAATGAATAACAACGCGATAGTTGGCATTGTGAAATAGCTGCGCCATATTGGCACCAATGCGTCGGGCTGCCCCAGTAATAAGTACGACTTTTTCTCTATTGCTCATGGGGCTATTTTATCCCTAATAATTAGATTTAAAGGCTGCGAGTTGCTCTATTTGCCGCTGTTTTAATTGGCGACCAATTTCTGCACCTGTGACGCCATCGGCAACCAGATCAGAGATATCTACCTTTTTTACTGCGCTCAATGCAGCCATTAGATAATCTCTAGCTTGGTACGTAATATCTTCAAATCCAGTTCTACCCTTTGCATCTGCCTCGCAACAATATAAAAAATCACTCAGTCTGCGATCATCTCTCAGGGCGCCAATATTTTGCAAAAGCTTTAGTATAGTGGCAGGCTTAAGCTCTTTAGCTTTGTGCGAATGCAGATGGTATTCGGTCACAGCCATAGCTAGTTGGCGATGATTATTTGGCACAGTCAAGCGATCACACAGAGCTTTCACTAGGGGTAAGCCGCTTTTTTCATGGCCGCTATGACTGGGAAGTACTGTTTCAGGGGTTAGCGCCTTGCCCAGATCATGTACTAACACGCTAAATCTAACAGCACTGCATTCTGATAATTTTACCGATTGCTCTAAAGCCATTAGCGTATGAATGCCTGTATCTATTTCTGGGTGGTAATCAGCGCGCTGCGGCACACCAAAGAGCGCATCTACTTCTGGAAGTAGGGCTTTTAGGGCGCCACAGTCGCGAAGTACTTGAATAAATACCTGGGGCGATCGTTCAGTAAGTGCTCTTGAGGTTTCTTTCCAGACTCTTTCTGCAACTAAAAATGCCATTTCACCATCAGCCACAATAGATTTCATTAGGGCCATGGTTTCACTGGCGATAGTAAATCCAAGGTGGTGATAGCGTGCGGCAAACCTTGCAACTCTCAACACTCGCAGTGGATCCTCTATAAAGGCTTCAGAAACGTGGCGCAGGCACTTTTTTTCAAGATCCTGTTGGCCGCCAAAGGGATCGATAATATTGCCGGCATTATCCTGTGCCATAGCATTAATTGTAAGGTCTCTTCGGATAAGGTCTTCTTCGAGTGATACATCAATTGAGGTATAAAATTCAAAGCCTTTATAGCCATGACCTGATTTTCGCTCAGTGCGGGCTAACGCATATTCTTCACTGGAAGTAGGGTGAATAAAAACAGGGAAATCCTGACCAACAGGTTTAAATCCTTGGTCAGTCATTTGTTCTGGCGTGGCACCAACAACTACCCAGTCATTCTCTGAGCTTGGGTAATTAAGTAAGCTATCGCGAACAGCGCCACCAACCAAATATATTTGCATACTGACCTCGTTTAGTATTAGTCCATTGTAGTTGCCTAGCTAAAGGTTCTCAATCACTGGCTTAGGCCATATAGCTACAGGTTGTGTTTCACTAATAAATAATCAATGCGGCAGGTTAATTTTCTGCATATTTCTTGTGATCGACTATTATTTAATTGTCGTAATGAAAAAAAATAAGGATATGTTTTTTTTATCGTTGTAATAAAACACTCTTTTTATTTGGTTAGGTTGATTTTTTTGGTTAGTAATCAGTGGGGGAGCCCATGAGTAGCGACATTGAAAATGTAGAAGAAATTGATAGCAAGTTTCAGCATGCTTTTGAGTCTGATTCTGTAGCCAATTCATCCAGTAATGCAGGGGATAGCACTGCCCTAAAAAATAAATTCAAACAGGACTCAAGCTCTCGTAAACGACTAGAGCAAAAACTTGAAGATAGTCGAGTTCATCGACAGGTAAGAGAGTTTGATTTTGATGATATTGATGACTAGTACAAAAGATATAAATTCATTTCCACAACAATCAGCATCCCGCTGAGTTTTTTGGCATAATAGATCCTCACATTTTTATGGGATTGACAAAGTCCATTGGCCGCCACAAATACTCTTAAAATCGAAAACCTAGCTTTTGAGCGCAACGATGCGTTGCTCTTTGAGCCCCTGTGTTTTGAATTAAATCCTGGCGAAGCACTGCATATTGAGGGTGCAAATGGCGTTGGTAAGACCACATTATTCCAACTATTAATTGGACTTCTCGAGCCCTGTGCGGGCGATGTGTATTTTCGCGGTCAACATCTTAGCCAATGCCATTATGAGTATCTTTCGGATATTTTATTTATTGGTCATCAATCTGCGGTCAAAGCTGCGCTAACTGTGGAGGAAAACCTAAGCTGGATGAGCCCAGATGGCACATCGGCAGAAAAAATTACCGCGGCGTTGCAGTCCGTGGGTTTAGAGCACTATGCCAGTGTTCCCTGTTACCGCCTTTCGGCAGGTCAGCATCGTCGTGTAGCCTTGGCGCGCCTAATGACTACCTCGGCATCCCTTTGGTATCTGGATGAACCCTTTGCTGCTCTCGACAAGCAGGGCGTTGCTTTTATTGAAAGCTGTATGCAGCAGCACCTAGATCAGGGTGGTTCTATTGTCTTTTCCTCTCATCAAGATCTAGTCAAAATAGCCGCCCGTAGCTATAAGCTAAATTCCTTTAGAGAGGTGGTGTAAATGCATAACTATCTCTCTGCAGGGTTTATGGCCTATTTAACGCGGGATCTGCTGCTAGGTATCAGGAATAAGACTGATTTAGTAAAGCCTTTAATATTTTTTCTATTGGTATCTGCACTGGTGCCATTGGCCATTGCCCCAGAAGCTGAGCGTTTAGCTCAACTGGCGCCAGGTATGATATGGATTTATGCGGTACTAGCGACCCTGCTATCTGTAGAGCGTTTATTCAGTGATGATTTGCAGGATGGTTCGTTGGAACAAATGCTTATGTCCCCCAATCTGCTGATCATGCCAATTCTAGGTAAAATTACAGCTCATTGGGTGATAATAGGCTTGCCGCTGACTCTGTTATCGCCAGTGTTAGGAGTTTGGTTTTCACTACCCACTGTTGCGGTGATACCAATGATGCTCAGCTTAGCCATAGGCACGGCTGCTCTCAGTTTAATTGGTGCTGTGGGCGCCGCTTTAACCCTGCCGCGACAGGGTGGAGTGCTTTTGGCTCTGCTGGTAATGCCGCTGTATATGCCGGTACTTATTTTTGGTAGTGCAACCATTCAAAGTGCTGTTGATGGCCTTGATTGGACTGCACCACTGGCAATCCTAGTGGCACTTCTAGCTATAGCTGTCGCGCTTTGTCCGCTAGCAATTAATGCAAGTCTTCGACTTGCCAAAAATGGATAACGATCAATGAATTTAAATGTGCAATGGACATGGTTTCACCGGCTTGGATCACCACGTTGGTTTTATCAAAAAACTCAGCGCTGGTTGCCCTGGTTAAGTCTGCTGACAATGTCCCTACTAATTACCGGACTGATCTGGGGTCTTGCCTTTGCGCCAGAGGATGCCAAGCAGGGTAATAGTTTTCGCATCATATATGTGCATGTTCCGGCCTCGGTGGTTGCCCTTGCCGGTTACTACATCATGGCCATAGCCGGCGCGGTGGGGCTAATTTGGCGGATTAAATTGTCCTATATGCTTATGCGCTCAGCGGCACCCATCGGAGCGGCTTTAACTTTTATTGCCTTAGTCACAGGCGCCATTTGGGGTAAGCCAACCTGGGGTGCTTACTGGGTGTGGGATGCGCGAATAACCTCTATGTTGATTTTACTATTTCTCTATATAGGTGTTATGGCTCTGCGTCATACCTATTCCAGTCATGAAGCGGCAGATAAGGCATCAGCTATTTTGGGCTTAGTGGGTATGGTTAACGTACCTATTATTTATAAATCTGTTGATTGGTGGCAAACCCTTCACCAACCGGCAACCATTAAATTTACCGGTGCGCCAAGTATGCACCCAGATATGTTTTTGCCTCTGGTGTTAATGATTGTAGGATTTTACGTCTTCTATGCAGTCACGTTGATGCTTTTTACTAGAGCGGAAATTCTTCGGCGTGAATATAGAGCGAGTTGGGTTAAACAGCTCGTAAGCGAAAAATTAGCAGAGAAATAATTATGTATTTTGATAGTCTACAGCAGCTTGTTTTCATGGATGGACATGGTATCTATGTCTGGTCTGCTTTTATTATTTCACTCACCGTGATGCTTGGGTTAGTCGTTAAGCCACTGTGCCAAAAAAAGCAGGAATTTAAAAATATTCAGCTACATATAAAGTTACAGCAGGTCAATCAGGCCGATACACAAAAAGAGGCATCAGATGCATCCCATTCGTAAGCAAAGACTGCAGATTGTCCTATTGATTGTGGTTGCCAGTTCTTTGGCGGCTGGATTAATTGCCTATATGCTGGGCCAAAACGCCAACTATTTTTTTACCCCATCGCAAGTATTGCAGGGCGAAGCGCCAGAGAATGTAACCATAAGAGCGGGGGGTATGGTGGTGGAAGGCTCTATCGAGAGATCGTCCGACTCCTTAGATGTGAGCTTTTTGGTAACCGACGGTTTGGGCAACTTAAGAGTCAGTTATAGTGGCATTTTGCCCGATCTATTCGCTGAGGGTGAGGCGGCAATCGCCACTGGAAAATTGGGTGCTGATAAGGTTTTACTTGCTTCTCAGGTTCTGGCAAAGCACGATGAAAATTACACCCCGCCAGAAGTTGCCGATGCCATGAACCAGGCCTACAAGCTAAAACAACAGGGCAAATACTCATCGCAAGAGGCTGAAAAGTGATAGCAGAGCTGGGGCATTTTGCCCTTATTATCGCATTGGCTATGGCAGTATTGCAGTCAGTGGTGCCAATGGTCGGCTCTTTTAGGGGCTATTCTAACTGGATGCGTTTGGGCAGTTCCCTGTCAATCGGACAGCTGTTGTTTGTTGCTATTTCTTTCGTCTGCTTGGCCATGGCTTTTTTGAATGATGACTTCTCGCTTAAATATGTATCTCAAAATTCAAATACAGCGTTACCTGATCATTACAAGATAAGTGCAGTCTGGGCGGCCCATGAGGGTTCATTGCTGTTGTGGGCGCTTATACTGGCGGGGTGGACCGCCGCAGTGGCACTGTTTAGTCGTTCTTTGCCGTTAGTGCTGATCGCTCGAATACTGTCAGTCCTGGGGGCTATTTCGGTGGGGTTTGCATTATTTTTGCTACTTACATCCAACCCGTTTGAACGCTTGTTGCCTATGGCCCCAATGGAAGGCGCTGATTTAAACCCACTGCTTCAGGATATTGGATTAATTATTCATCCTCCTATGTTGTATATGGGCTACGTAGGCTTTGCAGTGCCATTTGCATTTGCTATCGCCGCTCTAATTGGTGGACAGTTCGATAGCGCATGGGCGCGTTGGTCTCGCCCATGGATTAATTTGGCATGGGTGTTCCTGACCATTGGTATTACTCTGGGCAGTTGGTGGGCCTACTATGAGCTCGGTTGGGGAGGATGGTGGTTTTGGGACCCGGTAGAGAATGCCTCCCTAATGCCATGGCTAGTAGGAACGGCCCTGATGCATAGCGTCTCTGCGACTGAAAAGCGTGGCGTATTTCGTAGTTGGACACTTTTGCTGGCTATCTTTGCCTTTTCACTGAGCCTGTTAGGTACCTTTTTAGTGCGTTCTGGCATTCTGACGTCAGTCCATGCCTTCGCCTCTGACCCTGAGCGCGGCGTGTTTATGCTGATGTTTTTGGCGATCGTTATCGGCGGATCATTAATGTTATTCGCCCTGCGCGGTCCAGCGATGCAAAAGGTAGCCGCCTACAGCGGCTGGTCGCGTGAAGTTATGCTATTAATCAATAATGTAATATTGGTCAGTGCAATGACCATGATCTTAATAGGCACCCTGTATCCACTCGTCGCCGATGTACTTGAGCTGGGTAAAATTTCCGTAGGCCCGCCATACTTCAATTTTTTCTTTGTCCCTCTAACTTTTGGACTTGTTGTAGCCATGGGTATAGCCGTATTTACTAAATGGAAATCTACTGAGAGTCGATTAATACTGAGCAAGATCCCAGTGCCATTACTGTTGGCGATTATTTGCGGGGGTATTTTCCCCTTCTATTTAGCGACGGACTACAGTTTCTCGATCGTCGCAGGGCTGACTATTTTTATGACGGTCTGGCTTATAGCGACCATTGCGGTAGATCTTATTGATAAGATTGGAATTGATATAAGGCGTGTCGCCAAGCTTAGTTATAGTTATCTCGGTATGCAGTTAGCCCATACTGGCTTAGCAATCTGTGTTCTAGGCGTGGGTTTAAGCTCAGCCTATGACCAAACCCGAGAGTTGCGCATGGCGCCAGGTGATAATGCAGTGGTTGCTGGGTATGAGTTTAATTTTTCTGGGGTTAATCCGGTTGCTGGACCCAATTTCACAGCGTTTCAGGCGCAGATTAAAGTCACTCAAGATAGACGCTTGGTTGCAAACCTGTACCCAGAGAAGCGACATTATAATGCCGGTGGTCAGGTGATGACTGAGGCGGCAATTGATCCGTCGCTGACAAGAGATATCTATGTCTCTTTGGGTGAGCCATTAGCCGATGGTGCATGGGCTTTAAGCCTTCAGGTAAAACCCTTTGTGCGCTGTATCTGGCTCGGTGCAATTATGGTTGGATTAGGTGGACTGTTAGCCGCTACTGATCGCCGATATCGCCGTCGAAAAAAATCACAGACAAAACCTGCGGTGGCCTCATGAAACGCATAGCCCTTTTTGTCCCGCTGCTGGTTTTTGCTATTTTGACCCTATTTCTTCTAAAGGGCTTAGAACGCGACCCTACAGAGCTTCCATCTGCTCTAGTAGGTGAATCTTTTCCTGTCTTTACACTGCCATCGCTTGGCGATGAGCAGAGACTACTGACTGAGCGTGATCTTGGCTCTAGGGTGGTATTGGTTAATGTTTGGGCAACCTGGTGTTTTGCCTGCCGAATCGAGCATCCAATGCTCAATCAATTGGCGGCTCAGGGCGTGAATATTATTGGACTTAATTACAAGGATCAGAACGATAAGGCACTGCAGTGGCTAGAGCAAAAAAGTAATCCTTATCTCTTTAATATTGTCGATGCTGATGGCAGTTTGGGCTTTGATTTAGGCGTAACCGGTGCGCCAGAAACCTATTTGGTAGATACCAGTGGGACTATTCGCTATCGCCGTGTTGGGGTTATCGATCAGCAGATTTGGGATGAAGAAATTAAAGATCTCTATCAGCAGTTAATCGGTGAGGCAGACTAATGCCAATGTACTTTTTAAAACTGCTACTAACGTCATCACTATTGTTGTTGCCATTGGCTTTTAGCGAGCGATCTGAACTGTTGGCAAGTACTGAGGTAGTTGAATTTTCTGATCCCCAGTTGCGCAAACGATATTACCAGTTAGTACAAGAGTTGCGCTGCCCAAAATGTCAGAATCAAAACTTAGCCGACTCCAACGCGCCTATTTCCAAAGATATGAAAGCGCAAATTTATTCGATGCTAGAAGCAAAAAATACCGACGATGAAATTAAACAACATTTGGTCTCGCGTTATTCTGAATTTGTTTTATACCGTCCCGAGGTTAACACTAACACCTGGTTTTTATGGTTTGCACCTATATGTTTAGTTCTTGTGGGGGTGTTTATTGTTTGGCGTTATGCATTTGCTAGTGACCGCGCTCAATCAAATATTAAAAGCGATACTGCAGCCTTAACTGAAGAACAGCAGCAACAGCTATCGCAGCTGCTGGACAAGGACGATAACTTATGAGCTTTTGGCTTCTTATAGCAGGGCTTTTAATTCTGGCCTTATTTTTTCTAATCTATCCATTTGTTCGAAAAGGGCAGACTGATCAGGGCGAGGTGCAAGCGGCCAATTTGCAAATTTTTCGCGACCAACAAGCTCAGCTCGATAATCAGTTAGATCAAAAGCAAATCAATCAAACTCAGTATGAGCAGTTATTAACTGAATCCAAGCAATTACTGCTAAGTAACACTGAAAACGCTGAGCCACACCAGTCGATTCAAGCAGACAAAAAGCAGGCTGTATGGTTGTTGCCAGCATTGATTTTACTGTTGCCGCTGTTTTGTTTGGCTGTCTATCATTCCATAGGTGCCTCAGCCGATCAGCGTATTTTAGGCTTAATTCAGCAGGCCTCAGAATCAACAGATTCTACTCAAGCGCTAGATTTGCAAAATCAGCTTTACGCGGCAGTAGAGAAAAGAGCCGAACAGCGCCCCGAGAATATCTATTACTGGATTCTTCTGGCTAAAAGAGCGATCCAGAAAAATGATTTATCCAGTGCCGCTTATAACTATTCGCAGGCGATTAAGCTAAGTCCTGACGATGGTTATTTATTGGCGCAATATGCCGAAGTCCTATTTATGTTAGCCAATAGCCAGTTTACGCAAGAGGTACTATCGGCGCTTGATAAAGCATTTGCCATCGATTCATCCAACCCTACGGTTTTGGGCTTAAAAGGTATTCAGGCCTTTGAGGCACAGCAATGGCAGCTGGCTATTACCTACTGGCAAGAGGCGCAACAACAAATGGATCAAACCTCTGCTACTGCAAAAGCATTGGTGGCAGGCATTGCTCGTGCACAAAAACGCTTGGGTATTCAGCCAAGTGGAATTTCATTATCACCACAGGTCGAAATTCGGGTCAGTATTGATCAATCTATAGCCTTTAACCCAGAGCAAACTGTATTTGTCGCCTTGGTTGCCACTTCTGGTGCACCTATGCCATTGGCGGCTAGAAAGCTGCGTGCTGGCGACTTGCCGCTAAGCATAACCCTAAGTAATGCCGATGCGGTGATGGCGGGATATAACCTATCTAGCGTCAACCAAGTTAAAGCAGTAGCACGATTATCGCAAACAGGCTCGGCAACGCCGCAGGTAGGAGATTGGGAAGACTCTATCAGTGGAATAAATATAAGTGCCGAAAAGCAATCTTTAAGTCTTCAAATATCAAAGCAAATAAAGTCAAATTAATGGCATTAATTGAGCCGTTTAAGCTCTTTTTATAACACCAGTTATGCCGGCTTAAAAATCGATCTAATATTTCTGTCATAAATTTGGATAAATGGTTTTGCCTTGTGCTTATACTGTGTAGAATACCCTCTAGCCATTAAAACTGGCGAACAAAATTGACCAAAAAAAACGACCTATAAATGCGGCTTAAATCAATAAAATTAGCTGGGTTCAAATCCTTTGTGGACCCCACCAATGCTCAGTTTCCTAGCAATCTGTGCGCGGTTGTCGGCCCCAATGGTTGTGGTAAATCAAATATTATCGATGCGGTGCGCTGGGTGATGGGTGAAAGCTCAGCCAAGAATTTGCGTGGCGAGTCGATGTCAGATGTTATCTTTAATGGTTCAGGTGCGCGCAAACCTGTGGGTCAGGCATCCATAGAACTGGTATTTGATAACTCAGAAGGACGTATTGTTGGTGAATATGCGTCTTACAATGAAATAGCGATTAAACGCAAGGTTACCCGCGATGGCACGGCTAATTACTACCTAAATGGTAATAAGTGTCGTCGTCGTGATATCACCGATATCTTTTTGGGCACCGGTTTAGGTCCTCGAAGCTATGCGATTATTGAGCAGGGTATGATCTCGCGCCTAATCGAGTCTAAACCCGATGAGTTGCGGGTTTATATCGAAGAGGCGGCGGGTATATCAAAATATAAAGAGCGACGCAGAGATACTGAGTCGCGCATCAATCGCACCATGGAAAACCTTGAGCGATTAACTGATATTCGCGATGAACTCGGCAGGCAATTAGGTCGACTTGAACGACAGGCTAAGGCGGCAGAAAAGTATGCTGATTACAAGAAGCAGGAGCGGCAGTTAACGGTTGAATTGTTGGCTTTGCGCTGGCGCGATTATGACCAGTCGGGTCAACAACAAAAGCAGATTATTGGTCAGCTTGAATTAGAACATGAGAAGGTAGTGACTGCGCGCAGTGCTTGCGATACGGCAATTGAAAAACTGCGTACTGACTATACTCAGGCGAGTGATTCCTTTAACGAAATTCAAGCTAACTTCTACAAGATTGGTGGTGAGGTTGCCCGCTTAGAGCAGGCAATTGAGCATTCCCAACAGCGCGCTCAAGAGTTGGATAAAGATCTTCAGCAAACCGAGCATAACTTTACTGAAGCAGAGCAACACCTTAATAGCGATAAGCAAAAAGCCGCTGGATGGGAAGCTGAGCAGTCAGAATTAGAACCCCTTTTAGCCAAGGCGCAACAAGCTGAAAAAGCGTCATCAGAATTATTGCAAACTGCTGAGTCTGCTATGCAGCAATGGCAGCAATCATGGGATGAATTTACTCAGACAGCGGCAGATCCTCGACAGCAGGCTGAGGTTCAGCAGTCGCGCATTCAACATATAGAACAACTATTGCGTCGACTTGACGAGCGTCGTACCGCCTTATCAACTGAAGTCAGTAGCTTTCAAGCTAGCCCTGCAGAAAAAGAAATGGCGGTGGTTCAGGCTGAATTAACCGAGGTTGAAACCGCGCGCGATCAGCTTGATAAGCAACGTCAGGATCACAGTGGTCAGATTCAAGCCTTGCGCGAGCAAGACAAGCAGACTAGAGCCGATTACGATAATTTGCGCAGTGAGCAGCAGACATTAAAAGGGCGTCAAGCCTCACTTGACGCGCTACAGCAAGCAGCCAAAGGTGATGAGTCAGAAAGAAAATGGTTGGCTGATAAAGGCTTAGCCGATAAACCTAGATTGGCTGATTCTGTGGTTCCTGCCAAGGGCTGGGAGCTTGCGGTAGAAACCGTGTTAGGCAGTTATCTTCAAGCGATTACTGTAGATGATGTGGTTGCTAGTATAGATTTACTCAATGATTTTAAGAAAGGTGAGTTACTGCTTATAAGTAAGGGCTCATCAGCGAAAAACTCGGCCAGTAAGGGCCGCTTATTGAGTGATTTAGTCAAGGCTGAGGGTGTTGATGGTCTATTGGCTAACATATATGCCGCCGACAGCCTTGCCGATGCATTATCACTCCAGCCAAAACTATCGTCGATTGAATCTGTAGTCACTCCAGAGGGGATTTGGTTGGGTAATAACTGGCTGCGGGTAGCGCGAGATAAAGATGCTACGGCTGGTTTTTTACAGCGCAAGCAAGAGTTAGAGCAAATCGCGCAACAGCTTACTAGCACCTCCAAGCAAGTTGATCAGCTTGAGTCGACTCGAGCTAAAAATGAAGCCTCTTTAAAACAGCTTGAGCAGGATCGCCAAACACTGGATGCAAAGCACTCAGAGCAACAGCATAGGTATACCGAATTGCGCTCTAAGCTGAGTGGATTTGAAGTGCAAATTGAGCAGTTTAAAGCACGCAAGCAAAGAGCAGAGGCTGAATTGTCTGAGGTTGAGGCACAGGCTAAAACAGAAACGCAAAACCTTTCTGAGGCGCGTAAGACACTCGAACAGGCCATTGAAAAAATGGATGTCGATAGTCAACAGCGTGAACAGCTTGTAAAGCAGCGTGACCAATTTAGATCGGAATTAGATAGTAGCCGACAAACAGCAGATCAGGATCGCAGTCAGCGCCAACAGTTAGAGATGCGTCAGCGGTCGTTAACCACTCAATTAGAATCTGTTCGCGAGGGTATTCAACGACTTCAGGTTCAGGTTGAGCGCTTAGGTGAACGACGCGAACAGCTTAAAGCGGCATTTAATATCAAAGAAGACCCTTCAGAAAATCATAAGGTTGATCTTGAAAATGCTCTGGCTTCTCGCCTTGCGGTAGAAGAAACCTTAACGGCGGCGCGTTCGGCGGTTGAGACCGTTGAATTCCAAATGCGTGAGCAAGAGAAAAACCGTGGTGAGTTAGAGCAAGAGGCGCAAAAAGCACAGGCTAAACTTGAGCAGCAAAGACTATCCGCACAAGAAATAACGACGCTTAGCAGTACCATTGAGAGTCAGATCCAAGAGAAGCAGGGTGATCTTATTGAATTGCTAGAAACTCTCGATGAAGATTCGGCAATTGTCGACTGGGAAGAAAACTTGCAGGTAATGGCCAATAGAATACAGCGATTGGGGCCTATTAACCTAGCTGCAATTGATGAGTACAAGTTAGAGTCAGAACGCAAAGATTACCTTGATCAGCAAAATACTGAGCTAGAAGAGGCACTGACAACCTTGCGCAATGCGATACAAAAAATTGATCGCGAAACCAGAACTAAATTTAAAGATACCTTTGAGTTTGTAAACACCCATATTCAAGAGTTATTTCCAAAGCTATTTGGTGGCGGTCACGCTTATCTTGAAATGGTCGGTGATGATCTGCTGGATGCTGGTGTTGCATTGATGGCTCGACCGCCGGGCAAGAAAAACAGCTCGATTCATCTGTTGTCTGGTGGTGAAAAAGCGTTGACCGCAATCGCTATGGTATTTTCTATCTTTAAGCTTAATCCAGCGCCTTTTTGTATGCTGGATGAAGTGGATGCGCCATTGGATGATGCCAATGTTGGTCGCTATGCCGCGATGTTGCAAGAGATGTCTGATCAAGTTCAATTTATCTTTATTTCGCACAATAAAATTTCAATGGAGGCAGCCAATCAACTGATGGGTGTCACCATGCATGAGCCAGGCGTATCGCGTCTGGTAACTGTAGATGTAAACGAAGCGGCTGAATTAGCGGGGGCATAAGTCCACTATTTGGCTACAATTAGTGGTTTTAACGAGAGCAATTAGAGTATTCTCTATCTATGGATTACTTTGAACCAAAAACGATAGTGATTGCAGTGTCTACAATGGTTTTTTTGGCTATTGTTCTCGATCTTTTGCGCCGTAAAAAACGCAATCGCTACGAAAATATTCAAATGCCGCGAGATATTAATCGTACTTCTCGTTTTGAAGAAGAAGATCCTTTCTCAGAAAGTCAATTTCCTTCTGGTGGATCATGGGTAGCCGACACTCGAGATGATGATTACTCAGCACCAGTTGAAAATGAAAAACAAAAATCGTTGTTTGATCAACCAGAGCAGGGCAAGTTTAATTGGGACGATGAGCCAGTCATAAAAGAAGCGCCTGCTGTCGCAATCAAAGCCGCACCCATAAAGCCTGTTGAAAAAACACCAAAAGTTGAACAGACTGAATCACCAGAAGTATTGATTATTCATCTTATGGCACCTAAAGATCACACCTGTGATGGCCAGTTATTATTAGATACTGCAGTTTCTCTAGGTTTGCGTTATGGCAATATGAAAATTTTCCATCGTCACGTCAGTGATGACGGCTCTGGGCCAGTGCTGTTTAGTATGGCCAACCTGTTAAAACCCGGCACATTTGATCTCACCACGATTGGTCAGCAACAGATGGTAGGTGTTACATTATTTATGACACCTTCAGACTTGGATAAACCCTGTGAAATCTTTGATGCAATGCTAGATGTTGCTGAACAAATGGCGGCAAAACTGCAATTAAATATCATGGATGAATCTCGCAGTTCCATGACCAAGCAAACCATTGATCATTACCGACATCGTGCACAGCAGGCGGTTCTTCTTCAGGAGCGCAGCGGTTAAAGTTGCGATAGCACAATGCTAAATATTCCAGAGGTAGTTCATCAGCGATACCAGCGTCTCAAGAGTGAACTCAATCAATACAATCACGCTTATTATGTTCTAGACGATCCATCGATTCCGGATAGTGAATACGATCGTTTGATGCGAGAATTGCAAGATATAGAAGCACAGTATGCCGAATTACAAACGCCAGACTCACCAAGTCAACGCGTGGGAGGTAAAGCTTTAGATAGCTTCTCTCAGGTCAAACATGAAGTACCTATGCTGTCCCTAGATAATGCATTTTCTGATACTGAGATGGTCGACTTTGAGCGAAGAATCAAAGATCGAATCAATCTAGCGCAAGGTCAAAAATTAATCTATGCCTGCGAACCAAAACTAGATGGGGTTGCTGTTAGCCTAATCTACCAAAAAGGGTTACTTATAAGAGGGGCTACCCGAGGCGATGGCAGTGTGGGTGAAGATATCACCGCTAACGTTCGTACTATCAAAAGTATTCCGCTTAGATTACAAGGCGACGATTACCCTGAACTATTAGAAGTGCGTGGCGAAATATACATGCCGCGCGATGGGTTTAATGAATTTAATATAAAAGCGCGTGAAGCAGGGGAGAAGCCCTTCGTTAACCCACGCAATGCGGCGGCAGGCAGTCTGCGCCAATTAGATTCTAAAATAACCGCCACCCGCCCATTGGAAATGTGTGCTTACAGCGTAGGACAGTATCAGGGCGATCAAAAGCCCGATAGCCATTTTGCCATGCTTAAACGGTTGGGCACTCTAGGATTTAAAATTAATCAGCATATCAAGCAGGTCGAAGGTATTGATGCCTGTGAAGACTACTATCAGTATTTAGCCGGTCTGCGTGACCAGCTCGATTATGATATTGATGGTATTGTCTACAAAGTAAATGATTTCGAACTTCAACAACGCCTAGGATTTGTTGCCAAGGCGCCGCGTTGGGCGATTGCGCGTAAATTCCCCGCTCAAGAAGAGATGACACGGCTATTGGATGTTGAGTTTCAAGTGGGTCGAACTGGCGCAGTCACGCCCGTAGCTCGATTAGAACCCGTTTTTGTCGGCGGTGTTACCGTGGGTAATGCCACATTGCACAATGCCGATGAAATTGACCGCCTAGGCGTCTGTATTGGCGATACTGTGATTGTGCGACGTGCGGGCGACGTTATCCCGCAGATCGCTAAAGTTGTACTAGAAAAGCGCCCACAGGATGCTCAGCCAATTGTGTTTCCCGATCGATGTCCCGTTTGTCAATCCACTGTTAAACGCATTGAGGGTGAAGCCGTAGCACGTTGTACGGGGGGATTATTCTGTGGTGCGCAAACCAAAGAAGCGATCAAACACTATGCCTCAAGAAAGGCAATGGACATTGATGGTCTAGGCGATAAGCTTGTAGATACACTAGTCGACCATGAATTGATCTATTCCGTAGCTGATCTGTATGAACTCAAGCTTGAAAAGTTAATTAACCTTGAGCGAATGGCGCAAAAGTCTGCGGAGAACTTACTTAATTCGATTGAGGCTAGTAAGCAGACCACGCTGCCAAAATTTCTTTACGCTCTGGGCATTCGAGAAGTAGGGGAGGCCACAGCGCAAACATTAGCTAATAATTTTGGCACTCTGGATGCAGTGATAGCCGCAACAGTAGAACAGTTGTTAGACGTTGAGGATGTTGGCCCTGTAGTGGCACGACATATAGTCGACTTCTTTAGAAATCCAGATAATCTATCGATTGTTGAAGCCATAAGAAATTTTGGCGTGCAATGGAAAGATATAGATCAAACAGCACAGGCGTTACCCTTAAAAGGCCAGACTTGGGTTTTAACGGGAACCCTTGAAACCATGAGTCGAGCAGAGGCTAAAGATCGGCTACAACAGTTTGGCGCCAAGGTTGCGGGTAGTGTTTCAGCCAAAACCCACGCAGTGGTGGCAGGCCCGGGCGCCGGTTCAAAGCTCAATAAAGCACAGGCATTAGATATTCAGGTGCTAACTGAACAATCCTTAATCGAATTTTTAGATAATCTATAACTCAGGACGCTAAAATATATTATGAGCAAGCCTAAAAGCCTGATTAAAATGCGTTCAACATGGATTATCTCCATGTTAGCCTGCGCCCTTTTTTTGCTTGTAATGATAAAAAACTACGCGCTTTCCGTAGATAGCATTATGCAAAATTTGATGTTTATCACAGCGGGACTAATCATTATCTTTATACCTACTGCATTACTAGGCTGGACCGTCTCAAAAATCCGTGGACGACGTAAATAAGTGTCAGCTCAGTCTTTTTCATTTAAATACTTTCTGATTACCATTGGTCTCAGCAATCTTGCTATGGGCCTGCAAAAAGTACTCTACCCTTGGTTGGTGGTTGGAGTCTTAGAGTTATCCCCCAGTCATCTGGGGCTAGCGCAACTTGCGGTATTATTACCAAGTCTGCTGTTTGTTCTGCCTGGCGGGGTGGTCTCTGATCGAATGCATCGAGGTAGTTGGCTATCGCTTCTCTATTTGCTCTACTTCATTCCCGTAGGTGGATTGTCAGTTTTATTTTGGCTAGGCAATGTCAGTTTTATTCAGTTAATTATATTTGGTACCTTATTTGGCACTATAACAGCCTTTGTTCAGCCGGCTAGAGAAAGCTTGCTTGGTTATGCTGCACCTGAGTTGATGCATCAGGTAGTGGCAAAGGTAATGGTGATACAGTTTATTGCACAGGGCGCTGGTTTTATTGTTGCCGGGCAATTAGATATTGTCGATCCTCTACATTTGTTGAGTTTCCAGTTACTAGTTTTTTTGCTGAGTTCAGTTTTTATTCGACGTAGTCACCCCTTAGTGCCAGAGATAGAGAATAAGCAGCCGCCTAAGCCACCATCTTCAATCAAAAATTTGATCACTGAATTAAAACAAGGTCTCGTACTTTTTCAGCACAACAAAAGTTTACTGCATTTGATCTTTATCGTGTTTGCTACAGGGTTCCTAGCTTTTGGTGTCTATCTGGTGGGTGTGCCGCTCATTGCTAAACAGCTCTATGGAGGCGGCGCCACACTCTACGCTGCATTACAGATTGTCTTTACCCTAGGTATTATTACCGTCAACTTAGGGGTAATGAATCTTAACAATATGTTTCTAAAAGCCGGAAGATTAATGGTGTTGAGCTTTCTAGTTCGCGGCACTCTGGTGGCCCTTATCGCGTTAAAGCCCTCACTGTGGTTACTGTTTCCATTGATCTATATTTGGGGTGTATTCTCTGGGCTGTCTATGACCCTAGGACGCACCATTTTGCATAATGAAGTGCCCGATAATATGCGTTCTCGAGCGGCTTCAATTTATCAGCTTTGTCTCTATGGCGGTGCGCCTTTGGGTGCATTGGTCTGTGGTTTAACGGTCGAATGGATTGGATTACAAAATGCGTTTTTCGCTATAGCTTGGATAACCCTAGCGATATCCATAGTCACAGCACTTCGATCGCCGCTATGGCATGTTAAAAGTGTTCGACGGGTTAAAGATTAAAGGCCACGAGTGCCGCAGTTACCGCGACATTAAGTGATTCAACGCCGTTAGCCATGGGAATACTAATGCGGTAATCACTCATATCCATAATACTCTGACGAACGCCATGAGTTTCATTACCAAGAATAAATACCCTAGGCTCACTAGGGTTAAAATCGGAGATAGCAGTGGCATTATGCGAAGTCAGGGTGCAGAGTTTAAAACCACGCTTTTGAAACTCCAGTAACGATTGCTCCAAATCATTACAAGACAGTATATTGCCTTTAAATGCCGTTCCGGCACTTGCCTTAATCACCAGTGGCGATAAAGCCGCACTCCCTTTTGACGGTAGTAATAAACCATAGGCAGGGCTGGCAGTGACACTGCGAATAATCATACCTAGGTTTTGTGGATTGGTGACCGAGTCCAAAGCGATAATTGAAATATTATCGCTTTTAGATTGCGCTACTAAACTATCTAGCGATTCCTGATAAGGCTGAAAACCTGGGCAGTATATGTCGCAGGCAACGCCCTGATCCTGCTTACTATTGCGAGAGATTCTAGACAGCTGCTCGCGGCTGTGAAGGACCACTTCAATAGTTCGTGAAGCCGCCAGATCCTTTAGCTCTCTAACGACGGAGCTATCGCGATTAGATTTAGCCAAATGCAGTCGATAGATTTGAAGTTCGGGATCTTTTAAAGCCTCAAGTACAGGATTGCGACCATAGATTGTGATCATATGATCAAAGAACTTCTTGCGTGCCACGTATTCGGCGCGATCTTCACCATGATTTGGGTTGGATTTATGCTTGTTTTTAGCCATATCTGACTTAGGCGAGCAAGGCTTGGTAGGCACGCAATGCCGGGATCATGCCCATGTTTAAAGAATCAACGGTAAATGCATGGCCAATTGAAACTTCCAATAAATCGGGAATGCTGGCAAATTTAGCTAAATTTTCGAGGTTTAAGTCATGACCTGCATTAACACCTAAGCCCAGCGAAGTAGCTAATTTGGCGGCTTGTAAATGTTGCGCGAAAATTGCATCTAGATTGTCTGTACCCCATGCTGCGGCGAAAGGGCCGGTATACAATTCAATGCGGTCAGCGCCAACTTTAGCAGCGAGTTTTATTTGCTCCGGGTCAGGATCCATAAATAGACTCACCCTAACCCCCATAGATTTTATATGATCAATAATCGGCACCAGCTGCTTGCCCTGTTGGCTGAGATCGAAACCGTGATCAGAGGTTAGTTGGCTATCGGAATCAGGTACCAATGTACACTGTTCGGGTAGGGTTTCTTCAACTAGCGCAATTAGGCCAGGGTATTCACCGCAGGGCTCAGCAAACGGATTGCCCTCAATATTAAATTCCACCTCATCCATAGAGGTTACAAGCTTGGCTAACTGGCGAACATCACTGGGTCTAATATGTCGTTGATCGGGGCGAGGGTGAACCGTAATGCCGTCGACACCACAGTCGATGCAGGTGTTGGCAAAATCTAGAATATTAGGATAATTGCCCTCGCGAGAATTACGTATAAGGGCAATTTTATTAAGATTTATACTCAGTGCAGTCATAAAAAGCTCTGATTATGTCTTTGGTTCGGCGACTGGAGCAGGCGGAGTGCTTTGTTTTACAGCAGGCTTTACAGGCGCTTCCTTAATAACCACGGCTTTTATAATGCTAATGGTCTTTACAGGTACATTGCCATAGCGCTCAAGATTTTTAGTTTGAGTGGAGGCAATTTTCTCTACAGTATCCATACCCTTAACAACCTTGCCAAAAACCGCATAGCCAGGACGGCCTTTTTGACCATCTAAAAAAGCATTGTCTTTGTGGTTAATAAAAAATTGGCTGGTGGCACTGTCAGGAACCCGAGTGCGTGCCATGGCGACAGTATATTTAAGGTTTTTTAAACCATTGTTAGATTCATTAACAATGGGTGGTTTACTAGGAGGTTTTGGCGTCATATCAAACCTATGGCCGCCGGCTTGAATCATAAAGTCTTTGATCACACGGTGAAAAATAACACCATCATAAAATCGCTCATTAACATAGCTTAAAAAGTTTTCAGTACTAATAGGCGCTGCTTCAGGATTAAGCTCAATAATAATCTCCCCAACATTAGTCTGAAGTGAGACTTTAGGGGCAGTTGTTTGAGAAAAACACAGGCTAGTAATAGTCAGTGAGGCTATAAAAGCCATAGTTTGAAAAAATTTACACATTATATTTACCCTTATTAATGCCATTCAGAGAGTCGTTTTCTACCGCGTATGCGCGGAATAATTCCCGTTAAAATTGCCCCTAAAAATACCAATAGACCACCATAGAGAAACGACTGATTTTTAGTGTTGTTTTGCAAGTCATCGACATTAGCGCGAAGAACATCACGTTCTTCTTGTAACATATGATTGTGCTTTACCAGCAACTGGTTTTGCTCATTGAGAGCAATCTCTTTCGATGATACTAACTTAATATCAGCTAATTCTTTCGACAGCTTTTTTTGTTCGCCTTCTGCCGTTGCAATTTGCGCTCTAAGTCTTTCTACCAATTCGAAAGAGTTTTGCATATCTAACTCAAGTCTACGGTTTTCACTGCGTAATCGTTCTATTTTATTTGAGTTTTCCGCCAAAATAGTACGTGCAATCTTGTCGGCAGTTAAATGTTGGCGTCTAATCCAGCCACGGTAACCGCTTTCAGTAGCCACTAAGCTCCAGTCCTCCTCATGTTCATAAACATACAGCTTGGTGCCACTTTTAAGACCCTTGTGAACGATTTTACAAGTCGAGCAGGGCGAGCTTCGTAAGGGGACATAGAATTCATCTGAAATAAAACCAATTTCAGACTCTACCGGTAGCTCTTTGGGCGTATCGGAGGATTCTGAAAACGCAAAGCCTGAAAAAGTCAGAATTGTAAAAATAACACTTAATTTAATATAGCTCATTGATAGTATTACCATTTAGGCCCATATAATTTAAGATAATCATACCTTTAATCTAGGGTTATTAATAATATTAAGAATAGAAGTTTGATCTAGGGTAAAACTTTCTTAAAGGGTTTAACTGTAACTTTTGCATAGACGCCAGCTGCCATATAGGGGTCTTCTGCAGCCCAGCTTTCGGCAGATTCAAGAGAATCAAATTCCGCCACTACAAGGCTGCCAGAAAAACCGGCCGCACCGGGGTCCTCGCTATCAATTGCTGGATGAGGCCCAGCAATTAGCAAACGGCCATCATCGCGTAACTGATGAAGTCTACCCAAGTGAGCGGGTCTTGCCGAAGCTCGCTTTTCAAGGCTATTTTCAATATCTTCACTAATAATTGCATACCACATACAAATTGATTCCTATTAAATTGGTCGTGTAGATTATTTTTGTTTCACTATTGATTCTAGGTCTAAACCCGTTAACTTTTTGATGCCCCGAAACAGGTAAAAGATATTGCCCATCATTACTGTCATGGCTGGAAGCGCAATTACGGGAAAGCTAAGTGCTGTCATTTTGCCCAGTTGTTCATTAAAGCTAACTGTTCCTGGTTCAGCGGTTAAAATAATAACGGCTAGTAAGTAATTCAATAGGGATGACAGAAAAAAGGAACCGGCTAAAATCCATGAGGCATTAATTAATAATTGATCAAATTTGGCCTGACAGTTATTAGTTTCTAATGCTTGATTAATCCTGCTGACATCAAAAACCTTATCATTAAGCAAAAATGTATGAATTAGAGGCTGTGATGTTTTTAGAGATATCAGTGTTGCTATGCCTAATACCCCCGGAATAGATGCTTCTTTAATAGCGATATAGATTGCATCCATTTCCAAGAGACTAATTCCCCCAGTCAAAGACACGCTAACTACCCCAAGACCAGAAAAGAAATTGAGTTTTCCTCGAGTAATAAAGTCATGCAGGCCATAAACAAGCGGAAATGCCAGAGCGATAATAATAGCTAATTTGATACCTAGATAATTTTCACCACTAAACTTAGTTAGTATCAGGGTCGGCAAGATAATATTGCAGACTAAATTAAGCAATAAGCTTTCATCCTTCGGCGCTGAGCTATTAGGGGCTATTTCAGGTTGTTGATTTGTCATGGCAGCTACAAATTAAGGTTATTTAATGGTTGCAAAACAGCTTTCCATTGTAACTGTTGAATAGATGATTCTCCTAATTCAAAGCTGTTTTTTGCCTGCTTTATAAAAAATAGTGTGAACTGTGTCACAAAATCCCAAAAATTATACATATTGTTATTGATGTTACATCTCTGCTGTTCTACCAATTAAACCGTTAGGAAGAATTTTAATTTGGAGTAGCGGTTAATGCTGAATATAAAGCATCAAAAAAATCTTTCGTCTAAGTCTTTTAATCAAAACCTCTGCAGAAGCGAAATATTTGATGAGGGTTTGTTTGAGATTTTGGCGCGTGAGTTTAAAGCGCCTCTAGATAGCACATTGGGGATGCTTGATCTGTTGCTAACAACTGGTATGACTATAAAGCAAAAAGAGTATTTGCAGGTTGCATGCTCCTCCGGTCGGTCATTGATGGATTTAATTGATTCCATCTTAATTTTTTCTGATATTCAGGCAGGTAACATAGAGGTAAATCAACAGGATTGTCATATTGCCGAAATCTTAGATGAAGTGGTGGAGCGTTTAGCCGAGAAAGCATTAAAGAAGTCAATTAACTTAGGTTATGTGTTGCCTACAAATTTTCCTGATGTAGTGATTGCCGATGCTGGGAAAGTGCAGCAAATACTGATTCAACTTTTAGATAATGCGATTAAATTCACCCATTTTGGTGAAGTATCAATCTATGTTGAGCTAGAGAGTGATGCGACTAATAATGATGTGAAAAATATTTGTTTCACCCTAAAAGATAGGGGAATTGGAATAGCCAAGAAAAATCATCAACAAATATTTAAGCCTTTTTTTCAAGTCGACCCAACCTTTGAGAAGGTTTATCAGGGGTTAGGGTTGGGTCTAACGATAGCGCAAGAATTAGCCAAAATAATGAAAGGCCACATTGATTTTACCAGTGATTTGGGCTGTGGAAGTCATTTTACCCTTAAACTCCCTACTAAATCGGTGAGTTCTAAGATACCCATCAGACAAAGCAATCAGCTATCAAACCAAGAGTTTTTGTTGGTAACAAGGTCACAGCTGATAAAAGACTCTGTGATCAACAATATAACATCCTTAGGTGGAAAGGTTACAGTATATGAATCCAGCCAAGATGTGCTGCAGTCTTTCCCAGACTCACATGCCAGTGTTTTTTCAGCTGTGATAGTGGATGAGGATCTTGGTGATATTCCCTTGGCAGAATTTGTTGGTTTATTACAGGATGGTTTATGGTTTGCCGATACTTTCACCTTAATTTTATCCAACCCTTATTTTTCATCCTATCATCTTGATGGCCTGCAGATTGCGCAGTTAGAAAAGCCCATACTGTCATCATCGCTATCCCAGATTTTAATAAATCAGTTACCGTCAAAACCCTCTGTCGAGCTATTACCCGTGCAATCAAACCTTGACTCTGGTATGGGTATAAATGTTCTTATAGTTGAGGATAGTCGAATTAATCAGCAGGCTATAGAGGCTATGTTGATTCGATTAAATTGCCAGCATCAGGTGACCTGTAATGGTAAAGCCGCTGTTGAAAAAGTGGTTTATGGAGATTTCGATCTGGTGTTGATGGATTGTAATATGCCTGTTCTAAATGGTTTTGCAGCCACTCGGCAAATTAGATGCTTTGAAGAACAGGATGCAGGCAAACTACCCATTATTGGTATGGTTGCCAATGATACTGATTGCGACCTCTGCTTGTCGTCCGGAATGTCAGATTTTATAAAAAAACCTCTGAGTCTAGTCCGGTTAAGAGACTTGCTCTCAAAATGGACCCTCTTTCCGGCGAGAAGATCGACCCTCTCTGTCAATGATCAAGATACTAAAACATATAGCATCATTCAGCAGAATTCAGTAAATAATATGAGCTATAACCCCAAAGCCCTAGATCAGTTAGTCAATAATTTAGGCAGTTCAATTACTCATGTGATTAAAGATTTTTGCTTGGATGTGGAGATCTATATTCGCTCTATTCGCTCCGCCATTAGACAAAATAATGAAAGTGAAGTTTGCTACTTAGCTCATACTTTAAAGGGCGCTGCTAGAAACTTTGGCGCGGATCAAATGGTTCGGCTAAGCGCTCAACTTGAAGAAAAGGTCAGGCGGGGTGAGTTACTCGATACGCAGAAAATTCTTCTGCGAATAGAAAGCGCTGCTGATATTCTAAGTTGCGACTTAATCAAACAACAGGCATCGCTAAAGCAACAGTATGAATCGATTGGTCACTTTGATAGCAAAGATTTGGTTTTGGTGGTTGATGACGATCGAACGTCAAGAATGGTTTTAGCGGAAACTTTGCGCAATAGTGGTTGTGAGGTTTACGATGCAAGGGATGCGGCGGAAGCCTTAGAGATTTGTAATCGTTGCATGCCCGATCTAATTTTAATTGACGCCATTATGCCTGGGCTAGATGGTTTTGATCTTTGCAAGACCATCAGAAATATGCCAATGGGGACAGATATCCCCATCCTTATCATCACTGCATCAGAGAGTGAGGATGCTGTGTCAAAGGCATTTTCTGTCGATGCGACAGATTTTATCAACAAACCGGTTAACACCTCGGTCATTCAAAAGCGTGTAAATCATTTAATCGCCTCCAACAAAGCAGAGCGAAACATGAAACAGCTCGCTTACCATGATTCTCTTACAGGATTACCTAACCGAACAAATTTAATGCAACACTTACAGTTAATGCTTGATCAATCACATATTGAAAAAAGCATGTTCGCTGTACTTTTCTTGGATTTAGATCACTTTAAAGTGGTCAATGACAGCATGGGACACGATGTAGGTGATTTGCTATTAAAAGCGGTTTCAGATCGACTTAGCAAATTTCTTAGAAAGACAGACTTTATCGCACGCCTAGGGGGTGATGAATTTACTATTGTGCTTCAAGACGTTAAAAGTAAAAAGGTGATAGAGGATATTGCACAGCAGATTTGTGAATCATTTAGAAAGCCTTTCGTATTTTTGAGGAGAAAAATATTGGTAACGACCAGTATTGGCATATCGGTTTTCCCTGATCACGGTAGAGAAATATCAGATCTTTTAAAGCATGCTGATACGGCAATGTTTAAAGCGAAGAAACAGCGCGATCGATTTTATTTTTACCAAGCGGGTATGGAGTCAGAAATCAATGCGCGACTTGAATTACAAAAGGACTTGCGCAAGGCTCTAGATCAGAATGAGTTAGAGTTATATTTTCAACCCAAAGTAGCCTTTAAAACCGGTTCTGTTGAAGGGGCGGAGGCGCTTTTGAGATGGAATCATCCCAAAAAAGGCACGCTTGGGTCGGTTGAATTTATTGAAGTTGCCGAATCATCTGGCTTGATGACAAAAATAAATGACTGGGTACTGGACGAAGGTGTTAAGCAGCTCAATCAATGGCTCAAAAGTGGCTATAAATTAAACCTATCCCTGAATATTTCTTTGAGTGGCTCGACATTAGATACGCTGTACAAAAAAATACGATTAATGATAAAAAAATACCCTAATACGAAAGGATCAATTGAGTTAGAAGTAACCGAAAATGCTCTTATAGCAGAACCTAAAAAAATCGGTAAAGAGCTACTCAAAATAAGAAACCTGGGCGTTAGTATTGCACTGGATGATTTTGGCAGTGGCTTTTCATCGCTAAATCATTTGAAGGAAATACCGGTTGATGTATTAAAAATCGACCGTTTATTTACCAGTGGGATTGAATCCAATAGCGAAGATCAGGCAATTGTTAAAAGCATAGTTAACCTTGCTAATGAGTTAAACATTGCAACCGTTGCAGAGGGCGTTGAAACTGAGGGGCAGAAAGAAATACTCACTCAATTAAATTGCCATTTTTTTCAGGGGTTTTTGATATCTAAGCCAATTAAGGCTAACGATTTTTGCCAACAGTTTTTAAAGGCAACGCACATTGATTCTCTTGGGGCAAAAGCTAGTTTAGAAAATTCCGATGTATAACTGGATTCAAATACAGTCATCAAATTAATCTTAGACCAGTAGCCATATTAATGATGCTATCTGGAGGTTTTTCAGCTAGAGCTATGCGATAATCAACCTATTAATTAATTGGTAGGTAAAATCCTTGTAATTATGGGCGAAATCGTTTCAATTCATCCTGAAAATCCTCAGCAGCGGTTGCTTGACCCCGTTGTCGATGTTATTCACCGTGGCGGTGTTATCGCCTATCCTACTGATTCAGTATATGCGCTTGGTTGTCATATAGGTGATAAGCAGGCAATGGATCGTATTCGGGCAATTAGATGTCTTGATAAGCATCATAATTTTACTCTTATTTGTCGAGATCTTTCAGAGCTTGCAACCTATGCGCGGGTTGATAATGTTACATTTAGAGCACTTAAGGCTTCAACGCCGGGGCCATTTACCTTTGTATTGAAAGCATCTGCTGAAGTCCCTCGTCGATTGATGCACCCCAAGCGAAAAACTATTGGAATACGAGTGCCAGAGAGTCCAATAATTAAAGCGATGCTCGACAGTCTGCATGAGCCAATGATGAGTGTTACGCTAATGATGCCTGATGATGAGTATCCAATGACTGATGCCTATGAAATTAATCAGCATTTAGGTTCGCGAGTCGATATAGTAATAGATGCTGGCTTCTGCGGCATGGAGCCGACCACAGTAGTTGATATGACTGAGGATACACCGACTATATTGCGCCAAGGTGCAGGTGAGTTTTCAGCAATTTAATATTGATGATGTTCAGACTACTTAATCTGAGTATAATCAAACCAATATGATTCAAGGGGTAATAAGTGTCTGACCAAGTCAGCCCAGATCAAGCGTTAGAAACAGTGCCAGAAAGCTCTGTAACTGTTGCTGTGAGCCATTCAAAGCTACCCCAGCAAGAAGAGATGCCCTTTGCGGTTGTGCAGGGTAAAGAATTAACGATCCTGCCTAAAGATTTGTATATTCCACCCGATGCATTGGAAGTTATTCTAGAGGCTTTTGAAGGTCCGCTCGACCTTCTACTGTATCTAATTAGACGCCAAAACTTGGATATTTTAGATATTGATGTGGCTGAAATCACCAAACAATATATGGGCTATATTGAGCTGATGGCGTCTATTCAGTTAGAACTAGCGGCCGAGTATTTGGTGATGGCGGCGATGTTGGCTGAAATAAAATCGCGTATGTTATTGCCAAGACAGCAGTCTGAAGATGAGGATGAAGAAGACCCTCGTGCAGAATTAATCAAGCGATTACAAGAATATGAACGCTTTAAAAAGGCAGCTGAAGATATAGATGAGCTTCCGCGTATGGGGCGTGATATCCATCGAGCTACAGCAGAGGCGCCAGACCGCGATCAGCAAAGACCACATCCTGATGTTGATATGCGTGAGTTAGTAGCTGCTCTAGCAGATGTGTTAAAACGTTCAGAAATGTTTGAAAGCCATCAGGTTGAAATGGAAAAACTCTCGACACGGGAGCGAATGTCGCAGGTAATGGAAAATTTGCGCGACAATCAGTTTTTACCCTTTGTTGCCTTATTTACGCTCGAAGAAGGGCGCTTAGGGGTTGTGGTAACCTTTTTGGCGGTAATGGAGTTAATTAAAGAATCCCTTGTAGAAATTGTTCAAAGCGAAGACTTTGGGCCCATACATGTAAAAGCAAAAACATCATGAATTCAGATCTAATTAAAAAAATAGTTGAAGGCGCCCTTATGGCGGCGGGAAAATCACTCGATATAAGTCATCTTGAACGCCTGTTTGAAGACGATGAGCGTCCACCGAGAGATCAGCTGCGAGCTGCGCTTGAAGAAATAGATGCAGACTGCCGTGAGCGTGGGTTTGAACTCAAGCAAACCGCGAGTGGTTACCGGTTCCAAGTCAGTCAAGAATTGGCGACATGGGTTAATCGATTATGGGAAGAAAAACCCAAGCGCTACTCCCGAGCTATGCTTGAAACCCTTTCGTTGATTGCTTATCGCCAGCCCTTAACTCGAGGTGATATCGAGTTGGTGCGTGGGGTTGCTGTGAGCTCAGAAATTATAAAGACCCTTCAAGAGCGCGAATGGGTGCGCGTGGTTGGCTATCGAGATGTGCCAGGTAAGCCGGCACTTTTTGCAACCACTAAACAATTTTTAGATTACTTTAACCTCAAGAGTCTCGATGATTTACCGGCATTGGGTGAAATTAAAGATCTTACCGATCTAGATCCTGCGTTAGAGTTAACCCTCGCTCAAGGGGTTGCCGCTAATAGCGATGATGCCCCGCCAGCCGATACATCAGATAATGAATCTGTGATTGAGTCACAGCCTGAGAGTGATGACCAAGCTCATCCTGCCAATGAAATGGATGATAGCCAAAAATAATGAGTGAAAAATTACAGAAAATACTTGCTGGCGCAGGATTAGGTTCGAGGCGTCAGCTTGAAAAATGGATTATTGATGGCAGGGTATCGGTTAATGGCTCCATCGCAACTCTTGGTGATCGCGCTGAAGCGTCTGATCGAATTATGGTCGATGGCCGTGTCATCAAAACCAGTCAAGGCGAAAGTCCAAGGGTATTGATGTACAGCAAGCCAGAAGGGGAGGTTTGTACCACCTCAGATCCTGATGGTAGGCCTACGGTTTATGATGTGCTGCCCAAAATTAATACGGGACGTTGGATTGCTATAGGTCGTTTGGACATCAATACCAGTGGTTTACTGCTATTTACCAATTACGGTGAGCTTGCCAATCGTTTAATGCATCCCTCCTATGAAATTAAGCGTGAATATCTAGCGCGAATTCACGGCGATGTTAATCAAAAAATGCTGAATAACCTCATGGATGGCGTTGTTTTAGAAGATGGTCTAGCAAAATTTCAAACGGTAAAGGCACAGCATCACCGCAATCCTGAAGAAAAGACAAGTAGTAACCAGTGGTTTCGCTGTGTTCTAGCCGAGGGTAGAACTCGTGAAGTGCGTCGTCTTTGGGAATCTCAGGATGTAGAGGTAAGTCGACTTAAGCGGATTAGCTATGGCCCGATTGAATTGCCATCGTTTATACGCCGTTCAGAGTTTGTTGAATTAGAACCAAAGCAAGTTGCTTCACTTTTTAAAGCCGTTGATCTAAGAGCGCCTAAGTTCAACGAGAGCACGGTTCTAAAAGATATTAGACAGCGCAAAGAAAAGCGTCTTCGCGCCCGCGGTAATCCTTGGAAAAAATAAACCTTAAAGCAAAATTATAAGGTTGCTGCAGAAAAATTATTTTTTCTGAGCATCTATTGATTGGCCGTTGATACCAGCACTATCTGAGCCCATAAGATAAAGATATGCAGGCATAATATCTTCAGGTGACGCAATAGTTTCGGGGTTTTCGGCAGGAAAAGCGGTTGCGCGCATTTGGGTGCTGGTTGCCCCAGGATTAATGCAATTAATTCGCACTGAATTGAGTCCCTCTACTTCCGCCGCCCAGGTTTGCGCCATGCCTTCCACGGCAAATTTTGACACCGCATAAGCGCCCCAAAATGCCCTGCCAACGCGTCCTACTCCCGATGTGGTAAATATCACCGAGGCATTATCTGATGCTTCCAGAATTGGCATTAAAGCCTTGGTGAGTAAATGCTGTGCAGTTACATTGACCTGCAACACCTTAGTCCAAACATCATGTCTATAACTTGAAAGCGGGGTTCTCTGGCCGAGGATACCTGCATTGAGTAGTAGTCCATCTAAACGACCAAATTGTTGGTCACATTGATTGGCTAATTGATTAAAGTCGTCTTCGGTTGCACCTTCGAAATCTACCGGATATATCAGCGGTTCAAGTCCGCCATCTGCGATAATTTGATCATAAACCTGTTCTAATTTTTCTAATGTTCTGCCTGCCAATATGATAATTGCACCCGCTTTGGCGTAGGTGAGAGCAGCAGCCTTACCTATGCCGTCACCAGCGCCAGTAACCAGTATAATCCGGTCTTTTAGTGAGTTTTCTTTAGGTTGATAGTTTGCTATTTCTTGAGCTGACAGCAATGTAGTAATCCTTTAATTAACTGAATAAAAGTGAGTGTAAGTCGGTTGATTTATTAACAATCATATCGGCTTGCCACTGAGTAATATCTTCAAATTCTTCTATGTAGCCCCATTCGGCGGCGATGGTTCGCATGCCTGCGCTTTTGCCTGCTTGTATATCGCGAATATGATCGCCAACATAGAGGCAGTCATTGGGCGCAATATTGATTTGTGTACATGCCAGTAAAAGCGCCTCTGGGTCGGGTTTAGGGTTGGCTACATGATCAGGGCAGATAGTGGTTGCTGACTGCTTATCTAAACCTAAATCTGCCATTAATGGCGCGGTATATCTAAGGGGTTTATTGGTAACTATACCCCAGGGTATATTGTGTTGGTCGCAGCTATCAAGTACCTGCCTCAAACCGTCAAATAATCTGGTTTTTTCTGAGATATTGCTTAGATAAAGCTCTAAAAATTCTTCTTTAAGGCATTCGAAGTCTGGATGATCCTGTTTGATATTGTAAACGCTTTCGATGATTCCAATCGACCCATGGGTTACCGATGTTCTTACGGCATCACCCGCCAATGGTTCGCGACCATGTTTCTTCAACTGCTTGTTGATGGCGAGGATAAAGTCTGGGGCTGTATCTAAGAGAGTCCCATCGAGGTCAAATAATAGTCCTTTAAAATCTAGCATTTTTGTGTGCTGATCATATAGTTAACGTCCATATCGGAGTCGCTAAGGCGGTATTTTTTTGTTAATGGATTGAATAGTAAACCGGTCATTTGGTTGACCTGTAAATCTGCTGATCTAGACCAGTTGGCCAGCTCTGAGGGGCGAATAAATTTAGCGTACTCATGGGTACCGCGAGGTAAAAGCCGCAATACATATTCAGCGCCAATAATGGCAAATAAAAATGCCTTTGGATTGCGATTAATCGTGGAGAAAAACACATGACCACCAGGCTTAACCATTTTGGCACAGGCTTGAACTACTGAGCTGGGATCCGGAACATGTTCTAGCATTTCTAGGCAGGTCACCACATCAAAGGCATTCTCGTGCTGTTGGGCAAAATCCTCAGCAGTAGACTTTTGATAGTCTATAGATAAACCCGATTCTAATTGATGAAGTTTGGCTACACCTAGGGGTGCATCGCCCATATCAATACCGGTCACCTGCGCCCCACGTTGGGCTAATGATTCAGCAAGAATGCCGCCACCACAGCCGACATCGAGAACCTTTTTTTCAGCCACCGGTGCAAGGTTATCAATCCAGTTTGCGCGCAGAGGATTAATATCATGAAGCGGTTTGAATTCGCTATTTTTGTCCCACCAACGGCTGGCTAATTCTTCAAATTTGCGAATTTCATTGGGGTCAACATTCTGTGTATGAGCCATACTAATTTTTAATACCTGCTTTAAAGTGAGGTTGTGCCGGTTAATTAACTAGTTTCTTACCCCAATCTTTAGCTGATTGGATTAATTTATTCTCATCCTGAGTGGATAATTTTGCATCCTTTAGTAACGGCTTGCCGGCTACCCAGCTATGGGTAACAGGGCTACTAATAGGGCTGTAGACTAATTGTGAGGCCGGATTATACAGGGGTTGATGATGAATAGAATCAATTTCTATGGCAATTAAATCGGCATATTTTCCCTTTTCAATACTGCCAATTTGATTGTCCCAACCTATTGTTTTTGCTCCATTAAGTGTTGCCATGCGCAGTGCTTGATGAGCAGTATCCTGACGTGATTGGTGCCGATTAGTTGTCTGAATTTCAATAGCTGCGGCATTGATTCTTTCGAACATGTTTAAGTTGGTATTTTCTGCAGCATTAGCAGTGCCTAAACTAATGTTGGCGTCAGTCTGCATTAGGCACTTCGTCGCGTGATTGTCGAAAATGCCCTTATTTGTCTCTGGGCGAATCACTATGTGGTTGTTGGTTTTTTCTAGGAGGTCAATATCCTCAGGGTTGAGGTGGTTAATTTCAACAAGCTGGGTTTCGGGTAGCAATAATCCCATTTGATTGAGCTTTTGAAGAGGTCGAAGACCTGATTTTCTAACGCAGGCCTCGATAGATTCCTTGGTGTCATTGCACTGTATTTGAATGGGTAGATCCAACTCATTGGCAAAGGCAGCTAATTGGTTCAGTGTCTTATCTTTAATCTGGCTTATATTGGATAGACTGCAAACTATTGACAGTAATGCATGATTTGAGTGGTTGTCGCGTAACTTAAGGCCTTTATGCAAATAGTCTTCAGCATTGGTTGCAAAAGCAGACGGATCTTCTTGAAGTGCAAAACCAAGTTGACTGCGTATGCCGGTATTGCGAACTATATCGACCTGTATTTCCCCGGGGCTGTTGATTTCTGCAAAACAGGTTGTACCGGTTTTGATCATTTCGGCAATGGCGATACTAGTGCTGTCCGCTAGAAATTTAGTATCAGAATAAAGCAGGTTAGATTCAGGGTTTTTTGCATCCAGCCAATGTTTGGCATAAACATCATTTCCAATCTCGCGAAGCAGTCTCGAGCTACTATGGCAGTGGGTGTTAATCAGACCGGGCATTATTAGATGTTTTTCGAGCGTTTCAGTTTGAAGTCCGATGTATTTTTGCTTGGCATCTTCAGTCGCGAGGATCTCAAGAATACGCCCGCCATCAATGGCTACACTGTGCTTTTGTAAAATCTGATCATGAGGAACTATGGGCAGTACCCACTGGCAATGAAGGAGTAAGTCGATAGAAGTGGGCTGCATAGTTTTTCCTCAGTTTAATCAATTAGTATACCCATTTTTTGAAAGGTTTTGAGTTAGTTTTGCTAAAAATTTTATAGTTTTAAGCGGTTTAAAATTTAATAATTCACTGTTTGTCAGTAAACCTGAATTAGACGTTAATATTAGTGGGTTATAGCTTCTTTTATATGGTAGAATATTTTGCTTAAATCCTGTTGTCAGAGGGGTTAGATCAAAACATTTATGTGCTGATCTTTCTGGGCCAAAAAAAGGCCTTACAACAGTAAAATAAAATCGAAAAATTAGAGACAAATTATGGTTGATCCAGCGAAGGAAATCCTTCCGGTAAATATCGAAGACGAGTTAAAGCAATCTTATCTTGATTATGCGATGAGTGTAATCGTGGGGCGTGCATTACCTGACGTTCGCGACGGTCTCAAGCCGGTTCATCGTCGCGTACTCTTTGCTATGAATGAGCTCAATAATGATTTTAATAAGCCTTACAAAAAATCTGCCCGTGTGGTGGGTGATGTAATTGGTAAGTATCACCCTCATGGCGATTCTGCGGTTTATGAAACTATTGTACGTATGGCTCAGCCGTTTTCATTGCGCTATATGCTAGTCGATGGTCAGGGTAACTTTGGTTCTATCGATGGTGATTCTGCGGCGGCAATGCGGTATACCGAAATCCGTATGACTAAGCTAGCCCATGCGCTACTTGAAGATTTAGAAAAAGATACCGTTGATTTTGTTCCTAACTATGATGAAACAGAATCAATTCCTCATGTATTGCCTACTCGAATTCCTAACTTATTGGTCAATGGTTCTTCGGGTATTGCTGTGGGTATGGCGACCAATATTCCGCCGCATAATTTATCCGAGGTGGTTAAAGGCTGTCTGGCAATTATTGAAAATTCAGATATCACCATTGATGAGTTAATGGAGTATATTCCAGGCCCTGATTTCCCAACAGGTGCGATTATCAATGGTAAGGCTGGCATTATTCAGGCCTACCGCACAGGTAGAGGTCGAATCTATCAGCGTGCAAAAGCCGATATTGAGGTTGATGAAAAGACCAAGCGCGAGACTATTATTATCTCTGAAATTCCTTATCAGCTAAATAAGTCGCGCCTAATAGAGCGTATTGCTGAGTTGGTTAAAGAAAAGAAAATTGAGGGCATTTCAGAGCTTAGAGATGAGTCGGATAAAGATGGTCTTCGAGTTGTGATTGAGCTTAAACGCGGGGAAATGGGTGAGGTTGTGCTCAATAATCTCTATGCCCAAACCCAGTTGCAGTCAGTGTTTGGCATTAACATGGTCGCGTTAGTTGACGGTCAGCCAAAGATTTTAAATCTCAAAGAAATGCTCGAGGCATTTATTCGACATCGCCGCGAAGTAGTTACCCGACGAACTATTTATTTATTGAAAAAAGCGAGAGAAAGAGCGCATACCTTAGAAGGATTCGCAATCGCTTTAGCCAATATTGATGAAATTATTGCTCTAATTAAAAAATCTCCAACGCCCGCTGATGCGCGCGAAGCCTTAGTCAGTAAAGGTTGGGCGCCTGGGACTGTTGTCGCTATGCTAGAGCGTGCTGGTCCTGAGGCTAGTCGTCCTGAGTGGCTTGAGGAGCAGTATGGATTAAGGAAGGGTAAGTACTTCCTCAGTCCAGAGCAGGCAAAGGATATTCTTGAGTTACGACTGCACCGTCTCACTGGTATGGAGCAGGATAAAATAATTGAAGAGTTTACGGTTAAGCTTGAAGAGATAGCTGATTACCAAGATATTCTTGGCAATATTACCCGTTTAATGCTGGTGATTCGCGAGGAGCTTGAAGCTGTGTTGGAGCAGTTTGGCGATGAGCGTCGCACTGAAATTACTGAGTCTCAGCACGACCTTACGGTTGAAGATTTAATTACAGAAGAAGAGCGTGTTGTGACTATTTCGCACGGCGGCTATGCGAAAACTCAGCCATTGACGGATTATCAGGCCCAGCGTCGCGGCGGTATGGGCAAGTCTGCTACAGCGGTAAAAGATGAAGATTTTGTCGAGCATCTTCTTATCGCCAGTACTCATGCAACTATTTTATGCTTTACCAACTTTGGTAAGGTCTACTGGCTTAAGGTCTATCAGATTCCAGTGGCAGGGCGAAATTCAAGAGGTCGCCCAATGGTCAATTTATTGCCACTGGACGAAGGTGAGCGCATTAGTTCCATACTTCCAGTAGAAGAATACAGTGCGGATCAGTTTGTAATTATGGCAACTGCCAATGGAACGGTTAAGAAGACTTCCCTTGATCAGTACTCAAGACCCCGCAGTGTGGGCTTGCGTGCGGTAGATTTAGTGGAAGGTGATCACTTGGTCGGCACAGCTATTATTGATGGCAGTAAAGATATTATGTTGTTCAGCTCAGAGGGCAAGGCAGTTCGCTTCTCTGAGACAGATGTTCGTGCTATGGGTCGAGTTTCCAAAGGCGTAAGAGGTATGCGCCTTCCAGAGGGTCATTCAGTGATTTCTATGGTAATACCCGAGCAAGACGGGTTGTTGCTTACGGTTTGTGAAAACGGCTATGGTAAGCGCACCCATATCAGTGAATTCCCAACCAAAGGTCGTGGCGGTAAGGGTATGATTGCTATTCAGGCAAGTGATAGAAATGGTCCTCTAGTAGGTGTCACACAGCTGTTTGATGGCGATGAAATTATGCTGATCTCTGATCAGGGTACCATGGTGCGTACCCGAGGTGATGAGGTGTCTATTGTCGGACGAAATACTCAGGGTGTGAGAGTTATTCGTTTGAAGGAAAATGAAAAGCTGGTTAGCTTAGCTCGAATTGCTGAGCCAGAAGAAGACGATCAACCAGAAACAGAAGAAGATTAATATAAAGGTTAAATGATGGCGAAAAAGCATTCTTTAGAGTCATTAAGAAAGAAAATTGACGAAATTGATTCACTGCTGATCGAGAGTATTAGTGAGCGAGCTCGTTGCGCTCAGCATGTTGCTGAGGTCAAAGAGGCTCAGGGTGATCAAGCCTATTACAAGCCAGAGCGAGAAGCTCAGGTTTTACGTCGTGTCATGGAAAAAAATCAAGGTCCTCTAAGCAATGAGGATATGGCGCGACTATTTCGTCAAATAATGTCAGCCTGCTTAGCCTTAGAGCAACCAGTTAAGGTTGCATATCTTGGTCCCGAGGGAACATTTACTCAAGAAGCTGCGCTTAAGCACTTTGGCGATTCAGCCATTAGTGTCCCTCAATCCGCCATTGATGAAGTATTTCGCGAAGTGCTTTCCGGTTCTTGTGACTACGGAGTGGTGCCTGTTGAAAATTCCACTGAAGGCGTAATAAGTCATACGCTTGATAGCTTTATGGATTCGTCTTTAAAAATCTGCGGTGAAGTTGAGTTACGAATTCATCAGCATTTTATGGTGGGCACCAATACTGATAAAAACAATATCTCGAGAGTATACTCACATGCTCAGTCACTTGCTCAGTGCAGGCAGTGGCTAAACTCTAATTTTCCTGCCATTGAAAGAGTTGCTGTTAGTAGTAATGCAGAAGCAGCAAAAAGAGTGCAGGGTGAGTGGAACTCGGCAGCTATAGCGGGTGATATGGCCTGTGAGCTTTACAGCCTTGAAAAGTTGCATGAGAAGATTGAAGATAACCCAGATAATTCCACAAGATTTTTAATTATTGGTCGAGAAGAAGTGCCTAAAAGCGGCAAGGACAGAACTTCAGTTGTGGTTTCTGTTCGCAATAAGCCTGGAGCGCTGCATGACCTTTTAGAGCCATTTCAACGGTATAATGTTGATATGACGCGCCTTGAGTCTAGACCCTCTCGCAATAGTAATTGGACCTATGTGTTCTTTATTGATTTTGCGGGACATGTTGAGGATCAGGCAGTGGCTAATGTTCTCGATGAGCTAAATTCACAAGTGATTGAGTTAAAAGTGTTGGGCTCGTATCCCTGTGCTGTTCTTTAGCTATTTTAGTCTTTAATCTGATAGAGATACTTCGAGTAATCCCATGGCAAAGAAAAAACCTGCAACAGTAGTTAACCGTTTGGTTATTATCGGATTGGGCCTTATTGGTTCCAGTCTCGCTGTGTCTGTGCGTAACAAGGGTTTAGCCAAAGAGGTTATTGGCATATCAAGAAGACAATCCACTTTAGAAATTGCCTTAAACAACGGTATTGTTGATCGTTGTGTTGACGATTTGAGTCAAGTGGCAAAAGAGTTAGAACAGGGGGATATCGTAGTCATAGGGGTACCAACCCTCAGTGTTCCCTCAGTTTTGCAGGAATGTATATCGCAAATTTCCCCTGAAGTTACGGTAACAGATGTTGCCAGTGTTAAAGAGTCAGTGGTTAATTCTGCAGTTGAACTCTTTGGCGCAGTTCCCCCGCAATTAGTACCAGGTCACCCAATAGCTGGGTCAGAAAAAAGTGGGGTAACCGCAGCAAATCCTGAGTTATTTGTCGACCACCGAGTGATATTAACACCGGTTGAAACAACGGCAAAAAGTCATGTAGAGCGCACAACCAAGCTTTGGCAATCGGTCGGCGCACTGGTTTCCTCCATGAGTGTTCAGGAACATGATCAAATTTTAGCGGCAACTAGCCATTTGCCCCATTTTCTCGCCTACTCTCTGGTAGATACCCTAGCGGGAATGAATGAAAAAACAGATATTTTCCGCTATGCGGCCGGTGGTTTTCGCGACTTTACGCGAATTGCCGCAAGCGACCCAATTATGTGGCGAGATATAGCGATAGCCAACAAAGATGCAGTTATCCAAGTGATGGATAAGATGATGGAAAATTTGACTGCATTGCGCGCGTCTATTGAAGGACAGGATAAGCAGGCGCTTACTCAACTTTTTATTCGATCTCGCGAGGCGCGAAATCATTTTGGAAGTATGCTTGAAAGCAATAAATCAGATACCGGATTACAAAGCCCTATGAATGAAAAAATAATTAATTATATTGTGTCACCTGGCGGCAACGCGCGAGGTGATCTTCGCGTGCCGGGTGATAAATCAATGTCGCACCGATCAATAATGCTTGGTTCACTAGCCGATGGTATGACCGAAGTTACAGGGTTTCTTGAGGGTGAGGATAGCTTGGCGACACTTCAGGCATTTCGTGATATGGGTGTTGAGATTGAAGGACCAAGTGAAGGTCGCCTAGTTATTCGCGGTGTCGGTCTGCATGGTTTAAAAGCACCCAAGAAACCACTTTATCTGGGTAATTCTGGAACATCCATTCGTCTTTTAAGCGGACTCTTAGCAGGCCAAGCGTTTGATGTTGAGCTCCAAGGGGATGCCTCACTTTCCGGGAGGCCTATGGGGCGAGTAGCTAATCCACTGCGTGAAATGGGCGCAGTCATTGAAACGGAAAAAGATGGAACCCCACCTTTGCGAATTAAGGGCGGTCGCAAGCTCAAGGGCATTAATTACACTATGCCAATGGCTAGTGCCCAGGTTAAATCCTGTGTCTTATTGGCGGGCCTATACGCAGAAGGCGAAACATCTACAATAGAGCCGGCCCCGACAAGGGATCACACTGAGCGCATGTTGCGTGGCTTCGGCTATTCAGTCGACAGTGATAATGATAAGGCATCTTTAACGGGCGGAGGTCGATTAACGGCTACTCGAATCAATGTTCCTGCGGATATTTCATCATCAGCATTCTTTATGGTGGCGGCGGCGATTGTTCCTGGTTCAGATATCACCTTGCGCCATGTGGGTGTAAACCCAACTCGTGTTGGTGTTATTAATATATTGCGTCAGATGGGTGCTAATATTGAATTATTTAACCGAACTCAGGTTGGTGATGAGCCGGTAGCGGATATTCGTGTGCGTTATGCGCCATTAAAAGGTATAGCCATACCTGAAGATCAAGTTCCACTGGCGATTGATGAGTTCCCAGTATTGTTTATCGCCGCGGCTTGCGCTGAGGGGGAAACTGTTCTTACCGGCGCTGAAGAGCTTCGTGTTAAAGAGAGTGACCGTATTCAGAGTATGGCGGATGGCTTGGTTACACTGGGTGTTAATGCAGTGGCAACTGACGATGGTATTCGTATTCAAGGTGGTGAAATAGGCAGTGGTGAGGTTGAGAGCTTTGATGATCATCGCATTGCAATGGCCTTTAGTGTTGCTGGACTGCGCGCGAGTGGACCTATTACCATTAAAGAGGCCAATAATGTAGCCACCTCTTTCCCAAATTTTATTTCTTTAGCACGACAGGTTGGTATCAATATCAAGTTAGCGTAAGTTTTTGCTTTTAACTGATAATTGAGAATTTCATGGTAAAAATTATTACAGTCGATGGACCAAGTGGTTCCGGCAAAGGGACTGTCAGTCGTATCTTAGCCAAGCAATTGGGCTACCATTATCTTGATAGTGGGGCACTCTATCGTCTATTGGCTTTGGTTTCGGTTCGTCATGGCATAGATATTGGGCCCAATAGTGATGTCACACATCTGGCTGAAAATATGGATATATCCTTTGAAGCCTTGCCAAATGGTCATAATAGGGTATTGCTTGAAGGAGAGGATGTAACCCAAGAATTACGTTTGGAGGAGACGGGTGCGCTGGCGTCAAAAGTAGCGGCAATCCCAAGTGTCAGAGCCGCCTTGTTAACTCGGCAACTTCAGTTTGCCAAGGCGCCAGGTCTAGTGGCAGACGGCAGGGATATGGGAACAAAAGTGTTTCCTGATGCCCAGCTTAAAATTTTCTTAACCGCTAGTATCGAAGAGCGTGCAAATAGGCGCTATAAACAGTTGCTAGAACAGGGCGAAAATGTTAGTCTGCGCGCCCTCGAAGAGCAAGTACGCTTAAGAGATGAAAAAGATATGACTCGCAAGGCTTCACCCTTGGCTATTGCAGACGATGCAGTTGAGGTTGATACCTCCGATCTATCAATACAAGAAGCGGTGGATAGGCTGCAAAATTTAGCCATTCTTCGCGGAATAGCATAGCTATTTAAACCGGTGTATTAGCAATTGCCAGCCCTAATTGCTAGTCACTTAACTTTAACTGACCCACGTAAACTGGCCACGTGGAAAAA
>JBMZFJ010000004.1:0-80640 GCA_049615345.1 Porticoccaceae bacterium | reverse complement strand
GAATTTCTACCGCTGTACGGAAGGTATCGGGGAAGTCCGCTTGGAAGTAACTTAGGTTAAGTACCTCAATATCACCAGATACAATATAGCGACCTAAACTAGTAAATGTAGCTACACCCGGATGCTCTGAGTCTGTAGTGGCAAAGATCTCTTGAGCCATTTGCGTAATTTGCTCGTCAGTGACCGTCTCAATTGCCGCCACATCCATCACTGCCATGATTGGGTTGCCCTCGGTATTAGGATCTCGCAGGGCAATTCTACTAGCACCTTCAATGGCAGAGATATCTTCAACCATATTTAAAACAGGAACTGGCCAAAATAAACCGTCTTCAGTATGTAAGTTGGTGGATACGCTCAGCGCATCCGCTAGATTCATATAGCCTTTTAAAGGATTAAAATAACCGGCTCCTAACATCACTGCATTGGCAGCTGCCGCTGAATTAAGAAGTAAACTTGGCAGAGTCTCAGCTTCTGCTAATAACTGCTGTGCTCTGTCTGCACCCACAAGACGTGGGTCTAGACTCTCCGAGCCATGAGGCTTAATCAATGGTGTTCTCCTTTACTGCTATCTATTGTGCCAATTGAAATTTAACGAGTACTTAACCAAAAACCCCCGCATTAAATAGGATGCGGGGGATTTTAATTTGGTGGAGCTAAGCGGGATCGAACCGCTGACCTCAACACTGCCAGTGTTGCGCTCTCCCAGCTGAGCTATAGCCCCAAATTTGGAGGTCGCATAATAGGGATCAGGTGCCGTCAAGTCAAGCTTGTAAATTGCCCCTAGAGCTTAACTTAGCTGTTGGTAGGCCTTTTCCAGCTTTTTGAGCCTCTTCTTACCTACGCCACCGAGAAGATCAATGGCATAGCGCAACCTTGCTCGAGACATATCAGCACCCAATAGCGCCATAGAATCCATAACCGATATAGAACTACTGCTACCGGCAATGGCGATAAACAAAGGCGCCAAAAACGGCTTTAGCTTTATATCCAAAGCATCGGCAATCGACTTTAAGGCCTCAAAAATATTGTCTCGCTGCCACTGCTGAATGGCTTCTAAACGCCAGAGAGAGAATTGCAGCACCTCGATTAACTGATCCTGCACAAAGCCCGATTTTTGCAGATCCTCTGCCGTTATTGGCAACATTCCCGACACTAAATAACTACCCAGTGGTGCAATATCTGACAAGGTTTCCATTCGCTGTTTGGCGAAAGGCAAAAAGGCCTTCAAAGTATCGCGATTTAATGCCCATTGCTGTAGTCGATCTGCCAACTGATCATCGGTTAATTCTTCGCGTATCCACATACCGTTAAGCCAACTAAGCTTTTCAACATCGAATACCGGACCACCGAGGGAGACTCTTTGAATGTCGAACTCTTCAAGCATTTCTGCCAGAGTAAATTTTTCGCGCTCATCGGGCATAGACCAGCCCATGCGACCCAAGTAATTTAATAGCGCCTCTGGTAGATAGCCCATACGTTGGTAATACAGGATGCTGGTGGGGTTTTTGCGTTTGGATAACTTACTCTTATCGACGTTGCGCAATAGTGGCAAATGACAAAAAATCGGCTGTTCCCAACCCAAGTATTGATACAACAAAATATGCTTGGGCGCCGAGTTAATCCATTCTTCACCACGGATCACATGACTGATACCCATGAGATGATCATCGACCACATTGGCCAAATGATAGGTTGGCATGCCATCGGCTTTAAGCAGGATTTGCATATCCACTTGCGCCCAATCAATACTGATTTCGCCGCGTAACATATCATTAAATTGACACTGCCCTTCTCTGGGGACCTTCATTCTAACTACATAGGGCTCATTGGCTTCAAGACGCTTGGCAATTTCTTGTTCCGAAAGGTTTTCACAGTGTCCATCATAGCCAAGTGGCTGCTTTTCTTGCATTTGAGTAGCGCGTAATTCATCTAATCTCTGCGGCGTACAGAAACAGCGGAAGGCATAACCTTTTTCGATTAATTCCTCTGCGTATTTACGGTAAATATCCGAACGCTCACTCTGACGATAGGGGCCCTTGTCACCACCAACATCTGGCCCTTCATCCCAGTCGAGACCCAACCAAGATAATGCATCAAGAATCGCCTTTTCAGACTCAGGGGTTGAGCGAGCCTGATCTGTGTCCTCTATACGAAGTAAAAACTGACCACCCTGACTGCGGGCAAACACCATATTAAATAGTGCCACATAGGCTGTACCAACATGAGGGTCTCCGGTTGGAGAAGGAGCAATTCGTGTTCTGATCGTCATTTTTTGTCCAATCGTTATAATTTTTTCATTCACGCTATTAAACTAGCTTTCAAACAGCAATTATACGTTTTCTACCCTTATTCTGTTACTACAATTTTTTAAATAAATTGCTTACATCCGGTTATCAATAAAATTAGCCATTTTTCTCTAACTTTGGGGTAATAACTAATTTGGTATACCGGTCATCAAAAAAAACCATAACCAAAAATGACCCTTTTTAGTGCAAATTTTCGTAACATGCGCACAATTAATATTTCTGCAAAGAAATATGATTTTAATGCATTTCCTTTATGGGTAAATGCCTATTGATAGCGAGGTTAAAAAGAAAATCATGTCACATCAAGAAAAGATATTTGTTGTCGTAAACCCTACCCTGGATAAACAGGTAGCCCTTGATCGCGCCCTTATCACCTCTCAATTAATGACACCCTCACCTGAAATTTGTGTTTTTGTCGCGGTGGACAGTAATACGGTCAATTTGGATGCAAGAAACCCCAGCATTTATCGAGACACTGATTGGTTTGAGCAGCAAATTCATAAACCCCTCAGAGAGGCTGGCCTTAATTATCGCATTGAAATTTCTTGGTCAAATGACTGGCAGGGATCCATTATGGCTTCGGCTAAGCATTTTGGCGCCACTTTAATCATGATTCGCGCAGGCAAACCCATCAAAAGTAAGCGTTTTATCTTTGCCGAGTCAAAGTGGGAACTACTTAAAGAAGCCAATTGCCCTGTAGTATTAGTGCGTGATGAAGCAAAGCCTCAGCGTAAGGTTGTTTTGGCTGCTGTAAACTTTCAAGCTTCTAGAATTAACCAAGAAATTTTAAATAAAAATATCTTGGAGCGAGGCATGTATCTGTCAGAAAGTTACGGTGCGGATTTTCATGTGGTTAATGCCTATATTGACTCCCTACTTTACCCTGATCGAGGCAGGCTAGCCAAACAAACGGGGCTGAATCAAAGTAATACCCATGTGGTTAAGGGTTATACCGATGAGGTCATTGCTAAGGTGGCTAAGAAGGTAGATGCCGATGTAGTAGTTATTGGCACCCTTGGCCAAACAGGTTTAACCAAGACTCGTCGCGGCAATACAGCGGAGCGCGTTATATCCGCCTTAGATGTTGATGTAGTAGTGGTTAACTCAGAGTATTAATTTTTGATTAAGGCAGACTGGGAGTCTTTCCCAGTCTGCCTTTTAAAATAGGGTCTTACTGCTCAAAAACTACGGTTTTATGGCCGTGAACAATCACTCTATTTTCTAGATGGTTGCGCAACGCTCTAGCCAAAACCAAAGTTTCAACATCTCGACCTAAACGAACCAAGTCATCTTCACTATGACTGTGACCCACACGCACCACATCCTGATCAATAATTGGTCCCTCATCTAGGTCTTCCGTCACATAATGACTGGTTGCACCCACCAATTTAACACCGCGCTCATAGGCTTTCGCATAGGGGTTAGCACCAATAAATGACGGTAAGAAGCTATGGTGAATATTGATCATGCGCCCTTTGTACTTGGCACACATTTGCGGTGGAATAATTTGCATATAGCGCGCTAAAACTACCGTATCTGCATTGTAAGAATCAATAATTGATTCCATTTCAGCAAATGCAGGGGCTTTATCGTTGCGGTCTACAGGAACATATTTAAACGGAATATTGTGCCATTCAACCATTGATCGCAAATTTTCATGATTGGAAATAACACAGCTGATTTCACAGTCCAACTCGCCGCTGTGCCAACGATGAAGCAAGTCAGCTAAACAGTGAGAAGCATGGCTGGCCAGAAGCACCACCTTTTGCGGCTGTTTAGAATCATAGATCGCCCAGCGCATATCATAGCTTTTAGCAAGTGCTGAAAACTTCTCGCGAAACTCATCCAAACTAATTGATAATGAACTCGCCTTGAGTTCATTACGCATGAAAAACCAATCGCTGTCTGGGTCGGCATGATAATTTGATTCAAGCAACCAGCCATTATGGTCGGCGATAAACTGGCTGACCGCAGCAACGATACCCACTTTATCTGGGCAGTGAATAATCAGCCTGTAAGTATGATTATCAATTTTACTCATTAAATTATGCTCTAAGTAATTGTTTTGAACCCAGCAAGCACGGTTACCAAGCGTTCAATATCTAATTTATCGGCATATTATCCATCAACTGAGTAGGCACTGCAAAACAATGCTAAAACTCAATTCAAAATAATCATATTAAGGTGTAAAAGTAGGGTGTAACAGAAAAATTATTGCGCTGGATATTTAGGGAAGAATGGTGGGCCGTGCTGGGCTCGAACCAGCGACCAATTGGTTAAAAGCCAACTGCTCTACCAACTGAGCTAACGGCCCCCTAAATGAGGTGCGTATCATACTCACCAGCAGGATAAATTCAAGTACTATTTTGATATCTTGTAGGGTCTTTTACATTAGCTTCTAAAAAACCCTGTTTTCTCAGTCTACAACTGTCACAAACGCCGCAAGCAGCGCCATCCTCTGCTGCCTGATAACATGAAACTGTAGCACTGTAATCAACACCGCAATCTACACCGACTTTGATAATTTGAGCCTTAGTCATATTGATAAGCGGCGCATGAATAGATAGTTTATTACCTTCAACACCGGCTTTAGTCGCAAGATTGGCCATCTGCTCATAGGCTTTAATATAATCGGGACGACAATCGGGGTAACCTGAGTAATCCACCGCATTAACACCGACAAAAATATCGTTTGCACCCAAAACTTCGGCCCAACCCAGCGCAATGGATAAAAACACTGTATTGCGCGCCGGCACGTAGGTAACTGGAATACCTGATGTTTCCTGCTCAGGCACCTCTATACTGGTATCTGTTAAGGCAGAACCACCAATAGTCGCCAAATCTAAGGTCACTACTTTATGTTGCTCAACATTCATAGAATGCGAGACATTTTGCGCTGCAACTATCTCTGACCTATGGCGTTGACCATAGTCAAAACTTAGGGTGTAGCATTGGTATCCTTGCTGCTTGGCAATAGCGAGCACGGTGGACGAATCTAGCCCACCCGAAACCAATACAACGGCTTTTTTAGTCATATTCTAGCGCCCCTGTTCATCACCCCAGATAACTTTATGGGTTTGCAACTGCATTCTTACCCTTAACTTATCTTCTAGGATCCACTGAGCTAATAGCGCAGGTGATAATTCACCCTGACTAGGTGAAAATAAAATTTCTGAGCCGGTATCTCGCAATCGTAACTGATCAATTTGCAGACAACTCCAGTCATAATCCTGACGATTACAGATTACAAACTTAACTTCATCTTCTGGCTGAAGGTAATTGATATTCTCATATAGATTGCGACTGACCTCACCAGACCCTGGTGTTTTAAGATCAACAATTTTAATCACTCGCGGATCTACTTCTTTTACCGGCATTGCTCCACTGGTTTCAAGGGAAACTCTATAACCAAGGTCACAGAGTTGCTTTAAAAGCTCTATACACTGCGGTTGAGCCAAGGGTTCACCGCCGGTAACTGTAATATAGTCAGTCTTATAATCGGCAACTGTTTCCAAAATATCTTGAAAAGCCATTTTTTCACCGCCTTCAAAGGCATAGGCAGTATCACAATAGCCACAGCGCAGCGGGCAACCCGTAAGGCGAACAAACACTGTTGGCAGCCCAACCGTTGTAGTTTCACCCTGCAGAGAATGAAAGATCTCGGTAATTCGTAAAGAATGGTTTTCCATAGAATAAACTTAAACCAGTAAAGACTGAGCCCTTATAGACCCTTGGCCTTTAAATATGCCTTTGCTTTAGCTCCGGCACCACCGTTACTCTGTGCGGCTTGCTTTAACATTGCAACGGCTTGTTTAGTCTCTCCTTGCTTATGATATAGCTTGCCCAACTTATAGCGCGCATCCATGGCTTTGTTATGGTCGCTATAGTTGTTGATAATAACCTCAAAAGATTCCATCGCAAGTTTACTTTCACCTTTAAACTCGAAGATTTCACCTAACCAGTAATGCGCATTGGCTAAATAAGGGCTTTGAGGGAAATTTAAAATATGGTCTTTAAACGCCGCGATTGCACCATCAAAATCTCTATCTTTTAATAATTTACTAGAGGCCAAATAGTCCGCCTCTATATCTTCTGGCGTGACTATTTTTTCCTGTTCAATTAATTCGGGGCTCGATGTGGTTAACTGTGCGTCAGGCAACATAAGAATACTATTTTGAGTGGCTGGCATTATGTCAGTTTTAGTCGAGTTAATAGCGCTCAGACGACGGTCTAAGTCTAGATAATCGTCCATTTGCAACTGTTTAATCTGCTGCAACTGATAGGACAGCTCATCGACTTTACCGCGAAGCATTTTAACTTCGTCCTTAAGCACCTGCATCTGATAAAACTGCTCGGCACGTTGAATATCAACAACGCTTGGCTTTTTCTTAGCATCTGAATAGCCTGAGCTATCCAACTCAACTACCGGAGATAATGGCTGTGCCACAAGCTGAGAAGACAGCATAGCGACCATTAAAATAGATCTTTTTTTCATAGATAACTGCACTCAAACAAATTATAGAGGGTGAGTATAACCCACCCTCATTTCGAGCATTTTAAGATTGAGACTATTTTAGCTCTACTCGACGATTTAAGCGCCATGCTTCATCATCGCTACCATAGGCTGCTGCTCGCTCTTCACCGAAGCTAATCACTTCAATACGATCGCCTGATACACCCTGCATAACTAAGAATTCTTTTACTGATGCAGCTCGACGCTCACCAAGGGCCATATTGTACTCGCGAGTTCCACGCTCGTCGGCATGACCTTCTAAGCGAATAGAACGTGAGTTGCCAGCCAGAATAACTGCATTTTCAAGAAGATCTGCTCGCGACTGATCAGTTAATAGGGCTTTGTCAAAATCGAAATAAAACACTGTAGCTGTTTCTGCTATTACAGGGACTACTTCAACGTCAGCTGATTCAACTTCAGCCGTCTTAACGCCTGCATTATCAATGTCAGTTGTGGTTGGCTCTGAGTCATATATAGCCGATGAACTACAGCCAGTCAGGACACTAAGTGCCAGTAAAGATGCATATAAATTTATGCGGGTTTTCATGATTGTTAACTCCTCTGAGTAACGCTTTAAGTTTATAGAAAAGGGTTTAAATAGTTTAACGCAAGAAAGGTGACCATGCAGGCTCCCTGACATCACCAAGTTTAGCTGGAAGGTTGTATTTTACACCAGCATCAACCGAAACTGCAGCAAGAATCCCTCTATCTTTATACTTAGTAGCATACATCAGCATAGCACCATTGGGCGCAACCGATGGAGATTCATCCAGTGTGGTTTCAGTCAATTCGATAAGCCGTCTTGTATTAAGGTCTAATGCTGCAATATGGAACACATTTGATGAGCGATGAACCATCGCCATTGTGCGTCCATCAGGGGCTATACTAGCCCGAGCATTGTAGTTGCCTTGAAAAGTGATACGCTCAACTGAGCGATCGGCTAATTTAAGCTTGTATATTTGCGGCGTACCACCTCTATCAGAGGTAAATAATATATGTTTACCATCCGGCATCCATGCTGGTTCGGTGTCGATAGCAAAGTGGCGCGTTAACCGGGTTAACTTACCAGAGTCCAGCTCAAGGCTATAAAGCTCAGGATTGCCATCTTTCGATAACACTATGGCCAGAGTTTTCCCATCTGGCGACCACGAAGGTGCGCCGTTAAGTCCTTTAAAATTTGTTAACTGTTGGCGGGTAGCTGTGGCTAAATTCTGTCTAAATATCGCCGGCCGGCCTGTTTCAAACGATACGTAGGCCAACTCTTTACCATCGGGCGACCAGCTGGGTGACATAATGGGCTGCTTTGACTCCAGCATAAGGCTCTCTCTGGCTCCGTCAGCATCAGCAACCTGAAGTCTATAGGTAAAATCATCACCCTCTCTAATCACTGATACATAGGCTAGCCGTGTGGAGAAAGCACCTCTAATACCAGTAATCGACTGGTAAATTTTATCGCTTACCGAATGGGCTAAATCGCGAATTTTTGAAGATGATGATCGCACTTTATGGGTAAACTGTATTTTCTGCGAATTAATACTTAACAGACTAAATTCTATTTCATAGCGGCCATCAGTTAAAACTGACATACTGCCAACAACCAGATATTCCGTTCCGAGAAGACGCCAATCTCTGTAGTAGACATCATTTGGATTTGAAGGAAAAGCAAGCATATCTTCTTGAGGAATCAGTTTAAATAGTCCACTGCGACGCAAATCAGATTCAACAATTGCAGCAATATCTTCAGTTATTTTTAACCCATTAAGCTCAAACGGCGACAATGCTATGATTGTAGGCTGATCATTGCCCTCGGTGACTCTAATGACCAATTCACTGTAGGCATTGCTGTTGATAAGCAGTGCTAAAAGCAATATTGAAAACTGTTTAAAAAAGGTCACTTTTTTCTCCATAACACTGGCTTAAAGCCTTAAATCTTCTGGGTTAAATACTATTTTTACACTGCGAAAATACTGTTCAAAAATCCTTGGCTTCATTTTCTGTAACTCTGAAAATGGTGCCGCTTTATAAGCCGCCTGCTCGACAGATCGATCAAACGCAATATCGCCACTGGACTCTAAAATCTCTACACCTACTATTCGACCCGTGGGTACCAGTCTTAGTTCAATTAAAGTTTCCATTCCGCGCCGTGCACTTTTGGGCCGATTCCACTGCTGAGATAAGCGCGCCTGGATTAACTGCAAATAACTATTTGCCGCTTGCTTATCTTCTTTAGCCGCAATAAGCGCCTGCTCTTTGCGCTCTTGCTGTGCTTTTTCAGCTTGCTTACGAGCGCGTTCTTTATCTGCTTTGCGCTGCTTTTCTTCACGCGCTTTGCGATCTTTTTCTGCCTGCTGCTCTTCAAGCAATTGGGCTTTGCGTTGCGCCGCTAATTTCTGCTGAGCTAACTTGCTTTCTTTAGCCTTGCGCTTATCAATTTCGCGCTGCTTAGCAGCCCTATCAATTGATGGTGTAACTTTGGGCTTTTTAACCGGCTTTTTTTTCGGTGCAAGTTCAATCAATTCCGCTTGAATATATTGTGGCTGCACCACAGTCTTTTTACTTTCTGGCTCCCAGTTGGCAAGCACCGCCAAGATTACTACGGCATGTATACCAATACTCGAAATGGCTGCAATAAAATAACTGCTTTTTGATCCTATCATTTAGATTTAGACGGCTCGGTCACCAAACCTACCGAGGGAGCTCCTGCGATCTGTAATTGACTCATTAAGTCGACCACAGAGCCATAATCCACCTGTGCGTCGCCCCATACTAAAACTGGCGTATTGGGTTTTTGTCTTAAAACTTTGGCAACTCTATCTTTAATAAATGACAGACTGTTGGCTATATTGGTGCCATTTTCATCAATCCAATAGGTACCATCGGATTTAATAGAAATAATAAGTGGCTCCTGTTTTTGCTTATCCATAGGCGCAGAATTAGCAACCGGCAAGTCAACCTTTACACCCTGCATTAACAGTGGCGCAGTCACCATAAACACAACCAACAGTACTAGGGTGACATCGATGTAAGGCACTACATTGATCTCGGCAACTAGCTTGCGTTTGGCTCGTTTATTTTTCACTCTATGTTCTCTTTTAGTGCTTAGTTTGAATGCACCTGTCGATGCAAAATACTGGAAAATTCTTCAGCGAATGTTTCATAACAGGCGTTCATAGTTTCAACTTTGGCCGCATAACGGTTGTAAGCCAACACCGCTGGAATAGCCGCAAATAGGCCCATTGCAGTTGCGATAAGGGCTTCAGATATTCCCGGCGCAACAGTAGCAAGGGTTGCTTGCTGAACCATTGCAAGACCCCGAAATGAATTCATAATGCCCCATACGGTGCCAAATAATCCGATATAGGGGCTAACTGATGCAACACTGGCTAAAAAAGGTAAATTGGCACTGAGTTTTTCATCCTCTCTTGAAAGAGCAACCCGCATAGCGCGGTCCGTTCCCTCCATTACCGCATCAGGGTCTGTTCCAACGCCATTTGTAAGGCGAGTAAATTCTCTAAAGCCGGCACGAAAAACATTTTCAATGCCCTGCCCACCCCCATTTTCTTTAGCTAGATGTGAAAGCTCATCATAGAGATTATTGAGATCTATACCCGACCAAAAAGTATCTTCAAAGCTTTTAAAGTCACGCTCAGCGTCGCGGAGATACAGACCGCGCTGGACAATCATAATCCATGAAATAACTGATGCGACAAACAATATAGCCATAACCAACTGAACTAGCAGACTTGCATCAAGTATTAATGACAGGATTGATAGGTTTTCTTCACTCACTATTAGCTCCGGTTTAACTAACGTAATGTTTTAAGGTTTGGTAGATTTCTGCTGGCATAGCCTGAGGCCGTTTAGCATCATTACTTATACAGGCAATTTTGACCTTAGCTTTGACCAAAAGATCCCCATTTCTGAAAATATTTTGCTGCATTTCAAAACTGGCTTTGGATAGTTTGATCAAACTGGCAGAAACATCGAGCATATCATCTAATACCGCAGGCTTCTGATACAACAATTCAACACTGCGAACAACAAACTGTAAGTCATCAAAGAGTGCTGGTTTATCATAGCCAAGACTGCGTAGAAACTCGGTTCTGGCGCGCTCCATATACTTTAAATAATTGGCATAGAAAACGATGCCGCCAGCATCTGTATCTTCAACATAGACTCGCGTTTGATGACTAAATGGCTCAGCGTCTTTACTCACTGAGACCATCCAACTGTTCCTGTAAGCGCTTAGGACTAGCTATACCAAAATGCTCATAGGCCATACGTGTCGCAATACGGCCTCTCGAGGTGCGCATTAGGAATCCCTGTTGAATCAGATAGGGTTCCAATACATCTTCAATAGTCCCGCGTTCTTCGCTAATAGCCGCCGCTAAACTATCGACTCCAGCTGGGCCACCATCAAATTTTTCCATCAGCGTCAGCAACAAGCGTCGATCTAAATGATCGAAACCATTTTTATCGACATTCAACATATTCAATGCGGCATCAGCAATTTCTACTGTTACTTTGCCATCACCTTTTACTTCAGCGTAATCCCTGACTCGTCGAAGCAGGCGGTTGGCAATTCGAGGCGTACCTCTTGAACGGCGGGCAATCTCTTTTGCGCCTGCCGCATCAACTGGCACATTCAAGATGTCACCTGCTCGTGCAATGATTTTTGCCAGATCTTCAACTGAATAAAACTCTAATCGCTGGACTATCCCAAAGCGATCGCGCAATGGCGACGTCAAAAGACCCGCCCTAGTTGTCGCACCTACTAATGTGAACGGAGGAAGATCTAACTTTATCGAGCGTGCCGCTGGCCCCTCGCCGATAACAATATCTAGCTGATAATCTTCTAAGGCGGGATAGAGAATCTCTTCGACCACTGGACTGAGACGGTGAATTTCATCGATAAATAACACATCGCCTTCTTCTAAATTAGTCAGTAATGCTGCCAAGTCACCGGCTTTTTCTAGCACTGGGCCAGAAGTGGTTTTAAGATCCACTTCCATTTCATTGGCAATAATATGTGCCAGAGTTGTTTTACCCAAGCCGGGAGGACCAAAAACCAAACAGTGGTCGAGTGGCTCACTTCGTTTGCGTGCCGCTTCAATAAATATGTTTAACTGTTCTTTAACAACGGGTTGACCCACATAGTCAACCAGCGTCACTGGTCTTAGAGCGCGATCAAATCGCTCTTCTGTAGGAGTTCCTGCGGCTGAAATTAGTCGATCTGGTTCTATCATTAGTCACTATCTCGAATCTGTCGTTAAGGATACATACCTGAAGCTAAATTTCCACTAGTGAAATGACTAGGGTATAAGCTTTTTAAACCATAGATTTTAAGGCGGCACGAATTAACTGCTCAGCATTGGTGATATGCTCACCGGCAACACGATTGACCATTTTTGCAGCATCCTGTGGTTTATAGCCTAGTGCTGTAAGCGCACTTTCTGCCTCTAGATTAATATCCTGTGTCACTTCCTGAATAATCTCTTCTGAACTATCACCGACAATTTTGCTAATTTTATCGCGCATTTCAATCAACAGCCTTTCAGCTGTTTTTTTACCTACACCTGGTATTTTGACTAGAGTAGCTACTTCGTCCTTTTGCACACAGCGTGAAAATTCTTTAACTGACATTCCCGAGAGAATAGCTAAGGCCATCTTTGGCCCAACGCCATTCACCTTAATTAAATGCCTAAATAACAAACGCTCCTCAAGCTGACTAAACCCGTAAAGTTGCTGGGCATCTTCACGAACCACAAAATGCGTATGCAAGGTTACTGATTCACCAATATCAGGAATATCAAAGAAGGTATTCAAAGGCACTAGAACCTCATAGCCCACCCCCTGAACATCGAGTAATAAATCAGGTGCCTGCTTGCTGATAACTTTACCCTGTAATCTTCCAATCATAATTATTTAATTTTCACTCTGTTTTAATTTATTTTAATCGCCCGCGAGCAAAACCTTTTACCCCGGCCTCAGACATTAACTTTTGACTGCGCATACTATGACCATGACAGATCGCAACCGCCAAACCGTCTGCAGCATCCTCAGAGGGCTCACTAGGCAATTTAAGTAGTGAAGTTACCATCATCTGAACCTGTTTTTTATCTGCAGCACCCGTCCCAACGACAGCTTGCTTAACACTTCGAGGAGAATATTCTGATACAGGTAATTTAGCGTTTGTGCCCGCCAATATTGCCGCGCCCCTAGCCTGTCCTAATTTAAGCGCCGCTCTTGGGTCACGAGCAAAAAACACATCCTCAATACCCATCACCACCGGCTTATACTCCTCTATCAATTGACTGACTGCATCAAAGATTATTTGAAGCCGCTCGGGCAGTGAATCCTCTGGCAAGCGAACAATACCGCTGGTTACATAATTTATTGTGGCACCAGACATATCCACGATACCGTAACCGGTGCGTCTTGAACCTGGGTCTATTCCTATAATTCTTATCATCTTATGCTTACTAAGTATTTAATTCATTAGTGTTGCAATCAAAGCTGATTGAGTCAACCACAAAAAAAGCCCCCAGATAGCTGGAGGCTTTTTGCCTATGCTATACGAGCATATAGCAATTAATCTTCCTTGGCCGCTGCCTTGGCTTTTGCTTTTGGCTTGGCCTTAGCTTTTGCCTTGGGCTTTTCCGCAGGAGCCTCTTCTGCTGGTGCTTCCTCAGCAGGTGCTTCTTCCGAAGGTGCTTCCTCAGCGGGTGCTTCTTCCGCAGGTGCTTCCTCAGCAGGTGCTTCCTCAGCAGGTGCTTCTTCCGCAGGTGCTTCTTCCGCAGGTGCTTCCTCCACAGATGCTTCTTCCGCAGATGCCTCCTCAACAGCTGGAGCCTCTTCAACTGGCTCTTTAGGCGCAGGCGCAGGGACTACCGCCTTGATAAGTTTTTCAGCCAATAAAATTTTAACCTTTTCATCGGCATTTACCCAGTTCTTGTCGGCGTCTTTAATTGCGTAACGACCCGAACCTTTTTGATAAATTACATAGTCTTTAGTTTTTTTTATAACTTTCATCTTTTAACCCCTTTTTTGATTACTCGTTTACATTTGATAGTTTATTTTTATTATCTTTATAATGTGGCAATTAAGACAGTTGCTCCATTATGTCATCAGATATATCTGCATTAGTATACACATTTTGCACATCATCCAAATCTTCCAGGCTATCAATCATACCTAGTAACTTTTCGGCAGAGTCTTTTTCTAAGGGAACTGTAATGTCCGCTATCATTGTAACCTCTGCATGGGCCGGCTCAAACCCAGCTGCAACTAAGCCATCCTTTACCTGCAAAAAGTCTTCAAAACTAGTTTCTACATCCAATGAGCCATCATCATGGGACTTAATATCTTCTGCCCCAGACTCCAATGCCACATCCATAAGAGCATCTTCATCAACATCGGGTCCATAGCTAATTTGACCAATGCGATTGAATAAGTATGCCACTGAACCATCGGTACCCAAATTACCACCGCGCTTTGAGAAAGCGTGGCGAACTTCACCAACCGTTCTGTTACGATTATCAGTCATGCATTCAACAAGCACTGCGATACCACCGGGCGCATAGCCCTCATAGGTGATTTCATCATAATTCTCACCCTCGCCTGCACCGGCACCACGCGCAATAGCCTTATCGATTGTGTCGCGCTTCATATTGGCACCCAGCGCTTTATCAACACTGGCTCTTAAACGAGGATTATCTTCTGGATTGGGCCCGCCGGCTTTGGCCGCTACCACTAATTCTCGAATTATTTTGGTGAATATTTTACCGCGCTTGGCATCCTGTGCTGCTTTGCGATGTTTTATATTGGCCCATTTACTATGACCTGCCATATGCTATCTCCAACAATGTATTCTAGCTTTCTTGTTTTTCTTTATTGCGCAATCTGATATTTAGATCGCGAAGCTGTGCCGCTTCAACTGTGCCTGGGGCATCGGTCATCAAACAGGCCGCTGATTGTGTTTTAGGAAATGCAATAACATCGCGAATGGACTCTGCACCCACCATCAACATAATCAAACGATCTAAACCAAAGGCCAAACCACCATGAGGTGGCGCACCATATTGCAGTGCGTCGAGTAGGAAACCAAATTTCTCTTGCTGCTCAGCTTCGTTAATACCTAAAACATCGAATACTACCGCCTGCATATCTTGGTCGTGAATACGAATTGATCCACCACCCAGCTCGACGCCATTGAGCACCATATCATAGGCTTTAGATAAAGCTTCTGCCGGATTGTCTTTTAGCGATTGAGCATCACATGATGGCGCTGTGAATGGATGGTGCAATGGCGTAAGTGCACCACTGTCAGTTGTTTCAAACATTGGGAAGTCGATGACCCACATCGGCGCCCAGTCACAGCTGTAGAGATCTAAGTCATGTCCAACTTTGCAACGCAGTGCGCCTAGCGCTTCTGAAACAACGGAGGATTTATCGGCACCGAAGAATACAATATCGCCATTCTTAGCTTCTAGACGCTGCATAATATTCATAGTTACCTCATCACCGAGGAACTTAATAATGGGCGACTGCAAACCTTCAATACCGTTTTCAATGGCATTGACCTTTATCCAAGCTAAGCCTTTTGCACCATAGATACCGACAAACTTGGTATATTCATCAATCTGTTTGCGCGATATTTCTGAACCCCCTGGTACTTTAAGCGCGGTAACACGGCACGCTGGATCATTAGCTGGCCCAGCGAATACTTTAAATTCGATATCTTTAAGCAGATCTTTGATCTCAACTAACTCTAGAGGAATTCTAAGATCAGGCTTATCTGAACCATAGCGATCCATGGCTTCGGCATAGGTCATTCTTGGGAATTTATCGAACTTAACACCCTTATGCTCAGCAAAAATATTGCTAATCATAGTTTCTGTAATTGACATAATTTCTTCTTCATCAATAAACGAAGCTTCGATATCAATCTGGGTGAATTCTGGTTGTCGATCGGCACGCAGATCTTCATCGCGAAAACATTTAGCGATTTGATAGTAGCGATCAAACCCCGCCACCATGAGCAATTGTTTAAATAGCTGTGGTGATTGAGGCATGGCAAAAAACTGCCCCGGATGAGTGCGTGACGGAATCAAATAGTCGCGAGCACCCTCTGGCGTTGCACGAGTCATAATGGGTGTTTCTATATCTAAAAAGCCATGCTCATCGAGATAGTTACGAATAGAATTGGTTACCTTTGAGCGAAAACGCAGGCTATTTTGCATGTCAGTGCGACGCAAATCCATATAGCGATGCTTAAGGCGAACATCTTCCCCTACTGTAATATGCTCATCCATCTGGAATGGCGGTGTAGCGGCACTATTTAGGATGTCTAGCTGGGTTCCATAGACTTCAATTTCGCCCGTAGCCATATTAGAGTTAACCGTAGCTTCACTTCGAGCTCTAACCTTACCGGTAACCTTAAGCACATATTCAGATCTTACACGGTCCGCCTGCTCGAAGAAATCACCTGCATCAGGATCAAATACCACCTGAACAATACCCTCTCTATCACGAAGATCGAGAAAAATTACACCACCATGATCACGACGGCGATCTACCCATCCATAGAGGGTGATCTCCTGTTCGAGATGAGCTGTTGTTACCAGCCCGCAATAGGTTGTTCGTTGCATTAGTCTTTAATCCTTATTATCAATTTGGGTGCCTTATTAGACGCCGCCTCAATATAGCGCTCTAGCTATCACTACCAGAGTCACCCGTTAAATTCTTCTTTTTAGAGCCCTTAAAATCAGTCTCATACCAACCGCTGCCACTCAATCTAAAACCAGCCGCAGAAATCATTTTTTTTAATTTCGGCTGATGACAGGCTTCGCAGTCTCTCAGCGGGCTATCACTTATTTTTTGCAATGCCTCTTGTCGATGCCCGCAGGCCTCACAAAGATATTCATAAATTGGCATACACGGTTTTCCTACACTTGATATTGTGTCTTACAAAATAAAAAGCGTTGCATTATACATCAGCTACCCTGTCTGGCGAGTATCTAGCAAAGCAGTTTATGCCGAAAATGCAGACAACTTGGTCAAAAAATCAGTTTTAATATGAGATATTAGGTTTTTCTACGATATTAACTATCTTAACCCGCGGGATTTTAGGCGCTGACGAAGGTTTTCACAGCGTGCGCTCAACATATCAGGATCATACTCATCAGCGGCAACTACTCCCCAGACTGGCTGTGGCCATGCCGCATCTGAATGATAGCGCGCAATATGATGTATATGCAGCTGCGGCACAACATTACCCAGCGCAGCAATATTAAGCTTATCCGGCGCAAATAGTTCGGTCATTGCCTGAGATAAAACGCATGATTCTTCTAACAACTGCTGTCTGTCAGTCGCATTTAGCTGATGAATCTCTGTTATACCCTCGCGCTTTGGCACTAGAATTAACCAAGGGTAGTTTGCATCGCGACTGATAAGCAACAAGCACAACTCAAACTGACCCACTAAAAGGCAGTCTTGATCTAATCTTTCATGTAATTTGAACATTTTTAAACCCAATACCCCGCTTTATATCTGTTAGGTCTGTACCCCAACAGCTCATCACCGTAGAATAACCCACTTAATATTTAATTCCATCAAAGTGTAAAAAATTATGCGCGCTAGTCAATATTTGATTGCCACACAAAAAGAATCTCCTGCAGATGCAGAAGTTATCAGTCATCAGCTGATGTTGCGAGCCGGAATGATCCGCAAGGTTGCCTCTGGACTTTATTCTTGGTTGCCTCTGGGTTTGCGAGTGTTTCGCAAAGTTGAAAATATTGTTCGTCAAGAAATGGATAAAGCAGGCGCAATGGAGCTTTTAATGCCTGTCGTTCAACCGGCTGATTTGTGGGAAGAATCTGGACGTTGGGGTCAGTTTGGCCCAGAACTACTCCGTATTCGCGATAGACATGACCGTGAATTCTGCTTGGGACCGACCCATGAAGAAGTCATCACACATCTAGTGCGCAATGAAATTAGCAGCTATAAACAACTGCCAGCTAATTTTTATCAAATTCAAACTAAGTTTCGGGATGAACGCCGCCCTCGATTTGGCGTGATGCGTACCCGCGAGTTTTGTATGAAAGATGCCTATTCGTTTCATAGTAGCAGTGAATCACTGCAAGAAACCTATGATGTGATGTATCAAACTTACAGCAATATATTTGAGCGAACCGGCTTGGTGTTTCGTGCGGTATTAGCTGACACCGGCAGTATTGGCGGTAGTCACTCCCACGAATTTCACGTTTTGGCCGACTCTGGCGAGGATGCAATCGTTTTTTCTACAGAGAGTGACTTTGCAGCGAATATTGAAAAAGCCGAGGCAGTACCAACTAGTCATTCAAATAGCAGCAGCCGTGAGCAGAAGCAGGAAGTAGCAACACCTAATACTCATAGCATCGATGAAGTGTGCCAATTATTGTCCATCGAACCTGCACAAACGGTTAAAACACTGATTGTTAGTGTTGAAGATGAAGAGGGTAATAAAACGCTAAAGGCTTTGGTTGTGCGCGGCGATCATGAACTCAATGAGGTAAAGGCACAGAAAATTTTGGGCTTAGATACAGAATTAACCTTTGCCACTGAGAAACAGATTTTAGATCAAATTAAGTGCCCTGTAGGCTCTTTGGGCCCGGTAAATTTATCTATTCCATGTATTGTTGATCATAGTGCTGCCGCTTTAACAGACTTTGTCTGTGGCGCTAATCGCGATGGTTACCATCTAACCGGCGTCAATTGGGATACTGATTGCACTATCGAAACCCAGGCAGATATACGCAATGTGGTTGCTGGGGATCCGAGCCCTGATGGCAAGGGTGTTTTAGAGATTAAACGCGGCATTGAAGTGGGTCATATCTTCCAACTGGGCACTAAGTACAGTGAAGCCATGAAGGCCACTATTCTAAACGAGCAAGGCAAAGAACAAGCTATGACTATGGGTTGTTATGGCATTGGTGTCAGCCGAATTGTAGCGGCGGCAATTGAACAAAATCATGATGACAACGGCATTATTTGGCCTGCCGCTATCGCGCCTTTTCAGATAGCGCTAGTGCCAATAAATATGCACAAGTCAGAGGCGGTCAAAAAGGCCTGTGAGGACCTCTACACAGAGTTAACCTCTGCGGGCTATGATGTATTATTCATGGATGAGAAAAAGGCTCGCCTTGGCTCTATGCTGGCTGATATTGAACTTATTGGCATCCCTCACAGACTGGTGGTGGGTGATCGTGGGCTCGAAGAGGGCAAGATCGAATACCGAGATCGTAGCCACAGCGAAAATCAACATATTAAGACCGACCAATTAATGGCATTTATCGCTGATCAACTTGAGGCATAACAAAAAAAACTAGGTGTAGTATTTAATGGATCTATTACTGAACTGTGATCTGGGAGAAACTTCCAATAGCGATCAGCTAAGGGTCGAATCACAGGTTATGCCTCAAATAGATCAAGCCAATATAGCCTGTGGTTTTCATGCCGGCGACCCATTGGTTATGGAAAAAACCCTAATACTTGCGAAACAGCATCTTGTCGCCATTGGCGCTCATCCTAGTTATCCTGATAAATTTAATTTTGGACGCCGATCGATGTCGATGCCGGCACCAGACCTAATTGCTTGTCTTAAGTATCAAATCGCTACGCTAGCAAAAGCGGCCAATCATAATGAGCTCTGTATAAGCTATATTAAACCCCATGGGGCGCTGTATAACGATATGATGAACAATGGTCATCTTCGAAGCGCAGTTATGACGGCTGTTGTTGACTCTAAGGCATGCTCAACCCTCATGATTCAGGCTACTCCCGATGCTGAGATCCACCGGCAAGAAGCAGCTGCCTTTGGTCTTAAACTGTATTTCGAGGCTTTTGCTGACCGCGCCTACCAAGATAATGGGGCTCTGGTTTCGCGCCACCAATCTGGTGCTATTCTCAACAAGAAAAAAATGCTTTCTCAAGTAACACAGTTAAAACAGGATGGTAGCGTGACTACGATTAACGGTAACCGATTACCTCTTTATGCAGACAGCCTATGCGTTCACGGCGACAATCCTGAAGCTGTTGCAGAAATTCGCCAGATAAAAAATATCCTAGACTCATGAGTATCAAACTGCCAAAGATCACTTTAGCGGGGGAAAATAGCGTTATTGTGTATTTTTCTGAGCGACCCTGCGCCAAAACATCCAGCCTTATTGCAAGCACTGCTGAACAATTGAACATCGCTCTTGCGAGCAAAATTATTGATCTGGTTCCTTCCTACACATCGCTTTTAGTGGTTTATGATGTGTTACAAATTGATTATTTAACCATTGAAAAAGCAATCTATGCGGTGGTTTCTACCTCATCAGATAAACCATTAACCATTGGCAAAAGTATTGAGCTACCGGTTTATTACAGTCTCGAAACTGGCCCAGATTTACAGCGCTTGGCAGATCATGCCAAATTGAGCATTGATGATGTCATATCTATTCATCAGCAAACAGAATACACAGTTTATGCGATGGGGTTTGCACCCGGATTCGCTTATCTCGGCGAAACCGATGAAAAAATTGCTATGCCAAGACTAGCGACTCCCAGAGCTGAGGTCCCCAAAGGGGCTGTAGGCATTGCCGATCGCCAAACCGCTGTCTACCCCGCAGAGTCTCCCGGTGGATGGAATTTAATCGGACAATGCCCCACTGCTATGTTTAATCCTAACCAGAAACCAAGCACATTGGTTGAGGTCGGTGATAAAGTGCGCTTTAAAGCGATTAGCCGAGATGAGTTTATTCAGCTCGGCGGTAGTGCTAACTCAGCAGTAGGTACTGCTTAATGACTGGTCTCAAAGTCATTAATCCCGGCATGCATACTCTTATTCAAGACAGTGGCAGGCAGGGCTTTCATAATATTGGCATCACTACCGGCGGCCCTTTTGACAGTTACTCATTTGGTTGGGCTAATAAACTCTGCAACAATCTCGAATCTGCCGCTTGCCTTGAAATTTTAGTCGGTGGACTGGTTCTTGAATCTACTATCGCAACCCAAATTGCCGTCACTGGCGCTGATGTACCAATTAAAATTAACAACCAATCTGTTGATGGATGGTGTACCCATAATATTTCAGCGGGTGACCAGATCAGTATTGGTTATGCCACTGCAGGTTGTCGCTCTTATCTCGCTGTTGCTGGCGGCATTCAATGCCCATTGATATTTGGCAGTGCATCTACCGTTAAAAGAGAAAAGCTCGGTGGCTTACACAAGAATGGTCAAGCGCTGGCGCAAGGTGATTATCTTCCTTGTAATGCCTCACAAGAAAACACCACGCGTTCTGTTGCAGAGCGATATAGACCACAATTTGATAGCGATATAGCTGAGATTAGAGTGATACTGGGCTACCAACATAATCAATTTGACCCCGATCAGCTCAATTGCTTCTTTGATAATGACTATACAATCTCACAACAGAGTGACCGTATGGGCTACAGACTTGAAGGGCCTGCTATTAATTTTTCGCAAATCAATATGATTTCCGAGGGAATTTGTTTAGGTGCCATTCAAATTACCACTGATGGCCAACCCATTATTCTTCTCTGTGATCGTCAAACTATCGGAGGATACCCAAAATTAGGGTCGGTTTTTTCACCAGATATCGCTAAACTAGCTCAACTGATGCCCGGAAGAAAAATACGCTTTAAGACCATAGATTTAAAGCAGGCACAAAATCTTCTTCAGCAATCTGCGCAATCAATAATTTAACTTTGCGTATAGAGCATCTCACTGATAACATTTTTAGGTACATACTAAGAGTAACTTCATGAATATTGCATACCTCAATGGTCAATACTTGCCAATTGAACAGGCTAAAATTTCACCTCTCGACAGAGGGTTTTTATTCGGCGATGGTGTTTATGAAGTTGTGCCCTCCTACGAGGGCAAGCTGGTAGGTTTTTTACCCCACTTACAGCGCATGAATGAAGGGCTTGAAGCGATTGGAATTTCTACCGGCTGGTCGGAAAATCAATGGCTTGATCTCTGTCTAAAATTAATTCAGCAAAATGGCGCTGGAAACCTAGGCATTTACTTACAAATTAGTCGTGGTGCCTATGAAACCAGAGCTCATCGCTTTCCCGATAAGGTCAACCCTACCATCTTTGCGTTTTGCTTTGAAATCCCACCGGCACCGGTGGCTGATAAGTCTCTTGCTAAAACTTATACCGTCTCTACCGCACGCGATATACGATGGGATCGACGGGATATTAAATCGACATCCTTACTGGGTAATGTTTTGCATTACCAACAGGGGGTCGAACAGGGCAATCAAGAAACACTGCTCTATAACGAACATAATGAACTGACTGAGGCCAGTTCGTGCAATGCATTTATTGTTAAAAATGGTACCGTAATTACCCCGCCTCTCGATCATCAAAAATTGCCGGGCATTACTCGCCAAATTCTTATCGATATTTTACAAAATGACGGCAATATCCCTATTGAAGAACGAGTTGTTACTATGAATGAGGTAGCTCAAGCTGACGAGGTATGGATTACCAGCTCATCGCGAGAAATAGCACCGGTTATAGCCATAGATTCAGTGCCAGTTGGCGATGGACAGGTCGGCGATGTCTGGCTTGCGGCACAAACATTATTTAGCGCTAATCGATTTAACTACTGATGGCTTTTTACTATGTCTAGACCCACCTCAGCTATTATTGACCTTCAGGCACTGCGCGAGAATTTTTCTCTTGCTAAAAATTTAGCGCCCAACGCTAAAAGTATGCCGATGGTTAAAGCCAATGCCTATGGACATGGTATGCTTGAAGTAGCTAATGCGTTGGCCGATAGCGCACCTGCATTTGGTGTTGCCTGTATTGAAGAGGCTCTGGCATTGCGTAAAGCCAATATTAAACAACCTATTCTTTTGTTGGAGGGGCCGCATAGCGCGGACGAAATCGGAATAGCTGAACAGCATGGATTTTGGCTAATGCTTGAAAACCATAACCAGCTGCAAGCGGTTTTAAGCGCCCAATTAAGTACCGCGATCACGGTTTGGATCAAACTGGATACGGGCATGCATCGTCTGGGCTTCCAGCCTGAGGATGCTTCCTATGTGTTTCAGCAATTATCTGACAGCCCCAATGTGGCAGAAGATATTGTTTTAGCCACCCACTTTGCCTGTGCAGATAATCTTGATAACGATTTTACCAAGCAACAGCTACGTAGCTTTGAAGCTGCAATAAATGATTTCGATCGGCCTAATTTGCTTAAAAGTTTAGCTAATTCAGCGGCCATTCTTGACTGGCCTGAGGTTAAAGATGATTGGCAGCGTCCGGGCTATATGCTCTACGGGGCCTCGCCCTTCTCAGTGCCTCAAGAAAATGCTGACCAGTTACAACAGGTAATGCATTTTCAATCCGCCGTTATTTCAACGCGTTCCATCAAGACCGGTGAATCAGTGGGTTATACCGCTAACTGGACAGCACAACGCAATTCTACTATCGCTACCGTTGCGGTGGGCTATGGTGATGGCTATCCACGCCATGCTCCCAATGGCACCCCGGTACTAATCAATGGCGTTAAATGCCCATTGGTAGGAAAAGTTTCAATGGATATGATTACGGTGGATATTACTGACCTAAATGATGAAGTTAAAATTGGTGCAGATGTGACATTATGGGGGCCGGAACTATTGGTCACCGAAGTGGCCGAATATTGCGGCACCATTGGTTATGAGCTGCTCACGCGTATGCCTGCCAGAGTACCTAGAATTTATATCAACGCTAAATAGTTAATCAAAGGTCCATTCATTTTTTTGGGCAAACTGGCCTGAATTATCTGTCACCCGAATAAAATGGGGTGTGAATCTGTATTTGCCACTTTTCTCAAAGGCTTGAGCTATCTTTTGCTCTGATTCCGAAGCCGGAGAGTTAATCATATCGGCTACCTCGGGGAAGCGAGAAAAATACGTAGTGTGCCAGAGATCCTTTTCCTGTTGATCAACTTCAACAATAGCACCGTGCATTTGCAGCCCCTGAATGGCTTGCCAATCACCTTGATAAGCTGCATAGATAGAGCCAGCAGCACTGCCATTGACTGGCAGATTTTTAATATGTCGACTACTTTGGGCCGATAAAAAATAGAGAATTGGTTGCTCATTAACAAGAGTGGCGGCGTACAGCACAGGGGCCGACCAACTACCACAGGCATCGGCGGTTGCCAAAGTTAGCACTGACTCTGCCTTTAGCAATGGCCAGAAAGGAAAGTCGCTAGACATTGCCTTCCCAGCGCTGAGTGTTTTCATCCTCTATATCAAACAGATCTAAAATTCGTGCGACAGAATGGTCGATAATGTCGTCGACTGTTTTAGGATGTGTGTAGAAAGCAGGTGCTGGCGGACAAAGAATTGCACCCATTTGGCTTACTTTAAGCATCAGCTCACAGTGACCTATATGCAATGGTGTTTCTCGCGGCACTATAACCAGTCGACGTCGCTCTTTGAGCACCACATCGGCTGCGCGAACAATAAGGTTATCCGCGTAGGAATTTGCAATTGCAGAAAGTGTTTTCATAGAGCATGGGACCACTACCATACCCGCTGTTTTAAACGAGCCGCTGGCAATACTGGCACCAATATTTTTACAGCTATGCACTTCATCAGCCAGAGCTTCAACCTGATCAGCTGTGTAATCAGTTTCTATTCCTATGGTCATTTTAGCCGCCTGACTTATAACCAAATGGACTTCAACATCCTCGCGCTTTGCGAGCTTTTCAAGCAGCCTGATACCGTAGATAACCGCACTTGAGCCTGACATACCGACAATAAGTCGCTTCACAACTATTTACCTCTAAACAGCTTTGTTTAATTAAGATGAGATTTTTTAGAGTAACAGGTTAAGCACTGTTTCAACAGGTCAATTAGCTTGCTCAACTCTTAAATCTTTTCGCAGTACCTTTCCTACGTTAGACATAGGTAATTGGTCTCTAAACTCAATATATTTGGGCACCTTATAACCGGCCATATTCTGCTTGCAGTAGTCAATCACCTGATCTTCTGTAAGCTCTGGATTAGCGCTAACCACAAACATTTTAACCACTTCACCCGCTTTAGGGTCCGGTACGCCAATAGCCGCACATTGTGAAACATCCGGATGAACCGTTAGTGCTTGCTCTAGCTCATTGGGATATACATTAAAGCCCGAGACAATAATCATATCCTTAAGGCGATCTACTACCTTGATATAGCCCTGCTCATCGACTTTAACAATATCACCCGTATGCAGCCAACCATCAACAATGGTTTCGGCGGTTTTTTCCGAACAATGCCAATAACCTTTCATTACTTGATCGCCGCGCACACAGAGCTCACCCTCACCTCCGACCTGCTGTTCAACACCCTGCTCATCGACCACTTTAATTTCAGTACCGGGAATAGGAATACCGGCACTGCCAATTTTCTGGTAGCCTATAGGGTTCATAGACACTACTGGCGAAGCCTCGGTCATACCATAGCCCTCGCTGACAACACAGCCAGTGGCTGTTTCCCAGTCCTTAGCGACCGATTCCATTAAAGCCATACCACCGGAAAGCGTAATACGTAATTTTGAGAAATCTAAACACTTAAACTTAGGATGCTCCATCAGTGCTACAAAAAGGGAATTTAGACCTGTAAATATATCAAACTGATACTGCTTTATTGTGCCAATAAAGGCAGAAATATTTCTTGGGTCTGGGATTAAAACGCTATGGCCTTTAATCGCCGGAATAATGCCTAAACACAGAGCATATGAATAAATATGGTACATAGGAAGTGGCGCAATAGTGCAGGCGCCTTCGAGTGATTTTTCACGGCTGGATAACACACTCAAAGCCTGGGCAATATTTGATAAAACAGATTTGTTGGTCAGCATAACACCCTTCGAAGCGCCGGTTGTTCCACCGGTGTATTGAAGCGTACAAATATCATTTAATTTGGCAGAGTAAGCTTGAAAGGTACAACCAGACTTTAATGCCTGAGAAAAAGGTATCCAATCACCCGCTTTTACAGGGGTCCAACGACCGGTAAGCCTCATCAATAGACCGCCGATAGCTTTTTTAGGCATAGGTAATAAATCAAGAGCACGCACTAAAATCACATGCTCAATGGGCGTATTTGGGCGTGCTTCAAGCAGGGTGTTGTAAAACTTATCCAGTACAAAAACCGCTTTAACACCCGCATCATTGAACTGGTGAATCAATTCTCTAGCCGAATACATAGGATTGGTATTAACAACCACCAGACCTATGTGCCAGGCAGCCAATGCTATAACGGGGTATTGAATTAAATTTGGTAGCTGGATAGCTATGCGATCACCGGCCTTTAACCCCAAATCTTTTTGCAGGTAGCTAGCAATCCTTCTGGAAAGCTGATCAACCTCACCATAACTCAAGGTTTGACCCAAGCAACTAAAGGCGGGTTTGTCCGGACAACTCTGGACAGTATTAGACCAAAATCTAATCAAAGATTCTGCTGGTAGTTTAGGCTGATCGGATGATAAACCTACGCGCTCACGCCCCTGTTTAACCGCTTGCTCTAATAACATTCAAGACCCAATACTTTATTTGTATTATTATTCTAGTATAACTAGATCCATAGTTTCCAAAAACATCTTAAATCATTTCCCTATGATTTACTGCAAAATTCTCAGGATTTTTCAGCTAGAAGAGGCCCTTTTTCGACGCCTCAAAATGGGTGAAATCAAGCTGTAGAGTACAACCGAGATAAAGCTAAAAGCGAGAATAGGCGCTAAGCCACGTTGAAAACCCGCATCTTTTCCACTCAACAGAATACCCTCGTACAGGCTGACAAAAAATGCAGGTGCCAGATAGGGATTATCCGGATAAGCAGTAACAGGCGTGAAAAACACCGCTAGAAAAATAATAATAAGCACATGTTTTATCCAGCGAGAGGCGATCTTTCTGATTAACAACCAAAAAAGACTCAACAGGCATAGCACGCCTGCAGAGTAGGCAATCCAGCCCCAAATATAACTTTCTGTACTGTACATAATCAGTCAACCCATTGAATAATATGCTGTTCTAAATCCTGCTCTGCAACACCCACTTCTGTGGTTGCAAAATGCCTTACCGAACCCAGCACCTGATGCACTGTATCACGTTCACCTGTGATCAAATAATGCCAATCCGGCAAAGGTTTACCCTGCTCTATTAGTTTATATGAACAGGTATCAGGCAGCCATTTTTTCGACTTTAAGTTATGCGGATCGAGCTTAACGCAATCATCCACCTGCTGTTGACGGCCCGCATAATTAGTACAGCGACAGGCATTAATATCCAATAATTTACAGGCTAAATTAGTGTGATATATCTCTGCAGTATCGTAATCTTCGAGCTTAACCAAACAACATTTGCCACAGCCATCGCAGAGGGACTCCCACTCCTGTTGTGACATTTCATGCAACTTTTTGGTTTGCCAAAATTCACTCATAAGAGAATTACTCCGGACCCTTTGAATGGCTCTGCGGTGCATCCCATGTTGAGGGCGGCACTTGAAGGTAAAAACCCTTTTCCTGAATATCGCTTAACACAGATGTCACATCGACTCTGGCTAATTTACGGGACGCCGTGAGTTCTAACTTCATTACAAGTTGTAGCTCACCAAAACTTTGCAACAATACCTCAGGTACATCTTTTAAGCCCTTATCTAATGGAACATAAAGATACATTTCTTCTTTTTTACTGCCCTTGTATATTTCACACAGCATCACTAAGACTCACAAGTTAAATTGGCTTTACTAAGCTCAGACTCGATAGCAGGTTGAACCCATTGCTGACGCCATCCTTGCTTAATGCGATCGGGGAGCTGATATTGTCCCTGCTGACTGCTGCGCAGTATGTCCTCTAGCTCTCGCTTATTAGCTAAGAATTCTTGAGGAATTTTTTGCTCCTCGGCGATTTCTACTAACAACTTTCTGATGTTTTTAGAAATTGCGTTTAAACTACTTGAGAGTGGTTGCGGCACCCAGGCATCATGATTCTGCGAGAGAGATACCTCTATTTCTTTTAGAACCAGCTCGCCATAGCGCCTTATACTTCCTGGGTGCCAGTCATCTATCGAATGTAATTGCTGTTTGGATCTAGGCATTTTTTTTGCAATATCAAATAGCACATTGTCTTTGGCAATTCGTGATTTCGGTACATCTTTGCTTCGCGACAGGGCTTCACGCCAACGACAAAGATGACGCAAAGTTGTCAGTGATTGAGCATCAAGACGCCAAGCACCTCTAATACGAGTATAGTAATCCTGATTATTTTTGCGCTGATCAACAACCTTAAATAGCCCCTTTGTCTCTTCTTCAAACCACTTAAAACGTTCCTGCTGATTCAACATTTCTACCAATATACTGTACAAACTGTGCAAATGAAGCACATCGACAGTTGCGTAATCTAACTGCCGCTGAGTCAATGGCCGCGCCAACCAGTTGGAGCGCGTTTCCTGTTTATCAAGTTGAATATCAAGCAAGCTATCCACTAATCTAGCATAGCCCATTGAGTAACCAATATTGACTATTCCGGCAGCAATCTGAGTATCAAAAATCTGCGTTGGCTGAATATTGATGGCGTGATCTAGAACTTCAAGGTCTTCGGCACAGGCATGAAATATAAGGGTGTTATCTGGACTTTCTAGTAACTTTTTAAGCGGTAAAAAATCATCAACACTGAGCACATCAACTAACCAGATGGTTTCACCATCAGATAGTTGAATTAATGCAATTTTTGGATAGTAGGTGTCGGTGCGAATAAACTCTGTGTCTAGTGCTATAAGTTGTGAATCTGCAAGCTGGTCACAAAGATCTTTTAACGCATTATTATTGTTGATCCATGTACTCATTTAAATTGTCTTTCTGCTTTGAAGTGCCATATTAAGCGTGCCGCCATCTACATATTCCAGCTCACCACCCATGGGAACACCATAGGCAATGCGACTAACCTGCACACCTAAAGCCTTGGCTTTATCAGCAATAAAGTGTGCTGTGGCTTCGCCCTCGACGGTCAAATTAGTGGCAAGTATTAACTCATTGACCGAATTTGACTGCAGCCTTTCGATTAGTTTATCGATACCCAACTGTTCTGGACCAATACCATCAATCGGTGACAAATGTCCGAGGAGAACAAAATATTTCCCTCGGTAACCACCGGCCTGTTCAATAGCATACAAATCGGCAGGGCTTTCAACCACACACAGCTGAGAATCTGATCGATTGGGATTACTACAGATATCACACAGATCATGCTCTGTTAGGGTTCGGCATTGGGCACACCTTCCAACCTTGTTAGCTGCTTCATCAATAGCACTCGCAAGCTTGCGTGCTGCATCCCTGTCTTTCTCTAGAAGTTGAAGTGCCATTCGCTGTGCCGACTTAACACCAACACCGGGAAGTATGCGTAGCGCTTCAATTAATTGATCTATCGTTTTTCCGTACAAGGAAATTCCTCAACAAAACCACATCAAAGTGGAAACTTGAATCCTGGTGGCAAGTTAATGCCGCCGGCTAATGAACCCATTGCATCCTTATTTTTGGCTTCTACTTTGCGCACAGCGTCATTGACCGCCGCCGCTAATAAATCTTCTAAGAATTCCTTACTCTCATCGAGCAGAGATGGATCTATAGTGACACTTCGCACATCGTGTCGCCCAGTCATCACTACTTTCACTAAGCCCGCACCCGCTTCACCGGTAACTTCTGCATTGGCTGCTTGGTCTTGCATTGATTGCATCTTTTCTTGCATTTCCGATGCTTGCTTCATTAATTTATTAATATCCATTCATTACCTACTTTGATATTTAATCGATGGGACGAACTGTTTTGATATCTAAATTTGCATCAAACGTTTGCTTAAATTCTTGTAAATCAGGGTCTTGATTTAACACCTCAATAGCCGCGGCTAATCGCTCTTCTTTAGCCCTTATATTGGCTGCACGTGGCGTTTCTTTTTGCGTCTTGCCAAAAGAAATCTCTACGCTTACCTGCGTTCCAAAATAATCGCTGAGAGCCTCTGCCAAACTCTGCTGATGGGCAGCATCATACAAGCTAGTTTGCTCTTGATCTATGATAAAGAAAAGCTGATTTTCACGTCTTTCACTGAGTAGACAATGGCTAGCAATTTCACCCAGAGATGCTCCGAGGTTTAACTGACTATGAACCTCAAGCCAATTGTCCGGTGCCAGTTGGTTTAAAGTAATATTGTTGTTTGTTTCTACTGGCAGGTCGGCAACGTTTTGCTCAACCGCTGCCTGCTCTTTAACTGGAGTAATCTCGGGCTCTACCTGCTGAATTACCGCGGGCTTATGATTCTCAACCAATTCTACTTTTGGGGTGATTTTTTGCTGCGCCTGCGGCACCGGACTCACTTCAGCTTGGGGCTTTTTTAGGCTACTTTCCGCCCCCGTATTGGCTTTAATTGCCGCTGATTTTTTACTACCGGTAGCACTGCTAGGACGAAAGGCTAATGCTCTGAGCAATACCATTTCAAAACCAGATTTCAAATCTGGCGCCAAATCTAAATCTTTTCGTCCAAGCAAACAAATTTGATAGTAAAGCTGAATATCTTCTCGTGAAACTGAGCTAGCAATTTCACATATTTCAGCATAGTGAGACAGTGTTTTATCAATAGATTCTGGCACGGTTTGCATAATCGCAACCTGATGCCAAATGGATAATAAATCCGCCAACACCATTATATAATCTGGGCTCAATTCAGCCATCTTTGACACTTCGGCTAATAACTGAGTTCCGTCTCCGGCGATAAGCGCATTACAGATACCAATCGCGAAACTGCGATCGATAGTACCAAGCATGGCGTTGACATCAGATTCGGTGATTTTGCCACCACCGTGACCAATTGCTTGATCCGTTAGACTGAGTGCATCGCGCATACTACCATCTGCGGCGCGCGCCAATGCCAACGTGCCCAACTCTTCAGAAGGTAATTTTTCTTCATTAAGAACATAATTAAGATGCTGTGAAATTTTATCTGTACTAAGGTTTTTCAAATTAAACTGCAGACATCTAGATAAAACGGTAATCGGCAATTTTTGCGGATCGGTAGTGGCGAACAAAAACTTTACATGCTCTGGAGGCTCTTCCAGGGTTTTAAGCAGTGCGGCAAAACTCTGCTTAGACAGCATGTGCACCTCATCAATTAAATAGACCTTGTAGCGACCTCGAGCAGGCGCATATTGCACGTTATCGAGTAAGTCGCGCATATCATCAACCCCAGTGCGGGATGCGGCATCTACTTCCATTAAATCGATAAAGCGACCTGAGGCTATTTCCTGACAGCTACTACAAACACCGCAGGGCTTTGAACTAACACCCTCTTCACAGTTGAGACACTTTGCCAAAATTCGCGCAATAGTGGTCTTGCCAACCCCGCGCGTACCGGTAAATAAATAGGCATGATGTAAGCGATCGTTGTCCAGCGCATTAATCAATGCCTGCAACACATGCTCTTGCCCAACCATTTCAGAAAATGTGTTGGGACGCCATTTGCGGGCAAGAACCTGATAGCTCATAAGGGGTTACTCAGTGATAATCAAAGCACCATTATAGGTATATATTCGACGACCGCAAAGGAAGAATGGCGATGACCCCCAATAGCCACACCTCGGCACACAGAATAACTACTACCGTTGCTCCCTTCCGGGCCTGGCGGGGTTAATAGTCGTCTATTGCGAGGGGACCAAAGGGGGCCACCATTGAAAAGATTCGAGGCGCGAGATTATGCGAGGTTTGACCTGTAAGTGCAAGGACCAAAGTAAGTCAAAACCTAGCTATAACTTGATCAAAGTGTATTTTTTTTGTGGTTTATCCATATAATGATAGTAGGAATAAGGAAGTAGTGGATGCTAAATCAAAAACGCTGTTTAAAATCGCTTTTTCTATTGGGCATTATCAGCCTAATAGTTGCTCTCTCAGGCTGTGGAGACTACCAAAGCAATGTCGAGTCAGGAAATTTAAATGGCGTGTTGCACTGGGGTAATGGCACCGAGCCGCAAAGTTTGGACCCGCATATAGCAACCGGCGTGCCCGAACATCATATTATCTCTTCCCTTATGGAAGGTTTAATTTACAAAGACGGTGAAACGCTGGAGCCTCGACCGGGCGTTGCTGAGTCTTGGGATATTAGTGATGATGGCCGAGTTTACACCTTTTATCTGCGTAAAAATGCCCGCTGGTCTAATGGCGATCCGCACAATGCCCACGATTATGTGTGGTCATGGTGGCGTGCACTGCAACCGGCACTGGGCAATCTATACGCCTATATGTATTTCCCAATCCACAATGCTAAGGCCTATTATGAGGGTGAGTTAAAGGAGTTTGATCAGGTGGGTGTAAAGGCTCTGGATGATTACACTTTACAAGTTACGCTGACCAATCCTATACCCTACTTTTTACAGTTACTCGATCATTACAGCACCTACCCTGTTCATCGCGCTACGGTAGAAAAATTTGGCACAGCGGATCAGCGCGGAACCCGTTGGACTTATGAAGGGAATATTGTGGGCAATGGTGCTTTTCAGTTAAAAGAATGGAAAATAAATCGGCGCATCACGGTTGAACGCAACCCCTATTACTGGAATGCAGACAATGTTGGCCTTAATCAGGTGGTGTTTTACCCAACCGAAAATGTGACTACCGAGGAACGTATGTTTCGCGCAGGTCAATTACATTACAGCGGCATACCCTCGGACAAAATCGAGGCTTATAAGCAAGCGGGCGATCCCTCTCTTCGTATTCAACCCTATTTAGGTATCTATTTCTATCGACTAAATGTTGAACAAGCCCATTTAAAAGATAAGCGCGTGCGTCGAGCACTGGGTATGACCATTAATCGCGATCAATTAGTTTCTCAAATAACTAAGGGCGGCCAGATACCTGCCTATGCCATTACCCCACCGGGCACCATGGGCTATTATCCCGAGAGTGATTTAACCTTTGACCCAGAGGCGGCCAAACAATTATTAGCTGATGCTGGCTACCCCAATGGTGAGGGCTTTCCCACCACTGAGATTCTATACAATACCAGTGAGGGGCACCGCAAAATTGCTGTTGCTCTGCAACAGATGTGGAAAAAACACCTTAATATAAATGTCACCCTGCTTAATCAGGAGTGGAAAGTGTATTTGGATACGGTCAGTAACCATCATTACGAAATAGCACGGGCGGGTTGGATAGGCGACTATGTCGACCCCAACAACTTCCTTGATATGTTTTTATGCAATGGCGGTAATAACCGAACTAATTGGTGTAACCCAGAATATGATCAACTGATTTTAGAGCAGGCGCCGACTGCAAAAACACACCAACAGCGGTTAGAGGTATTTAAACAGGCAGAAAAGTTATTACTCGAAGAGATGCCAGTTATTCCAATTTACGTCTATACCTCAAATAATCTTGTACACCCTTCCGTAAAGAATTTTGGGCGCAATATTCTCAATCAATCTAACTACCGCGATATCTATCTGGAACCTACGAGCTCCTCTGAGGTAACACCCTAATGTTGCGTTTTATCGCCAGCCGATTACTTCAGGCCATTCCAGTATTATTGGTCGTTATCTCAGTGACTTTTTTACTGATTCACAGCGCACCCGGGGGTCCGTTTTCTGATGAAAAAGCGGTACCGCCAGAAGTTGCCCGCGCCTTGGAAGCACAGTACAACTTGGACCAACCACTATGGCAACAATATGTTAGTTATTTAAGTGACGTTGTACGAGGTGATTTTGGCCCATCATTTAAATATTCTGGACGCACGGTTAATGAGCTTATTGCAGCCGGCTTGCCGGTCACTGCTGAGCTAGCTCTATACGCTATGCTGGTCGCTCTTTTTATTGGCATTAGTGCCGGTGTATTTGCTGCGATTAGACCCAATACCCTGCAGGACTATATTCCCATGTCAGCGGCCATGCTGGGTATATGCATGCCCTCTTTTTTGCTGGGCCCAATTTTAATATTGGTGTTTGGCATACAGCTAGAATGGTTGCCTATATCTGGTTGGGGCGATATTCCCGGAGATAAAATTCTACCGGCAATCACACTTGGGACAGGCTATGCCGCCTATATAGCCCGATTATCTCGCGGCGGTATGCTCGAGGTACTGTCACAGGATTATATTCGCACTGCCCGCGCAAAGGGTCTATCAGAGCGACTGATTATCTTTAAACACGCTCTTCGCGGCGGATTGATTCCAGTCATTGCCTTTTTGGGGCCGGCCTTTGCGGGCCTATTGGGTGGGTCGTTTGTGGTCGAAACTATTTTCCAGATACCAGGACTGGGGCGATTTTATGTTACCTCGGCATTTAATCGTGACTACACCATGATTTTGGGCATGACTATATTCTTTGCCGGTCTAATAATTGTATTTAATTTACTATCAGATCTTTTAGCTCTATGGCTTAACCCAAAACTGCGGCAACAAGCGCGAGGAGGCAACTAATGCAACACCCTTCTCAAGCATCTGAGCAACGCAGTTCACTATGGCTCGATGCGTGGATCAAACTGCGTAAAAACCGCATGGCATTATTTGGCTTTGTTGTATTGCTTATCTTATGTGCGGTTTCGTTATTAACGCCGTGGATTGCGCCCTACAGCTATGAGCAACAAGACTTGATGCTTGGGGCAACACCACCCTCTGCCGCCCATTGGCTAGGCACCGATATCTTTGGTCGCGATATGCTGACGCGTATTATGTACGGCGGTCGAGTCTCACTGATGGTGGGCTTTATTGCTACTGCTGTGGCTCTGGTTATTGGAATCCTCTGGGGTTCAATTGCTGGATTTATCGGCGGTCGTGTCGACGCTGTAATGATGCGTATTGTGGATATCATGTACGCCCTGCCCTTTATGATCTTTATTGTTTTATTGATGGTCGTATTCGGGCGCAATATTTTACTGTTGTTCGTGGCTATCGGGGCTGTTGAATGGCTGACTATGGCGCGAATTGTGCGCAGTCAGGTGATGGCACTGCGCAAACAAGAATTTGTGGAAGCGGCCTATTCTATGGGTCTTTCAAGATGGACTATTATTCGTCGACATATTATCCCAAATACCTTGGGCCCCGTGATTGTCTATACCACCCTAACCATCCCTAGCGTAATGTTGCTCGAGGCCTTTTTAAGCTTTTTAGGTCTGGGAATTCAGCCGCCACAAAGTTCATGGGGGCTGCTTATAAATTATGGTGTCGAAACCATGGAGGAATATCCCTGGCTGCTTATTTTCCCGGGGATTACTCTTTCATTAACCCTATTTGCACTTAACTTTCTTGGCGATGGCTTGCGCGATGCACTTGATCCACGAGCCTCTAAGGACTGATATGGCACTTCTAGAAGTTAATAACCTCAAGGTTTCTTTTCACACCAGAAATGGCGTAGTGAAAGCGGTCGATGATATTAGCTTTAGTGTTGATAGTGGAGAGACATTGGCAATTGTTGGCGAATCGGGTTCAGGTAAATCAGTTACCTGTTATAGCCTATTAGATTTACTGCCTAAACCGCCGGCAGTGATAGAGGGCGGTGTTGCCAAGTTTGATAATGAGGATCTTCTGACATGCAACGCAGATCGCATGCGCCAATTACGTGGCAATCATATTGCGATGATCTTTCAAGATCCAATGACCTCTCTCAATCCTTTTCTAACCATTGGCGAGCAGTTAATTGAACCTCTCATTTATCACCCAGATAAAACTCAGCGACTAAGCCGCAAGCAAGCCCGTATTGAGGCGATCGATCTGTTAGATGAAGTAGGAATCATTAACCCTAATATACGCTTTAATAGCTATCCCCATGAGTTTTCTGGCGGTATGCGCCAGCGGGTAATGATTGCTATGGCACTGATTAATAAACCGCGGCTATTAATCTGCGATGAACCTACTACCGCCCTAGATGTGACCATTCAGGCACAGATTCTAACGCTGATAAAACAATTGCAACAAACCCGCGATGTAGCGGTCATTTTTATTAGTCATGATCTAGGCGTAGTAGCCGGCATTGCCGATAAGGTACTGGTCATGTGTGAGGGAAAAACACAGGATCAAAACACCACCCAAGAGGTGTTTTACAACAGCACCAGTGATTACACTAAAAAACTATTATCAGCGATTCCCAGCGGAGCTAAATCAAAACCCAGCGGCGCTCAAGATGGCTCACCTTTAATTGAAGTCAATCGGATTAAAACCTACTTTAAAGACTTCTCAGGAAATACCAACAAACAGGTCAAAGCGGTCGATGATGTGTCGCTAAGCATTCAAAAAGGTGAAATTTATGGCCTGGTAGGCGAATCGGGCTCAGGAAAATCAACCTTGGGGCGATCAATACTTCAACTAGCGCCAATCATATCTGGATCGGTGATCTACTCTGGAACCAATCTTGGGGCTCTGAAAGCCAGTCAAATGTTGCCATGGCGACCGAAAATGCAGATGATATTTCAAGACCCCTACGCTTCGTTAAACCCTCGAATGACGGTTTATGAAACCCTCGCAGAACCACTACTCTACCATGCTATTGCCAACAAAAAGACCGTTGCCAAGCAGGTACAGCAGTTGATGGACGATGTCGGCTTGGCTAGATCTAGCGTACTAAAATACCCTCACGAGTTCTCTGGCGGACAACGACAGCGTATTGCCATAGGTCGGGCTATTGCTAGCCAACCAGAATTTATAGTTGCCGATGAACCAGTTTCTGCTCTCGACGTCACCATTCAGGCGCAAATATTAGAACTTATTATGAATTTAGTCGATCAACGCAATCTAACCATGTTATTTATTTCGCATGATCTCTCGGTAGTTCGCTCGATTTGTGATCGCGTCGCGGTGATGCAGCAGGGAAAACTAGTTGAATTGGCCGATACTGAAGAGCTGTGGGCGAGACCACAGATGCCCTATACTCAAGAACTTTTAAACGCTATTCCTAGCGCAAACCCGAAAAACTAGCACTCGCTGGAATAGTTGATGCCTGTTCCGCGCAAGCCACAGTAGCCGTGGGGATGTTTTGCTAAATACTGCTGATGATCATCTTCAGCATAGTAAAAAATGGGTGCTTGGCGAATCTCGCTGGTAATCTCAGCATAGCCATTGTTATTTAATAAGCCCTGCACGATCTGTGCAGAATGTTTGGCCTGCTTTAGTTGATTTTCGTCTGTGCAATAAATAGCAGATCTATATTGAGTACCAGAATCATTACCCTGTCGCATACCCTGAGTAGGATCATGCGATTCCCAAAACACCTTTAGTAATTGGTTATAGGTGATTTTTTCGGGGTCATAAACTACAAGTACGACTTCTGTATGCCCGGTTTGACCAGAGCAGACTTCATGATAAGTGGGGTTTTTGGTGAATCCACCGGCATAGCCAACCGCGGTAGACACTACTCCTTGTTGCTGCCAAAAACGTCGCTCCGCCCCCCAAAAACAACCCATAGCAAAAACAGCTTGGAGTAAATTGTCGTCAAATGGTGGCTGTATTGGTTGCTGGGTTATCAGATGGCTGTTGGTCACGATCATAGACTGATCTCTGCCAGTTAGAGCATCTTCAGCGGTGACCATAGTTTGTTGATACGGACTATTAAGGAACATTGCACAATCGACAGTATGTATTTGTTAATTCTACTGTTGCGCACAGCTTACAGATCATGATTTAGAGCTGAGAAAGCCCCAACTCTATATCATTTTTAATATCTTCTAGATCTTCAAGACCGACTGCAATGCGAATAAGACCTTCCTCAATACCAGCCTCAGCAAGTGACTCTTCACTCAAGCGACCATGGGTAGTCGTTGCTGGATGCACAATGGTCGTCTTAGCATCACCTAGGTTAGCTGTGAGTGAAATCATTTGCGTTGCATCAATCACCTTCCATGCCGCTTCTCTTGCACCATCAACCACAAAAGAAACAACAGCACCAAAGTCGCTTTGTTGTTTTTTCGCCAAGCTATGCCCCGGATGTTCGGGTAATCCGGCGAAGTATACTTTGCTCACCTTAGGGTGTTTAGAAAGCCATTGCGCCAAGGCACTAGCATTCGCAGAATGAGCTTTCATTCTAAGGCTTAGTGTCTCTAGACCCTTCAGGAATATCCAGGCATTAAACGGGCTCATACTCGGCCCTGCTGCACGCAAGAAGCCCTGCACCTGATTCATAAGTTCTGCACTGCCAACCACGGCACCACCGAGCGCTCTGCCCTGACCATCAATATATTTAGTCGCAGAGTGAACCACTATATCGGCTCCCCATTTAAGTGGTTTTTGCAATACAGGGGTACAGAAACAGTTATCAACTACAAATAACGCATTAGCGTTTTTGGCTATTTGACTAAGGGCCTCTAGATCAGCTATTTCAGACAGTGGATTAGACGGAGTTTCACAAAAAATCATTTTAGTATTGGATTTGACTGCATCCTGCCATGCCGATAGATCGGTAAGAGGCACATAGCTAACTTCAACTCCAAACTTGGTGATATATTTATCCATCATCACTCGGGTACTGCCAAATACATCGCGCGAGCAAAGCACATGATCACCTGATTCAAGCAGTGCCATAATCACAGCTAAAGTCGCAGCCATTCCTGAAGAAGTGGCGACCGCCTGCTCAGCGTCTTCTAGCAAAGCCAAACGCTGCTCAAATGTTCTAACCGTAGGATTGGTATAACGTGAGTAGACATTGCCCTCTATCTCATTACTAAAGCTTTGAGCTGCCATTTCAGCATTATCAAACACATAGCTAGAGGTTAAAAATAACGCCTCTGAATGCTCATTCTCGTGGGTAGGCTGATACCCACCTCGAATAGCGTTAGTGTCTTGTCGATATGACTTATCTTTGTTTTTCATAGGGCTATTCTACCAAATCTAGCAAAATCAGCTAACGCTGTTGTTGTGAATTCCTATCACTGATTGTTTTTTATTATCCGCAGAAGGATTTTTCTTCTGTTTAGCATCATCGTTACGCGTAGCATGCATATGACTTAAATAGGCCTCATCGACATCACCGGTAACATATTCTCCATCAAATACTGAACAATCAAAACGCTTAACCTCTGGATTACCCTCAGTACCGGAGGCAATCAAATCATTAAGATCCTGATAAATAATCCAGTCCGCACCAATAATTTCGCCCACCTCGTCATCTGTTCGACCATGGGCAATTAACTCATTGGCTGTAGGCATATCAATACCATAGACATTGGGATAACGAACACCGGGCGCAGCAGAGACCATATAGACTTTTTTTGCACCTGCGTCGCGCGCCATTTGGATAATTTCTTTTGATGTCGTACCTCGGACAATCGAGTCATCAACTAAAAGGACGTTTTTCCCAGAAAATTCTAATTTAACGGCATTGAGCTTTTGACGCACAGATTTTTTACGCTCTTTTTGACCGGGCATAATAAAGGTTCGACCAATATAGCGATTTTTCATAAAGCCTTCGCGAATCTTGACCCCAAGGCGTTCTGCCAGGGCTTGAGACGAGACGCGACTGGTATCAGGTATAGGAATTACTACATCAATGTCATGATCTGGTTTTTCACGCAGTATCTTATCGGCAAGCTTTTCACCCATTCTAAGTCTGCACTTGTAGACTGAAATATTGTCCATAATTGAATCGGGTCTAGCAAAGTACACATGCTCAAAAATACAGGGCGATAACTGCGGATTTTCAGCGCACTGTTGCAAGTGCAAATTACCCTTGGTATCGACAAATAAGGCTTCACCGGGCTCTAGATCACGAATTAATTCAAAACCTAAACTATCCAGCACCACCGATTCAGAAACCACAGCATATTCATCACCTTGATCGGTATGACGCACACCAAAACATAGCGGACGAATACCGTTAGGATCGCGAAATGCAAACATGCCGTAGTTGGCAATTAAGCCAACAACACCGTATGCGCCACGACAGCGCTTATGAACCTCAGCTACTGAAGCAAAAATATCTGCACTGGTCGGCTCAAGCTTGCCTCTAACTTGCAATTCATGAGCAAAAACATTGAGTAAAACCTCTGAATCAGAATCAGTATTTAGATGCCGCAAGTCGGTTCTAAAGATATCTTCACGCAACTCATCAGCATTGGTTAAATTGCCATTGTGCGCGATGCAAATCCCATAGGGAGAGTTTACATATAGAGGTTGCGCCATGGCTGGACCAGAGCTACCCGCAGTTGGATATCGACAGTGCCCAACACCAAATCTGCCGACCAATCGCAACATATGACTGCGACGAAAAACATCGCGAACAAGTCCTTCACCTTTACACTGATGCAATTCACCAAAGCTATCAGTTACCATGCCGGCAGCATCCTGACCTCTATGCTGTAGCATTGTTAGAGCATCATAAAGCTCCAAGTTAACATCTGAATTTCCTGCTATTCCAACCACACCACACATGAGTTAAATCCAACCAGTTAGTAAGTTTTTAATATCTGTTGCCGCTTCTCTTCCCCAGCCTTCAAAACTCTGAAATACAGGGATAAGCGTTGATTCTTGCCACCAAGGGTCTTGCTCAACTGGAATAGCCTTTGGCAATGCGATAACCAGCGCTAAGACAACTAGCAGACCTCGAAACACTCCAAAAACTAATCCTAATGTTCTGTCTGTTCCCCCAAGTCCGGTTGAGGTCACAAGTTTTCCCAATAAAAAATTAACCACTGCACCCGCTAAAAGAGTACCGACAAATAATCCACCCCAAGCCGCTAACTGGCGCAGGGATGCCAATTCAATAAAGTTAACCAGTAGTTCTGAAGCAGCTTCGCTAAACGTCATAGCAATAACAAATGCCGCAACCCAGATAACTAGGGACATTGCTTCTTTGACAAAGCCTCTAACCAAGCTAATCAAGCCAGAAATAGCAACAATGGCGGCAATACCTGTGTCTGCAACTGCAATGTCCATAACCTATCCGTTGTTTAGGGTACGTATTTTAGAATAATTGAATCTGTTGTTAATAATTTATCAATAGCATTTTTGTCGGCAATCGCATTGCGACGACTGATTTTTGGACCTATGTAGACCCGATGAAATAACTTTTTGTTAACCCTAACGCTCTTAAGAAATACTTTGTATTTTTTCGCTAGCAAGCTCTGTTTTAACTGATTAGCAGAAGACTTTTCTTCATAGCTACCAACTTGCAGGTACCATCTCTGGGGTAATCCTGACTTATCTAAACCGTGGTAACTAGTGTCGTTTTCTTGTACCGGCTGTAAGCGATTAACATCGAAAGCCAACGCTACATCTGCGGCATCTGCAACCTCATCGGGTCGCTTGGCAACCACAATTTCTGTCGCAACAACATTGGGTGCCGGCGGAATTAAAGAGGTGCGATCAACTTTTTTGGGGTCAGTGAAATCAAGCGCCAAGGGCAACAGAATTAAACCCAGAGCACCAAGCACGAGTGCGCCGACAATTCGCTGCTTTAAACCTTCACTCACCTTTAACCTCCATTGATAAAAAATCTAGTATCGCCGCTACCGTATGGAACGAGCCAAACACCACCACTTTACCGGTTTTACCCGCCTCACAGATAGCCAACTGGAACGCCTGTTCAATACTATCGCTTAATGTTCCTTCAATACCGGCATTGTATAACAGTTTAAGCAAGGATTGTCCTTTTGCTGCACGAGAAATTCCGCTTAATTCAGCAATATGCCAATAATCTATTGCCGGTTTTAAATGGGCAACCATTGATGACCAATCCTTATCTTCCAGAACAGAGGCTACAGCGACGGTCTTACCCTGCTGAGCATTTAATTTATACGCCAACACTGCCGCTGCTGCCGGGTTGTGCGCAACATCGAGAATTACAGGAACAGATTGATAGGTAAGGTTCTGATGTCGCCCCATAACTGCGGCATTATTAAGGGCTGCGCGACAGCTATCGGCATCTAAATCACAGCCAAGGCTAATCAACGCTTGAAGGGCTATAGTCTTGTTAACCGCCAGCAGCCCTTGATTGGAAAGATTATCAAGAGCGTCAAAATCATTATTCTGCGAATGCCATTTTGGTTGAATAGAGAAACTTTGATTATTTTCAGTAAAACTGAAATCTTGCCCAAGCCATAGAGCTTGTGCTCGAGTCTCTTTGACTAAGCTACCAAACCCCTCTGGATGATTTTTCTCGCCAATAATTAGCGGGCGATTAGCACGGGCAATTCCCAATTTTTCTTTGGCTATTTTAGCTCTGGTATCGCCAAGCCACTGCTGATGGTCGAGATCAATACTAGTCAAAACAGCAATATCACAGTTGATAATATTTGCAGCATCCAAACGCCCGCCTAAACCGACCTCAAGCAGCACTATATCTAGGTTACTACGACTAAAAATAATCAGTGCCGCTAGGGCATTAAATTCAAAATAGGTAAGAGAAATCTGCTCTCTTAAGCGCTCTATAGATTCAAATGCACTGATAATTTGTTGATCATCAACCATAGAACCGTTAATACAAATACGTTCGTTGTAGTGCTGAAAATGGGGGGAGGTAAAGCTGCCAACAGAATAATCGTGGGCTAAAAGTAGGGATTGCATAGTGGCAACACAGGAGCCTTTACCATTGGTTCCGGCCACTGTGATTACCTTTGATCGACCAATCTCTCCAGTTACAGATTGGCTTGTTTTATAGCGCTGCCAAACCTCATTAACTCTCTCAACACCGAGATCAATTTCGCAGGGGTGCCTTTGCTCTAAAAGCTCTAACCATTCCGCCAGTGAGCGGTTAGTCATTGGCCGGTTCTGGCTGACCTGTTAGCTTGGAAAGAATGCTACCCAAGCGATCACGCATTTCATCGCGGCTGATAATCATATCAATATGGCCTTTTTCCAGAAGAAACTCACTTCTTTGGAAGCCCTTTGGAAGCTTTTGACGAATAGTTTGTTCGATAATATTTGGCCCTGCAAAACCAGCACGCGCACCGGGCTCAGCAACATTGAGATCACCTAACATGGCCAAACTAGCCGAGACTCCGCCATAAACTGGATCGGTCATCACAGAAATATAGGGGACTCCAGCTTGCTTTAAACGCTCGAGTACGGCACTGGTTTTAGCCATTTGCATCAGCGAGATAAGTGCCTCTTGCATACGAGCACCCCCAGTAGCGGCGAAGCATATAAAAGGAACTTTTTGTTCGAGGGCTAGGCTAGCTGCTCGGGTAAATTTCTCACCAACGGCATAGCCCATTGAGCCACCATGAAAGGCGAACTCAAAGGCACAGGCAACAACTGGCATTGAATAAAGACTGCCAGACATGGCAACTAGCGCATCCTTTTCACCGGTTTTCTTTTGCGCATCAGTCAGGCGATCTTTGTATTTTTTTACATCCTTAAAACGCAATCGATCAATGGCAACAATTTCAGCGCCTATCTCTTCGCGGCCCTGCTCATCCAAAAAGATATCGAGTCTGCGACGTGCACCAATACGCATATGATGTCCACATTTTGGACATACATCTTGATTGCGTTCTAGCTCTGGTCGATAAAGTGGTGCCGCACATTTAGGGCACTTTTTCCACAAGCCCTCTGGGACAGCGCTTGATCGGTTACTATTTGTTGATGCGGGACCCGAAGGTCGGATGCGTTTCAGCCAATCCATCAATTTACCTTTCAACTGTTATCCATTGATACACAGACTACCAATGGTAATAAATTTTTTTCGTTATTCTAACACGAGAAATCCACAGTCGCTAAGCTATAGCGAAGGAATTTACTCTAGTATGACATTTTTATGTATCTTTTTTAGCTTGTGTCACAAAGGCTTGGACTTTTATCGGGTCTTTAACCCCAGGACTAGCCTCTACCCCACCGCTAACATCGACCATATAGGGCTCGGTTTTAGCAATTGCTTCTGCTACATTATCTGGAGTTAAACCACCAGCAAGAATCAGCTTGTAATCAGTCGTAGTCGGCAGTCGACTCCAGTCAAAACTATGGCCTGTTCCACCGTAGAGATCATCACTCCAAGCATCAAATAAAAACCCACCCTCGGCATTGTAAGCAGCCACTTCTGCGTCTATATCTAAGCCATCGCGCATGCGAACCGCTCTTATAAAGGGGTAATTAAATTGCTGACAAAACTCTGGGGTCTCATCACCATGAAACTGAATATAATCGGGTTTTAGCCGAGCAATAACCTGATTAACTAAATCTTCGCTAGGGTTGACCAATAGCGCAATTGCAAGCACCGAATCGTTGATAGCAGCTCTTATTGTTGCCGCTTGATCAATATCCACATAGCGCGGACTTTTTTCGTAAATCACTAACCCCAACGCATCAGCACCACTTTGCTGCACCATTAATGCCTGTTCTGGACTGGTAATACCACAAATTTTTACACGAACTGTCATAGCTTATTCTTCTGTAATATCTAATATTGCTGGTAAGAACACCGGCCCCTTAGCCAGCGCCGGCAATCCAAATCTAGCGGGATAATCCACTGCCACCAAGTACAATCCGTCGGGGGCTGCAGTTGCTGCACTTTTACAGCGGTCGCCTTGAGCTAATAACTGCTGAATCCACTGCGGCTTTTGACGCGCTGTGCCCACTTCTAAAAGAGAGCCTACTATATTGCGCACCATATGCAATAAAAATGCATTGGCAGTAATTTCAAATATCACTAAATTACCTCGGCGATACACATTGGCCTTATGAACATTGCGCCAGGGAGAATTTGACTGACAACCTGAACCTCTAAAAGCAGAAAAATCCTGCTCACCCAATAAATACTCACAGCTTTGCTGCATTAAAGAAATGTCTAAAGGCTTTTTAAACCAAGTAACTGCAGCGGCCATAATTGCTGGTCTAGTTGGACTATTGTCAATCACATAACGATAGGTTCTCGCCCCTGCACTAAAGCGCGCATGAAAATCTTGGCTAATTTTATCTGCCCAGATAAGGGAGATACTGTCAGGTAATTGACTGTTGGCACCCTGCACCCAACTGTAACCCGATCTCTCGGCAGATGTATCAAAATGAATCACCTGATGACTGGCGTGAACTGCAGTATCTGTGCGCCCCGCACAATGAATCTTCAACGGGCAATCGGCAACATAACTTAGCGCCTGCTCCAATTCCTGCTGTACTGATGGGCTGTGTTTTTGTCGCTGAAATCCGCAAAAATCGGCACCCTGATACTGAACAATTGCCGCGAACCTTGAGACTCCGGATGGTAACTCCTGACCCTCCGGCATCATGCAACCCTCTGTATAAATCCAATCAGTCACAAATATATCCGCCAATTAGGTTTCAATGCTGTCTAAAATTTCTCGTGCTTTTGCCTTACCCTGTTTATCAGCTTCGCCAATAATTTCTTCAAGAATAGCCTGAGCGCTCTCAATATCACCCATCTCTATACACAGTGATGCCATATCCAACTTGATTTGAAGAGGATCAATATCCATATCGTCATCGTCAAAATCAACCTCTAAAAACTGATTGGTTTGAGACTTGCTACCCTCAGCATCTTCTCGAAACTGGGCTTCTAAAGCCTCAACGCCAGGAAGGGTAATCTCTTCTTTTGGCTGAATTTGTTTAGCCTCTTTATTAGTCTGCGTAACGGCCTCTGGTGTATCACTAAATACATCGTCACCTGCGCTTTCTGCAAAGGGGCCGTCAAGCACAGTCTCGATGGGCTTTTGCCCTTGCGGGGATTGATCTGCAGCTTTATCTGCTTGATCTAACTTTCTAGCGCGATTAATCACCATAGCAAATAGCAGTGCGCCAATAAAAATCCAAAAGTCTATAGGCAACTGCTTTAACTTAGCGACAAGCTGGAAAAAATCTTTTTTATCAAATTGTTTTAATTGCGCTATCAACTGGTCAAACGAGAAAGCATTTGACGGTAGTGCTTGGCTATCTGGTTGATCAGCGGGTTGATTTACAGCCAGCTCTGACTCTGGCGCAATAACTTCCGTGCTCGACTCTATATTTTCAACGGTATCAACTAATGTTTCGGTTGCCACTACAGGCGTTTCTGGAATAACTTCTGGAGCAACTTCTGAACTAATTTCTGGCTCAACACTAATATCCTTCGCGACATCAATAGTTGGAATAATTAGGTTTGAATTTTCCTGGGAGACTTCAACATCAGCCGGCTTACTAATCGCTTCGCTCGACACAAAGCTAACCACTGAACCCTCGATTAACTTGGTACTATCGCCCTCAAGAAATGCCTGTGGATTATTCTCATATAAAACATCCATTGCCTGCGCCATAGGCATACCCTCGGGGCGCAATTTAAAGGTGACACTCCACAATGTGTCACCCACCACCACGGTATGGGTTGGAATACTGGATTGACTGTCAGACTGTTGGGTCGACTGAATGACTGGCTCAACACTATTCTCTAATAACTCGACATTAGAGTCAGCGGCTACGACAAAACAACTGACCGACAAAATAATTACAGATGCTATGGGTTTACTATTACAAATAGCCTTCAACCAATAGTCTAAAATTGCCGTTCTTTGTCTCATCGTTATTACCCCAGTGAGAGCGCTAAATTAACGCTCAATAACAATTCGCAACATACGTCTCAATGGCTCCGCCGCACCCCATAATAACTGGTCACCAACGGTAAATGCAGAAAGATACTGACTACCCATATTCATTTTACGCACCCGACCCACTGGCACCTCAAGACCACCAGTGACAGCGGCAGGTGTTAGGTGCTCAACAGAGTCTTCTTTATTGTTAGGTACAAACTTAGCCCATTGATTAGCTTCGGCTAACATAGACTCAATTTCATCCATAGGCACATCTTGCGTCAGCTTAATGGTAAGTGCCTGACTGTGGCAACGCATAGCACCTATTCTTACACATAGACCATCCAGCGGGATTGGATTACCATCACGCCCAAGAATTTTGTTGGTTTCCGCCTGATTCTTCCACTCTTCACGGCTTTGACCGTTTTCTAGCTGTGAATCAATATAGGGTAGCAAGCTACCCGCCAATGGATAACCCCAATTATCAACCGGAAAGCTATCACTGCGCAGAGTATCAGTTACCTGACGATCAATATCCAAAATAGCTGAAGCTGGATTAGCCAAACTATCGGCAACAGTTTGTTTAATCACGCCCATTTGAGAGATGAGTTCGCGCATATTTTGCGCCCCTGCACCAGAGGCCGCCTGATAGGTCATTGAACTAGCCCATTCAACCAGATTGGCATTAAATAACCCACCCAATGCCATCAGCATTAGACTAACCGTACAGTTACCGCCAATATAATCTTTAACGCCATTGGCAAGACCGTCTTCGATCACCTTAGAGTTCACAGGATCTAAAACAATAATAGAATTTTCTTCCATACGCAGTGCTGAGGCGGCATCAATCCAATACCCCTGCCAACCACTGCTGCGAAGCTGTGGATACACCTGCTTGGTATAATCGCCACCCTGACAGGTCACAATAACATCCATTTGCGCCAGTGCCTCGATATCAAAAGCACTCTGTAATAGTGGGATTTCTACGCCCACGTCCGGCCCTTTTTGGCCCGCTTGCGATGTGGTGAAGAATATTGGCTGTATATCTTTAAAATCCGACTCTTCACGCATACGCTCCATCAATACGGAGCCAACCATGCCTCGCCAACCTACAAAACCTGTCTTTTTCATTGGTAAAACCTTTTCTCAATCTTTTTACTAAATATTATTTAAAGTGCTGCAACGACTGCATCACCCATTTCTACTGTACCCACAAGCTGACATGCCTCAGTTTGAATATCGGCCGTTCGCAAACCATTATCCAAAACCACACTGACCGCCTGCTCGATAGCATTAGCCGCTTCAGGTGCATTAAGGGAATATCTCAGCATCATCGCAACAGACAAAATAGTCGCTAATGGGTTAGCAACACTTTGACCGGCGATATCCGGTGCCGATCCATGACAGGGCTCATACATTCCGCCAGAGTTCTTGTCCAACGATGCCGATGGCAACATCCCGATTGATCCAGTTAACATTGCCGCTGTATCGGACAAGATATCACCAAACATATTGCCGGTAACCACCACATCAAACTGTTTAGGATTCATTACCAACTGCATGGCTGCATTGTCGACATACATATGGCTCAACTCTACTTCTGGGTAGTCCGCCGCCATATCGCTAATCACTTCACGCCAAAGTACGGTTGCCTCCAGAACATTGGACTTATCGACCGAACAAAGTCGTTTATTTCTTACCATAGCCGCTTCAAAAGCCATCTTACCAATACGACGAATTTCTGATTCATTGTATTTATAGGTGTTATAACCCTCTCGCTGACCATCTTCTAGGGTGCGTATACCTCTGGGCTCACCAAAATAAATACCGCCCACCAACTCGCGCACAATTAAAATATCCAAGCCTGAGACAAACTCAGGCTTTAACGATGAAGCATGAGCTAACTGAGGGTACATAATGGCAGGACGTAAATTACCGAACAAATCCAACTCTGAACGAATGGTTAATAGGCCTTTTTCTGGGCGCAAATGACGTTCGACGTCATCCCACTGCGGGCCGCCAACCGCGCCAAGCAATATGGCATCAGATTGACGAGCTTTCTCGAGGGTTTGCGCTGGGCAGGGAGAACCCTCAGCATCTAAGCCAGCGCCACCAAGATGAGCATAATCTAACTCAATATCTAACTTATACTTCTGATCTACTCGCTGAAGTACCTTGACCGCTTCTGCGACAATTTCTGGCCCAATATTATCACCGGGTAATATCAATACCTTTTTCGCCATTATTTTATTGCTCCAAATACCCATGGCTGTTGTTCAGCACGTGTTTTTTCATAATCTTTTATTGCTTGTGTCGACTGCAGTGTTAACCCAATCTCATCTAGCCCTTTAATCAGGCAATCTTTACGAAACTGATCAATCTCAAACCCGAAACTTTCACCGTTGTGACGCACTACTTTCTGCTGTTCTAAATCAATGGTCAACTGATAGCCTTCATCAGCGTACATTTCAGCAAATAACACATCCAATTGCTGTTCCGTTAAAACCACGGGCAGCAAACCATTCTTAAAACAGTTATTGTAAAAAATATCTGCAAAACTGGGAGCTATAACTGCGCGAAAACCATAATCTTCCAAAGCCCAAGGCGCATGTTCACGACTAGAACCACAGCCAAAGTTTTTTCTGGCCAATAAAATAGAAGCATTTCGGTAACGCGGTAAATTTAGTGGGAATTCTGGGTTAACTGGACGCTGACTACAATCTTGTCCGGGCTGACCCTCATCCATATAACGCAACTCATCAAATAAGTTAGGCCCAAAACCACTGCGCTTAATCGATTTTAAAAATTGCTTGGGGATAATCATATCGGTATCCACATTGGCGCGGTCCATTGGTCCAACCAAACCCTTATGCTGAGTAAATGCCTTCATGATTGATCTCCAGTAAATTCTCTAACATCCACAATATGTCCAGTAATCGCGGCAGCAGCAGCCATTTCAGGACTCATCAAATGAGTGCGACCACCATTGCCCTGACGACCTTCAAAATTGCGGTTTGAGGTGGATGCACAGTGCTCACCCGCACCCAATTTGTCGGCATTCATCGCAAGACACATCGAACAGCCGGGTTCACGCCAGTCTAAGCCAGCCTGAATAAATACCTTATCCAAACCCTCTGCCTCTGCTTGTTCTTTAACCATTTGCGAGCCCGGCACCACCAATGCCTGTTTTATTGACTCAGATACAGTATGGCCTTTAACCACCGCCGCTGCAGCGCGCATATCTTCAATGCGCGAATTGGTACAGGAACCTATAAATACCCTATCTACCGCTACCGAACTAATGGGCGCACCACCTTCAAGACCCATATATTCCAATGCGCGCTCAACACCCTTCTTCTTAACCGCATCGGTTTGATCTTCTGCTCTGGGGATATTGCCGGTCACAGGAACCACCATTTCGGGTGAAGTACCCCAAGATACCTGCGGTGCGATCTCGCTTCCATTAATCTGCACCTCAGTATCAAATACTGCATCAGCATCACTGATTAATGTGCGCCAATAGTCAGCTGCCTTATCAAACATCTCACCCTTTGGCATAAATTGTCGTCCACGACAGTACTCGATGGTTTTTTCATCCACTGCAACCAATCCAACTCGCGCTCCGGCTTCAATGGCCATATTGCATACCGTCATACGCCCTTCAATCGACATGTCTCTAAACACAGAACCAGCAAACTCGATCGCATGTCCGTTGCCACCGGCTGTGCCTATTTCAGCAATAATCGCTAGCACTACATCTTTGGGGGTTACGCCCACGCCTAGAACACCATCCACAGTAACGCGCATATTCTTCATCTTTTTAGTCACAAGACATTGTGAAGCTAATACATGCTCGACTTCAGAGGTACCAATGCCATGCGCTAGGCAGGCAAGTGCGCCATGGGTTGCAGTGTGAGAATCACCGCAGACCACGGTTAACCCTGGCATGGTGGCCCCTAGTTCAGGACCCATAACATGCACAATACCCTGACCCATCTCATTCATTTTGAATTCTTTAATACCAAAATGATCGCAATTATCATCCAATGTCTGTACCTGAATACGCGACGTATCATCTGGAATACCGGCAACACCTGCAGCCCGCTCGTTAGGATCAGTTGATATATTGTGGTCAGGCGTGGCTAAGTTTGTATCTAGACGCCAGGGTTTTCGACCTGCTAAACGAAGCCCCTCAAATGCCTGGGGTGATGTGACCTCATGAAGAATATGGCGATCAATATACAAAAGCGCCGACCCATCTTCATTTTGTTTCACTAAATGGCTGTCCCACAGTTTGTCGTAGACTGTTCTTTGCGACATGCTGTTCTCCTAAATTTCAATATTGCGCATAGTTTACTGATACTTTATGATGAAATAAATTCATATTTTTCATATTTATGATTCCTAATAAGAATCTATAAGTTGTCACTCATGGATAATCAGAGCCTAAAAGCATTTGTAACTGTTGCCGACTGTGCTTCATTTTCACTGGCCGCTGAACAATTACATTTAACTCAGTCAGCGGTTAGTAAGCGAATTGCCAGTCTCGAGCACCAAACAGGTAAAAAATTATTTGATCGTATTGCCCGGCAAGTCACGCTTACCGAGGCAGGTAATGCACTGTTACCGAGAGCTCAACATATACTTCAAGAATATGCAGCGGCAGTTCAGGCTATCAATGACCTTTCTGGCGATGCCAATGGCACCCTCCATCTAGCTATTAGTCATCATCTGGGCCTGCATCGCTTGCCGCCAATCCTCAAGACATTTGTCCGGCAATACCCAGGGGTCAGCTTAAATATTGAGTTTATGGACTCCGAAAAGGCTTACGAACAGGTGCTGCAAGGAAAATCAGAAGTCGCTGTTATTACGCTGGCTCTGGAACAGCATCCAAATATTTTCTGCCAAAAAATATGGACTGATCCATTGAGGTTTATCTGCGCAGCTGATCATGCTCTGGCAAAAATTGACCAGCCCAGCTTAAAAGATCTAGCGCAATACCCAGTTATTCTTCCGGGAATTAATACCTACACTGGGCGCATTATTCAAAACCTTTTTGAAACTCAAGGCGTGCCATTAAAAGCCCCTATGTCGACCAACTATTTAGAGACCATAAGCACCATGGTCGAAATCGGACTGGGTTGGAGTATGCTGCCAGAAACATTAATTAAAAACCTACATGTGATGACAACAGAACACACTCATGTCGCGCGAGAACTAGGCTATATCCATCACAAAAATCGCAGTCTATCCAATGCTGCCTTAGCTTTTATTAAAATGTTTGAGCAGAGTTAAGAAGATGTATATTACTGATCCGCCTCTAGGGCATTAATTAAATCAGTAAATTCAGCGCTATTTTTAGGATTAAGTTTTAGCAGTAACTTATGAGCCTCAAGAACCTGTCTTCGCACCTCATCGACCGCCGCAGGCACTTCCTCTAGGCTACGCAACTCTGTATCAAACTCGTCCGGAGACTGCTGAAATATATCAATGATTTCATCAAACCCCATGCATTCAAGGGTGCGAATAATTGACGGGTTTTGGCAAAAGAGTTTCACATTCATCTGGTAGGATTCACGGCAATGTAAGCCCAACTTAGCAATAAGTCCCAGAGTAGTGCTATCCACCCCCTCAGCATCAAGCATGTCCACAACAACACTTTTGACTTGGTTGTTACCAAAAAGAATTTCCATATAGCGGTTAAGGGTGCCACTAAGCGTTAGGCGCACATCACCCACTAACTTAAGAAGGTAGTTATCAGATTTATCTGAAATTAGTATTTTACCCTGACTCAAACTAAGAGCCCCCAGTCAACAATAGAACAGACACATCATCTTGAAGATCTTTAATACCCTCGATAAATAGACCTTTTTTAAGCGCCTTTACACTCACCGATCGATTGCTTAAATAGCGCAATAAGCGAGTTTCTTTATCGGTAATTTCTTTTCCCGGTAATAACTCAAAAACACCATCCGATAAAAGTACCAGTGCGAACTTTTCTGGTAATTGTATTTCTTCAACCTTCCAGGTCGCATCCTTAAAAATACCCGCGGGCTTACCTTTACCCGGCAGATATTGGGCATTGCCATCGACAATTAAAATCGGTGAAGGTTGGTGCGCACCAACCACATAGCGCAACTTTCTGGTTTGTGTATCCAATGATCCCGCCACGATGGTCAGATGCTTATCCAACTCAGTATTAATCAACTGCTGATTGATTGACTCTACCAGTCCCTCAGGTGCCTGAGCTAATGCATCGTATTCCTCTTCTCGGGCATGACGGCGAATAATCCGCCCCGTGATAAAGTGCAGTAATACCGTAACAAATGCTGATGAGGCGCCGTGACCAGAAACATCGACAAAATAAAACAATAGATAACGACCCAGCACAAATTGGTAACCAACACAGTCACCACTCAGATAAAGTGAGGGTGCCATTGAATGACCAATTTCAATATCGCCACAACGAATAGGCTTTTCAGGCATTAAATTTTTCTGTATTTCTAAACCAGCCTTTTGATCATGCTCTAACAGCTTAATGCTCTGCTGTAATTTGCTATTTATTTTTTGTAACCGCTCACCATAGTCCTGTTGATGACCTCGAATCGAAGCAAGCCTAGTCAACCGCTTTAAGACTTGAGGAATATCACGCTGTGCTAGGTCAGATTCTAGAATATCTGATGCACCCAACCTAAAAAATTTCGCCTCTTGACCTAGAGACTGACTATCCATGGCAATCACCACCAAAAAGAGGCCACATAGATTAGCTAAATCATCATTATCTAGACTGTGTTTTCTTAGATATTCGGTGGTAAAAATGACTGGCTGATTTAGTGGATCGGTACAGAGTTGTTGAAGGTGATCAAGGTTTTCGGCGCTCAGACAGTCCCAACCATTAGACTGGAAACTTGCCAACAAACTTTGTGCTGCCTCGGTATTGTCGTTAACAACAATCACTGGGCCTGTTAACTCACTCATTGAGCGTTCACTTTGTTAGTGCAATCAGTAGCATTGTTATAATTATACAACAGTGACTCTACTCCGTTGATCAAAACTAATAATCGTCGAGGTCATCAAACTCATCTTCTACGGCACCATCATTTACCTGATAAGCCCTTCTTTGCAAATAGACATCTCTTACCAAGGTATAACTATCGCCCGATAGCAGATTGTCATATTCAAGCAATGAGGCTCTGGTATCAACCACACTCAGAGCAGTGGTTACCGCTCGATCAGTACTGTTATCCAAATAATCTAATGGGTCGGTGAACTGATCAACAAAGTACGATGGCGCATCTCGCAGGGTAGAGGGCCCCATGAAAGGAAGCATTATGTAAGGCCCCTCAGGCACACCCCAATAACCCAATGTTTGACCAAAGTCTTCGCCATCACTTTTCTTTAAGCTCAAGAGCGAAGCAACATCAAATAAACCAGCGATTCCTAGCGTACTGTTAATTGCAAAACGTCCACTATCATTCGCCGCTTGGACAAACTTGCCTTGCAACAGATCATTAACAACATTGGTAACCTCTTCGAGGTTATCAAATACATTAGCAATACCCCGCTCAACAGGATCAGGCGTTACCGCAACATAAAACTTAGCAACAGGCCGAGCGAGATGATCATCTAAAAATTTATTGGAACTAAATATCTTTTGGTTAACCGCTTGATAGGGATCGACGTCAGCCGCCTGATCAGCAACCACAGAAATTGACCAGATAGAGCAACACCACAAAAGGACTATCGAAATAATACTGTTTATTAGCGAGGACCTATTCATTCGTTTACCTTTAACTGGTTTTTCATATTTTAATGGTTCATGGCTTACACATTCAACCGCAAAACACTGGTAGATAACATAAAATAGGTCATTATTTAGCTAAAATCGTCGCAATCGCTCATACAGTTGTTGCCACATTTTTTCCAAACGCTTACTTGATATCGGCATCTTAGTGCCTAACTGCTGGGCAAATAGCGATACTCTATATTCCTCAACGGCCCACTCATAGGCTTGCAGCTCCACAGCAAGCTCTCTGGAAAGAGATGCGGACTCTTGATCATTGGTTCGCTGAGAAAACTGCTGTATTTCCTCCATCCACTGTCGATCTTTTGAGATCTGCATGGGTAATTTTTCAAGCCTTATCTCTAGGGCACGAATATATCTAGGATACTGCACAAGATGCTCGCGCTTTACGGTACTCAGAGTTTTGACCGAAAACAGTCGCTCAATCTGTTCCTCAATATCAGACTTGGCATAAACCGCCGCCAAATTCATTGCACGTATCTGCTTGCGACACTTATGTAACAACGGCAAAACAGATTGAATAATATCGGCATATTCTTGAGCTATGCCAATAACCTGACCCACACCCTCAGAGTATTGACGCTCAAAATCCTGTTTATCGCGAACAGCTTTTTCATCGACAAACATAGATTGCTGAAAACTGGCACTTATAATTGCCATTACAGTGGATTGTCGGTCACCAATAGCGGCCGCTTTTAATGCCAAATCACAACCCTTTAGCAAATTTTTTGATAAATAATTGACCTGTTGACGACCTTTAATCAAGGCTAGCCTCAACTGCCCTTCAATACTAAGATTTTCCGCTACTAAGGGATTGTCTTGCAGCTCAATATCTACCCAGTCACCACAGTCTTTTAAGCAGGGCCAAGCTTTAATGGTAATATTTCCACGCTGAATACTCACCTGCTGCGGCAAATGTTCAAAATCCCACTCAACAATCTGCTGTCGACTAATATCATCGTCCTCAGACTGCTGTAGATTGTTATTAATTTGCTGTTTAAAGTCTTGCTGTAACTGTTGCAAGTTTCGCCCCATGGCAACCCGCTCACCATTTTCATCCTGTAGAACAAAATTCATCAAATACCATGGGTTTAATCCTTCATAGCGCCAATCTGTATCAGCTACAGTAAACCCCGAAAGCCGATGTAACTGTTCAGCTAGAACCTCCGTTAGAGGTCTATCCTCAGCCTTGGTGGATAATAAAATTTTATCCACATAATCTGGCACCGGAACAAAATGACGGCGAATCTGTTTTGGCAGGCTTTTAATAAGCGCAATACATTTGTCGCGCAGCATACCCGGCACCACCCATTCAAAGAAAAAGCGCGGTACCTGGTGCAAAATTGGCAGTGGAATGGTGACGCTAACTCCATCTTCTTGATGCCCAGGCTCAAAGCGATAACTCAAATGAAAATCTATACCGCCACAGCTTACCTGCTCTGGGAACTGTGCCTGCTCATCCACAGATAAACCACGAAGCAGTAGCAACTCTCGATTGAGCTTTAGAATATTCCTATCGTTAGATTCAGCCTGTTTGCGCCAGCGATCAAAAGCCACCTGATTATAGATATCCTTTGGCAATCGCTCGTCATAAAAGCCAAAGACCACTTTTTGCTCGGCAACTAAATCGCGGCGCCTAAACCTATCCTCAAGTGATTGCAATTCTTCTAATAGGTTTTGGTTATGAACTAAAAATCGCCCCTTACCTCGGTAGCCATGCTCAACCAGAGCCTGCTGAATAAAGATGGTTCGAGCTTCTGTCGGAGCAATTTTTCCATAGGGCGTGAGTTTTGCCTCGACAATGGTTAAGCCAAATAGGGTCTGGCGCTCTTTTGCCATGACTAAACCGTTTTTAGCGTGATAAAAGGGCTCGCTATAGGTTTTTTTCACCAAATGCGCTGCTAGCGCCGGCAACCATGTGGGCTCAATGCTGGCAACATTTAATGCATATTGTTTAGCCGTTTCCATCAATGAGCCGGCAACGATCCACTTCGGTGGTTTTTTACTGGTTCCAGAGCCTGGAAAAATAAACAACTTGCGATTGCGTGTACCCAGAAATTCCCATTTATCTTGACGATTGGCGACTTGCCCAAGCAGTCCTGATAGCAACGCACAGTGAATCGACTGATAATCAGCCGCTTGCTTATTATCCATAAAGCCCAGACCGCGACAGGCACTGTGAACCTGATGATGTAAATCACGCCATTCCTTCATTCGCAACGGGGATATAAAATTAGCGCGGCAGTATTTTGAAAACTGGTTGCGCGACAGGGTTTGTCTTTTTTCTTCAAAGTGCATCCAGATATTCAGTAGCGACATAAAGTCAGACTTCTCATCAAGCCAGGGCTTGTGCGCCAAATCAGCCGCTTGTTTTTTATCCGCTGGACGCTCTCTAGGGTCCTGAATACTCAGCCCAGTGGTAATAATCATCAATTCGGTAAGAGAGCCAAGTTTTGAGGCCTCGATCAGCATACGAGCAAATTTTGGATCCAAGGGAATAGCGACTAGCATTTTTCCCAATCGCGTCAGTGCCCCTTTCTTATCCACTGCCTGCAATTCTTCCAATAGCTTGTAGCCATCGTTGATCATCCGTGAGTCTGGCTTATCGATAAACGGAAAATCGCGAATATCACCAAGGCGCGCATGCATCATTTGTAAAATAACCGCGGCCAAATTGGTGCGAATAATTTCAGGATCGGTATATTCCGCACGGTTTTTAAAATCTTCCTCGGTATACAGCCTATAGCAAACACCTTTCTGCACTCGCCCACAGCGACCGGCGCGCTGATTGGCACTGGCTTGAGAGATAGCCTCTATGGGTAAGCGTTGAACCTTGGTGCGGTAACTGTAGCGCGAAAGTCTGGCGCGCCCCGCATCGATCACATAGCCAATACCCGGAACCGTCAGCGATGTTTCCGCCACATTGGTACTCAAAACCACACGCCGACCCTTATGGGGCGAAAAGATCCTTCTCTGCTCTGCCAGACTTAAACGCGCATATAGGGGAACCACTTCAAGGTGAGGAATTTGCGCTCTGCGAATTGCTAGGCTGAGTTCACGAATCTCGCGCTCACCACTCAAGAAAACCAAGACATCTCCCCGACTACCCAGAGTCTCAATATCCTTTAGACGATCAATTACTTGCTGATCCAACTCCAACGCAGTCTGATCGACATTGTCATATACAATTTCTACTGGATAGGTTCTTCCAGATACTTCAACAATAGGCGCATTGGAAAAATGCTTAGAGAATTTTTCTACATCAATGGTTGCAGAGGTAATAATAATTTTTAGATCGGGACGTTTTGGCAGAATTTGTTTCAGATAACCCAATAGGAAATCAATATTCAAACTGCGCTCATGGGCCTCATCAATAATAATGGTATCGTAATGACTTAAAAAACGATCGCGCTGAATTTCAGCCAAAAGAATACCGTCAGTCATCAGCTTAATAAGAGTATTGCGATTGGTTTGATCGGCAAACCGAACCTGATAGCCAACCTTATCTCCCAAATTTGTTTTGAGCTCTTCAGCCAGCCGACTAGCCACCGAGCGAGCGGCAATTCGCCGCGGCTGAGTATGGCCGATAATGCCGCGCCGACCGCAACCGGCTTCCAAACAAATCTTTGGCAACTGAGTGGTTTTACCCGAACCGGTTTCACCAGCAATCACCACCACCTGATTATCTCTAATGAGATCGCGAATCTCGTCCGCACGTCCGCAAACAGGTAGATCAGGGTAAGAAATTTGTGGAAAGCTAGCGGCTCGAGTCTCAACCCAACTATTAGACTTGGTTACAGCAGTCACCCACCTATTCCAGCTAGAAAGATTTTCCTCAGATGCCTTTAAACTCTGCTGAATCTTGTTTAACTGTTGTTTTAAACGAAACAGGTCACGGCTAGCCACCGCAGCCATAAGTTGCGACTCAAGCAGCCGGAATTGTTTAGGCTGGGAAGGTAATTTGGCCGGTATATTTAGCCCCGCCTTTGAGTTACTCATCAAATAGTCTTACTGAGATATGTCCTGCCACACACATTGACCACTCGCAGATTTAATCGTTTCGAGCTTCTTGTTATGACTGACCAGCTCAGCATCGCTCGCTTTAATAACCTTTAGCGCGGGGCGATCTGCGGGAAGTCTTCTAATACCACTTGAAGTGGATACAGCGCCATCATCAGCGCTCGGCTGATCATTGATATTAAGATTGACCTGACCACCGGTCATAATCAAATAAACATCCGCCAAAATTTCAGAATCAAGCAATGCGCCGTGAAGATCACGCTGAGAATTATCCACCATATAACGCTTACATAGCGCATCAAGATTATTGCGCTGCCCCGGATGCTTATTTCTTGCCAAAGCAAGGGTATCCACTATAGGGCACAAATTAGCAATTGATTTAGGCTGCTTAGGCAGCTTTGATAGCTCGTGATCGATAAAGCCGACATCAAATGGGGCATTATGAATAACCAGCTCAGAATCACCGACAAATGCCAAAAACTCATCCACTATATTGGCAAATAAGGGTTTATCTTCCAGAAACTCGTCAGTGATGCCGTGCACCTGCATAGCACCCTCATCAACTTTTCTCTCAGGATTAATGTATTGATGGTAGTGATTACCCGTCAGTTTGCGATTAACCAGTTCCACACAGCCAATTTCGATGATTCTGTGATCTTGAGAAGTCTCAAGACCCGTGGTCTCTGTATCTAAAACTATCTGTCTCATATTTTTGCTTAATCCAGCTCGTCAATACCGCGATTTGCCAACTGATCGGCAATCTCATTTTCTGTATGGCCACTGTGACCCTTAACCCATCGCCAGTCAATCGTATGCAATTCAACTAGCTGATCTAGTTGCTGCCATAGATCGACATTTTTAACCGGCTTTTTTGAGGCTGTTTTCCAGCCCCTTTTTTTCCAGTTAGGCATCCACTCCTGTATGCCTTTTAAGACATAGGTTGAATCAGAGGTTACTGTTACCTCACAAGCTCTTTGAAGAGCCGATAACCCCTGAATAACCGCCATTAACTCCATGCGGTTATTGGTCGTCTCGTGCTCACCACCACAGAGTGTCCGCTCATTGTCGCCATAGCGCAATAACGCGCCCCAACCACCGGGCCCAGGATTACCCCTGCAGGCACCATCGGTAAAAATTTCCACAGTCTTCATTACAGTTACCGCCTAATTATGGGGTGTTCGATTAATATTAGTTCGCTCAGAACCATAGGGTTTAGCCGCCAATGGACGCCATGCACGAGTGCGATTACTTATACCACCCGCCACACGCTTAACAGCATGAATCATATAAAAATTACCCCATGGAGAGCCAACCTTTTCACACATTTTCTGCCAAACTGTGTCATCGCGAAAACAATTCGCACCGCCGATAGGCAAATTATACGCGCCATTTTGCACACCGATCACTTCGCAATTAAGCAGCGATAGCCAATCATATACACGACATTTACGCAGATTAAAAAATTGGTATTCAGGACGCTTAGTTAGCAACCCCATAGGCCACTTTAACAAGCCCATAGGCCCTAGCGGATTAAATACACATAAAATCATATGCCCACCGGGTGCAAGCACTCTAGCCGCTTCCGCTAACACAGACTGCGGTGACGAAGAATACTCGAGAGCATGCTGTAAAATCGCCACATCGACAATATCAGAGGGCAGTGGCAAGTCTTCATTAGCCGCCACCACCGAGCTACTTGCAAAGCATAAATCATTAGATGTCGGGCGAATATAAAATTGATGCAACTGCTCAAATGGCTCAAGCGCACATTGCTCTCCAATTAAACCCAAGTGCATCATTCTATAACCGGCTAAATCAGCACAATTCTCTGCTAGCAATTTTAATTCTGCATCATGCAAATATTGGCCGAACTTTTTGCTCTGCCAATTATCCAAAACCATAGCACTACTGTCTGGGGTTATTGCCAGATATTTCTGATACAAATTGGCCAGCATTTGGCGTTTATTGCGCATAGATCTTAAAGACTAAATTGAATATGAGTAAATCCTAACATGTTACAAAGTTTTACCCTATTAGACATGAAACAAAATAGATCAAATGCCAGACTTATATTGCTATGTTGTTAATAGCTGCCATGACCGTTACAATCCCGCTCCTAAATTTTGTAGCTGATAGAGTTTTTTGTGTTATCCAAGCCTAAAAATAGCATTATTTATCTGGGCCTTTTACTGTTAAGTATGAGGTTGGTCGGCTGTGCCACGGTTACAGAAGAACCTGAAGTCATTAATCCAACAGAAAATGCACCTATTGTCGATTTAAACGCACCTAGTGCAATTCCTAAAGCGCCGCCGCAACCAGACCCCGAAACTAGCCTAGAAAGCGCAGAATTGCCAACTGAAGACAATTTAGAAATCAACCAACAGGCAGATCTAGCACCGGCACCGCAAATAGACGCATGGCAGCGATTGCGCCAAGGCTTCGAAATAACACCGGACGAATTGCCCTACAGTGCTAACAAACAGCTAAAACGCTACCTAAAAAACCCGCATAATCTCAACTTACTATTTGAGCATTCATCGCCTTACCTGTTTCATGTTACTGAACAGTTAGAAAATGCCAATCTACCCTTAGAGTTAGCCTTGCTACCGATTGTAGAAAGTAACTACGACCCCCTCGCCTACAGCCCAAGTCATGCCGTAGGTCTTTGGCAATTTATCGCATCAACAGCCACATCCCTTGGTTTAGAGCGCAGTCGTTGGTACGAAGGAAGACGCGATGTAGTGCACTCAACCGCCGCCGCTGCGACTTACCTTGCCTATTTAAACAAGCAGTTTAATGGCAACTGGCTACATGCTCTAGCCGCCTACAACTCTGGTGAAGGAGTTGTCAGAAAAGCCATTAGAAAAAATCGCCGTTTGGGGAAATCCACTGATTTTTGGTCGCTCAAACTGCCTCGAGAAACTAAAAATTACGTACCCCAGTTAATGGCATTGGCCTATATTGTAAGAGATGCAGATAAATTAGAAGTAAAACTACCCGAGATAGCCAATACAGCCTATTTCTCTGTAGTAGAACTGCCGGCACAGATAGAACTAGACAAGATAATAGAGGTAACAGGGGTCGATGACGCCATTTTTACCAAGTTAAATTCGGCTTACAAACGTTCAGTTACTCCACCAGAGCCGGGTTACCATATTTTATTACCGATCGAAAAGAGCCAACTACTGAGTGACTTTTTAGCCACAAGCGACCCCTCTACATGGGCCGAATACCGTGAATATATTGTAAAATCTGGTGACACCCTATCGCATATCGCCAAGCGCTATGAGCAAACCACCGCGCAAATAAAAATAACCAACCGCTTACGAAATGACTTTTTGCGTATCGGCCAAGTATTGCGAATACCACCTACCGGTGAAGTAGCATTGCTAACAGAATATAGAACAGCCCCTACTAGAACCTATATTGTATCTGCGGGGGATACTTTGTCAGAAATAGCCGCCAAGCATAAGGTTTCAATCACAAGCCTTAAGCGCGCCAATAACCTGACTGGCAACCTAATCAAAATCGGTCAAGAATTGCTGATTAAAGCCCCAAAATCAGGACCCAAAACCACCCCTGTCAGAAAACTTAACTATCAGGTGCGCAGTGGTGACTCACTGTATTTAATCGCCAAACGATTCGATCTTAAAATTACCGATATCACATCGTGGAATAAATTAGATGGTAGTAAGTATTTACAGCCGGGACAGCGATTGACGTTATATATTAATCCATTGCGGATTTAGTATTTTCTGATCAGCTTATTGTTGTAACGCTTCTCAGGATTTATTGTTGGACTTAAGCCGACAGACAGACAAAAAAAAGATATAGCCACAAAGGCTATATCTTTTCGAATACTACAAGCATAACTTTAAAAATAATTACTGAACTATTTTAGCCTGCTCAATTAGCGCTTGCTGATAAGACACAAATTCTTTACCTGTTGTTGCTGTTTCAGCAATTGAACGAATCAATTCAATACGTTCTTGATCCAGAGATGCAGTCTCTTCTAGCTCAACTTTGGCAAGTTCAATCACAATAAAATCACCATTCGCCGCAGTAAAGCTATCAGTAATAGTTGAATCTCTCGGCGAAGGCATCTCAAAAACAAACGCATTGATTTCAGCACTAACCGCTTGATTCGCTCTATCCTTAGCCTCTTCTTTTTGCACTTCAAGTTTAAAGTCAGCCGCAATAGAAGACAGTGAACTATCGCCATCGAGAGCAGTAGTAATTTCTGCTGCTTTGGCATCGATTTTTTCTTTGGCAATTGTATTAGTGAGTGTTTCAGTTAAATCGTCACGAACCTCTTCAAGAGCCAGCTGTCTAGATGGGAAGTTTTCTTTCAATCTCAGCACGATGTAGTTGTCGTCACCTAAATCAAGCACGTCACTTGCATAGCCGTCTTCAGCAACTTCTGGGCTATAGGCTGCATTAACCACTATTCGGGATGAGGCCACTCCTGACCCACCATTTTCACTAAATGGCTCACTGGTCTTAGCTTCGAGCGCTAGGTCTTCGGCCACTTCTTGAAGATTGTCGGCATTAAACGCTAACTCTTTAAGCATTTCTAGCTTTTCAACTAACAGTGTGTTGGCGGCTTCTTGTTGTAATTCAAGCCTAATACGCTCCTGCTGCTCATCAAAAAGGAATTCTTTCTTTTCAATTTCAAGCAACTTTACAAAATGCGTACCAGAAACAGTTTCCACTGGGGCAGATACCTGACCTACCTCCAATGCCGCTAGCGCCTGCTCAAAAGCATCAGGGAAGGTACTGCCATCGGTAAATCCAAGATCACCACCCATATCTGCGGTGGCAACATCTTGTGTGTACTCACTCACTAACTGCGCAAAATCTTCACCCGCATCAATCTTGGCTTGAACTTCGGCGATAAGCTCTGCAGAACTATCTTCCAATAGAATATGTGCAGCGCGTAATGATGGACTAGTATCAGCAGACTGAGCTTCCTGATCAAATCGAGCTTGAACCTGTTCGGCAGATACTGCCTGAGCGTCGATAAGCATGGTTTGATTAAGCTCAATATATTCAACACTCAACTTGCGCTCAGTCATATACTGCGCTTGATTATCATCGTAGTAAGCTGCAATTTGCTCATCAGATAGATCTACCGAATCAACAAAAGGTTGATAGGCAAGACGTGCAAACTCAAAACTACGCTTTTGATCAACCAGTGCGGTCAAACTAGCAACTTCATCAGAGGTTACAAAACTGGAGTTAATAATGCCATCAGAAAGCTGCTCAACTAAAAACTGATCCGCTAGCATCTCTGTGAATTTTGAACTAGAGGTATAACCCTGACTTCTAATAGCATATCGAAATCTGTCTTCATCAAACACACCGTCAGTTTGAAATTGTTCAACATCTAGGATCAGTTCATTAATCAGTGATGGAGCTACACCAAGGTTTTGTTGATTGGCCGCTTGAATTAAAACTTCTCTGCTTATTAACTGTTGCATAGCCTGAGGACGGAGAGCTTGATCATCTAGCAAACTTCTATCCATCTCAGGATTTTCATTAAGAATTCTACTTCTCTCTCTCGCTACAGCCTGAAGAACTTCTCGTTCGCTAATTTCGTCACCATTAACCAGTATGGCTGATTCTGAGTCAGGTGTGCTGATAAACAGTGATCCAGTGCCTGTTAGGGCAAAGATAAGACCAATCACGATGGTGATACCAATAGCAACACCACGCATATTATTTCTAAAATCTAATAACATTTTATTTCTTCCAAAATTAAAAAAAGGCGCATAAGTATGCGCCTTTTAAATACGATACCCTTACTTCTAGTACGAAGAGGAAAGAGTTCGTTTCTTAATTCACAGCATCTTTAAGAGCTTTACCCGCTTTGAAGCTTGGTACGTTAGAAGCTGCAATTTGAATCTCAGCTCCTGTTTGCGGGTTACGGCCAGAACGAGCAGCGCGGTGCTTAACAGAGAAAGTTCCAAAACCTACTAGTGAAACTTGGTCGCCATTTGCAAGAGCGCCTTGAACTGAACCTAAAACAGCGTCTAGAGCACGAGCAGCAGAAGACTTAGATAGGTCAGCAGAGTTAGAGATAGCATCGATTAATTCAGATTTATTCACAGTGTTCCCCTTTTATTATGGAGTTAATTTTTCCAGTACATATACGTTTCGGGCCTCTTAACTAATCTCTACCCTAGAAATTATTGGCCGCGTGCTAACTTTATACCAACGCTTAATTGTCTGGTCAAGCTAACTTTTAAAAAAAATTTAGTCTACAGACTAGTGAGTGCTTGGTCTTAGATCATTTTCTGGGGTATTTCCCGCTCCGCTTCCACGATTATACTCCTCTTCACTCATTCCCACCGGCGATGATTCGAGTGCAATTTCAAGCACCTCATCGATGACTTTGACAGGACATATATCTAAATCGGCTTTGATATTATCAGGGATTTCCTTAAGGTCCATTGCATTGTCATAAGGAATAATTACCGTCTTAATACCACCGCGATGAGCCGCTAGTAACTTTTCTTTAAGGCCGCCAATCTTAAGCACCTGACCACGCAAAGTAATTTCACCAGTCATTGCCACCGAGGCTTTAACTGGAATACCCGTTAGAGCCGATACCAGTGCGGTACACATACTAATGCCCGCCGAAGGTCCATCTTTAGGCGTAGCACCTTCGGGAACGTGGATATGAATATCTTGCTCTCGATAAAAGTTTTTACGAATACCCAGCTGTTGAGAACGGCTTCTAACTACCGTTAATGCTGCCTGAATAGACTCTTGCATCACATCGCCAAGAGAGCCGGTTTTAACCATACCGCCTTTACCGGGAACCACGGATGATTCAATATTAAGCAGCTCACCACCCACCTGAGTCCATGCCAAACCTGTGGCCTGTCCAATCTGATTTTCCGCCTCGGCGCGGCCATAGTCAAAACGATGAACTCCGAGCATTTCCTCTAGGCCCTCGGGCTTAAGGCTAATTTCACCATCCACTTCATCGCGCACATTTTTAGTGACGGTTTTACGACAAATTTTAGCTATATCGCGCTCTAGCCCACGAACGCCAGCCTCACGGGTATAAAACCGGATAATATCGCGCAGCGTGTCACTCCCGATCTCTAACTCACCTGGTTTAAGGCCATTAGCCTTACTTTGCTTGGGAACTAAATATTTTTCAGCAATAGCCACCTTTTCATCTTCGGTATAACCAGGGATACGAATCACTTCCATACGATCTAGTAGTGGACCTGGGATATTCATAGAATTAGAGGTACAGATAAACATAACCTCGGAAAGGTCGTAATCCACCTCTAGATAATGGTCGTTAAAGGTATGATTTTGCTCAGGGTCTAACACCTCGAGTAAGGCCGATGCAGGGTCGCCTCTATGGTCCATACCCATCTTATCGATTTCATCCAGTAAGAATAGCGGATTTTTGGTGTTAACCTTACTCAACTTTTGAATGATTTTACCCGGCAATGAGCCAATATAGGTTCTGCGATGACCACGAATCTCCGCTTCATCACGCACACCACCAAGACTCATTCTGACAAACTTTCTGCCAGTGGCTTTTGCAATTGATTCACCCAGCGAGGTTTTGCCCACGCCCGGTGGCCCAACTAGACACAGCACGGGACCCTTGAGTTTTTTAACCCGCTTTTGGACAGCAAGAAACTCTAGGATTCGCTCTTTAACTTCATCAAGACCATAGTGATCCTGACCAAGCGTTTGCTCAGCATTTTTAAGATCATGCTTAACGCGAGAGCGCTTTTTCCAAGGCACACCAACCATCCAGTCGATATAGTTTCTTAGCACCGATGCCTCGGCAGACATTGGTGACATCATTTTCAATTTTGACAATTCAGAGCGCGCTTTTTCGAGTGCGGATTTGGGCATACCTACTTCTTCAATCTTGCCCTCTAACTGCTCAAATTCTGAGACGCCGTCTTCATCGCCCAGTTCTTTTTGGATGGCCTTAATCTGTTCATTTAAATAGTACTCGCGCTGGCTTTTTTCCATTTGCTTCTTTACACGCCCGCGAATTCTTTGCTCCACTTCCGCAAGATCAATTTCCGTCTCCATTAAACCCATAAGATGATCAAATCGGTGAGACAGATTGGCAATTTCTAGAACCTCTTGCTTTTGACTCAGGTTCAAAGTCATATGCGAGGCGATAGTGTCGGCTAGGCGATCATTATCACTAATCGCTTTTACCGTGGTAACTACTTCTGATGGAATTTTTTTACTCAAATTCACATATTGCTCAAACAACACCTTAGTTGCACGCGCCAACGCATCTAATTCATTTTCATCAAGTCCATTAATAGCCAGCTCATTAAACTGTGTTTGAAGAAATTCAGGGCCTTCAACAGGGTTAACCAATTGCACTCTACTGACACCTTCGACAAGCACCTTAAGTGTGCCATCGGGCAATTTAAGCAATTGCAAAATAGTTGCTAAGGTACCGATTTGATGAACCTGATCCAACGCAGGATTATCTTCACCAGGATCTTTTTGCGTAACCAATACAACTTTCTTATTCGTTTTCATGCCCTCTTCTAAAGCAAGAATTGATTTATCTCGCCCAACAAAAAGAGGGACCGCCATGTGTGGATATACCACAACATCGCGCAACGGTAAAAGTGGATAAGTTTTTGCAGTGGCTGCTTGTTCGGAATCCATTGATCTTCTCCTGAGTTGTCGAGGCTATCGACAAAATAACAATAGTAATAATCTCTACGGAACTATATGGGGTCTCGATTGCAGAAAGCAACCGTAATGAAGAAAAATAAATACAAACGTAGAAGTTTAGGAAAAAAAAAGGCACCTATTAGGTGCCTTTAATATTCTCAGTCCTCAGAAGCGACTTTTTTCGCTTCTTTTTGCTCATAAACCAAAAGTGGTTCATTTTCTCCATTAATGACCGCGCTGTCGACGACCACCTTAATCACATCTTCTTCAGCTGGAATCTTATACATGGTTTCTAGCAGCACAGTTTCAAGAATTGAACGAAGTCCTCGAGCACCTGTTTTTCGCTCAATGGCTTTCTCTGCAACGGTCTCTAGAGCCTCTTGCCTAAGATCTAGCTCGACAGACTCCATATCAAAAAGCGCCTGATACTGTTTAACCAAAGCATTCTTGGGCTCAACCAATATATTAATCAAAGCATCGCGATCCAGTTCAGCCAGAGTAGCTACCACGGGCAAGCGACCAATAAACTCTGGTATCAAGCCGTAGCCAATCAAATCGCTAGGCTCAACTTCAAGAAGCGTTTCACCGACCGACTTACGATCATCTTTACTATTAACCTCGGCACTAAAGCCTATACCACCCTTCTCAGAGCGCTCGCGAATAACTTTCTCAAGACCCGCAAAGGCACCACCACAGATAAATAGAATATTTGAGGTATCTACCTGAAGAAATTCTTGTTGCGGATGCTTGCGCCCACCCTGAGGAGGAACTGATGCCACAGTGCCTTCTATCAGTTTAAGTAGAGCTTGTTGAACACCCTCACCAGATACGTCTCGGGTGATCGATGGGTTATCAGACTTGCGTGAAATCTTATCGATCTCATCAACGTAGACAATACCGCGTTGGGCCTTATCGACATCGTAATCACATTTTTGCAACAGCTTTTGGATGATATTTTCGACATCCTCACCCACATAACCTGCTTCTGTTAGCGTAGTAGCATCTGCAATGGTAAAGGGCACGTCTAGAAGTCTAGCTAGGGTCTCTGCTAGTAACGTTTTACCGCTTCCCGTAGGGCCTATAAGTAAAATGTTACTTTTACCCAATTCTATATCGAGCTTATCGCTCGATGCTTGCAGTCGCTTGTAGTGGTTGTAAACTGCAACTGAGAGTATTTTTTTGGCGCGTTCTTGACCGATAACATATTCGTCTAAAATGCCCTTGATCTCTGTAGGTACTGGCAGAGAACCCGATGACTCTTGCTCATCTGCTACCTGAGTTTCTTCAGTGATAATGTCATTACATAAATCAACACATTCATCACAAATATAGACAGAAGGACCCGCTATAAGCCTACGTACTTCATTCTGGTTTTTCCCGCAGAAGGAACAGAACAAAAGCTTACCGCCGTCATTTGTTGTGTCTTCATCACTCATCTCTGCAACCTTTTATAATTAGTTTTAGAAAATACTTTTTGGTAGCCAACAAGAAGCCCTAATTAGGCTCGTTTGTTAAGTACCTCATCTACAAGACCGTAAGCCTTGGACTCGTCAGCACTCATAAAGTTATCGCGCTCAGTATCCTGTTCGACCGTTTCAATGGGTTGGCCAGTGTGATGCGCCATAAGAGTATTGAGACGCTCTTTTATCTTCAAGATCTCTTGAGATTGAATATGGATATCTGTTGCCTGACCTGATGCACCGCCACTAGGCTGGTGAATCATGGTGCGCGCATTAGGTAAACAATAACGTTTACCAGGAGCACCTGCAGCCAATAAAAACGCGCCCATAGACGCAGCCTGACCAATACACATAGTACTGACATTAGGCTTGATAAACTGCATGGTGTCATAAATAGAAAGGCCAGCCGTTACAGAACCACCCGGCGAGTTGATATAGAGATGTATATCTTTATCAGGGTTTTCAGACTCTAGGAAAAGCAGTTGGGCAACAATAAGGTTGGCCATATGATCTTCGACTTGACCAACCAGAAAGATGACTCTTTCTTTTAATAGTCGAGAATAAATATCGTAGGCGCGTTCACCACGGGAAGATTGCTCAACTACCATTGGTACGAGACCACTGGCCTGAGTGTCTAGAAAGTCTGAATTACTATTTGAATTTTGGAACGTCATAAGGTCCTCCCTGAATTTTATACGTATGAAATAGCTAAAACGAGCATATACACTAAATTATACGCCAATCTACTAAAATCTGTACAGGAAGAGAGCCTTAATTATGCCTCAGCTTCAGGATCTGGCTTAACTGCATCTTCGTAGGAAAGTTTTTCTTCCTTAACCTTACCTTTCGAAAGTACAAGCTCGGTTACCTGGTCTTCTAACACGACTGCTTCAACTGAGCTCAATAGTTCTGGCTTGCTGTAGTAATAGTCAACAACTTCAGATGGTTGCTCGTAAGTTGAGGCAATTTCATCAATGCGAGTGCGAACTTGATCTTCGTTAGGAGTAAGTGCTTCTGCCTTAACAACTTCAGAGACAATCACGCCTAGTGAAGCACGACGCTTAGCTTTATCTTTGAACATGTCATCTGGCAACATATTGAGATCGAACTCTTGTCCGCCACCAAACTGCTGAATCATTTGCTTCTTCAACTGAACAATTTCATTAGCCACTAATGCTTCAGGTACTTCAACCTTATTGAGTTTATAAAGTTGATCCATAATACGGTTTTTAACATTATTGCGAATCGCATTATTTAATTCACGCTGCATATTAGCTTCAACATCTTCGCGGAATTTTTCTTCACCACCGGCTTCAACACCGTAAAGCTTGAAGAAATCATCATCAAGTGCCGGCAATGTTTTTGCCGAAACAGTATTCACTTTTACTGCAAAGGTTACTGCTTTACCCTTAATTTCTTCAGCGTGATAATCTTTCGGGAATTTCAGTTTCAGATCAATCTCATCGCCAGCACTTACGCCGACTAGGCCATCTTCAAAACCAGGAATCATACTGTTTGAACCTAAAACAAGGTCCTGTGCTTCTGCCGAACCACCTGGGAATTCTTTTTTACCGCGCAGTGTACCAACAAAATCTATATTAACTTTATCACCATCTGCTGCTGGTTGATCTGTCTCATCAAAAGATGCCTGTTGGTTGCGCAAAACATCGATCATTTTTTCTAGATCATCAGAATTGATATCTGCTACAGGACGAGATATTGAGACCTTGCTTAGATCAGCAAGCTTAACTTCGGGGTATACTTCAAAGATTGCAGTGTACTCAAGATCCTGGCCATCCTTATCAACAATGCCTTCAATCTTTGGCTGACCCACTGGCTTAAGGTCTTCCTGCTTGATTGCCTCATAAAAACTTGAATTAACCACTTCGCCCATAACTTCTTGACGAACAGCCTTACCATATTGCTGCTTAACAACATTTAACGGAACCTTGCCTTTACGGAAGCCCTTGATGTTAACTGTTTTAGTCGCCTTCTGTAGGCGCTGCAATACTTCGCTATCAATCTTTTCTGCAGGTACAACAACTTTTACCTGCCGCTCAAGACCTTTGCTAGACTCAATGGAAACCTGCATGAAAAACCTCTTGAATGTCACCCAACTAAAAGGATATGACAGGGCACTAACCCTGAAAACAACATGGTGATATTGTTTAAAATGGTACGAGTGGAGAGACTTGAACTCTCACGGGTCACCCCACTGGAACCTAAATCCAGCGCGTCTACCAATTCCGCCACACTCGCATAAACTACAACTACACGTAAACTTCACTTTTGGGCTTTTTTTGCACCCATTATTTTGGTCTACGTGAAAAAGGCGGCAATTCTGCCACAGCAACTAATATTCATCAACCAAATAGTGACGATTTAAACAAAGTTTTTAATTAAATTAAAAAAACAAGGATTTATACTTTAGACGCTAAAAACATCGGCAAAGCACTGATTACAATTTCTTCAGCTCGCCCCACATCAGTATAAACCCCATCAATAAACAATTTAGCAATACCATGCAATGTACCCCAGATAACCTGGGCCATCTTTAATGGGCTATCACCGTTGACCAAGCCGATAGATTGCCAATATTCAATCATCTCCACCTGACGCTGAAACGTTGAATGGGATATATCCTGTAATTCTAGTGTGCATTTTGACTGCTTCCAAATACATCGACCAAACATAAGTTCATATTCTTCTGGGTTTTGAGTGGCGAAACTTATATAGCCAAGAATGTATTGCTCGAATTTCTCTCTCTCTGATAATTGATTAGCATTTAGCTGATCTAAAGATTGCTGCCAGCGTTTAAAGCCATTGGCAGCTACAGCGCAGAGTAAGTCGTTTTTATCTTGAAAATAATGATAAGCAGCCGTTCTGGATACACCAACTTTTTCGGCTAGCTTTCGCAACGAAAGCGACTCGATACCGTTTTCTGCAATCATATTAGTTGCAGCCAAAACCAAAGTCTGGCGAAGATTGCCATGATGGTAATTAGAATTTCTGTTTTTGAGTACAGCATTTAAAGTCATAAGTTCAATATAACAACCAATCTTGACAGTGTCAAAATGCTGGCGTAATCTCAATACCAAAGAGCAACGTACTTTTAAAATAATAAAGAAGGGGCATCATTCATGGAGAATAGTTTTTACCCTCACCTTTTAGCGCCATTAGATCTTGGCTTCACACAGCTTAAAAACAGAGTGCTAATGGGCTCAATGCATACCGGCCTTGAAGAGGCTGAGGGTGGGCACCACCGCATGGCGGCCTTTTTTGCCGAGCGCGCCAAGGGCGGCGTTGGTCTTATTGTCACTGGCGGTATTGGCCCCAACACAGAGGGTGGAACTCATTCAGCCACTAAAAACCTAAAGACTCAACAAGATATTGATGACCATCGAGTTATCACTGAGGCCGTGCATCAACATGAAGGTAAAATTTGTCTGCAAATTTTACACACTGGAAGATACGCCTACTCCCCCAATCTGGTAGCGCCATCTGCTATTCAGGCCCCCATAAACCCCTTTAAACCCAAAGCATTAACTGAAGGCGAAATCTGCAAGCAGATAGATGATTATGTAGCCACTGCAGTGAATGCGCAAAAAGCCGGTTATGACGGCGTTGAAATAATGGGCAGTGAAGGCTATTTTCTCAATCAATTTATAGCCGCCAGAACCAATAAAAGAGAAGACCAATGGGGCGGAAGCTACGAAAATAGAATCCGACTTCCTATAGAGGTAGTTCGACAAGTAAGAGAGGCGGTTGGTGCCAATTTTATCATTATTTTTAGGTTATCCATGCTTGATTTAGTCGAGGGTGGCAGTAGCGCGGAGGAAGTTATACAACTAGGTAAGGCCGTTGAAAAGGCCGGAGCTACTATTATTAGCACAGGCATTGGCTGGCATGAAGCGAAAATACCAACCATCGCCACCAAGGTACCCAGAGCCGCTTTTACATGGGTAACTGCAAAATTCAGGCAAGAGTTTTCAGTACCGGTTGTTACTTCTAACCGAATCAACACACCCGATATCGCTGAACAAGTACTTGCCGATGGCGATGCAGATATTGTCTCTATGGCTCGACCATTTTTGGCTGATTCAGATTTTGTTATCAAAGCTAAAGAGGGTCGTAGCGATGAAATCAACACCTGTATTGCCTGCAACCAGGCCTGCCTTGACCATGTTTTTCAGGGGCAGACTGCCAGCTGTTTGGTTAACCCGCGTGCATGCCATGAAACTGAAATTATTATACAGCCCACCCAGCAGGTCAAAACAATTGCTGTTGTAGGCGCTGGACCTGCTGGCCTTGCCGCGGCCACCACCGCCGCTTCAAGAGGCCACAAAGTAGCGTTATTTGATTCTGCCTCTGACATTGGCGGGCAGTTTAATATAGCAAAGCAAATCCCTGGCAAAGAGGAGTTTCACGAAACGCTAAGGTACTTTAAAAAACAGATTGAATTACACAAAATCTGTTTAAACCTCGATACCAGAGTGAGTGTCGACAAACTCAACAACAGTGGTTTTGATGAGGTCATTGTAGCTACTGGCATTACCCCAAGAATGCCAAAAATTGAAGGTATAGATCACAGCAGTGTGCTTAGCTATATTGATGTTATTTTAAACAAAAAACCGCTAGGCAAGCGTGTAGCCATTATTGGCGCTGGCGGCATTGGTTTTGATACTGCTGAGTATATTACCCATAGTGGCGAATCCACTGCATTGGATATTGATAAATTTATGGGTGAGTGGGGAATTGATATGTCACTGGGTGCCCGTGGTGGTATCGAGGGAGTCCAAGAGCATATAGACCCATCGCCGCGAGAAGTATTTTTACTGCAACGCAAAACATCAAAAATTGGTTCAGGACTTGGCAAAACTACAGGCTGGATTCACCGGGCGGGCCTGGCAAAAAAACAGGTAAAAATGATCAATGGCTGCAACTACCAACGTATAGATGATGAAGGCCTTCACCTTACAATAGGTGATAAGCCCGAACTATTGGCTGTTGATAATATTATTATTTGCGCAGGTCAGGATCCATTAACTGAAATCACCCATGGATTAAAAATACCCTATCATTTGATAGGTGGTGCTGATAGCGCTAAAGAATTAGATGCTAAAACAGCTATTGCTCAGGGTACAAAAGTGGCCGCCAGCATATAAAGCGCTTGCAACAACAACAGATTGATTTCATTATTGCTAGCTTATGTCCCATATTTTAAATTGATTGGGACGCTAGCCTATATCAAGGAGCAGTAAATCAGTGTCTAACTCTTTCACCCAGCAGGATTTTCGCAATGCATTGGGTGGCTTTGCAACTGGGATAACCGTTATTACCACGCTTGGTAAAAATGGACAAAAAGTTGGTATGACTGCCAACAGCTTTAATTCTGTTTCACTCACCCCCCCGCTTATTCTTTGGAGCATTGGCAAAAACACCAATTGTTTTGAAGACTTTATGGCGGCAGATGCTTTTGCTGTGCATGTTTTAGCAGAGGACCAACAGGACCTGTCAAACCTGTTTGCCACCACCGGCATAGATCGCTTTGCCGATCTAGAGTGTAACGAGGGCTTATCGGGTCTTCCTATATTGCCGCACTACAGCGTCTGCTTTCAATGCAAAATGGCTAAACAGTATGACGGTGGCGACCATATTATTATGACTGGTGAAGTCGTTCAATTTGATGATAATGGATTACAGCCATTGGTGTTTTACCGCGGCAACTATCACAACCTGTAACTATTATGAGCTTACCTAAAGCAGTCAGGATCGTTGAAGTTGGCCCGCGTGACGGTCTACAAAATGAATCTGTTTCCTTAGATGTAGCGACCAAAATTGATCTTATTCATGGCTTAGCTGATGCCGGCCTACAAACCATTGAAGCCGGTAGTTTTGTCAGCCCAAAATGGGTGCCACAAATGGCAGGTAGTGATGAGGTTTTCAAACAACTAAATCCAAGTCATGCCACCTACACCGCCCTCACCCCCAATATGCGTGGTCTCGAACGAGCCATTCAATGCAATGTCAAAGAAATTGCTGTTTTTGCAGCCGCCAGTGAAACGTTTAGTCAAAAAAACATCAATTGCTCGATTGATGAAAGCCTAGAAAAATTCAAAGCGGTGACGCAAAAAGCCAAAGAGCATAATATTGCTGTTCGCGGATATATTTCCTGTGTTTCCGGCTGCCCCTATCAGGGTGATGTCGACCATACAAAAGTTAGCGCAGTCGCCCAGTCTTTGCTCGAAATGGGCTGCTATGAAATCTCGCTGGGCGACACTATTGGCGTCGCAACACCCGATAGCATAGAGGCACTACTTACAGAAATTCTTAAGACCATTGAGTCAGAAAAATTAGCCGTTCATCTACACGACACCCACGGCCAAGCCATAGCCAATATCAGGCAATCATTAACCATGGGTATCAGTATTATCGATAGTTCAGTTGCCGGCTTGGGGGGTTGCCCCTATGCCAAGGGTGCCTCTGGCAATGTAGCCACCGAGCATGTTATCCAACTGCTTAATGAGCTAGGCATAGAGCACGGGATAAACTTGGAAAAATTAAATACCATCAGCCGCACTATAAGCCAAAAACTCGACCGCCCTGCTGTGGCAGATAATGGCTCCAAAAATCACTTAAAATAGTTATAATGCTCTAATCCTAATCGCTATGAGAGCCACCCTTTGACCTTATTTCGACCCTGCATAGACCTTCATCAAGGCAAGGTAAAACAAATTGTCGGTGGCAGTCTGAATCAATCTGGCGCAGAGACTAATTTTGTTAGCCCATACGACGCTGCCCATTATGCCGAACTCTATAAACAACACAGTCTTAGTGGGGGCCATGTAATTTCTCTGGGCCCAAATAACAAACAGCAAGCACTTAATGCCCTTTCTGCTTACCCCAATAAATTACAATACGGTGGCGGCGTAACACCCGATAATGCCAATGAGTTTATTGAGGCTGGTGCTTCTCATGTTATTGTGACTTCCTATCTTTTTGAACAGGGTCAATTTTCTTGGCCACGCCTTGAAAAAATAAAAGCGACTGTTGGGGCCGATCGATTAGTACTTGATTTAAGCTGTAGAAAAACCAACGACGGATGGATGATAGCCACCGACCGCTGGCAAACAGTGACAGATACCGCCATCAATCAACAGACTATCTCTCAACTAGAACAACACTGTGCTGAATTTTTAGTCCATGCCGCCGATGTAGAAGGCCTACAAGCAGGAATAGATCAAGAGCTAGTGCAACGCTTGGGCGAAATATGCACCCTTCCCTGCACCTATGCAGGTGGCGCAAAATCGGTTGATGATCTGCAGCTGGTAAATACCCTTTCCAATGGCAAAATTGATTTAACTATTGGTAGTGCATTGGATATCTTTGGCGGCTCAGGGGTTACTCTAGATGAATGTCTTAACTGGAATAATCAAAACTAATCATCCTTAAGGCTAACTTCTATGCAACGCATTAACCTTTCAGATAGCCTAACAGTTTCTCGAATTATCTATGGTATGTGGCGTATTACTGACGACCCAGACCATTCAAGTAAAAATATACAGAGTAAAATCGAAGCCTGCTTAGATCAGGGTATAACCACCTTTGACCAAGCGGATATCTATGGTGGCTACAGTTCAGAAACACTTCTGGGAAATACCTTAAAACAAGCGCCACATTTACGTCATAGCATGGAAATCATTACCAAGTGCGACATAGTGGCGCCCATTGGTATTCACAGTGATAAGACCGTGAAGCACTACAATACTTCTGCACAGTATATTAAACAGTCTGTTGAGCGATCCCTTCAAGAAATGGCAATAGAGCAAATAGATTTACTTCTTCTGCATAGGCCCGATCCACTCATGGATGCTGAGGAAACTGGCAATGCTCTAGACGCCCTGATCGACAGCGGCAAAGTGAAAACGATTGGCGTTTCCAATTTTCGCCCTTGGGACATTCAACTACTGCAGTCATGCACTAAAAACAAGCTAGTCACCAATCAAATTGAGATTAGTTTGTCGCAGCATAATGCCCTTCACAACGGTGATTTAGCGCATTTACAACAACATAAGATTATACCCATGGCATGGTCACCACTGGGCGGTGGAAAGCTACTTAATGACCCCACATCACCACTCAGTATAAAACTAAACGCTATGGCCAAAATCCACAGTGTTCAGCCCGCGGCAATCGCCATCGCATGGCTATTAAGACACCCAGCACAAATACTGCCCATTATGGGTAGTAACAATATGCAGAGAATTAAACAGTTTTCTGAGGCCGCCAAGGTAACCCTTGAACGAGAGACATGGTTTGAATTGCTTGAAGCTGCCAGCGGAAGTCCAGTTCCCTAAGGCCCGTATAGCTTATAACGAAACAGCGATAGCCTTGTAGGCAAGTAATAGCAGGCCAATATAGGTACAAAACATCCCTGATATTCTTAGAAACGGATTAAATTCAAAGAAAGCAAAACAAATCGCATGCGCCAAACGTCCATAGGCAAATATCACCGTAGATACCATTAAATAAATCAGTGGCGTAGAATTTTCAATTTCTAAGGCTAACAGTAAGATTGAAAAAATCGGCACATATTCAGAAAAGTTACCGTGTGCACGCACATTTCGCTGGAGTTTTTCATCCGAAATAGCCTCATCCATTTTGAAAAAAATCTTCATCACCGGACTCCCCCGCATATAACCTATACGCAGAGCAAGAAAGACATAAAAAAAGCTCATGACACCCAGAAAAATTGGCAATACAGAAAGCGGCATATTATTTATCCATAATTATTATTTTAAAACTCAGGGGCAGTTAGTTATCGACTCAATAGAGTCTGTTCGATTGCGACCATTTTCACCCGGAAAATCAACAAACATAGCCTCAAGCAATTCATCAAACACCTCAACAATTACCCCACAATTTCCCGTACTAAAGGTGCGACCCTCAAAAACCTTGACAGGCTTATCCTGACTTAATGAATCGGCTTTTACTATATCCAGTGCAATAGTATGTCTGTAACTCGTTTTAGTCTTAGCAGAAGCACCCACTACCCCAAAGCTGGGTGAAAGATAACTTCTACGAATATACACCGCCTTGCCATCTGCATCATAAGCAACGTCTGAGTATGCATTAATATGCCGACCGGCTTGTCCGTATATTGGGCTATAAACTACCGATTGCTTACCGTCATCAACCCCGTAGAGTAATAACGCCGCAAAATTGGCAGAATCTAAATCGGCCGCCATAGAAAAGCCCTCAGCCACAAGCTTTGCCTCAACTTTTTGCTTATACCAATCAAATTCAAGCGAGTTATTGAGATTAATATCTCCAGGCAATACCACAATAGAACCCTTGGTGGTAAAAGCATCCTTATAAAATGCCGTAGTATCTGTTTTAAGATAAGTTTGAAGTGGCGAGCAAGCCGCCAAATTTAAGATCAATAAAAGACCGCATAACCTAATAAATTGCATACTTTCACCTTGGGTAAAACTCAAATAATTCAAAGCATTAGTATATGCACAGGGTGAAAAAAGTATACAAAGTTCTTAACAGCGGTTAATGACTCGCTAAAAATAATGGCTGCACCTGCAACTCGCGATTAACATTGGCGTCGCAAAGCACCCTCTAAGTAAAATTGTGCGTAATAAAACTGAACACCATTGATTGTATCGCTAAGAAACACCTGACTTTTTAACTTTTTCTAAAATAACATATGGTATGAAAGCCCCACATGATTACCATCAAAAGGCATTAGCACATAATAAGATCCTTGGTTATTATTATATTGAGTCATTGAGTACTCGATATTTACTACTCTAAATTCAAGCCAGTGGTCTGAGTATTTCATTTTACGACCGATTGAGGCGATAACAGCTTTGGCATTATCAAACTCTGCATTTTTATCAAAATCACTACTAAATTTTACGTTGGTATGCATTCCAAGACCAAGCCCTATACGATAACGTTCACTTATTTGATAATAGGGAATAACCTCGAACTCATAGCGTGAAAATTTGATATCACCATTGACAGCTGTTGCAGAATCCCAGTGATACTGTGCATTAAGCTGCATAGTAAAATCTTGATTGATGCTGTACTCAAGGCCGCCCCCAACATACGCGAAGTCACCCGCATAAACATAATCCGTTCTCCCATCAAGGTACTCCAAACCAAAAATCTCATCACCGCCAAGGGTAATGCCACCTATAAGTGAAAATCGAAAATTATCGGATGATTCAGCAAAAACAGGGGGTACTAAAAAAACAAAACTCAATGTGATAAATTGAATGGCATGATTAATAGATTTCATAATATTACTACTCCTTTAGCAATTTTCTCTTAGCCGTTGTTACTCCATTCATTGATGTAATTAATCCTCAAAAACTAAGCTATTTTTACTCCATCGTATAACCTATTAAATGCTGATAACCGTCAGTATCCAACTCCAAAACATAACCATCAATATCGCCCATAAATCCTAATGCAGTTACTTTTTGGATAATGATATCTTTTTCCTCAAGAGCCCTTTTTACAGCGTAAAAACTATTATTTGATGCTCGACTAAGGGTCGGTTTATTCAAGATAAATGGATCTTCAGTGAGCATATCAGTGAAGGAATGTGAATCCATCACAAGAATCGTTGAACCATTCTCAGACCCTGCGACCACAACATCAAAATTATCAATCGTAATTTTTCTCGTTGCACCTGACCAGGCAGAGCAATCTTGAGTGAACACATAGGGCTTTTTACAACTCATAGTAATTGAATTTATTATCTTGTTACCTTCAGCATCAGTAACAACCGCAGTGTGCACACAACCTATGAGAAAAAATATAACGACATAAATAATCCATTTCATGAAACCGATTTCCTTTTACTAACCTTCTATAAAAAACACCAAGATATGGATGAAGTATAGTCAATAAAATGCCGTCTTTTTTACTTCAAACTATGTAGAGGGTTCCGCCAAGTTGGAAATTAAGAGTGAGATTGAAGTAACTGATAGTCGGCAAGTAGAAGATGCGATTAAATACCTAACCAATGCGGGTATTGATATTGATGATATCTAGCCTATTCTTGCTTTACCTTTATATTGATAGTTTGTTCAGGGTCTTTTGTAGTATTAAAATCACCCTTACGACCAAACGAATTCACCTTATCACCAACTAACCGTACAAAATAATGTTCTGCATTACCATCTGCACCATTATGGTCGTACCAAGGTGTGTATATATAATTTAAATATACTGTTCCATCAATAGCTGACATATCATCTGGTTTACCCAATATTTGAATAACTTCTGCTTGTGAAATCCCCATTGAAATCTGGCTAAAATTTGGTCGCTTTCCATAGTGAGAAGTTGTGCCACATGCAGTTAGAAAAACTGAAATAAATAAAACACAAATTAAGGTAGACCTGATTTCCATAAAACATTCCTTGTCTAATTTCATAACACTTAAGTTAAAGTCTAGTATAAATTTGCTGATACATTTGATAGCTTCACAGGGGTATAACCCAAAAAAACTACTTTTTTTCGTGAACCCAGTCACAAAATTACATAAATTTTTCCTTAACGTCTGAGATCTTTACTAGCCTCTAGGTGAAGGCCTGTTGCTGTCTTATTTTGGATGCCTAATCAACACTAAGGTAGTTGTTCCTTTTCTTTTAGCAGTTGACTGCCATTAAAAAGCTACGAGTGTTGCTCTGGCATTGGTTAGCTTTCTGCTAATACAGAGCATGGAGATTAGATATGTTAAAGAAAATTTTATTCGTCATGGGGCTATTCATGGTTGTAACTATTTCAACATCTGCAAAAGCCGGTTGGGAACGTTACCCACACCTACAAGGTGTTCAGGACTTTAAACTAAACGGTAAAGTTGTGGCTCGATATTTAGGAATTCCACAGTACCCACAGCCAACAAGCTTCACCTGTGGAGCAACAACAATATCTATGTTAATGCTCTGGGAATCACACAAGAAAGGACGAGCCATAAAGTTTAGTCCAATGTCTATCCATAACTATGTAAACTCAAAAGATCCCAAAGGAAAAACAAGCGGTTTGACCACCACAGAGTTGAAAGCTGGAGTCAAAAAGGTAGCTGGATATGTAAAAGAGAAAAAGAAATTACCCGTTAACATAATTATGTCTGAGTATAAAAACAAAACCATAAATCATGGTATTTCGAGAGTATGGGCATATATGATAAAAAACTTTAGCCCAGCTATTCTTTATGGAAATGTAAACATTCCATCCTCACGAAAAGGCTACCAAATAGTCCCTGGTGCCAGGCCAGGCGGGCACTACTATTTAGTTACTGGAGTGGTTAATTGTCCCAAATTAAAAAGATATT
>JBMZFJ010000003.1:0-90578 GCA_049615345.1 Porticoccaceae bacterium | reverse complement strand
CAATTAAAGCGATTTTGCTTTTTCAACAGCTTCTTCAATAGAACCTACCATGTAGAACGCTTGCTCTGGTAGATCATCATATTGGCCGTCAAGAATACCCTGGAAACCGGTAATAGTATCTTTTAGAGACACATATTTACCTGGAGCACCGGTAAATACTTCCGCAACGTGGAATGGCTGTGATAAGAATCGCTCAATTTTACGTGCGCGCGATACCACTAGCTTATCCTCTTCAGACAGCTCATCCATACCAAGAATAGCAATAATATCTTTTAGTTCTTTATAGCGCTGCAATACCGTCTGTACACCACGAGCAACTTCATAGTGCTCTTGGCCGATAATTAACGGATCTAGCTGACGCGAGGTTGAATCCAGAGGATCTACCGCTGGGTAGATACCTTTAGAGGCAATATCACGGCTTAGTACAACGGTTGAATCCAAGTGAGCAAACGTAGTTGCTGGAGATGGATCAGTCAAGTCATCCGCTGGTACATATACTGCCTGTACAGAGGTAATAGAACCGGTCTTAGTCGAGGTAATACGCTCCTGAAGTACACCCATCTCTTCTGCCAAAGTAGGCTGATAACCTACCGCTGATGGCATACGACCTAGTAGTGCTGACACCTCGGTACCCGCAAGGGTGTAGCGGTAGATGTTATCGACGAATAGCAGTACGTCTTTACCCTGATCACGGAATTTTTCTGCCATGGTCAAACCAGTCAGTGCTACACGCAGTCTGTTTCCTGGTGGCTCGTTCATCTGACCATATACCATGGCTACTTTAGATTCGCTTGGGGTCTCGACGTTTACAACGCCTGACTCCTGCATTTCGTAGTAGAAATCATTACCTTCTCGAGTACGCTCACCTACACCAGCGAATACTGAAAGGCCAGAGTGCTCGGTTGCGATGTTGTTAATCAATTCCATCATATTTACGGTTTTACCTACACCGGCACCACCGAATAGACCAACCTTACCACCCTTAGCGAAAGGGCATACTAGGTCGATCACTTTAATTCCAGTTTCTAGAAGATCGTCAGAGGCGGCTAGCTCATCGTAAGATGGTGGCTTGCGGTGAATGGCTGAACGCTCTTTTTCACCAATAGGACCACATTCATCGATGGGATTACCTAGCACGTCCATAATACGGCCTAAGGTTTCCGTACCTACTGGCACAGAAATCGGGGCCTTGGTGTTTTCTACACTCAGGCCACGACTTACGCCTTCAGAGGATCCCATAGCAATGGTTCGCACTACACCGTCGCCTAATTGTTGCTGCACTTCGAGTGTCAGGTCCTTACCATCTACTACTAGAGCGTCATACACGCTGGGCACTTGATCTCGTGGGAATTCCACGTCAATCACAGCGCCAATAATTTGTACGATTTTTCCACTACTCATTTCCGGTTCCTCTTAACTCAACCTTTAAAGTTCGTTTGTCTCTATACTGCTGCCGCGCCGCCAACAATTTCTGACAGCTCTTGTGTAATGGCTGCCTGACGGGCTTTGTTATAGAGTAATTGCAATTCATCGATTAGTTCGCCAGCGTTTTCGGTGGCGTTTTTCATTGCAAGCATTCTTGCTGCTTGTTCACAGGCTTTGTTTTCGACAACGCCCTGGTATACCTGAGACTCGACATAGCGAAGCAATAAACCATCTAGCAACTCTTGCGCATCTGGCTCATAGATATAGTCCCAGTGGTGGCCAAGCTGATCGTCTTCGCTCGGCTCCAATGGCAGTAACTGCTCTACCGTTGGCTGTTGGGTCATGGTGTTTACAAATTCGTTGTTCACCACAAATAGCTTATCAATGCGTCCTTCATCGAAGGCGTCTAGCATGACTTTTACACCGCCGATAAGATCTTTGATATCTGGCTCGTCACCCAAATCTTTGACTGCTGATACTATATTGCCGCCAACCGTGCCAAAAAAAGCACCGGCTTTGTTGCCTACAACACAGATATCAACTTCAACCTCTTGGTCCGTCCACGCTTGCATTGACTTGATGGCCGCTTTGAATAAATTAATATTTAAGCCACCACACAACCCGCGATCAGTTGAAATAACAATATAGGCTACGCGCTTAACTTCGCGCTGTTCCATATACTGGTGTCGATATTCAGACACTGAGTTGGCAATATGACCGATCACATCACGGATGCGCTTGGCATAGGGCTTGCCCACGGCCATGCGGTCCTGTGCTCGACGCATCTTACTAGCCGCAACCATCTCCATTGCACTGGTGATTTTTTGCGTACTGCTGATACTAGCAATTTTGGTTTTAACTTCTTTTCCGATCGCCATGTTCTATGCCTGTTTAATGACCGTTCTTACCAAGTCTGAGTTGATACGAATTTGTCGAGTGCAGCTTTAAAGCTTGCCGCAATATCATCGTTATAATCACCAGACTCATTGATTTGATCAATCAAATCACCATGTTCAGCTTTCATGTATGAAAGTAGGGCGCCTTCGAAATCACCAACCTTGCTGACTTCTACTTCTTTTAGATAACCTTTTTCTGCAGCAAAGATCACCACACCCATTTCAGCAACGCTGAGAGGCGAGTACTGCTTTTGCTTCATCAGTTCGGTAACGCGCTCACCATGATCTAGCTGCGCTTTGGTTGCGTCATCGAGATCAGAGGCAAACTGTGAGAATGCCGCTAGCTCACGATACTGTGCCAAGGCGTTTCGAATACCACCAGAGAGCTTCTTAATAATCTTAGTCTGTGCCGCACCACCCACACGAGATACAGAGATACCCGCGTTCATCGCTGGACGCACGCCGGCGTTAAACATATCAGCTTCCAAGAAGATCTGACCATCGGTAATCGAAATTACGTTAGTAGGTACGAAAGCAGATACATCACCCGCTTGGGTTTCAATAACCGGTAGTGCGGTTAGCGAGCCGGTTTGACCCTTCACCTTACCCTCGGTAAATTTCTCTACGTAATCAGCATTTACTCGTGCTGCACGCTCTAGTAGACGCGAGTGCAAATAGAATACGTCACCTGGGTATGCTTCACGACCTGGTGGGCGCTTCAATAGCAATGAAATTTGACGGTAGGCCCATGCCTGCTTGGTCAAATCATCATAAATAATTAGGGCATCTTGACCGCGATCACGGTAGTACTCACCCATTGAACAACCAGCAAATGGAGCTAGAAACTGCATCGCTGCTGGATCAGAAGCCGTAGCCGCTACCACAATGGTGTGTTCCATTGCGCCGTGCTCTTCTAGCTTGCGAACCACTGCTGCAACCGATGAGGCCTTTTGGCCAACTGCAACATAGATACATTTAATACCAGAACCTTTCTGATTGATGATGGCATCAACCGCAATAGCAGTCTTACCGATCTGGCGGTCACCAATAATCAACTCTCGCTGACCACGACCAATTGGCACCATGGAATCAACCGCTTTCAAACCAATTTGTACTGGCTGATCAACTGATTGACGGGCAATTACACCCGGGGCAACCTTTTCGATAGCGTCTGTAGCGGCGGCATTGATTGGGCCTTTTCCGTCAATGGGGTTACCCAATGCGTCAACTACACGACCTTCTAGCTCTGGACCAACAGGTACTTCAAGTACACGGCCAGTACAGCGAGCTTTTTGGCCCTCTGCTAGTGATTGGTAGTCTCCGAGAACAACGGCACCAACGGAGTCGCGCTCAAGGTTAAGTGCCATACCATAGACGCCACCATCGAATTCGATCATTTCACCGTACATCACGTCGGCTAGACCGTGAATACGAATGATACCGTCCGATACGGATACAATGGTGCCCTCATTTTGGGCTTCGGATGTTACATTTAAGTTATCAATACGACCTTTAATAATGTCGCTGATTTCTGATGGATTCAGTTGCTGCATGCTTGGACCTCAATCCTTAGGAATTTAGTGATTCGGCGAGTTTGGTCAAACGACCGCGTATGGAACCGTCAATAACGGTATCCCCAGCGCGGATAACCGCGCCTCCTAACAGGCTTTTATCAAGACTAACCTGTAGGTTTACTTTTCGTTCCAGCTTTGCACTTAAGGCATCGCTGAGAGCTTTCTGTTGCGCTGCATCTAAGTCTGCAGCAGCCACAACATCGACATCCACAGCTTTCTCTAAGTTTGCTTTCATAATTTCAAACTGATGAGAAATTTGTGGCAAAAGCTGTAATCGACGATTTTCTGACAATATGCTGATAAAGTTTTGACAGGCTGTTGCCAGCTCATCACCACATATATCCTGCACAGCTTGCGCTTGCTCTAACGCTGTAGCACTTGGCGAACTCAGCAGTTTTTCAACTGCTGATTGCTGAGCTACAGACGCCGCTAGGGCAAGGCTATCAGACCAACCCTGAAGATCTTTTGCCTCAACAGCATATTCAAATGCTGCTTTGGCGTAGGGTCGGGCTAATGTACTTAATTCTGCCATATCAGACCTCGATTACAGCTGGGCTGCCAATTTGTCGACGATTTCCTTGTTGGCCTTATCGTCAATTGAAGCTTCAAGTACTTTTTCAGCACCGGCAAGCGCAAGTCCAGCAACCGTGGCGCGCAATTCTTCTTTTGCACGATTCACTTCTTGCTCGATTTCAGCTTGGGCGGCAACTTTAAGTCGCTCGCCTTCTGCTGCGGCTTGCTGTTTCGCTTCATCTACAATTTGGTTAGCGCGCTTGTTAGCTTGATCTATAATGCCAGCTGCTTCTTGCTTGGCCTCTTTTAATTGGTCAGAGACTTTGCTTTGAGCGGCATCTAGATCACGCACTGCGCGGTCAGCTGCGTCTAGACCGTCGGCAATTTTTTGCTGACGCTCTTCCATAGCTTGCAGAATAATCGGCCATACAAACTTCATGCAGAACCACACAAAGAATGCGAATGTTACCATTTGGCCAAAAAGCGTTAAGTTAATATTCACGCAATCACCTCATAAAGGCTAATTTAAAAGTTGCTGTTATGCGCCAACGCCTGGAGCAACAACAAAGATAAGGTACATAGCGATACCAACACCAATAATAGGCACAGCATCAATAAGACCGGCTAGCAGGAACATTTTGCCCTGAAGCATAGGACCAAGCTCTGGCTGACGAGCAGTTCCTTCAATTAATTTTCCGCCAAGAAGACCCATACCAACAGCGGCTCCTAATGCGCCCAATCCGAGCATAATTGCCGCAGCAATGATAACAAGTTCCATCGTAGACTCCCGATTTCAGTGGTTTAAATAAAAAAGTTAGTGGTCTTCATGCGCCATACTTAAGTAGACGATAGTGAGAACCATAAAAATAAATGCTTGCAAGGTGATAACCAAAATATGGAATACCGCCCAGCCCCATTGCATCAAGCCACCAGCAATGGCAAATATGCCGCCACTCAGTGTCATAATGATTGCTGCGATAACAACTGTTTTACCGGTTGAAATCTTGCCTTTAAGGTTTAACCAACAAACCCCACAGACCAATGCAAACACTGCCAACCAGAACAGCAGGTTAGTGTGCTCACCAAAGATTTGCGCATGAACACCGCCAGCGGCAATACCGCCACCAGCACCTGCAGCAAACATCATTGCAATTAGAATAAAAATCATCTCGCCGGCATACATGTTACCGAACAGTCGCAAACCAAGTGAGAATGGTTTTGCTAGTAGGCCCACCGTTTCCATAAATAGATTCACAGGGATAAACGCCCAGTGGTTAAATGGATGCATAGTGAGCTCTTTAATAAAGCCTGTGCCTTTAATCTTAATTGAGTAGTAAAGCATCAAAACAAAAACGCCCAACGCCATACCCATGGTAATATTAGGGTCGGTAGAGGGTACGATTTTTTGATAGCCGACACCCGCTTTTGCTAGAAGATAAGGAATAAGGTCGACTGGGATAAGATCCATTAGGTTCATTAGGAATACCCAGACAAAAATGGTGAGAGCTAGGGGAGCAACCATTTTATTGACACCATGAAAGCTATCTTTCACAGAGCCATCAATAAATTCTACGATTAATTCGATAAAGTTTAGGAAACCAGAGGGAACGCCTGTTGTGGCTTTTTTGGCAGCCGCTCGGAATAACCAACAAAAAATTAAACCCAAGCCAATAGACCACGCCAATGAATCAACGTGAATTGCCATAAAACCCATTTCAGATGCAATCTGAGCAGTTTCTGCTGTATCCGCGCCTTTTGCAAAGCCCCAACCCTGTTCAGGGTGATAGCCATAGACTAGGTTTTGAAGGTGATGCTGAATATATTCAGTAGTGCTTGCAGGGTTTTCGCCGGCCATCTAGTATTCTCTACTCTGTATTCCAACAAACTGTCTGGTTAGTGCCGCAATGACCTTTGGGTTAAGAACCATTGCAACGGTATCATTAAAAGAAAAGTAGTAAACAATGCAATGTAATTCCACTGTTTGTCGACGGTAAACAAAATTGCGAATAATGTTGCCGTCATAACAACCTTTCCAAGTTCTCCGCGATACATGGATTGGACAACTTTATCCACATTGCTCGCGCCGGCATATTTAAAGGCCTGCCAAGAGAACCAAGCCTGGGGTAGGATTTGAATTAAACCGCCCATCAAAACTGAAACCGCCATTAATTTATCGGTCATACTGATAAAAGCCACCACTAGCAGTAGAGCTGCTATTTGATACAGGGTTGCTTTCAGTAATTCAGGCTTTGGAATGGTTGTCACGGTATTCTCAATCCACCTTTTCCGAACCGAAGGCGATCAAGATCGATCACCGACAATGGCGCGGATCGGCATTATAGGTTTAGTATCCGTGATATTCAATACACGCACAGGAAATTTAGAAAGTATTTTACACTTTATTGGTGTTTTTAGGTTATTTTAGGTGGTTAAGTATTCCATCAAGCTCATCTACGCTGTTATAACTGATGGTCAGTTTGCCTGAACCTTTTGAACCATGTTGAATTTTAACGGCTGCACCAAGCTTTTCAGATAACTCAGTTTGCAGATTAACTATATCTTGGTTAGGTGTGGTAATGGATTTTTTACCGGTATCGGGCGATTGCAGTTTTTTAACCAATACCTCGGTTTGACGAACGGTTAGCCCGTCGCTGGCAACCGTGCGTGCCGCTATGATTTGCGTTTCACCCTCAAGTGCTAGAAGGCACTTAGCGTGACCTAGCTCTATATCACCGCGCTCTAGCTGTTGCTGCACAACTGGCTGAAGTGTGGCCAAACGCATAAGGTTGGTCACGGCGGATCGGGATTTACCAACAGCCTCAGCTACCTGCTGTTGTGTAAGATTAAATTCATCCTGAAGGCGAATAAGGGCCTGACTCTCCTCGATGGGATTAAGGTCCTCACGTTGAATATTTTCAATCAGAGCCATAGCAATGGCTGCTTGATCCGATATTTCTCTAACAATGGCTGGCACTGTATCTAGTCCAGCTAACTGTGTCGCTCTCCAGCGTCTTTCACCGGCGATTATCTCGTATTTATTCTGCGCTATTTCACGCACCACAATGGGTTGAATAAGGCCTTGATTAACAATTGAATCGGCTAATTCTTGTAGGCTTTCTGAATTAAAATCTCTTCGGGGCTGATACTCACCGCGCTGAAGAAATTCAACTGGAATTTGCTTGAGGCCTCCATCGGATGCCGGTTTTGCACCCTTTGCCAAGTCTTGATCTGGGTTAATATCCTCTGCAAGTCCCAACAGCGCATCTAACCCTTTGCCTAAGCTCTGTCTTTTTGTGGCCATGGATTATTATCCTTTATTCTCAGTTGAATTTTGTTGTTTGCGCAATATCTCACCGGCCAATGCTAAATAGGCTAGTGAGCCCTTTGCGTTTTTATCATAAGCTAGGGCTGGCTTGCCGTGACTGGGTGCCTCAGCCAATCTTACGTTTCGTGGAATGCTAACGCGGTAAACAGCATCTCCAAAATATTTTCTAAGTTGCGCCGATACCGCATTGGTTAATCCATTGCGAGGATCGTACATGGTTCTAAGAATGCCCTCAATTTTGAGTTTAGGATTAATCAATTTGGCGATCTGCCGAATAGTATTGTTTAATGCGGATAAGCCCTCAAGCGCATAGTATTCACACTGCATAGGGATGATTACTCCATCACTTGCAACTAGCGCATTCACTGTCAGCATATTGAGTGAGGGCGGGCAATCAATAATAATATAATCGTAGTTTTCATCGACCCGCTGTAGGGCAAATCTTAAGCGTGTTTCTCGACCAATTTCCTGTATCAATTCAACCTCTGCAGCAACTAGGTCGCCGTTTGCTGGTAGAAGATGATATTTGCCCGCCTCTGATGGGACTATGCAGTCCTCAATGGATTTTTTTTCTGTGAGAACATCGTACACGCTGTGTTCGCAGGTTTGCTTATTGATGCCCGACCCCATGGTGGTATTACCCTGGGGATCAAGATCCAAAAGCAAGACGCGTTTTTTGTAAGCGGCGAGAGAGGCGGCAAGGTTGACACTGGTAGTGGTCTTTCCAACCCCACCTTTTTGATTAGCAATTGATAATATCCGAGCCACTGTTACGCGTTTCCTTTAACTAAATTATGACACACCTGTTTTTGTTATTTTTATTAGGTGCCTTTCACTGTCAACTTGTGGAACATTTATTTGTGACAGGTTGACGACCTTATAATCTTTCGTGATTTGGCTCAACTCTGAATTGGGTTTTTTTCCTTTCATCGCTAAAAAACAGCCGCTATCAGAAACCAAATGGTCGCATTGAGTAAGCATATCAGAGATAGAACTAAAAGCGCGGCTTAAAACAATATCAAATAACTGCTCTGGCTCGTATTTTTCAACTCGGTGATTGATTTCCTTGGTGTTAGCTAAGGATAGGTCGTTAATTGCTTGAAATAAAAAACGCGTCTTTTTGCCGTTACTATCGAGTAGGGTGAAGTTTATATCGGGATTTAAAATAGCCAATGGGATTCCTGGAAGACCCGGACCCGTGCCGACATCAATGATATGTTTAACCCCCTGCACGTAGGGATTTATAGCAAGGCTATCTAAAAGGTGTAACCGAACCATTTGTATTGGTTCGCGAATAGCGGTGAGGTTGTAAGCTTTATTCCAACGTTGAAGCATCTCAAGATAGGCCAGCAGCTGCTCTACCTGCTGGGACGTACAACTTAGCCCGAGAGTTTTTATCCCTAACTCTAATGCTTGCTGGTTATGGGGAAGCGACATAATTAAGCTGCGTTTTTCTTTAAAGACACCAACAATAATGAAATAGCGGCAGGTGTTATGCCTGGGATTCTAGAGGCGCGTGCAAGAGTCTCTGGTTTAGCTTCATTGAGCTTCTGCTTAACCTCGTTGGATAGACCGCTGACCTTATCATAATCGAATGTTTCAGGAATGACGGTGTTCTCATGGCGTCGCAACTTATCAATCTCTTCTTGTTGGCGCCCGATATAACCTGCGTATTTAGCATCAATCTCTATTTGCTCTGACACCTTGCTATCGATCTCTAAGTCTGGAGTCAGGCCTGATAAGTCTGCATAGGTAACTTCTGGTCGCTTCAGAAGATCATACATGGAGTACTCATGTGTTAATTTATTTTTAAACAGTGGTTCCAATTGCTTTGCTTCGCTTGAGTCAGCTTGAATCCAGGTGGATTTTATTCGCTGGCGTTCAATCTCAATGGCTTCTCTTTTTTCACAGAACAGCTGCCAATGACTATCGGTTACCAAACCTAATTCACGGCCTTTTTCTGTCAACCTAAGGTCGGCATTATCTTCTCGCAACAATAATCGGTATTCCGCACGGCTTGTAAACATGCGGTAGGGCTCACTGGTACCCATACTGATTAGATCATCCACCAAAACACCGGTATAGGCTTCATCACGGCCTGGACACCAACTGTCTTTGTCCTGTGCTTGAAGAGCGGCATTGGTACCGGCCAGTAACCCTTGAGCGGCAGCCTCTTCGTAGCCGGTGGTGCCGTTAATTTGACCGGCAAAAAATAATCCCTGTACGGTTTTAGTTTCCAGAGAATATTTTAAATCTTGTGGGTTAAAGTAATCATATTCAATGGCATAACCCGGTCGCATAATGTGGGCATTTTCAAAGCCCTCTATGGAGCGCACTAAATTTAATTGAACATCAAATGGCAGGCTGGTTGAAATACCATTAGGGTAGAGCTCGTGGGTATTTAAACCTTCTGGCTCAATAAATACCTGATGCTTATCTTTATCCGCAAAGCGCACCACTTTATCTTCAATGGATGGGCAGTATCTGGGGCCCACACCATCAATCACACCGGTGTAAAGGGGGGATCTATCCATGCCACCACGAATAACATCATGGGTTTTTTCGTTGGTGTAGGTTATCCAGCAACAGGTTTGCTTGGGATGATCTGACAGCTTGCCAAAATAGGACATTATTGGCTCTGGTTGATCTCCCCACTGTTCTTGAAGACCGCTAAAATCAACAGTGCGTGCATCAATTCTTGGTGGAGTGCCTGTTTTTAATCTTTCAATTCTAAAAGGTAGATCTCTAAAGCGCTGGGCTAGTTGCTCTGCTGGTGGATCACCCGCACGTCCTGCTGCGTAGTTTTCCATTCCTATATGTACCTTACCGGCCAAAAAGGTGCCTGCAGTGACTACCACAGTCTTAGCATAAAACTTCAACCCCATCTGGGTGGATGCGCCAACTACCTTTTCACCCTCAATAATAAGATCATCAACCGCCTGCTGGAAAATACTCAGATTTGGCTGATTTTCTAAAAAGCCTCTAACCGCTGCTTTATACAGCGCCCTATCGGCTTGCGCTCTGGTTGCTCTTACAGCGGGGCCTTTTCTGGCATTAAGCACTCGAAATTGAATACCACCCAAATCAGTTGCTCTCGCCATAACACCGCCTAAGGCATCTACTTCTTTAACGAGGTGACTCTTACCTAAGCCACCAATGGCTGGGTTACAGGACATTTGCCCCAGTGTTTCAATGTTATGAGTGAGGAGAAGTGTTTTACAGCCCATTCTAGCTGATGCCAGGCATGCTTCTGTTCCAGCATGACCACCACCAACAACGATGACATCAAATTGATCGGTATAACGCATATTTAATCTTGAGTCTGTATTAGCCCTTGGGAAGTTATGGCTATTATACGCCGCTTTGTATTTTTTTCTAAGTCGTTTTATTTGTAGATATATATAGTATTAATTTACTTAATATATATATGTTAGATTATTAATGTTGTTATTAGTAAGCCTATTTTTTGTTTATTACTTTAATAAAATCATGAATATCAATCACTTATATAAAAAAATAACATGTACAGTTAGTGGGTTAATAGGCTTGAATAGCTGCTTAAAAAATGGGGGTGGATTGTTGATTAAATTTAGTTAGTTAAAACAACCTGTATAAGCGAGATTAAAACTGAGTATTATTTGATGTTATTAATAGGTTTTGTACAGTTTCTTATCAATACGCTGACTGTATGGGTAAAAACCGACTAAAAATTGAATACTTGGCTGTTTATACTATTTATAGCTTGTTAATAGCCTGTTATTAAACACTGATTTGCAAATGATTGCAGAAGTTTATTGATATACGTCGGTAATTTCTTTAGAATCGCGCGGCTCGGAAACATGTACACGAACCTATTTGGATTTTTAGGCAATGAAAAGAACATTTCAACCCAGTAATTTAAAGCGTAAGCGCACTCACGGCTTCAGATCACGTATGGCTACTCGCGGTGGACGCGCGGTTATTAACCGTCGTCGTGCTAAGGGTCGTAAGCGTCTAGCTGCTTGAGGCATTGGGCCCAGTGCCCATATTCTCGTTTAAAAAGACTCAGCGCCTATTAAATGCCTCTGATTATAAGCAGGTGTTTGATCACAACAGCGTGAAGGTCGCAAATTCTTCCCTTCTGTTACTCGCCAAACCCACTGATGGTTGTCTATCTCGGTTGGGTTTGGTTGTTGCTAAGAAAAATATTCCTACAGCTGTCCAGCGCAATCGTATTAAGCGTGTTGCGAGGGAAACGTTTAGAAAAAAACAATTTCAAGGTTCTTTAGATGTTGTTTTTTTGGCGCGACAGGGAGCTGATAAGCTTTCTACCCAAAAGCTTACAGCTATTATTGAAAAGTCGTGGGCAAAGCTAGACTCGCGATGTAAGATGCTGGACCGGCAGGGTGCGTAGCCTGTTTATTGGCCTTATTAAGGCTTATCAATACCTTATAAGTCCACTTCTAGGGCCAAGTTGTAGATTCCACCCTACCTGCTCTCATTATGCAATCGAGGCAATTAGTGAGTACGGTGTATTAAAGGGGGGTTATCTTTCTGTGCGAAGAATTATAAAATGCCACCCTTTACATGAAGGTGGGCATGATCCTGTACCTTCAAAGCAAGAAAAACCATTGACTATAGATAAAACTGAGAGATAAAAGTATGAACTGGCAAAAAAACGTAATTTTAGCCGCAATTGGTGTTGTTGTTTGGATGCTTGTCGTGCGATGGAGTGGTTTTGAAGCTCAGTTTGACAGCTTACCTGTTGCAGATCAGCAGCCACAGATGCCCGTTGAGCAGCTCTACAATGAAAGAGCGTCTTCCAGTTCTACTTTACCTGTTTTGGTGGATGATCAGCCTCAGCAAACGAAGTTATTAGTAGATAATCAAAAAACCGTCACCATTACTACCGATGTGATTAAGGTAACCATTGATACCTTGGGTGGCGATGTTGTTGAAACTCAATTATTGCAAAACTTAGATAAGATGGCGGACGAAGGTGGTCAGCCTATCTCTATTTTTACGCGCTCCAATGGTAATGAATTTATTGCTGAAAGTGGTTTGATAGGTGCTAACGGCACAGACACGGCTGCTGGAAGACCTGTTTTTTCAACCACAGCTAACACTTATGAGCTTGCCGATGGTCAACAAAGGTTAGATGTTGACTTTGTTTACAATCAGGGTGGCGTCGAAATTATTAAACGCTTTGAGTTTAAGGCTGCGCAATATCAAATTGGTATCCGCTATATTGTTAGAAACCTTTCTTCAGAGCCTTGGTCTGCTACGTTTTTTGGTCAGTTTAGACGAGATTCCCATCAACCTAAAACCGATTCTTCAACTGGGATGAAGCCCTTCTTGGGCGCAGCGATTCGCGAGCAAGATAAGAATTATTCGAAATATGATTTCTCTGATATCGACGATAAGACCGTTAAAACATCATTGCAGGGCGGCTGGTTAGCGTTTGTTCAACATTATTTTGTGAGTGCTTGGGTTCCACCTCAGGATGATAAAAACCGTTTTTCTTTGCGAAAACTTCAGGGCAATGATATTTATTTAATGGCAGTAACCGGTGAGAAAATCAATGTATCACCCGGTCAAACAGGGGAATATAAGGTCGATCTTTATGTTGGGCCTAAGAATCAAGATGTGCTTCAAGAGTTATCTGAGTATCTAGATCTAACCATCGATTATGGCTTTTTATGGATGTTAGCTAAGCCTATTTTTGCCGCCTTGCAGATAATTCAGGGCTTTTTGGGCAATTGGGGTTGGTCGATAATCATACTAACCATATTTATTAAAATACTACTTTATCCATTGTCCGCGGCTAGCCTTAAATCGATGGCTAAAATGAGAACACTGCAGCCGGAGATGGCAAGAATCAAAGAATTGTATGGCGATGACCGTCAAAAGGCGGGTCAAGAACAGATGGCGCTATTTAAGAAGCATCGGGTTAATCCATTGGGTGGCTGCTTCCCGATGTTATTGCAGATGCCGGTGTTTATCGCTCTATATTGGGTGTTATCTGAATCAGTTGAAATTCGTCACTCACCTTGGATTATTTGGATTCAGGATCTCTCTGCGAAAGATCCATTGTTTATTCTTCCATTAATTATGGGTGCGAGTATGTTTTTGATGCAAAAACTGCAGCCAGCACCTACCGATCCTATGCAAGCTAAAGTATTTCAGTTAATGCCAGTTGTTTTTACGTTCTTCTTTATGATGTTCCCGGCAGGTTTGGTGCTGTATTGGACGGTTAATAATTTATTGAGTATTTTGCAACAGTGGTATGTTAATCGACAGATTGCTGCAGCCGTGAAGTAATAAAAAGCCTCTTAGGAGGCTTTTTTTTCGGGCATAATATCCCTATGACATATGATAATTTACAGAATAATACAGATACTATAGTTGCTGTTGCCACCGCACCAGGGCGAGGAGGTGTTGGTGTTGTTCGCCTTTCAGGGGCTGATCTATCGGCCCATATTGATGGCCTTCTAAGCTCGGGTAAAGTACTTAAACCGAGGCAGGCCCACTATGCCTCGTTCTATGATGCGGATGACGCGGTTATTGATCAGGGTTTAGTCTTGTCATTCCCAGCCCCCAACTCTTTTACCGGTGAACAGGTGTTGGAGCTGCATGGCCATGGCGGACCCGTAGTCTTAGATTGTTTGGTCAACCGTTGTATTGAGCTGGGTGCGCGGCTCGCTCGACCGGGTGAGTTTAGTGAGAGAGCTTTTTTAAATGATAAGCTCGACTTAGCGCAAGCCGAAGCGGTAGCAGACCTTATTGATGCCAGCTCAACTCAAGCGGCAAAGTCAGCTATGCGGTCACTTCAGGGCGAGTTTTCCAGCAAGATTCGTGATTTTGTTGAAACAATGATTTCTATCCGCGTATTTGTTGAGGCGGCTATTGATTTCCCTGAAGAGGAGATCGATTTTCTGGCGGACACCGCCTTGCGAAATAAGCTTACAATGTTGCGCGCTGATTTAAAGGCTTTTTTAGCTACCGCCGAGCAAGGCGCTTTATTGAGGGAGGGCATTACCCTGGTTTTGGCGGGAAAACCCAATGCGGGCAAGTCTAGCCTGTTAAATGCGCTTGCCGGCCAAGATGCAGCTATTGTTACTGATATAGCGGGCACCACAAGAGATGTCCTAAGAGAAAAGATTAATCTCGACGGTGTGCCATTAAATATCGTCGATACTGCAGGGTTGCGCGAGACAGAGGATGTAGTAGAGCAGCAGGGTGTTTTAAGGGCTTGGGGTGAAATTGAAAAGGCCGATGCCATACTTTATGTGGTTGATGCGACTAATCAGGATAAAGAGCCTCTTGAAGATCTGTGGCCAGAGTATTTTCAACGATTTCCCGATAAACAACACAATATTATCAGTATCTTCAATAAGCTAGATCTTGTGCCAGAAAGCGCTTGCGCGTTTTCATCAGCAGATAAGTCAATTGCCGTTTCAGCCAAAACCGGCGCCGGCCTGTCCAGTCTAAAACAGCTAATTCTTAGGGTGGTAGGCTATAAAGAACTGGCAGAGGGGGTTTTTTCTGCTCGCCGCCGTCACCTTAGTGCAATTAATAAGGCAACCGATCTTGTGTGTCACGGTATTGAACAATTAGAGGTTGCCAATGCCGGTGAATTGCTGGCCGAGGATTTACGTGAGGCACAGCGCTATCTATCTGAAATCACAGGAGAATTTACGTCTGATGATTTATTGGGCGTTATCTTTTCATCATTCTGTATTGGAAAGTGACTAACAAAAAGTTTTTGGTCACCATAAGCTAGTCAGCTTTAATAATTCTGCTACAGATTTGCATTATTTCTCGTTAACCACGGGTTTTTTACCGTATATTCACAGGTTATCCACAATAATTGGTCAAAATATGACCAGATTTTTTTTTGCGGCTGTTGATAATAAATTTCTTGAAAATATATAACATGTTGATTTTTATGGTAATTTATTTTTATGGTTTTTTTACCCTGTTTTTTGAGGTGTGGATAGTTTTTTTTGCAGGGTATAGACTCTGTAAAAAGTGAGATAAAAAAGCTCACCACTTAAACCAAATTTTGGTTGTTGTGGAAATCATATTTTAGCAACCAGTTTTAACGTCTTATAAGGTACAAATCATGGGGTTTGAAGCACCCGAAATTGTTTGGTCACAATGCCAAAGCCAACTGCAAAACGAATTGCCTGAACAGCAATACAATACATGGATTCGTCCACTGAAGCTTAAGTACTTTGATGCTGATAACGAACGCTTTAATGATCCGTCTAATGACGATGTAATCGAATTGTTGGCGCCCAATAGATTTGTTGAGGACTGGGTTAAGAGTAAGTTCCTTAATCGTATCGAAGAGTTGTTTCATCAGCTTAGTGGCAATGGCGTGGTTTTAGGCATTTCTGCTTCTCCTGCGAATGCTCCGCAGTACAAACAACAGTCTGAATTTGTTTCTAGCCCCTCAAGTTCTGAACCGTCAAGCGCTGAAACGCCTGCAATCATTCAAAACCCAAGCAATATAGATGCTGCTCCAGTTGAAGCGCCAGCTATCATCCGATCTGCGGCTGAAACTAGCCTAAGAACTAATCTTAATAATGAATTTACCTTTGATAGTTTTGTTGAAGGCAAATCAAACCAACTGGCGTTTGCTGCGGCTCAGCAGGTAGCTGAAAACCCTGGTGGTTCATACAATCCGTTATTTATATACGGTGGTGTAGGTCTTGGTAAGACCCATTTGATGCACGCTGTGGGTAATGCTCTACGCGCTAAAAAGCCCGATGCTAAAATTGTTTACCTTCATTCCGAGCGCTTTGTGGCTGATATGGTAAAGGCGCTGCAACTTAAGGCTATTGACGAGTTTAAGCGGTTTTACCGATCAGTTGATGCGCTACTGATTGATGACATTCAGTTTTTCTCTGGTAAAGAGCGCTCACAAGAAGAGTTTTTCCATACTTATAACGCCTTATTAGAAGGCGGTCAGCAGATGATTCTCACCAGTGACCGTTATCCGAAAGAAATTGACGGTGTTGAGGAGCGTCTTAAGTCGCGTTTTGGCTGGGGTTTAACGGTTGCTGTAGAGCCGCCGGAGCTCGAGACTAGAGCGGCAATCCTTATCAACAAAGCTGAGCAGAGTGGTGTGCATTTATCCAAGGATGCGGCCTTCTTTATTGCCCAGCGTATTCGCTCCAATGTGCGCGAGCTTGAGGGCGCGCTTAAACGCGTAATGGCACATGCTCAATTTACTAGGCGCCCAATTGATATTGACCTTATTAGAGAGTCGCTCAAAGATCTTTTAGCCCTACAAGATAAGTTGATAACGGTGGATAATATTCAGCGCGTGGTTGCAGACTATTATCAATTGAAGATGTCTGATTTGCTATCACGTCGTCGCAGTCGCTCTGTGGCAAGACCGCGACAGGTGGCTATGTCTATTGCTAAAGAGTTAACAAACCACAGTTTGCCTGAGATTGGTGATGCCTTTGGTGGTCGCGATCACACGACTGTTTTGCATGCCTGTAGAAAAGTTAAAGAACTTGAGGGCGCAGATAGAGAAGTTCAGCGCGATCTGAAGAATCTTTACCGCACCCTTTCAACCTAATCGTTACAATTAGAATAAATTTTATTTCCGGAGAATTAACATCATGAAATTCAGCCTTTCTCGAGAAGCTCTTCTCAACCCCTTGCAGTTAGTGGTGGGTGTAGTGGAGCGCAGGCAAACACTACCTATTCTTTCTAATGTGTTGTTGCGCCTTGAGGGCACTCAGCTGTCAATGACTGGTACCGATCTCGAGGTAGAAATAAAGGGTTCAACCGAGGTGGTTTCCTCTACCGAGGCGGGCGAAGTGACTGTTTCTGCGAGAAAATTTTTGGATATATGTCGCTCTCTTCCCGATGGGGCGCAGGTGGATTTTTCTAGCAGTGAAGGAAAAGCTCAAATTGTTAGTGGTCGCAGCCGTTTTACCCTGGCAACACTTCCAGCCAACGAGTTTCCTAGCGTTGATCAGGGAGAGCAGACGGTTCAATTTAATGTGCCAGGCAGCATGATAAGAGGGCTAATTGAGTCCACTGCATTTGCCATGGCACAACAGGATGTTCGTTATTATTTAAACGGCATGCTTTGGGAGGTAACCCACAACCAGTTGCGCGTTGTTGCCACCGATGGCCATCGCCTAGCGCTGTGTGACGGCCATTGCGATGTTTCCCTAGACGATTCCAAGGTCTCTGCTATATTGCCGCGCAAGGGCATTATAGAGCTTTCTCGGCTATTAGCTGATGATGAGGTCAGAGTTTCAATTGGCTCTAACCATATTAGAGTCACTGGCGCAGATTACTGCTTTACGTCTAAACTGGTTGATGGTTCTTATCCAGATTATGATCGAGTGGTTCCCAAGGGAGGCGATAAGTTAGTTGTTGGTGATCGAGAGCAGCTGAAGCAGGCGTTTGGTCGCACAGCTATCCTTTCCAATGAAAAATACCGCGGCGTTAGAATTGAGCTGGTGAATGGTGCTATGCATCTGGTGGCAAATAACCCAGAACAAGAGGAAGCACAGGAAGAAGTTAGCGTGGCCTATTCTGGAGATACACTGGAAATAGGGTTTAATGTCAGTTATCTGCTCGATGTGCTGAATGTCTTAAAGTGCCCAGAAATACGCTTTACACTGGCTGATTCCAATAGCAGCGCGCTGGTTGAGGACGCTAGTGGAGAGAGTAAGGCAACCTATGTTGTTATGCCGATGCGCCTCTAGAGTGGCGCACCTGGCTTGCTTGGGCCCTGTAAGTGTTTTTAAGTAGTATAGATATCTCTAAGGTACGCAATCTTGTATCAGTGAGTGTAGATTGCCACCCCAAGGCCAACATTATCTATGGGGCTAATGGCAGTGGTAAAACTAGCCTGTTAGAGTCAATCTTTTTACTCGGTAGAGGAAGATCTTTCAAGCATCGCGATTTGCGCCTAGTCGTTAATAGGGGGCAAGACAGTTTGGTTGTGTCTGGCAAGGTTGCAAGACCTAGCTCCAATACCGAGCATCAGTTAGGGGTTATGCGTTCCGTTAAGGGCGGCTTTGAGGCCCGCTGTGACGGACAAAATCTATCTTCAGCAGGTCAACTAGCTTCTGAGCTACCTATTCAATTAGTAGACGCCCATAGCTTTTCGCTACTAGAGGGTGGTCCATTGCAAAGGCGTCAATTTATAGACTGGGGTGTGTTCCACGTGGAACATGGTTATTCTGATCTTTGGCGTCGCTTTCAAAAAGCATTAAAACAGCGCAATCAACTGCTTCGTCATGGTAGAATAGACGAAGAATTACTAAAGCTATGGTCTCGGGAATTGGCGCCGCTAAATGAGATGATTGCTGAGCAGCGTAAAGAGTATATTTTACAGCTGCAAAAATTTATAAGTCCGGTAGTTGACGCCTTTAGCGGCCTAGGCGCGGTTAGTTTAGAGTACAGCCAGGGCTGGCCGGAGGGCAGCTCTATTATTGATGTGCTGCTGGCTGATAAAGAGAGGGATATTGCTGCGGGTACTACCTCTCATGGCGCGCAGCGTGCAGATATAAAGGTGTTTGTTGATGGTGTTGCCGCGGCAGATAGCCTGTCGAGAGGGCAGTCCAAGCTATTGGTGTATGCCTTGAAGCTGGCACAAGCAGCACATTACCAGTCTGCAACAGGCCTTAGTTGTGTATTTTTACTTGACGACTTGCCTGCAGAGTTGGATTATGAAAATCGGAAAGATGTGTTAGCGTATTTAGATCATTTGCAATGTCAGTACTTTGTTACTGGTGTGGATAAAAAAGATTTTGATGGAATAGATGAAAAGTTAAGCCAAATGTTCCATGTGGAACATGGTGTATTTTCTAAAGGTTGAACAATAGGAACTGTATAGTTTATGAGTGAAGAAGCCAATTATGATTCGTCGAGTATTAAGGTACTCAAAGGGTTAGACGCAGTTAGAAAACGTCCTGGTATGTATATCGGCGATACTGACGATGGGACAGGTCTCCACCATATGGTATTTGAGGTGGTAGATAATTCTATTGATGAGGCTCTAGCTGGCCATTGCTCTGAGATACGTGTTGTTATTCATCCCAATGAGACTATTTCTGTATCTGATAATGGTCGCGGTATTCCTACTGAAATGCATGAAGAGGGTGTTTCTGCGGCTGAGGTTATTATGACTGTTCTCCATGCTGGCGGAAAGTTTGATGACAACAGTTATAAGGTATCTGGCGGCTTGCACGGCGTAGGTGTTTCAGTGGTAAACGCGCTCTCGACTCGTATGCGCCTAACTATTCGACGTAACGGTAAGGTGCATGAGCAAACCTATTCTCATGGTGTGCCAGATGGCCCGCTAGAGATTATTGGTGATACCAAAGAATCTGGCACAGAGGTGTTTTTTGAGCCGTCTCCAGAGACCTTTACTAATATAAAGTTTCATTATGACCTTCTAGCCAAGCGCTTAAGAGAGCTGTCATTCCTTAACTCTGGCGTTTGTGTTGTGTTGGTCGATGAGCGCACCGGTGAGGAAGAAAGATTTGCCTATGAAGGCGGTTTAAGTGCCTTTGTTGATTATTTAAATACCAACAAGCAAACCATTAATAAAATTATGCACTTCAACACGGATAGAGAAGACGGTACCAGTGTTGAGGTGGCGCTGCAGTGGAATGATAGTTTCCAGGAAAATATCCTTTGTTATACCAACAATATCCCGCAAAGAGACGGTGGTACTCACCTTGCTGGATTTAGGTCGGCGCTAACCCGCGGTCTAAATACCTATATAGAGAAAGAGGGCATAGGCTCTAAGGCGAAGGTTAATACTACTGGTGATGATGCTAGAGAAGGCTTAACAGCTATTATCTCGGTCAAGGTGCCAGATCCGAAGTTCTCATCGCAAACTAAAGATAAATTAGTAAGTTCTGAGGTTAAATCCGCAGTAGAGCAGGAAATGGGCGACAAGTTCAGTGATTACCTGCTTGAGTTTCCGCAAGAAGCCAAGGCTGTGGTTAACAAAATGATTGATGCCGCGCGCGCCCGTGAAGCCGCTCGTAAGGCGCGTGAAATGACTCGCCGCAAAGGGGCGCTTGATATAGCAGGGCTTCCGGGTAAATTGGCAGACTGTCAGGAAAAAGATCCGGCGCTATCCGAACTGTACCTAGTGGAGGGCGACTCTGCGGGCGGTTCGGCTAAACAGGGGCGCGCACGTAAGACGCAAGCCATTCTTCCGCTTAAGGGCAAGATCCTTAATGTTGAAAAAGCGCGTTTCGATAAAATGCTATCCAGTGCAGAAGTTGGCACCCTGATTACTGCTCTTGGCTGTGGTATTGGTGTGCATGAATTTAATTTAGAGAAGCTGCGCTATCACACTATTGTTATTATGACGGATGCCGACGTTGATGGTTCGCATATTCGAACGCTGTTATTGACTTTTTTCTTTAGGCAAATGCGTGAGTTAGTCGAAAATGGCCATATTTTTATTGCTCAGCCGCCGCTGTATAAGGTGAGTAAAGGTAAGAATGAGCAATATCTAAAAGACGATGATGCTCTAGAGGCCTACTTAACTCAAAAGGCGCTTGAAGAGGCTAGTTTACATGTCAACGAGACTGCACCGGCATTGCAGGGCGCTGCCCTGGAAGACTTGGTCAATCAGTTTAGAGAAGTGGCTGATTTGATTGTTCGCATGTCGCTAGTATATCCCAAGCAAGTGCTTGAAACCCTAGTTTATACACCTGCATTAAGCGCCGATCTTCTTGGAAAACGCAAGGAAGTTGAGTCCTGGTGTGCCGAACTCCAGGAAACGCTTAGTAAAATTGAAACCGGCACTCACAGCTATAAGGTGCTAGCCGAAGAAGATAAAGAGTGTAATTTGTTTACGCCAACGGTTGAGATTACCGCCCATGGTGTGCCACATAAGCATGCTTTTGGTAGAGATTTATTTGGCTCATCAGAATACGCTAAAATCGTCGATCTTGGTGTTAAATTGCAAGATCTTCTGGAGGATGGCGCCTATATTCAGCGTGGAGAGCGCACGCTAGAGGTCAGCTCTTTTGCTGAAGCGCTTAATTGGCTGATGGTTGAAGCACGCCGCGGCATTAATACTCAGCGTTATAAAGGCTTGGGTGAAATGAATCCAGAACAATTGTGGGAAACCACAATGGACCCTGAATCACGCCGTATGTTGGTTGTAACTATTGAGGATGCTATCGCGGCTGATCAAATGTTTACCACTTTGATGGGCGATCAGGTTGAGCCGCGTCGAGACTTTATCGAAACCAATGCTTTATCTGTGGTAAATCTTGACGTCTAAACTTTTGACTCTATCCCTTAGTTATTATTAGTAACTAAGGGTAGGGTAGATTGCTATTTTAAACGGTTAGCAATCCAATCACGGGCGTTTTCAGTTATTTCCCGAGTTGAATGGGGCTCAGTATCGATCGCTGGCCCAATTTTCATATAAATAATTCCTGGCGTTTTTAGAAAACTAGTGCGTTTCCAGTGTTCGCCACTGTTGTGAGCAACTGGAAGCACGGGAACTTGAGCCTGTTTGGCCAGTGCAGCGCCGCTGGTTTTAAACTCTCCTAGCTGGCTACTGGTAATTCTTGTTCCCTCAGGGTAGATAACGACTCTATTGCCCGCTAATAAGCGCTTGGAGCCTTCTTTAATCACATATCTAATGGCAGAAGCGGGTCTGGAGCGTTTTATAGCAATTGGTCGCATTAAAAAGAGTGCCCAGCCAAAAAATGGAATCCATAAAAGCTCGCGTTTCAAAATAAAACAGGCCGGCTGAAAAAACCACTGCATATAAAAGGCTTCCCAGGTGCTTTGATGGTTGCTTAGAATGACACAGGCACCAGAAGGAATGTTTTCTGTGCCTGAAACTACAATTTTGATATTGCAGGTTAGCCTAAGCCACTGCATGACTAAGTAATTTCCCGTGGTAGCAATTCTCTGTAGCAGTTTAAAGGGCAGAAAGAATAACAGACAGGTAATAATGCTTGCAGAGACTGTAAGCGCGACAAATCCTACATAAAACAAGGCGGCTCTAAAAATGGCTAGCAGGCATTTCATTAGGCTGTACGCTTAGCTCCCCATTATTTTGCCGGCACCAGTAATGATATATCGGCCACATTGATAAATAGTTTGTGCAACTTATCTAATAGTGCCAATCTGTTTTGACGCAATTCTATATCCTCTGCCATAACCATGACATCTTCAAAGAACTGGTCAACTGGCTGTTTAAGCTGAGCCAGCTTTTCCAGCACAGCGTAATAGTCTCTGTTAGCCAAAAGGGGTGCAATCAGCGTTTCTTGGCTGTTAAGGCTATCATAAAGTTGCCTTTCTGCATTTTCTTGCAGTAGACCTGTATTAAGCGCAACCACATCTGAATTAGCCAATTGCTTCGTCAAAATATTTGAAACGCGCTTGTTGGCAGCAGCTAAGGATGAGGCCTCAGGGAGTAGTGTAAACCTGTGCACAGCCGAGACGCGAGCATCAATATCCAAAGGGTTACCGAGGTTGAGGGCAGCAACAGATAAAAACACCTCTGCTGGCAATCCTTTTTCTTTATACCATGATTTAAAGCGGTCTAGAGTGTAAGTGAGCACTTGCTTTTCAAGATCAATTCCAGACAATTTTGCCCGCTTACCTATGTTTAGTTGGGTATTACAATAGCTTAGAACATCAACTAAGTTAAGGTCGATTTTGTGCTCCAGCATAATGCGCAACACGCCGAGACTGGCGCGCCTTAAAGCGAAGGGGTCGCGTGAACCTGAAGGCTGTTGTCCGATACTGAAAATACCTATCAGGCTATCTAGACGGTCTGCCAGGGCCAAGGCTGCACCAGTATCTGTATTGGGGACAATATCACCAGAAAAACGCGGTAGATACTGTTCAAATAAGGCTTCAGCAACCTCTGAGTCTTCATTGTCGTTTAGAGCGTAGTCACGTCCCATAACGCCCTGCAGGTCGTCAAACTCGCCTACCATATCGGTGACTAGATCAGATTTACTTAATTCAGCGGCTCGGCGGGCTAGCTTGGGTAGCGCACCTATTTCATTCGCTAGATACTCAGCAATGGCGGCCACTCGCTCGGTTTTGTCAAAAACAGAACCTAGATCAGCTTGAAAGACGATATTTTTGAGTGAGTCACGGCGACTTTCAAGGCTAGTTTTTTGATCATTTTCGTAGAAGAAAGCGGCATCTGCTAGGCGCGGACGAATCACGCGCTCATTGCCATCAACAACTTGTGCTGGATCAGTACTTTCGATATTAGCCACAGTAATAAACGCCGGCAATAGTTGCTTGTTGGCATCTAGCACATGAAAGTACTTTTGATGCTCCTTCATTGATGAAACGAGTGCTTGGGCAGGAATCGATAAAAAATGTGAGTCGAACTTACCCATAAGCGGCACCGGCCACTCATTAAGTGCTGTTACTTCATCGAGCAGATCGTCCTCAACGACAGCGGTGCCGTTAATATCCTGGGCAAGCTTAGCAACACCCTGTCTAATAATATCTTTTCGCTCATTAAAGTCGGCAATAACAAAGGCATCGCGCATCTGTTGTCGATAACTACTCGGTGATTCGATAACGATTTCATGATTAGCATGAAATCTGTGCCCGCGACTGGTATTACTTGCGGCAATCCCCAGAATAGGGTCATTGAGCACTTCGTTGTTAAATAGCAGAACAGCCCATTGTGCTGGACGCACAAACTCTTCTCTTTTATAACCCCAACGCATGCGCTTGGGGATTGGCAGCTTGGCCAAAGAATCATTGATGATGTTGCCCAGCAGGGTTTTGGTTTCGATACCTTTTTCAGTGCGTCTTATACATAGCTTGTCTTGTTGACCATCGTTTTCAACCAAAGACGATAGTTGATCAACAGTGACACCATTTTTACTAGCAAAGGCTTCAGCTGCTTGTGAAGCAGTACCGTCATCCGCGAAAGCGACTTTGGTCGGTGGGCCCCAAATCACCAGATCTTTGTCTGGCGTCTGAGTCTGTAGCCCCTTAATAACGATGGCTAAACGTCTTGGTGCCGCAAATGCTTCTGTAGTCTCAAAATTGAGGCCCTGGTCGCTCAATCCACTAACAACGCCTTCGGTAAAAGCTGTGGAAAGAGACTTCAATGCTTTAGGCGGCAACTCTTCGGTGCCGAGCTCAATCAGAAAATCAGCACTCATGATGATTCTCCTTGGTGTTTGGCTATCACTTCTTGAGCAATTGCCTTATCCGCGAGCGGGAAGCCGGCCTCAAGTCGAGAATTAAAATAGCTCTGCGCAACGCCGCGAGCCAGTGTTCGCACACGCAAGATATAGCGTTGGCGCTCAGTCACCGAAATCGCTTTACGAGCGTCTAATAAATTAAAGGTATGGGATGCTTTCATTACCATTTCATAGGCGGGTAAAGGTAGCTTCTGCTCGATAAGGTGCTCGCCGTCTTTTTCGTATTGATCAAAGGCATTAAATAAGAAGTCGGTGTCTGCATGTTCAAAGTTAAACGCAGACAATTCGCGCTCATTTTGCAAAAAAACATCACCATAGGTCACAGTGCCCGCTGGTCCTTTTGACCATACTAGGTCATAAATACTATCAACACCTTGCAGATACATGGCAATGCGCTCAAGGCCGTAAGTAATTTCACCGGTCACTGGGTAGCACTCCAGGCCGCCTACCTGTTGAAAATAGGTAAATTGCGTGACTTCCATGCCGTTTAGCCACACTTCCCAGCCGAGACCCCAAGCGCCAAGCGTGGGCGATTCCCAGTTATCTTCAACAAACCTAACGTCGTGAATAGCGGTGTCTACACCTAGATGACGCAAAGAGTCTAAATAAAGCTCCTGAATATTTTCCGGTGATGGCTTAAGCGCTACTTGAAATTGATAGTAGTGCTGCAGGCGATTAGGGTTTTCGCCATAGCGCCCGTCAGTGGGGCGGCGCGATGGCTGTACATAGGCGCAATTCCATACTTCAGGCCCAATCGAGCGCAGAAAAGTTGCTGGATGAAAGGTTCCCGCACCTACCTCCATATCGAGTGGCTGCATAATAACGCAGCCCTGTTTAGCCCAAAAGTCCTGTAGTGTTGCAATAAGCTCCTGAAAAGTCTGAGGAGCAGCCGTCATATTTCCCACAAAAATCACCAAATCGTTAACTTTGTACAATAAGAGCGCAATTATAAACGTGCAGACTGATAAAGATAGAGCTAAAAATTCTTTAAAAGGGATAATTTGAGCCCCTTAAAGGCTTAGATCAATATATAATGCAATGAATAGGTTCATATTTGTCTCGATGGAGTTTTTAAATGAAGCATATCAAACATGGCGACAAGGTTCGCAAGGCAGTATTTCCCGTAGCCGGAATGGGCTCGCGGTTTTTGCCCGCTACCAAAGCTAACCCCAAAGAAATGATGCCGGTAGTGGATAAGCCACTAATCCAATACGCGGTTGAAGAAGCGGTTGAGGCGGGTATTACCGAAATGATTTTTGTGACTGGTCGCACCAAGCGCAGTATTGCCGATCATTTTGATAAAGCCTATGAGCTAGAGCATCAGCTTGAGCAGCGAGGCAAAAAGAAATTATTAGAAATTGCCCAGAATGTTGTGCCAAAAGGGGTAAGTTGTACCTATATCCGTCAAAATGAAGCTTTGGGCTTGGGTCATGCAGTAGCTGTTACCTCGCATTTAGTGGGCGACGAGCCTTTTGCAGTCATCTTGGCCGATGATTTAATTCATCACAAAAAGGGTGCTGTAAAGCAAATGGTAGAGGTTTTTGATTATTATAAGAGCTCAGTGATTGCGGTACAGAAAGTAGAGGGCCCTGAAATATCTTCCTATGGTGTTATAAGCGGCAAAGAGCAATCGGATCATGTGCACCTTATTGATAATATTGTTGAAAAGCCGGCGTTTGAAGATGCGCCCTCAAATATGGGTGTTACGGGGCGCTACGTATTTACTCCGCAAATTTTTGAGCATCTTGCCAATCTAAAGCCCGGCGCTGGGGGTGAGTTGCAGCTTACCGATGCTATCCAGACCCTATTAAAAGCAGAGCAGGTGTTGGCCTATGAGTATCAGGGTATTCGCTATGACTGCGGCAGTAAGATGGGGCTGTTAAAAGCCAATATTGAACTGGGGCTTGAGCATAACGAGATTGGTGAAGAGTTGCGACAATATCTAGCTAACGAGTTGCCTAGCAAATTATGAAGTCAGCGTTGCTGCTCGGACTGATGAAAATTATCTCGCTACTGCCTTTGGGTGTGGCGAGATTTTTAGGCAAAGTCATGGGTATGGCAATGGCGGCTTTTTCTTCAAAATCGTTCAAAATAACCCTGCGTAATCTATCTTTTTGCTTTTCGAGCCAGTCTCAACAGGCCAATCAACAATTAGCTAAAAAAAGAATGCAGCATCTCGGTCAGGCTTTTTTCGAAACGCCTATATTGTGGCGCAAACCTTCAAAATGGTTGCAGACAAAAATTGTTTCCGTTGAGGGTGAAGCGCTCCTGCAAGAGGCTTTAAGCAATGATAGAGGGACCATTTTATTGATTCCCCATCAAGGCAACTGGGAGGTAATTGGGCTGTGGATTGCGCAGCAAACTGCCATGACCTCACTTTATCAGCCGGCTAAAATAGCGGCTTTAGATCAGTGGATTAAACATTCGCGCGAAAAAACCGGCGCTAACTTAGTGCCTACCAATCTCAGTGGTGTGGCAGCGTTGCTTAAGGCGTTAAAAAGATCTGAAACTGTGGCTATTTTGCCCGATCAGCAGCCTTCGAGATCTGGGGGTGAATTTGCACCATTGTTTGGTGTTCAGGCGCTTACCATGACACTTACGCATAATTTATTGAATCGCTCCAATGCCCAGGCTATTTTTTGTTGTGCTTTGCGCGACGCAGGCGGGTGGCAACTCCATTTTTCACCTGCAGATCCGTCAATTTACCAGGCCGATCAAAGCGAGAGTCTTGCGGCGATGAATGCCGGCGTTGAATCGATTGCGGCGTTGGCGCCAGAACAGTACCAATGGGAATATAAGCGCTTTCGCGCTCAGCCAGAGGGCTTTCCTCCAATTTATTCTTCTGGAATCTAAGTGTTGCAGCTACCTTCAATGATGTCTTTTAATCATGCTGAGATCTCTTGGTATAGCATGCTTTCTCAGACAGATTATCGCATCCCCAAATCATGGCGAACCTGGTTGTTTGATTCAGGGTCGTTGACGCAGCGGTTACTGGATGCGAGCTATGGTGATTTGTCGGTCAATGTGATTAAACAGCAATTTCAGGTGCCATCGCTGTCTGAGCGGCATGCCCTAGGTCTTCCTGATCGGCAGCAGGCAATGATTCGTGAAGTATTATTATGCGGTGTTGGCCGACCTTGGGTTTTTGCGCGAAGCGTTTTGCCACTAACAACGTTAACTGGCAGATTACGCAAACTAAGGCAGCTGGATAATCAGCCTTTGGGTGCACTTTTATTTTCAGATCCTTCAATGACCCGTGAGCCGGTTCAAGCTGCCTGTATTAATTCTGATAATAATAAATTACCTTGCCGCTCAGCCAGTGATGACAATTGCATATGGGGCAGACGTTCAGTTTTTAGGTTAGATAAAAAACCACTATTGGTGGCTGAATTTTTTCTGCCATCCTTTAATACTAACAGCCTTTAATCATTTCAACGTTGATGACAGATGAAGCTTATTAACCACCTAAAACAAAACCCCTGGATACGCCTAATGCGCTTGGATAAGCCTATAGGCATTTATCTTTTACTGTGGCCAACCTATTGGGGGCTTTGGTTTGCCTCTAGCGGCCAGCCCTCGTTAAAAAATGTCCTAATATTTACCGCTGGGGTATTAGTCATGCGGGCCGCAGGCTGTGTTATTAACGATTATGCTGATCGCAATGTGGATGGCGATGTCACTAGAACGCAACACAGGCCAATTCCGGCGGGTGAGATTGCCCCCAAGCATGCGCTAGCGCTGTTTTTAGTACTTTTAGCAATAGCCTTTGTGTTGGTATTACAAACCAGTTTACTTACCATTATTCTGTCCGTCATCGGTGTGCTATTGGCCGCTATCTACCCATTTTTAAAGCGATTAACCCATTTGCCACAACTTGGCTTGGGCATAGCATGGGCATGGGCAGTGCCAATGGCATTTGCCGCTGAGCAACAAACATTGCCAATGGGGCTGTGGTTAATTTCTGGCGCTATTGTGCTGTGGACCATAGCCTTTGACACCTATTATGCGATGGTCGACCGGCAAGATGATTTAAACATTGGGGTTAAATCTACGGCAATACTGTTTGGTAAATATGACCTACTAATAATCGCCGTTCTGCAAATTGTCAGCCTAATTTTACTGGGGCTTGCTGGGGTTTATTTTAACCGTGGCGGTATATTTGCCTTGGGGCTAGTGATTGCGGCTGGCTATTTTATTGCGCAGCACCTTCAGGCACGCTCGCGAGAAGCCGAGGGCTGTTTTAACGCATTTTTAAACAACCATCGGGTTGGCATGGCAATATTTATTGGGCTCGCACTCGACTATAACCTTCAGTACTAGGCTTCTGCCCGGCAAAACACCCATTTATTGCCTTCACTCATGGCAGCATTAAAGCTATAGCCGTCCACATTAAACGTTTTGAGTTGTTCGGCATCCGTGATTTTATTTTTAATGATAAATGCACTCATCAAACCGCGAGCACGCTTGGCAAAAAAGCTAATAATTTTATATTTATCGCCTTTTTGGTCCATAAATACTGGCGTGATAATTTCGGCATTAATATTTTTTGGCTGAACCGATTTAAAATACTCATTTGACGCCAAATTGACCAAGACTGATTTAGCTGAGGCGGGGAACAATTTATTTAGCTGATCTGTAATTATCCCGCCCCAGAATTGATAGAGATTTGCGCCACGTTGATTGGCAAATTTAGTGCCCATTTCCAGTCGGTAGGGCTGCATTAAATCCAGTGGGCGCAACAGACCATAGAGTCCAGAGAGAATGCGCAAATTATCTTGTGCCCAACGGAGCTCATCAGCGCTCATGTTGTCGGCATCTAGACCCTGATAGACATCGCCCTTGAAGGCCAAGATAGCCTGCTTAGCATTGTCGGTCGAAAAGGGCGTTTGCCACTCTTGAAAGCGTTCGTAATTGAGGGCTCCGAGTTTGTCGCTGAGGCCCATCAACGAGCAAATATCCTCTGGCGATAAGAGTCGTAGGTCTTTAAGCAGTTGTTCCGAATGCTCAAGCAGCAACGGCTGAGTAAATGTCTGAGCCTCTGAAGGCTGGCTATAATCTAGCTTTTTAGCAGGAGAAATAATGGTCAGCATCATAGCGATCGTTGCCCTATTTTTAATTGCATTATATTGTCAGTATGTATTTTACTGACAAATTATTTTTTTGGTTTGCCCCAAACTTAGTGCTATTTTAAGCCATTCGCAGCATAAATTTACAATCAATTTATTCTGTATTCAGAAGATGATCAATTATCAGGTAGAATGGACCGATGATTCTATTATCAAAAATTTCTCAGCGCATAAATCAGTTAAGTAACAGCGTTGGTCAAATTATTTCTTGGCTAACATTATTACTGGTCATATTGGTTATGACCGTTGTTATATCCAGGTATTTATTAGGCGTTGGCTCTATCGCTATCCAAGAGTCGGTTAGTTATGTGCACGCGATAATTTTTATGTTGGGTTTAGCTTTTACATTACAGCGTGGAGGGCATGTTCGGGTGGATATTTTTTACCGAGAATTTTCACCGCGGCGTAAAGCAATCGTAGATTTAATCGGCGCGGCTATATTCCTGCTGCCATTTTGCGGCTTAATCCTATTCGGTAGCTGGGACTACGTGATGGCCAGTTGGTCAATTAAAGAAACTTCATCGGAAACAGGTGGCATAGCTGCAGTTTATTTGCTTAAAACGCTTATGATTATTATGCCTATTACTCTTGGGTTGCAGGGAGTCGGGCAAATAATAGAGAGTGTTTTGGTGATAACTAAAGCCAGAACAAAGACAGGGGAAGCTCAATAATGGCTGAGTGGATTCCCTTTATTATGTTCCTAACCGTCTGCCTGGTTTTGATGGCGGGCTATCCCGTCGCTTTTTCACTGGCAGGTACGGCGTTGTTGTTCGCTTTTGTAGGCACAGCCGCGGGGAATTTTGATCCAGCCTATTTGCAGGCATTGCCAAATCGACTCTTTGGTATTATGCAAAATGGCACCCTAATTGCGGTACCGCTGTTTGTGTTGATGGGCATAATGCTTGAAAAGTCGCGTTTAGCAGAGGACTTGCTCGGTAGTATGGCCGCCTTATTTGGCAGATTTCGCAGTGGTCTTGGCGTATCTGTTGTTTTAGTGGGGGCGTTGTTAGCCGCGAGCACCGGCATTGTTGGCGCTACGGTAGTCACCATGGGATTGATGTCGTTGCCGACCATGCTCAACAGAGGATACTCATCTTCTCAGGCTACCGGTATTATTGCCGCCACAGGAACCCTAGGGCAAATTATTCCACCCTCAATAGCCCTGGTTTTATTGGGGGACACACTGTCTAGTGCTTACCAACAGGCACAGTTAAATATGGGCATCTTTACCCCAAAGACGGTCTCCATAGGCGACCTATTTGTGGGCGCCATTATTCCGGGCTTGATACTGGTTGTTTTTTATATCAGTTATGCCATTCTGGTGGCGCGACCAAAATTAGTAACACCTCAGGCTTACAATACGAGTCAAGACCAAGCACAGCTGTTAAAACTGCTTAAAGATCTATTGCCGCCCATCTGCTTAATTATTGCGGTATTAGGTTCAATTCTTGCCGGAGCCGCTACCCCCACAGAAGCGGCTGGCGTGGGTGCATTTGGCGCTATCTTATTGGCAGCATTTAAGGGGCGCTTAAGCCTAACTCGATTGCGAGAGGTAGCTCAGGGCACGGCAGAAGTAACCTCAATGGTATTTTTAATTCTTATCGGCGCCGCGGTATTTTCTTTGGTATTTCGGGGCTTTGGTGGCGAAGAGGTTGTGGAGCAATTTTTTGCTAGCCTTCCCGGTGGAGTAGTATCAGCTACAATTTTAGTGATGCTGGTTATTTTCTTGCTCGGCTTTATTTTAGATTTTATTGAGATTACCTTTGTTGTAGTGCCCATTGTCGGTCCAGTGCTCTTGGCTATGGGTCTTGATCCAGTATGGCTTGGCGTGATGATAGCAATTAATTTACAAACCTCTTTTTTGACCCCGCCATTCGGTTTTGCTCTATTTTATCTGCGCGGGGTGGCGCCAGCCTCTGTTGAGACATCGGCGATGTATCGCGGAGTCATTCCATTTATCTTTATGCAGCTAGTGTTAATGCTGCTGTTGGCTGTTTGGCCGCAGATTGCAACTTGGCTGCCTGATGTGGTTTATGGGCGTTGATTAGTAGTCCTGTTAAAGCTCCATGGCATCAAAAATCTGGCTGCGAATGTCCACAGCCTCATTCGCCATATGGTGGTAGGCATCCTCAATAACATGCAATTTCATATTGGGTAGCTTTTTCTTAAAAATTTTCAGATTGTATTTCCAGTCAAGGGTAGTATCGCCAGTACCCTGAATGACATTAACCGAAAACGGGCTTCCTGAGCAGCCTTCAAACTCGCGCGCCCATTTTTCCGCCGCCACAAACCAAGGCATTGGCATGGTCTTAGGTTGAAAAATGTCCTTTTGACGGATAAAGGACAGAAACTCTTGGTCGTGGGAGCTGTTGCCATAACGCCGTTTAAGTGATTTTCTAAAAGGCTTTACCCAGGGTAGAAGATGTCGGTTTAACCACCAGCCTTTGGGGTGAAGCAGAGGGGCCAGTAAATTTAGGCTGTTAAACGGATAGTCTCCGGCGGCCTCATTATCAAGTAGATGCTTTAATAAAATAGCGCCTCCGGTACTCTGGCCTAAACCATGATAGGGTGCAGTAAACTGCTGTTGGCAAAGTTGCAGGATCACCTCTAGTGCCGCTGTATAGTCAGAAAAATCGTTAATATAAGCGTGCTCGCCATCGGATAATCCAAGACCGGGTAAATCAAAACACACAACCGTTAAATTTTTACTCAATAAATAATTGATTAGATGTCCAAATAAACCCAGATTGTCTAAGTAGCCATGCACGATAATCGCTGTGCCCTCAGGCTGAGGAGGTTCCCAAGCGGCGGCAAAGATGGATTGTTGGTTCGCTTGTAAGGTGCCGCAGTAAAACGCTAAGTTATGGCCTAAATCAGGGAGCTTATAAAGGGATAGATAGGCGTCTAGCCATTCAATGTGCGGTTTTTGCGGGCTAATTTTGCCAAAAGCAGGGAGGCTTTTCTGGATCAGCGAAACAGAATTTAGATCTAACTTGATCATACGTTGCCCTAAATAACAGCCATTGATTATGGTCTTTTAATTTAGACTAATAATCTCACAGCCACACTTAAATGCAAGGCTTAAGGTCGTATCTTGAAGCAATCGCCAATCTATTGGCCCAGGAGAGCGCTAGATTTAATCGGTAGACAGAGAAATATTATAGACGCCCGCTTCTCTAGCCTGATCAGAAATCATAACAAAGATTTCAGTTTTAGCTTTCGGGTGGGAGTTAATAACCACCTTCGCTTCAGGCTTTTCTGCATGTAAGCGCTCAACATTAGCGCGTACAGAGCGAATATCGATTCTGCGTCCCTCAAGAATAATTTCATTACTCTCAGAAACCCTAAATACGATATTGGTATTGGCTGAATCGGGTGGCGGTTGATCGGTAGTCGGTGGGCGATCAACATTGAGGCCAGTTTCATTGACGAATGAGGCGGTTACAATAAAGAAAATAAGCATGATAAACACCACGTCGAGCATGGGCGTTAAATCAATTTGAGAATCATCTTCTCCTTTGCGTCTTTTTCCTAAAGCCATTTTAGTAAAGCCTCTATTGGTCGGTCTTTGGCACTGAGGTGGATTCTACTGCAATTAAAAAAAATTACTAGTCATTCATTCGTCAGGCTTATGGTTTTTCTATGTTATTCTAAGCCTTAATAGTCGATTTTTGTGCCCTAGGGTGACCGTTTAAAATTATGCCTGAATTACCAGAAGTAGAAACCACGCTTAGGGGTATAGCGCCTTATGTTGAGGGCCAAAAAATCACCGACATCACCGTTCGTCAACCAAAACTTCGGTGGCCGGTAACCGACAATATTCAAGATATTGTGCGCGGCCAAACAATTAGGCAGCTAACCCGCCGGGCAAAATATATTGTGTTACAGCTGGATAATGGATCGATCTTAATTCATCTAGGCATGAGCGGAAGCCTGAGGATTGTTAACCCCAGCGAAAATTGGCGCAAGCACGATCATATTGAAATGCAGTTAGCCAACCACCAGGCACTGCGCTACCACGATCCGCGTCGGTTTGGATGTTGGCTTTGGTCATTTGCAGAGCATTCGCAGCTAGGTAATTTGGGGCCAGAACCCCTATCCGATGAGTTTTATGGCGGTCATCTATACAGTGCCTCTCGCAAGCGTAAAATGGCAGTAAAGCCTTTTATTATGACCAACTCAGTGGTTGTAGGTGTCGGTAATATCTATGCGTCAGAGGCGCTTTTTCGCAGTGGTATTCGGCCAGATCGGGCGGCCTGTAATATATCTAAAAAGCGTTACGACGAGTTGGCAAAAAATATTAAGGACGTGTTAGCGGCAGCGATTCATCAGGGCGGTACAACGTTGCGCGACTTTGTAAACAGTGATGGTCAGCCCGGATATTTTCAACAATCTTTAGATGTCTACGGCCGTGGAGGTGAACCCTGTAATGTTTGTAATACCACCCTTAAGGAAATGAAACTGGGACAGCGAAGCTCGGTGTTTTGTCCCAAGTGCCAAACTTAAACTTTTTAAGGTCTAGGATTTTTGTAATCTATCAGCCAAGGCTTTGGCTACATTAGATGGAACAAACTGAGAGACATCACCTTTTAGTGAGCAAATCTCCCTAATTAACGATGATGAGATATAAGAAAATTTTTCAGAAGGCGTTAAGAAAATACTTTCAATTTCCGGCGAAAGCGCCCGATTCATATTGGCAAGTTGAAACTCATATTCAAAGTCAGATACTGCGCGCAGCCCGCGCATGATAGCATCGGCTTTGCACTGTTTTACAAAATCGACCAGAAGGCTATCAAAGCCATAAATTTCAACATTGGGAATATGCTGTAAGCACTCAGTCGCCAGCTGAATTCGCTCTTCAATGGTAAAAAGAGGACTTTTTTGGCGACTGCTAGCAATACCAATAACTACTTTTCCAAATAGCCTAGATGCACGTTCCACAAGATCAATATGACCATTGGTAACTGGATCAAAGGTACCCGGATAAACGATAGTTTTCATAGGCTTGGCGCTCTAACTGCTAAATTTAGGAAATGCATCTTACTTAATTAAACCACTTTGCTCAACGTATGCAAAAAGGCAAAAACGCACATTCCCGGCAGTTTTAGATTTCAATAGTTGCCAATTAGCTATTACAGGGTGAGGCTCTGCTAGGGGTAGCTCGCAATAAATTAAGGCATTTTTTGCCAGCCAAGCGCCCTCCGTTAACAACTGCGCTACCCTTAAATGCAGTTTTTGATCAAATGGAGGGTCTAAAAAAACCACATCAAATTGCGAGTTTGCGGTGTTATTGCCGAGAAAATTAATGGTATCTGTGGCAACAATGTCAAGATCCGCCGCATTTAGCATGGCTTTATTGTTAGTTAATTGAGTAGCAGCAGATCTATTGTTCTCGAGTGCGGTACAGCTTTTAGCGCCTCTAGACAGCGCTTCAAAACACAGAGCTCCCGAGCCGGCAAACAAGTCAAGGCATCTGGCTCCTTCGATAGCAGGCGCTAACCAGTTAAATAGCGTTTCTCTAATGCGACTTCCAGTAGGACGCAACCCATCGGTAGCGATAAACTTTAGGGTTCTACTGCGCCATTTTCCAGCAATAAGTCGCACAGATTCCGGTGCTTGGTTAGTTGTTTTTGTTGCCAATGAAAAATCGCTCCCAGTCAAATTATAAAGCCCTTAGTTATGGGACTGTTGTCGGGGATAGGATACACTAGATGTTGTCAATGCTGAAAACCAAACATTTTTAATGGGAGCTTTTTAAATCAATGGACCAGCCAGAAAAAAAATCTTTTTTTGATCGATTTAAGCGCGATAATTCAGAATCAGGTGTCAGTAGCGCCTCTGAAAATGCCGCCCAGTCAGATTCTGGTGATAAAAAAATAACTCAGACTTTTTTGCAGCGAATGCGCAGCGCGCTGTCTCGAACTAGCAGCGGTTTTGGCAGCTTGTTTCTTGGTAAAAAAGTCATTGATGCAGAGATTTTAGAAGAGTTAGAAACCCTTTTATTGGTTGCCGATGTAGGTATTGAAGTGACCGAATCGATTATTAAAGAATTGACCAAGCAAGTGAAGCGAAATCAGCTGCAAGACGGCGCTGCACTGCATTCAGCGCTTAAGAAATTACTGTATGCCAAACTACAGCCCTGTGAAATGGCACTGATTCCAGAATCAGACAATGGCCCCTATGTAATATTGGTTGTGGGGGTCAATGGTGTTGGCAAAACTACTACCATTGGCAAAATCGCTAATCGTTTAAGGCAGCAGGGGCAGTCAGTATTGTTGGCGGCAGGCGATACCTTTAGAGCGGCTGCGGTGGAGCAATTGCAAGCCTGGGGTGAGCGCAACAGGGTGCCTGTTGTAGCGCAGCATACGGGGGCAGACAGTGCCTCAGTGATTTTTGATGCCATTCAGGCGGCCAAAAGTCGCGGTATTGATGTAGTTATTGCCGATACTGCTGGAAGGTTGCATAACAAAGCCAACCTGATGGAAGAGTTAGAAAAGGTTAAGCGCGTAGCCGGCAAGCTAGATGACACAGCCCCTCACGAAGTTCTGCTAGTATTAGATGCAGGGACCGGACAAAATGCAGTGGCTCAAATGACCCAATTCAATCAATCAGTTGGCGTTTCTGGTATCGCACTAACCAAATTAGATGGCACCGCAAAAGGCGGAGTTATTTTCGCCTTAGCACAACAGTTCTCAACACCCATTCGCTACATAGGTGTGGGTGAGGGGCAGGAAGATCTTCAGTCTTTTGTTGCCACTGACTTTATAGAAGCATTAATGGGCGCTGAGCAGGTCGAGTAAACAATGATCCACTTTGATAATCTCAGCAAGCGTTATCCAGGTGGCGATGAGGCGCTGAGCAATATCAATTTACAGATTAATGCCGGTGAATTGGCGTTCTTAACAGGACGTTCAGGTGCGGGCAAGAGCACTCTGCTTAAATTGTTAATGCTACTTGAACGCCCGAGCTCTGGAACCTTGCTTATCAATGGTAAAAATATAAATCGCTTAGCCAATAGCAAAATTCCAAGTTATCGCCGCCAACTAGGGGTTGTGTTTCAAGATCACCAATTATTAATGGATCGCAGTGTTTTTGAAAACGTAGCATTGCCGCTGCAGGTGGCGGGGCAAACGCGCAAAGAAATTGGCCGTCGAGTTCGCGCAGCACTTGATGGCGTTGGGCTGTTATCAAAAGAGCGACATAACCCAATGATGCTTTCCGGCGGCGAACAACAGCGAGTAGGCATTGCTCGGGCGGTGGTCCATAAGCCGCGAATACTTTTAGCTGATGAGCCTACAGGCAACCTAGATCCTGCACTTTCGGCAGAGATTATGGCGCTTTTTCGGCGCTTTCAAGATGTTGGCGTAACCGTATTAATTGCAACCCATGATATTGACCTAATTAACCGTATGAAAAACAGAATTATTCGTTTGCACCAGGGCATGGTGGTTGATGATGGGGGTGTTGATGGCACAATCTTCTAATGCTCGTTCTCGTCGCGGTGCAGCGGACATAAAATTTGGTCTTATCGCTGGCATAAGGTCAGCATGCGGCCATCACTTGCATACCATTCAAGACAGTTTTAACAGATTGGCTAAAGAGCCGCTTCAAACCATTATGACCACCTCAGTGATTGCGATTGCACTATCGTTGCCGGCGACACTTTTTGTGACCGTGGATAACGCCAGCCAACTGGGAAGTCGTTTTGAATCTTTCTCCCAGATCACCGCATATCTAGCCAGCGATACGTCATCAAAACAGGTTGCGACGATTAAGTATCAGCTAGAGGCAATACCAGAAGTTAAATCAGTGGTTTATATCTCTCCCGACCAAGCACTGGAAGAATTTGTACATAGCTCTGGATTTGGTTCAGCTCTAGAGTATTTGGAGGTCAATCCACTGCCGCCAGTATTTATTATTACGCCTAAAGCCGAATCGCCAATGCCAGATCAAGCCAGTCAGTTGGTAAAAAAAATAAAGCTGATTACTCAAGTTGAAGATGCCCAGCTTGATATGCTGTGGTTGCAGCGGCTACAAAGCTTGACTCAAATAGGACAAAAGATTGTTTTAGCTTTGGGTGCAGTTCTCGGCATGGGAGTCTTAGTGATTATCGGCAATAGTATCAGATTGGCGATTCACAGCCGTCGGCAAGAAATTATCGTCATTAAACTAGTTGGTGGCACTGATGCCTATGTGAGAAGGCCCTTCTTATACTCAGGACTGTTAATGGGTCTGATGGGTGCTATGGGGGCCTCATTGATCTTGGTTTTAGGCTTTTGGTGGCTGGGTGCTTCGATTACCCATCTCAGCGAGCTTTATGGCAGTCAATATAGGTTCAATGGCCCAGGGCTTCAAGGCTGTATGCTATTGATTGCGACTGGCGGAATGCTTGGGCTCAGTGGTTCCTGGCTAGCAGTTGGCAGGCACCTTAAGGGGATAAAACCAAGATAGAAATACAGTCGTAATATTTGCTAGTTATCTTCGCGTCCACTTGAAATTCATTCATTAGGCATTATCTATTAAATACTGCTATAATGGGCGGCTGAGACAAGAGAAATTTTTAAGTATGAGTAAATCACTTCAAACAATGGACTGGATGAGTCCTGGCGCTAACCTGAATGCTTACATTCAGGGGACAGCCTCTGTGCCCATCTTATCTGTGGATGAAGAGCGCTCGCTTGGCGAAGCGCTTTACTATGAAGGCGATTTAGAGGCGGCTCGTCGCATGGTGATGGCGCACCTCAGATTTGTTGTGCATATCGCGCGCTCATACAATGGTTATGGCTTGCCGTTGGGCGATTTGATCCAAGAGGGCAATGTTGGCTTAATGAAGGCGGTTAAGCGTTTCAATCCTGAAAAAGGCACTCGATTGGTGTCTTTTGCAGTGCATTGGATTAAGGCAGAGATCCATGAGTTTATTCTGCGCAACTGGAGAATCGTTAAAGTCGCCACGACAAAGTCCCAACGAAAACTGTTCTTTAACCTTCGAGGGGCTAAGAAGCAGCTGCAGTGGTTATCTGCAGACGAAGCCAAAGCTGTTGCGGATGATTTAGGCGTTGAAGTAAAAGATGTTATGGAAATGGAAAAGCGTCTCGCGGCTCACGACGCCTGTTTTGATGCGCCGGACGATGACGATGATGAAAAAACTTCTTATGCGCCGGCACTCTACCTCGAAGATAAAAGCGCAAACCCAGCGGAGCAGCTTGAAAATCAGGATTTTGAAAATGATAGCAATGCACGACTTGGTCTAGCGGTTCAATCCTTAGATCAACGCAGCCAAGATATCCTCCAGCGTCGATGGTTAGATGACGACAAGGCAACTTTACATCAGTTAGCGGATGAATATGGCGTTTCTGCAGAAAGAATTCGTCAGCTTGAAAAAAATGCGATGAAAAAAGTTCGTGCTGCCATGGAAGCCTAATCAATCAATAGAGAGAAGTATGAAACCGCATAGGCTAATTATAACCATGCGGTTTTTTTATACCTATGAGTAAATTATTTTGGATAAAAGTGGTCGCTATTAGCGGGCTGTTTTCGGTAGTGATTGGTGCGTTTGCCGCTCATATACTCGAGGCGGTGTTAACGGCTAAACGTATGGATACCCTAGAGACTGCCGTGCAGTATCAAATATTTCATACCCTGGCGCTGCTAGGACTCATAGGTATTGATGATAAATTATTAGCAACGCGCTGGAAAAAAAATGCCGCAGGGTTTTTTCTGCTGGGAATGATCCTTTTTTGTGGCTCTCTATACCTGCTTATTGCCACCAATATTTCACAATTAGCCATGATCACACCTCTGGGCGGCTTATCATTTATGATTGGCTGGATAATGTTACTACTAGCAGCAGTAAGAGAAAAATAGATGGAAATTAAGCCAGAATACCGGGATAAAACGATTCGTAGCTTTGTGGTGAGGGCTGGTCGTATGACGAAGGCCCAACGCAGCGCCTTCGAATTAGGTTGGGATGCCTACGGTCTGCGATTAGCTGATGGAGCCATAGAGCTTGATGCTGTGTTTGGTCGCAATAACCCCAAAGTGGTTGAGATTGGATTTGGTATGGGTGGCTCACTTTTAGAAATGGTAGAGGCGCAGCCAGAGACAGATTTTATCGGTATAGAGGTACATCCTCCCGGGGTTGGCAGCCTAATTAACGCCGCTCAAGAAAAAAATATTAGTAATCTTAGGGTGTATCTCGCAGATGCAACCGATGTGCTTAATGAGTGCTTTGCCGATGGGAGTTTGGATAGGGTGCAAATTTATTTCCCCGACCCTTGGCACAAAAAAAAGCATAATAAACGACGTATTATTCAGCCAAAATTTTTACAGCTAATCCGTGAAAAGTTACGGCTGGGTGGCGTTGTCCATATGGCCACTGATTGGCAACCCTATGCCGAGCAAATGTTAGAGTTGGTGGGTGAGGCAGATGGATTTAAAAATATGGCACAAGACTATGTGCCAAGGCCTGATTTTAGACCGCTGACAAAATTTGAGCGGCGAGGTGAAAGATTGGGGCACGGAGTATGGGATCTTATGGCTGAAAGAACGCTATAATTCTGATCTTAGTTAGCAAAAGCGAACTATTTAAGATTTTTTTAGTCATAAATATAGCCTAAAATAGTCATTAGGAAATTTAAATTTAATTATTGGGAAAAAAAGATGAAAAAAATTAGCTTGATTTCAATCATTGCACTAGGCATTTCAGCCTGTGGTCATGAGAAGGCAACGGAGGCAGAAGTAGTGACAATTGATACGCAGGATCAAAAAGTGAGTTACCTAATGGGTATGGAAAATGGCAAAGGTATTGGCTCTACCGGTATTGATTTAGATCTTGCCGCTTATCAACAGGGTTTTTCCGATGGTTTAGCCAAGTTGGAATCAAAGCTCAGTGAAGAGGAAACTAATGCCGCCATCCAAGCATTCCAACAGCAAATGATGGCTAAGCGTGAGGAAATGCAGAAAGCAGAGCAAGAAGCTGCTGAGCTTGAATCAAAAGCTAACTTAAAGGAAGGCGCAGCCTTCCTTGAGGCTAACGGCGCAAAAGAGGGCGTTGTTACCACCGAGTCGGGTCTACAGTATAAAATCATTACGGCGGGTACTGGTGCTAAGCCGTCTAAAGAGAGCACAGTAGAAGTCCATTATGCGGGAAGACTTTTGGACGGCACCGAGTTCGATAGCTCAATTAAGCGCGGCGTACCGGTTAAATTTGGTGTCACTCAGGTGATTCCTGGGTGGACTGAGGCCCTTCAGCTAATGGCGGAAGGATCAAAGTGGGAGTTATATATTCCTGCAGACTTGGGTTATGGTGCGGGTGGACAAGGGCCAATTGGACCTAATTCAGTATTGATATTTGAAGTAGAGTTATTGAAAGCTGACGTATCTAAGGCAGAAAAGGACTAATTTATCCTTAAAGCATCTAAAAGCCCTGCTAAAGCGGGGCTTTTTTATATTGGGTGAAAAATTTTAGTTGATGGGTTTTTTGGAAATTAGTACTTGCTGATAATGAGCACTGTGCAAGATATTCACCATATTATCTTCAATTTCAAATCTTTGAGCCATATTTTCACCCAAATTTGATAGGTCAGCGGCCAGAGAAGACAGATCATCGGTAGCCAAGTATTTATCGTTAAAGTCCAACAAAAGATCAGTCAGTGTATAGATAGCGGGAAGCAGTTTTTTCCCCGAGGCCAAGGCCTCGGCATCATTAAATAAATGGCCTTCATTAATAAGTTGCTCAAAAATTTCAAAGTGTCCCTCTGAAATATAGTCAACTAATTGTTGGCAAAAGGTTTGTAATAGCTGGCCTTGTAAGGGATTTTCGGCATGAAAATCTTTGACGTTGCTGAGCTCACAAAAGGTAACAAGAAGCACGCGGCGAGCTTCAAGCCAGTGCTTTATGCGTTCGTGTACCCACGGCCAAAATTCATTGGGCTTTAAATTTTTATCTTCCATAAAATATTCCATAATCCATATTATTCTTTTACAGCTTACTCTCTTTATTAGAATAAGGGAAAATGTTTATTTATGAGCCAATAGATATTTTAAAATAGAAAGGGGTTAGGCTTTTCGAGTGAACTGAAAGATTCCCATTAGGGCATAGCCGATAAAGGCGATTAAAACCCACCCGGGCATACTGATGCTTAATAGTTCCCACTGTACTTCAGCACAGTTGCCATCGCCGCGCAAAAGGTGAGTTAGAGCTTCTGATATAGAGAAGGCATCAAATAAATAATCAACCGGAACGCCACAGGCAGGCACCTGATCTTCAGGCAGGCCCTGAAGCCATAGTTGTTTTATAGAAAAATAGCCACCAATCAACGCCATAAGCGTAGACAGGCTAGCGTAGACCCTTTGCCCAAATTGCGCTGGGTTATGCAGCACAGCGAGTGCGCAAATAACAGCAATAGCGATAACAAACACACGCTGGGTGATACACAGATAGCAAGGCTCCAACTGCAAATGATTTTGGAAATAAAACACAGCAATAAAAATTAACAGCACCCCAGAAAGGGCTTGAAGACTATTAAGGACTCTATAGTTTGGAAGCTGCATATCTTTTTCCTGATATTATGATTGGGTCATTGTATATCATTTGACGGCTTGACTAATTAATTTGTGATGATTGCCAATACTCTGATAAAAACTGATCAAATGTAATCGAGTCATTGTTTTCCTGTGCAACCTGTTGTTGGAGTGACTGTTTTGCGAGGTCGGTATAATGTGTGTTTACAGCCTGATCTAGGTGGCCGCTATGGAAAAATTTTCTATGTTCTTGTGCTTTTCGCATCGCCATACGGTAGTAGGTTTCATTATTCTCCTGCATTTCGTTAAGCATAGAGGCAGAAGGGGTAAGGCTAGAATTTTCAATGGCAGATTGCATATGGTGTAGCGCAGCCAAATAATGGTTTTCGCCATGTGCAGTATCTAATTGTTCAGCTACGGGCTGCATTTGTAACAGCAGATCTGCGCCCCAGTCTCGAAGATTTTGCTCTTCACCTCCACGACAAAGGTTAAGTTTGGGGTCGCGCCCTTGGTAAACAGTGCGCAACATATTGTCGGATAGCTCCAAAGATTCAGCGCTAGACGTTTGTGGGCTATCAGCAAACAAACAAAAAAGTAGAAAAGTATCTAAAAAACGGATGGTTTGAGCATCAATGCCGCAAGCAAGTAATGGATTTACATCCAAGCATCGAACCTCAATATATTCGACCCCGCGATGTTCTAGCGCTTGAAGGGGTGTTTCAGCGGGTGTCGCAGTGCGCTTGGGTCGAATAGCACTGTAAAATTCGTTTTCAATTTGCAATAGGTGTGTATTGAGCTGCTTGTAGTTGCCCTGATCGTCTTTAAGACCAATTTCATCATAGGGTTGATAGGGTCTAGCTAAGGCATCACGCAGGGTTGCCACATAGTTTTCTAGGTTATTGTAAGAAATATCCACTGAGCACTGCGCCTGACTTTGATAGCCAAGATCACCCATTCGCAACGAGGTAGCATAGGGTTGGTGAAGGCTGTGACTATCATCGCCTACAGGGCTTAAACGATGATCTCGATTGGCAACAAAGCTTCTACAAACTGCAGGTGCCGAGCCTAAAAGATAAAGCAAAAGCCAGGCATAGCGACGGAAATTGCGAATTAGATGAAAGTATCCATCGGATTTAAAATCCTGCAATGACTGGCTGTTTTGCTGTTGCTGTTGAAGCTCAAGCCACAGCTCGTCAGGTACAGAAAAGTTATAGTGAATTCCTGCAATAGTTTGCATGGCGCGGCCATATCTATGGCCTAATCCCAGTCGGTAGACCCGTTTCATTACACCGATATTTGAACAGCCATATTCGGCTATTGGTATCTGGTCATCAGCGCCTAATTGACAAGGCATGCTACTAGCCCAGAGTAATTCTTTGCCAATATGACGATAGGTAAATCGATGGATATCATCAAGCTCGGTAAGCACTTCATCAATCGAGCAGGAGGGAGCGGTGATAAATTCTAATAAAGCCTCAGAATAGTCCGTCGTAATTGACGGGTGAGTGAGAGCTGAGCCCAAGGCTTTTGGGTGCGGCGAATTTGCAATATGTCCACTAGGCGAAACACGTAGGCTTTCTTTTTCAATCCCGCGAACAATGCCGCGCAAAAGTTTTAATGCTTGTGGATTTTCAAATAAGGCCAAGCGGTCAGTTAAAGAAGCCATATAACTACCAGTTATGCCGCATTGGATGAGTTTTCGGAAATAATAATGTTACCTTTATCATCGACATCGCAGGCGGTTACCTTTGCGCGTAGATCAATATCCTTAGCATTGAGTTCAATCAATTTGTTAAGGGCAATATCATGATGCTCTGTACTAAAAAGCGGATTATTTTTTGCGTGGGAAGTCCAGGTTAAATCTTTGCCGAGAACGCGGCCGTCAGACATTTGTAAGATATATCGAACCATATATTTGCCGTGACAGAAGCTTTGAATTAGGCGGTAGTTTAACCCATACAGGCTAGCGATAAAAAGCAAATTATTGCCTTATTATTAGCAACTGATTGCTCAAATTTGTTGATTTTAAGAATGCTTCAGATTGGCCCAGCGTTTAAAGCTCTGAACAAAAACAGGCTCCAAATAAAAGATTGTTCCCATATAGGCAAGATTAAACAATGCCAGAAGCAAAAAGAACTGAGGAATACTCCAGTCCAGATAACTTAGAAAGAGCATGCCCAAAAGACTGCCTGAAACCATAAATAAGGAATTAAAAATATTATTCACCGAGACGACTCTAGCGCGACTTGCGCCATCGGTTTTGCGCTGAATCATGGCATTAATTGGCACGATAAATAGGCCGCCAAATAAGCCGATAAACAGCAGGTCTGCAAGAATTCTCAGCCCAGAGGGCATAGACAAAAAGGCCAGGGGTAAAACAATGTCGCCGGAAGAGTTAATTTGCGCATAAGCGGTTGAGGAAAAAAATAAATCTATGGCAAAAAGACTAAGGCCTAAAGCGCCCACAGGTACTAACCCGGGCTCAACCCGCCCTCGTGAAAGCCGATTGCAACATAGAGAGCCTATGGCCACACCAATAATAAACGCGCCCAGCAAAATTGAAATTAGTTTGGGATCACCGCCCAAAATTGCCACGGAAAAATTAGGTACCTGAGTTAAAAAGCAGGCACCATAAAGCCAAAACCAAGAACTAGAAAAAATACAATAAAGGACGGTTTTATGGTGTTTGGCCAAACGGTAATTAACAGCAGTTTCTCGAATAGGGTTGAATGAAGCCGGCTGTTCGCTCGCTTTCTGTTCTGCAGGGGCATTAGGTATTTGGCAGCTACTAAGCCAGCCAATAATTGCCACTAATATAATCAGCGCACCGAGTTGCATTGGACCCTGAGGTTCAGTTACTAGCCAGCCACCAATGAGAGTGCCGAGCAAGATAGATACAAAGGTGCCCATACCCACCTGTGCATTGGCCGCTAACAATTCGTTGTGACTCATATGCTGGGGGATAATGGCATATTTGATAGGACCAAAGAAGGCGGATTGAACGCCCAATAAAAATAGCACCGCCAACATTAGGTTGATATTTGTCTGCCATAGGGAAAAACACCCGATGAGCATCAGAATAATTTCGGCAAATTTAATGCGACGGATTAAGTAGGCTTTATCAAAGCGGTCAGCAAGATGACCCGCCACGGTAGAAAACAAGAAAAAGGGTAAAATAAATAAGCCGGCGGCAAGGTTGGTGGTAAAGTTTGTATTACTATCGGCGGAGGCAACGGCACTGCTTACGATTATAACTAACAGGGCATTTTTAAATAAGTTGTCATTGAGCGCCCCAAGAAATTGGGTGATAAAAAACGGCAAAAACCGTCGCCTAGTAAAAAGGTAAAATTGACCCCTATTATTGTCCACTTTTGGCCTCTAAGCGAAATTATATTTATAGGTACAACTTAATCTTCTCGCGCAAGCTATGCAAGTGTAAAAGCAGTTTCTGTGCTTGATTGATCTATTATTGATCTGAGTTTTTAATGCCTAATTCGTGCCAAAGATTGTCAATGCGCTGGATAACCTCAGCGTCCATCTTTATGGGCTCACCCCATTCGCGATGGGTTTCGCCAGGCATTTTATTGGTTGCATCGAGCCCCATTTTTGAGCCAAGTCCGGAAACAGGGGAGGCAAAATCGAGGTAGTCTATTGGCGTATTATCGATCATTACCGTATCGCGAGTAGGATCCATACGGGTGGTAATGGCCCAAATAACATCCTCCCAATTGCGGATATCAATATCCTCATCAGTAACAATGATAAATTTAGTGTACATAAATTGACGCAAAAATGACCAGACGCCCATCATCACGCGCTTGGCATGTCCGGGGAACTGTTTTTTCATGCTGACCACTGCCATGCGGTAAGAACAGCCCTCAGCAGGTAGATAGAAATCAGTGATTTCTGGAAACTGTTTTTGCAAAATTGGCACAAACACCTCGTTGAGAGCTACGCCTAAAATTGCCGGTTCATCGGGGGGTCTGCCAGTATAGGTACTGTGGTAGATTGGCTGTTTGCGATGGGTGATGCGCTCTACGGTTAGGACTGGGAAGCGTTCAACCTCATTGTAATAACCAGTATGGTCACCAAATGGCCCCTCATCGGCTTCTTCGCCCGGCTGTAAATAGCCCTCTAGAATAATTTCAGCGGTAGCTGGGACCTGAAGATCGCTGCCGATACATTTCACAACTGAAGTTTTTTCTCCGCGCAAAAGGCCGGCAAAAGCATACTCAGATAGGCTGTCGGGAACAGGTGTAACAGCGCCCAAGGTAGTCGCGGGGTCTGCGCCTAGGGCAATTGCAACTGGATAGGGCTTGCCAGGATGTTTTATCTGCCAGTCTCTATAATCTAAGGCGCCACCACGATGTGCTAACCAGCGCATAATCAGCTTATTCTTAGCCAGCTTTTGCATGCGATAGATGCCTAAATTCTGTCTTTCTTTATCTGGGCCGCGGGTAATTACTAAAGGCCAGGTTATAAGGGGCGCCGCATCACCGGGCCAACAGGTTTGAATTGGAATCTGCCCTAGATCGACCTGATTGCCCTCTAAAATGACTTCTTGGCAGGGGGCTTTTTTGAGCGCTTTAACCGGCATGTTAAGCACTTGCTTAAAGTCATGGCGCTTGTCCCAAAGATCGCGCAAATCTTTGGGGGGTTCAGGCTGTTTTAAAAAAGCTAATAGTTCACCAACGTCGCGTAAAGCGGTAACCGATTCCTGCCCCATACCCATGGCCACTCTTTTTGGCGTGCCAAAAAGGTTGCATAGAACGGGCATTGAATAGCCTTTGGGATTTTCAAATAGAAGGGCGGGACCTTTGGCGCGTAAAGTGCGGTCACTGATCTCGGTCATTTCGAGATTTGGGTCTACTTCTTGTGAAATACGAACCAGTTCACCCTGTTGCTCAAGGAGTGAGATAAAACTGCGTAAATCAGAATGCTTCATGGGGCTGGCTCAATATTTGTCAGTTTAGTAACTGGATGCCAACTATTTACGTTTCATCGCACCAAAAAATTCACCGTTGCTTTTGAAACCTTTGAGTTTTTCTATCATAAACTCGATAGCGGGCAGGTCTTCCATATCATGCAGTAGTTTGCGCAGTATCCAAACTCTTTGCAGTTCGGCTTCATCCATTAGTAGATCTTCACGACGAGTGCCTGAACGGCGAACATTAATGGCTGGATAAACACGTTTTTCAGCGATCTTGCGATCAAGGATAAGCTCTAGGTTACCAGTGCCTTTAAATTCTTCGTAAATCACTTCATCCATTTTTGAGCCAGTCTCAACCAACGCAGTAGCAATAATACTTAAACTGCCACCATTTTCGATATTGCGCGCTGCACCAAAGAATCTCTTTGGCTTCTCAAGTGCATGGGCATCAACACCACCAGTTAATACCTTGCCTGAAGAAGGGATAACGGTGTTGTAGGCTCTGGCCAAACGGGTGATTGAGTCGAGAAGAATAACCACATCTTTTTTGTGCTCAACAAGACGCTTGGCTTTTTCAATAACCATTTCAGCCACCTGAACGTGACGATTGGGTGGTTCATCAAAGGTAGATGCAATCACTTCACCGCGCACAGTGCGCTGCATTTCGGTTACTTCTTCAGGGCGCTCATCAATAAGTAGAACAATAATGTAGCACTCCGGATTATTGCGAATAATTGATTGCGCAATATTCTGCATCATAATAGTTTTACCGGCTTTTGGCGGCGCAACAATAAGTCCGCGTTGCCCCTTGCCAATAGGCGATACTAGATCGATAACACGACCGGTAAGATCCTCGGTAGAACCATTTCCTGCTTCAAGCAATAAAGGCTCATCAGGGAAGAGAGGGGTTAAATTTTCAAATAGGATTTTGTTGCGTGCATTTTCCGGCGCATCAAAATTAATTTCATCGACTTTAAGCATCGCAAAATAACGCTCACCGTCTTTAGGTGGGCGAATTTTTCCGGAAATACGGTCACCGGTGCGAAGATTAAAGCGTCTAATTTGGCTTGGAGAGACATATATATCGTCTGGCCCCGCTAAATAAGAAGCGCCGGCAGAGCGCAAAAAGCCAAAGCCATCCGGCAAGATTTCAAGCACCCCATCGCCATAAATATCTTCGCCACTTTTAGCGTGACGCTTAAGCAGGGCAAAGATAATATCTTGTTTGCGGGATCGCGCTAAATTGTCCAGCCCCATAGAGGAGGTCATTTCTAGCAGTTCATCAATGGGTTTTTGCTTTAATTCTGATAAGTTCATAGAAGGTTCTTAGGGTGTATGTAATTCGAAGAAGTTATTGTCTTGACCAATGCCAAGGGTTGATTGTTTTTGAGTGTAGTCTATTGCCGCGGTAGGCACTTTTTTATTTTTAGTTGTGCAAGACAGGGCTTAGAAAAAAGGAACAGCATAAGATTATAGGGTTGTGGCTATAAACGCAAGCTGAATTTTGCGACCCCGCAAAGGGTCGCAAGTCACTTAGATAAGACCGTCTACAAACTCGGTTAACTGTCCTTTAGAAAGAGCGCCTACTTTAGTCGCTTCAACCGCACCATTTTTAAATACTAAAAGAGTCGGTATGCCGCGAACGTTAAATTTAGCCGCACTCTCTGGATTGCCGTCTACATCAACTTTGCAGATTTTGATTTTGCCAGCATACTCAATGGCTAGCTCATCCAGAATTGGGGCGATCATTTTACACGGGCCGCACCAAGGCGCCCAAAAGTCTACCAGTGTTGGCAATTCGGATTGAAGAACGTCAGCTTCAAAGCTGGCATCGGTTGTGTGGACAATTGAGTCACTCATTGGGAAATTTCTCCAAAAAAACAGGTTGTAAACATTTTGTTAATATAATCATAATATCATTAGGTGCTTGCCTGCACCAATGAATACTTTGTGCTTTGCGCTATAAATTTGTGACGAATTATTCGAATGTCGCGACTGTCTCTTTTCCGACCACTGATTTGGGGTCTATATGAATAATAATCTCAGAGCCGGGGTAGGTTTTCAAAAGCTCTAGCTCTATTTCATCGGAGGCATTATGCGCCTGCACCAATGTAAGTTCGTCTTCAATTTCTAGATGGAACTGAATAAATGTCATGGTTCCGGAGTGTCGAGTACGTAAATCGTGCATTCCCTGTGCTTGGGGGTGTGCTAGAACAATCTGTTTGATATCCGCCCTTACTTCGTCACTGAGTTCACGATCCATTAATTGATCAAGAGATACGCTGACGATACTCCAAACGCTGTATAAAATATAGCAGGCGATAATGCCGCCAATAATTGGGTCGAATATATTCAGACCCATAGTTGCAAGCCATAAAGCGATTATCACGGCTAAATTCATGAGGATATCAGACTTATAATGTAGCGCATCGGCGCTAATTGCGACAGATCGTGTTTTTCTAATCACATAGTGCTGAAAGCTCACTAATATCAGCGTTGCAATAATGGAAATTACCATTACCACAATTCCGGCAAAGGCATGTTTTATTTCGGTTGGATTGAAAAGCGTCTGCACGGCTTCAAGCAACAGGAACAGCGAAGATCCAGCAATAAACAGCGATTGGCTTAAGCCGGCAAGTGCCTCTGCTTTGCCGTGGCCGAATCGATGCTCTTTGTCGGCCGGCGTAAGAGCATGCCTAACCGCAATTAAATTAATAATAGAGGCGAAAGCGTCAAGCGTCGAGTCAACCAGGGTTGCTAGCAGGCTAACTGAGTCCGAGCGCCCCCAGGCGATTAGCTTAACAATAATTAAAAAAATAGCGACGCTAACCGAGGCATAGGTGGCCAGGCGTAATAATCGCGCAGTTTCCGCAGGGACTGTGTTTTGTGGACTGTTAGTATCCAATGGAAGTCTTATTTCTTAATTTATAGTTTTCACCATTGTAGCAAAAAGTTGCGCTGACTAAAGTGAGAAATTTAAGAAAAGCGTTGTAATATGGTGTCGAGAAATCGTGCGCCTAAATCGGTTGTGCAGTAGTGAGAGGAGTGATGCTTTAAGAATCCCTCTTGGTTTAACTGTTCAATTTTATCCTCAATATGATCAGTAGAAAGCCCAGTTCTGCTGTTTAGTAAGTTCTTTTTTACGCCATTGGTTAAGCGAAGACCATTCATCATAAACTCTAACGCCAGTTGATCTTGAGCAATGGGCTTGTTAGAGGTTAACACCGAAGTGCCCTGATTGAGGTAGTGCTTGGGTAGGCGTGTTTTTGCTGAACGAATAATACTGTTTTGATCGGGTAGCGTGATTTTTCCATGAGCGCCTGCGCCGATACCTAAGTAGTCCCCAAACTGCCAGTAATTAATATTATGTTTGCACTGTTGATCATTGCGCGCAAATGCTGATATTTCATATTGTTCAAAACCAGCTTTAGCCAGTGTTTGCAGGCCAAGATCCTGTATGTCGGCAAGTTGATCTTCAATCGGCAAAATGGGCGGCTTAGAATAAAACGCGGTATTGGGCTCGATGGTGAGTTGATACCAAGAGATATGGGTTGCGCCAGTATTTATAGCTGTTTCTAGATCACTTATAGCTTGGACTCTAGTTTGCTTAGGCAGGCCGTGCATAAGGTCTATATTGAAGCGTTTGAAGCCGCAAATTTGTGCCATTTCAATTGCCCTTAGGGCATTGTCGCCATCGTGAATGCGGCCCAGCAATTTAAGATGGTCGTTGTTAAAGCTTTGTACGCCAATGGATAGGCGGTTTATACCAGCTGATTTGAAGTCTGCAAATTTTTGCTGTTCTGCCGTACCGGGATTGGCTTCTAATGTAATTTCTATATCATCTTCAAAGCCAATCAATGTCTCGGCTTCCTGGATGATTTTTTCTATGGCATTGGCAGAAAACAGGCTGGGAGTGCCGCCGCCAAAGAAAATCGAGTGTATTTTTCTATTTTGCACCCAGGGTAAATCATTTGTAAGATCGCGAAAAAGAGCCTTTAAATAATCATTTTCGGGAATTTTAGCGGCACTTTCGTGGGAGTTGAAGTCACAATACGGGCATTTACGCACACACCAGGGGATATGGACGTACAGAGATAAGGGGGGTAGTTCCAGCATTAGAGGCTTTGTTGCTTAAGCTTTTCGATCAGTTTATTAATGGCCTTGCCGCGATGACTAATGGCATTTTTGACCGATTTTTCTAATTCTGCCGCATGACAATCGGCATCGGCAGGCTTGAACACGGGGTCGTAGCCAAAGCCTTCACTGCCTTTTTCTTCAAAGGCAATTTCACCCTCCCATGTGCCTTGGCACAGAATAGGGGTGGGATCAGAGCCATGGGCCATGATTGCAATAACAGTTTGGTACCTAGCGCTGCGCTTATCGGCTGGGGCATCTCGCATTTCGAGCATTAGCTTATCGAGGTTGCTTTGATCGGTTGCCCCCGCACCAGAATATCGCGCTGAATAAATTCCAGGAGCCCCCTTAAGATAATCAACCTCAAGACCAGAGTCATCGGCTATAGCCGGTAAGCCAGATATTTCTGCGGCATGACGAGCCTTAAGGATAGCGTTTTCGACAAACGTTAGGCCGGTCTCTTCTGCATCCTCAATGCCAAGCTGTTGTTGAGGGATAATATTAATACCCAAACCGCCTAGCATATCCTGTAGTTCTTTAATTTTGCCTTTATTGGCGCTCGCTAACACCAAGTCTTTAATATCTAACATCGCTAAAGTCTCTTCTAGCTAAAATTAATTATGGTACATTTTCTTTTGGAATTTAAAACTATAAGGGCCTTGGCTAGCGGGACTATCGACCGATATTTTAAAGGTCAAAAGATCTTCATTATCAAATTCAAACGGCGCTAGGTAATAAACACTGTTCTGTTCTTTGATAGCAATAAATTCAAGCGGCTGAGATTGCTGCAAAATATTAAATACTCGACCAGAAATGGTTGCCGGCTCACCCCGACCTAGTTTTTTCACTACAGCTATATTAACTAGACCCTTATCCTTCCCGCGAACAAAGTTATAGGCCACTGCAACCTCAGGGGCAATAAATGAGCTTTCAAATGCGCTATAAAAAATTTTAGTATCACCATGCTGTTTGTAATGGCTTTGTTTCATAGGCTCAGCATTAGCGATTGAGGTCAGAAGTATAGATAGCATTATCAGGTACTTCATTGGGGAATCTCCCTAATTTGGTGTTGGGTTAGCGGCTTAGATGATATACCGCTGTTTCCGTAAAAAGGTTTGGCCAAACAGATTTTAAAAGTCGATCGGGAAATCCATTAGCCAAAAATTGACGGTGCAGAATAGTAATATTTCGCTCTTTGCACAATGCTTCAAAATCTGCATAGGTAAAGAAATGAATATTGGGGGTATCATACCATTGATAGGCTAGTTGCTTAGTCACGGGCATTCGTCCGCGCAGACTTAGATAGGCTCTCGTCCGCCAATTGCCAAAATTGGGGAATGTGACAATCCCTTTGCCGCCAATGCGTAAAATCTCATCCAAAACCAAATGCGGATAGCGCAATGCTTGTAGGGTATGGGTCATTAAAACCGTATCAAAACTTTGGTCAGTAAAATTGTTTAAGCCCTTATTAAGATCTTGCTCAATAACGTTGACGCCTTTCCCCAGACAACTGTCGATTGACTTGGGATCAATTTCTAAGCCATAGCCTAAAACTTCGCGCTGATCTCTGAGGCGTGCCAACAGTGTGCCATCGCCACAGCCAACGTCTAAAACCCGCGAACCCGGCTCAATCCATTGCTCAATAAAATCAATATTATGCTTCATTGGGCACCCTCAATTTTTTCGGCAAGCTTATTTAGATAGCTCCCCAGCGCTTGCTGGTAACGCTGATTGGGCAGCAAGAAGGCGTCATGACCATGATCTGAATCAATAGCGATATAGGAAACATCTTTACCCGCGGCTATGAGTGCATCGGTAATTTCTCTTGATCTCGCCGGCGAAAAACGCCAATCGCTACTAAAGGAAATAACCAGGAATTTGCATGTAGCATGCTTAAATGCAGCAACAGGGTCGTGGTCATACTCTCTAGCTAGGTCGAAGTAATCGAGCATTTTGGTAATCAAAATATAAGAGTTGGCATCAAAGAAATCAGAAAATTTATCGCCCTGATAATTTAAATAGCTTTCAATTTGAAACTCAACGGGCTCTGTTTTGCCCTGAAGCAAATCTCCTGCCTTGAGGTCGCGGCCAAATTTTTGCCCCATTAACTCATCGGATAAATAGGTCACATGACCAATCATGCGCGCCAATGCTAAGCCGCGATGAGGAATTTTATTATGCTGAAGATAGTTGCCATCGCAAAAATCAGTATCAGATTTTATCGCCTTTCGAGCAATTTCATTAAATGCGATATTTTGCGCAGTGAGCTTCATCGCCGAGGCAATAACGATCGCGTGTTGTAATTTCTCAGGATGCTCTAGTGACCAGCGCATAGCCTGCATGCCGCCAAGACTGCCACCTACTACTGCTGCCCAGCAGTCAATATTGAGGTGCTCCATTAATAATTTTTGAGACTCTACCCAATCTCTCGCCCTTAGCGGCGGAAAGTCAGCACCAAAAGGCTGGCCTGTTTCAGGGTTTTCTGAGGTTGGTCCAGTGCTGCCAAAACAGCTACCGATATTGTTGACGCACACAATATAAAAGCGGTTGCTATCGATAGGTTTACCCGGGCCGATATATTGATCCCACCAGCCAGGCTTGGTGTCATCTTGGTAAAAGCCGGCAGCATGGTGATTGCCGCTCAAAGCATGACAGATAAGGATGGCATTAGTGTTGTCTTTGTTGGGGCTGCCGTAGGTCTCATAGGTCAGTGTGTGGCTAGGCAAAGTAACGCCACAGGCCAGTTTGAGCGGTTGCTCAATCACTACCTTTTGCGGCTTAACTAGACCCACTGATCCGCTGAGATCATTGAGGTTATCTGATGTTTCTAATGACATAGGCAAATTTAATCGAATTTTGGCTTACAAGTCTAAGAGTGCCTAGACGTTTAAGCAATAGTATAGGCTTAAAGTATTATTTACATCCCTTAAATGAGGATACAGGTGAACTATATAGCCACTGATTTTTACTACTATACCTGATATGGTCGGGTGTATGATTTAAATTAAATTGATCAGTGAGAAGCAAATATGAAATATAGACCCCTAGGCGGAACAGGATTGCAGGTTCCACTCATCGGCTTAGGTACGATGACGTGGGGTGAGCAGAATAATCTCCAGCAGGCCTGTGAGCAAATGGATTACGCACTTTCTCGAGGGGTTAATCTATTTGATGTGGCTGAAATGTATCCGGTGCCGCCGCGTCCAGAAACGGTGGGTGAAACCGAGCGTTGCGTCGGAGAGTGGCTAGCTCAAACGGGTAAGCGCAGCGAAGTGATTCTTGCAACCAAGGTCACCGGTCGAGCCGATCAAAAAAATTCAGCACTGTCTCATATTCGAGATGGTGCACGCCTCAGTAGGGACCATATCCGCCGAGCGATCGAGGGATCTCTTGAGCGCATGCAAACCGATTATATAGACCTGTACCAAGTCCATTGGCCCGAGCGCGCCACCAACTTTTTTGGTGCTCGCGGCTACAGCCATAATCCTGAAGGCGACGGTATAGCGATTGAGGAAACACTTCGCGCACTGGCTGAATTAGTGGATGAGGGGCTAATCAAGCATATTGGTATTTCCAACGAAACCCCCTGGGGCACTATGGAATATCTGCGTCTTGCGGCTGAGCAGGGACTACCCAAGGTCGCATGTATTCAAAATGTGTATAACCTATTGAGTCGTCAGTTTGAAACCGGTCTGGCCGAGATGTCTATAAGAGAAGATATTCCACTCCTGGCCTACTCGCCAATGGCCTTTGGGATGCTTAGCGGGAAATATCTTGATGGCAACAAGCCCTCTGGTGCGCGACTTACTCTGTTTGATCGATTTACCCGTTATGATAGCCCCCAATCATTAGCGGCTACAGAAGGCTATGCAAAAATAGCTAAGCAACAGGGTCTAAGTCTGGCGCAGATGTCTTTGGCTTTTGTGTGCCAGCAACCATTTGTCGCAAGCTGTCTTATAGGTGCGACTACGATGACACAATTAAAAGAAAATATTGATGCAGTTGATATAACCTTGAGCGACGAGGTTTTGGCAGAAATAGATGCCGTGCACAACTGTTATCCAGATCCAGCGCCTTAAAATATACTAAATGCGGTCGCTACATCAGTAGTGGTCTAATTTGCATGGCAATAATGGGTAGTATTTGTGCGCGAATAATCATCAGGGTAAAAATCGCCACCATAGGTGATATATCAATCATGCCCAGAGGGGGAATAAAGCGTCTAAATAGATTGGTGTATGGCATAATGACTTGACCAATTAGGCGAGCTGCAGGATGGGGCGGCGTGCCCACCCAGCTAAAAATAACCAAGATAAATACACCATAAAAATAAATGGTAATCAACGTGCGCAATAACTCGAATGCCGCCAGCGCTAAGAATGCAAAGATGTCTAAAGAAAGCAGTCCATTAACCGTTGCTATTATGACGAAAAAACACCACTTAATCAGTATGGCCGCAGCTAAAACCGCCAGATTAAAGCGACCGACGGTCGGGATTAGCTTTTCTAGGGGTGCCGAAATAGGCGTGCAAATCTTAAGAATACCCTGAGACACTGGGTTGTAAAAATCTGCCTGAGTTAATTGCAATAAAAATCGAATTAACAGCAGAGTAGCAACGATATCGGTGGCGTACTTTAAAATAAAAATTAGTGTTTCATTCATAGGGGTTAGCCTGCAAAGTCGTCGGACATTTCTTTGGCGCGCTCTAGTGCGCTGTTCATTGCTGTGCGAAAAATAGCCTCAAGATCTTGTTCTTGAAAAGATTCAATAGCCGCTTGAGTGGTGCCTCCTGGAGAGGTGACTTGTTTACGCAACTGGTCTGGAGTTTGATCTGATGCCAGAGCCAACCGTGCGGCTCCCAGCGCCGTATGCAGAGTCAGCTGTGAAGACGTTTGACCGTCTAGCCCCATCTCTTGAGCCACTTTTACCATGGCTTCATAGATTAAGAAAAAGTACGCCGGACCACTTCCAGAAACGGCAGTTACAGCATCAATAAGAGATTCTTCGTCAACCCAGCAGGCATAGCCCACAGCAGAAAAAATACTTTCAATCACCGATTGCTGATCTTTTGATAGAGATTGGCTGGCAAAAAGACCGGTGGCGCCAGACTGAACCATTGCTGGGGTATTGGGCATTGCGCGAACTATTTTTAAGCTCTGACCTAACCAGTTTTGTAATGCATTGACGGGAATGCCGGCAGCAATTGAAACAATAATTGGCCCATGGCTAAGCGCGCAAGATAGTGGTTGGGCAACGGCTGCCATAATTTGCGGTTTAACCGCAAGCACCACGATATCAGCCTGAGAAACGGCGGCATTATTGTCTGCGGTGGTTAATACCCCATGAGTTGATGCCACACGTTTGCGAGATTCCTCATTGGGCTCACTGACGGTAATATCTTGGCTAGAAAATCCATTGGCTAGCATGCCGCCAATCAGGCAGGATGCCATATTGCCGCCGCCGATAAAGACTATTTTACTCATGGTATTTAAATTTCCTTGTTATGTTTTTTTTCAGTTCTGGGGCCAAAAATATCTGTGCCTACACGCAAGATGGTGGACCCCTCAAGAATAGCCGCTTCTATATCGCCTGACATACCCATGGAGAGAGTATCTAGTTTTTGAGAATTGTCCAGTCGTTGATTAATATCCTCTTTGAGTAAGCGCAATGCTCGAAAGGGTTGACGCTGGCTATCAAGATCTTGGCGCGCCATTGGTATAGCCATCAGTCCACGCAAACACAGGTTGGGCAGTTCGGTTACTGCGAGAGCTAAATCTATAGCCTCATTTGGTGCAACGCCAGACTTGCTCGGTTCATTATCAATATTAATTTGCAGGCAAATATTTAATGGCCGCAGATTTTTTGGACGCTGATCATTGAGGCGCTTGGCAATTTTTATTCTATCTACAGCGTGTACCCAGCTAAAATTTTCTGCCACAGGTTTGGTTTTGTTGGATTGTAGCGGCCCTATAAAGTGCCACTCAGCCTCCAGAGGTTCGAGAGCCTGAATTTTATTGACCGCCTCTTGAAGATAGTTTTCGCCAAATGCGTTAAGACCATTATCAAAAGCTGATTGAATATATTTTTCGCTGCGGGTTTTGCTGACCGCTAATAGCTGCAAACTATTGTGATCTCGCCCTGCATCAGCCATGCAGGCTTCAATTCGAGCCTTAACAGCCGCAATATTTTTTTTAATCAGTTCCATAGGACCAAGTCTACAGTTGTTTGGCAAAAATACGATATTAATTTGCTAGCATTTTATTATGCTATATTGAATGTATTGTTATCGCGGTCGTAACGGTAACACATGGAGCATTTTGACGACCTTACAGGCGATCGGCAATAACTTTGTAGTAATTGTCTTATACTAATAATTCAAAGGATTGGAAATTATTATGGAAATCTCAAATTTACTAGAAATAGCCCTTGAAGCACGGGCCTCAGATCTGCATCTCTCCTCCGGCTTGCCGCCCATTTTGCGAATTGATGGCGAAGTCCAGAAAACAACACTACCGCCCCTTGAGCTCGCGCAAATTAAGCGATTAGTCTTCGGGCTTATGAGTGATCAGCAGATTGGACTATTTGAAAAAAACTCTGAAATTGATTTAGCGTGGGAGCTCCCTCAGCGCGCACGTTTTAGGGTAAATATCTTTAAGCAGCATCGCGGTATAACGGCAGTTTTTCGCGCCATACCCATAGATATACCAACATTGGCGGAGTTGGGGTTGGGTGGAATTTACCAAAAAATGACCGGCAAACCGCGCGGATTGGTACTTATTACTGGGGCCTCTGGATCTGGAAAGTCGACCACTTTGGCGGCAATGCTAAAGCACATTAACGATTTTAGTCGCAAGCATATAGTCACCCTAGAGGACCCGATTGAATTTGTTCATACAAGCAATAAAAGCTTAGTGAGTCAGCGTCAAATTGGACGCGATGCAACGAGTTTTGATGGGGCATTAAGATCCGCCATGCGCGAAGATCCAGATGTCATTATGGTGGGTGAGATGCGCGATCTAGAAACAGTAAGAATGGCATTATCTGCCGCGGAAACAGGGCATTTGGTGCTGGCGACGCTTCATACTGGTGGCGCTGCGGCATCAATCAGTCGAATTATCGATATGTTCCCAGCGGAAGAAAGGCAGCTTGTGCGCTCAATGTTGGCCGAATCTTTGCAAGCGGTTGCTTCTCAGGCTTTATTGCGCCGCAAAAGCGGCGGTCGTGTTGTTGCAAGCGAGATTATGGTGGCGACATCGGCGATTAAGAACTTAATTCGCACCGATCGTATAGCAGAAATTTATTCGGCACTGCAAACTGGGGCCGCATCGGGAATGACTACCATGGATCAGAGCTTGAGTAGGTTAGTGGGCAAAGGCGTTGTAAGTCGAGAGCTATTTCCAGCCGTGGAAGCTTCTCGCCAAGCCAGCTAGGGATTTTGACCAAGGGTTGGTTGGTCTAGCCAGCTTTGTAAGATAAGGGCGGCAGCAAGATGATCGATTTTAGTTAAATTAATTCTGCCGCTCTGTCGTTCTGGTACGGCGTCTCTCAATGTGGATTTTGCGTCTCGACTGGTCAGCCGTTCGTCTACCATTAGCACGTCCAAATTGAAGCGACCCTGAAGTCGGCGGGCAAATTTTCGCGCTAGGCGGCTGAGTTCGCTCTCGCTTCCATCCATATTGAGCGGCAAGCCGACAAGTAGTAAGTTTGGTTTCCACTCAAGTAGTAATGCTGCTACCTGATCCCAGTTTGGCACGCCGTCAGATGCTTTTAAGATACTTATGCCCTCGGCATTGCAGGTCAGAGTTTGACCATGGGCGACACCAATTTGCCGCAGACCATAATCAAAAGCGATGACAGTTTGGTGCTTATTTGAATCAGGCATGACCGGAATCTAGCGCTAAGCTATCTAAATTCAAACCTATTGAAAGCGCCGCGGCATGGGCTCGCTGCGTGCAATCGGTGTTGAAAATAATTGAGGAGTCGGCAGGTATTGTCAACCAGGTATTTTCTTTCAGTTCGCGCTCTAGTTGCCCAGCCTCCCAGCTAGAATAGCCCAGCGTAATTAGAGCGTCTTTGGGGCCGCTCCCCAGGGCTATATCGCCGAGAATATCTTTGGATGTCGACAGACTGACACCTCCGCCAATATGTATTGTTGATTCCCACTTTTGGTCACTGGTACTGTGTAAGATAAATCCACGATCCTGTTGAATCGGGCCGCCATCAAAAATTAATTCATCGCCCAGATTGCTTTTTTGCTCAAGTTCGAGTCTATCAAAAACAGCCTTTGCAGGAATATCTAATTGTTGATTGATAATAAGTCCCATAGCGCCATCGGCATTATGCTCGCAGATATAGACGACACTGCCAGAAAAATTTTCATCATTTAACCCGGGCATTGCCACTAGAAAGTGATTTTTAAGGCTGTTAATAATTTTTTTCAAAGGTACACCCATGAGTAATAATATGAGACCTTAACCAACCAAAAACAAGCATAAGTCCACATTTAAGCTTTAGTATTAGCTTAGGCGGCGGTTAATGGCCGCAATTAGTTTGTCGCCAATGGCGGTATTTTTTTCCCTATCAATTTCTTGTACGCAGGTTGGGCTAGTCACATTAATTTCGGTGAGGTAATCACCGATAATATCTAGCCCAACAAATAGCAGTCCACGTTCCACCAAAGTAGGTGCTATTTGTTTGGCGATCCATTGGTCTCTATCTGATAAAGGCCTTACTTCACCCCGACCGCCGGCCGCCAAATTGCCGCGAAAATCATTCGCGGATGGAATTCTTGCCAGACAATAGGGTATAACTTCACCATCCACAATTAGCACCCGTTTATCGCCATCAGAAATACCAGCTAAGTACTTTTGCGCCATGATGGTCTGGCTTCCATACTGGGTTAGCGTTTCTAAAATGACGTTTAGATTTTGGTCGTCTGCTTTAACCCTGAAAATTGAGGTTCCACCCATGCCATCCAGGGGCTTAAATACAACATCTTGATGCTCCTCTAAAAAACCCTTTAAACGCTTTAGGCTGCGGCTAACCAAGAGTGGTGGCGTACATTGGGGGAATTCTGTGGCAAATACTTTTTCATTGCAGTCGCGAAGACTTTGCGGCTTATTAACAACCAGAGTGCCGCGCTTTTCCGCTGCTTCTAAAATATATGTGGAATAAATATATTCGCTGTCAAAGGGCGGATCTTTGCGCATTAATACTACATCTATCTCATCAAGCGGCACCGCACTCCGGTTGTCGAGCTCATACCAACGGTCTGGGCTGTCAAAAACACGTAGCGGGCAAATCTCAGCAAAGGGCAGCCCATTCTCAAGAAACAAATCCCCTTGCTCAATATAAAACAGTTTGTAGCCCTGTCGCTGTGCCGCCAACAGAATACTTAGACTGGTATCCTTTAAGTAGTTAATGGATTGTATTGGGTCCATCACAATTCCAAGAGATTTTTCCATAGATATCAATAAGCACTCAATTAACAGGTTAGGGGTTTATTGTTACATAGGTTGTGAGCAAAGTGACAGTTTTTGCCCGCGCTCTATGACTCTGGCAGTAATTTGTTGTTAGTTTGACTTTTTAATCATCAATAAAGTCGTAAATTATTTGCACCACAAACCAATCTCTAGCATTATTACACCTCTTATAAAGCTTGGTGCTGTATGACAAATTTTTTAATTGCTCCATCCATATTGGCCGCTGACTTTGCCCGACTTGGTGAAGAGGTTGAAACCGTTCTGGACGCTGGTGCTGATATTGTGCATTTTGATGTTATGGACAATCATTATGTGCCCAATCTCACGATTGGCCCCATGGTATGCAAGGCTCTAAGAGACTACGGCGTTACAGCGCCAATTGATGTCCATCTAATGGTTCAGCCGGTGGATGACTTGATTCGTATGTTTGCCGATGCGGGCGCTAGCTATATTACCTTTCACCCCGAGGCCTCTCAGCATGTTGATCGATCCTTGCAGTTGGTGCGTGATTTGGGTTGTAAGGCCGGTCTAGTATTAAATCCGGCGACAGGGTTAGATTCTCTGGATTGGGTGCTCGATAGGCTGGATATGTTATTGCTAATGTCGGTTAATCCAGGTTTTGGAGGACAGAAATTTATCCCCTCAACTCTAGACAAGCTAAAGCTGGCGAGAAAGATGATTGACGAGAGCGGCTTGGATATTCGATTAGAAGTTGATGGCGGTGTCGGTGTGGCCAATATCCGCGAAGTTGCGGCGGCGGGCGCCGATACCTTTGTCGCCGGCTCGGCAATTTTTAGTCAGCCTGACTACAAACAGGTCATTGATAAAATGCGCGCCGAATTGAGCTTAGTGGGTTAATTTACGGGCACCATATTATTGGCTACAATAAGGGTCAATTAAGAGGGTGAGCTTTTGAAGCAGAGTCTTTATGCACAGCAGGCAAAATGCCGTCAGCGGTGGCGATGGTACCTATAGTATCGCCAGGGGCGACGTACGTCCCGAAAATTATCCGCTCACAGTGCTAGGAATCTAAAATGACCCCTGAAAAATTCGCAGAACTTGCAGACCAAAACTTCAACCGCATTCCGGTTACTCGAGAAGTTTTAGCCGATTTTGAAACGCCTCTCAGCGTTTATCTTAAGTTGGCCCATGGCCCCAATTCCTATCTTTTTGAATCTATGCAGGGCGGAGAAAAGTGGGGTCGCTATTCGCTTATCGGATTGCAAACTTCAACTGTACTCAGAGTCTATGGTCAGCGTTTAGAGATTATTCGAGATGGTGAACCCATGGTCGATCGACATACCGACGACCCCATGGCCGAGGTTGAGCGATTTCGTCAACTTTTCAGCATGCCCGATCTTCCAGACTTACCCAGATTTACCGGTGGGCTAGTTGGCTATTTTGGCTATGACACCGTGCGCTATGTCGAACCTAGATTGGCTAAATCTGTCCCCAAAGACGAATTGGGCACGCCAGATATTTTATTGATGGCATCTGACGAAGTGGCGATTTTTGATAATCTATCAGGTACGCTAATGCTAGTGGTTCATGTGGATGCTGAGCAGGCAGGAGGCTTGGATCAGGCTAATGCGCGTCTTGATGAGCTTCAGCACAAGCTGACAATGCCTACCCCTCAGTTGCCAGAGGCGAAGGCATCCAGTGATGATCTATCTGAGGCGTCATTTAAGTCTAGTTTTGGTCAAGAGGCATTTCTTAAGTCGGTGGACAAAATCAAAGACTACATAATGGCGGGGGATGCCATGCAGGTGGTGCCATCCCAGCGGTTATCCGCACCTTTTACAGCATCGCCGTTAAATCTGTATCGATCTTTGCGCCGCCTCAATCCCTCGCCCTATATGTTTTTCTTAAACCTTGATGATTTCCATATTGTGGGTTCATCGCCAGAAGTGCTTGCGCGATTAGAAGATGGACAGGTTACGGTTCGTCCCATTGCTGGCACTAGGCGAAGAGGTAAAACGGCAGAAGAAGATTTGGTCCTAGAAAAAGATATGCTCGATGATCCAAAAGAGATTGCCGAGCATCTAATGTTGATCGACCTTGGGCGTAATGATGTGGGACGTATTAGTCAATCTGGCTCGGTAGAGGTGACAGAAAAAATGGTGGTTGAGCGCTATTCCCACGTCATGCATATTACCTCCAATGTAGTGGGTGAGGTCCTTAATAATATGGGCCCGATTGAGGTGCTAAAAGCAACGCTTCCCGCCGGCACTCTGAGTGGTGCGCCAAAGATTCGCGCCATGGAGATCATTGATGAAGTCGAGCCAGTAAAGCGTGGTATCTATGGTGGTGCAGTGGGCTATATTGGCTGGAATGGCAATATGGATACAGCGATTGCCATTCGAACTGCAGTGATTAAAGATGATGTATTGCATGTCCAAGCTGGGGCCGGTGTTGTTGCCGATTCTAAGCCAGAGCTGGAGTGGAAAGAGACAATGAATAAAGCCCGCGCGGTTATGCGCGCAGCAGCTATGGTGAGTGCCGAGGTGGAAAAATGATTTTAATGGTGGATAACTACGATTCGTTCACCTATAACGTGGTGCAGTATCTAGCTGAGCTCAAGGCAGAGGTGAAAGTCTATCGCAATGACCAAATAACTATTGCTGAAATTGAGCAGCTCGCCCCAGAAAAAATTGTTATTTCGCCAGGTCCCTGTACGCCGAATGAAGCGGGCGTGTCAGTTGAGGCTATTAAGCATTTTGCCGGCAAAATTCCTATTTTAGGCATCTGCTTGGGGCATCAAAGTATAGGTCAAGCATTCGGTGGAGAAATAGTGCGAGCAAAGCAGGTAATGCATGGTAAAACCTCAATGATTCACCATAGTAATAGTGGTGTTTTTGCAGGTCTGACCAACCCTTATGAAGCGACTAGATACCATTCGTTGGTGATAAATCAGGATACACTTCCCGATTGTCTAGAGATTACTGCTTGGACGCAAAATGAGGATGGTTCGCGCGATGAAATTATGGGCGTCCGCCATAAAGAGTGGGCAGTGGAGGGCGTGCAGTTTCATCCAGAATCAATTCTTACCCAGCACGGTCATGACCTGCTAGAAAATTTCTTAAAAGGTTAAATTGTGAACATAACTCAAGCATTAGAAAGCGTGGTAAATAACCAAAATTTGGCGGCGGCTGAGATGCGTTCTGTGATGCGCCAAATTATGACAGGTCAGGCATCAGAGGCACAGATTGGCGCATTTCTTGTTGCCTTGCGCATGAAAGGCGAGAGCATTGATGAAATTGCTGGTGCAGTCGAAGTGATGCGGGAATTAGCCACTGGAGTTGAGGTATCAGGCGATTATTTGGTCGATATCGTAGGCACTGGCGGCGATGAATCAAATTTATTTAATGTGTCTACCGCCTCGAGTTTTGTTGTCGCTGCCTCTGGTGGGCGAGTTGCAAAACACGGCAATCGCTCGGTTAGCAGCAGTAGTGGTGCGGCTGATCTTCTCGAAGCCGCTGGCGCTAATCTTAGTCTCAGACCCGAGCAGGTTGCCCAATGTGTTGATCAGTTGGGTGTTGGTTTTATGTTTGCGCCATCGCATCACAGTGCTATGAAGCACGCCATAGGTCCTCGTCGCGAACTTGGACTTAGAACTATTTTTAATATTCTGGGCCCAATGACTAACCCAGCTGGGGTTGATCAGCAGTTGATAGGCGTTTATGACCAAGCGCTTTGCCGACCCATGGCAGAGGTGCTTGGTCGTTTGGGCGCCAAGCATATTATGGTGGTTAATTCGGCAGATGGACTTGATGAAATTAGTATTGCCGATGAAACCTATGTGGCGGAATTTAAAGACGGCAACATCACTGAATATACTATTAAGCCTGAAGAGTTTTTTGCTAAGAGACAAAGTTTAGATGGACTGTCGGTGAGTGATGCAAAACAATCATTTGATATTATTTCTGACGCCCTGGGCAAGCAACAGGGCGAAAATGCCGAGAAAGCAGCTGATCTGATTGCGATTAATTCCGGCGCCGCGCTCTATGTTGCGGGCTGTGCTGGTGATTTAAAACAGGGTGTTGCTATGGCGCAAGATGCCATAGTGTCTGGATTGGCCAGAGCAAAGATTAGCGATTTTGCCGCTTTTACCAAAGCCCAAGCGGATAGCTAAACAGCTTGTAAGAGAAGATTATGAGTATTGAAACGCCTACAGTATTAAAAAAAATATTGACCAGAAAAGCGCAAGAAGTTGCCGATCGCAAGTCTGTAGTCAGTGTTGAGCAGCTAAAAGCACAGCTAGAGCATGCTTCTGCGCCACGCGGCTTTGCCAAGGCGCTGCAGGCAAAAATCTCTGCTGGAGAATCGGCAGTGATCGCAGAAATTAAGAAAGCCTCGCCAAGTAAGGGAGTTATCCGAGAAGATTTTGATCCGGTTGATATTGCCAAGAGCTATGAGCAGGGGGGAGCGGCCTGTCTGTCCGTTCTTACTGATGTGGATTTCTTTCAAGGCGCTGATCAGTACCTTGTGGATGCTCGGGCGGCTTGTAGTCTGCCAGTGATTAGAAAAGACTTTATTATTGACGAGTATCAACTGTATGAATCTCGGGCTATGGGGGCGGATTGTGTCCTGCTAATTGTTTCTGCACTTCAGCCACAAGAGTTATACAGTCTGCACGCCACTGCATTGGCTCTAGGCTTAGATGTATTGGTTGAAGTACATGATCAGCGCGAGCTAGAGATCGCTCTTGCCGTCGACAACCCAATGGTGGGGATCAATAATAGAAACCTGCATACCTTTGACGTGTCGTTAGATAATACCTTTGAATTGCTCGATCAAATTCCGCAGAATCGCATTGTGATTACTGAAAGCGGCATTCACAGTGGTAATGATGTGCAGTTAATGAGAGACAATAATGTACATGCTTTCCTTGTAGGTGAAGCCTTTATGCGCAGTGAGAATCCAGGCAAGCAGCTCAAGGATTTTTTTGGTTAGGTGGAGATAGCATTTTATTGAGCAAGAACAATGTTGTTTGCTTGCTTTTGGGTACAACTACTGTCTTGCCATAGAGTGAAACAAGCCGTTTGGCTTCAAGGTTCTTTAAAATCCTTCCAGCCATTTCCCTTGAGCAACCGGCCAATCTTGCTATTTCTTGGCGTGTAATGTGGATATGTGTTCCATTTGGTTTTTTTCGAGCATCGGGCTCATGACACAGATCGATAAGCACTCTTGCGACTCGACCGCTTACGTTGAGAAAAGCAAGGTCAGTGGCCTTACGTGAGGTATGTGCAAGGCGTGCTGAAATTTGCTGCGCTATGGTAAAAATAAATTCTGGATATTTGAAGCACAGAGGAACAAATTTGCCATAACTTATCTCAGCTATCTCACATTTTGTTTTTGCCCTTACGCTAGCGCTGCGAGGATTTTCATCAAATAATCCCATCTCGCCGACAAAATCACCAGAGTTAAGGTATGTTAGAGTTATTTCTTTGCCATCGCTGTCTTCTGCAACAACTGCAACGGATCCGCTCAAAATATAATAAAGTGAATTACTTCGATCTCCATAATGAATAATGATGCCTTTCGCTTTATAGCTTCGCTTTCGGCAATATTTGAGAAAAATCCCTATGTTTCGAAGAGGGAAGGAACTTTGGTAGATGCTCAAGCTATATCTCCTAGTCTTGTGTTTTGGAAATATTAAATAGAGAAAGCCTTTTGGCTAGCGTTACATTTTAATACTAGTAAACAAAAGTGCTTCTTGCGCTGAATCACTGGTAAAATGCATGGATTAAACGAATTTAGAGTATCAGAGGTTAATTTAATGAAAGCGGTCGTAAAGTGGGTTGATGGCGTAATGTTTGTGGGAGAGTCTGGGAGTGGGCACTCTGTTGTTATGGACGGTGCGCCAGAACAGGGAGGCAGAAATATGGGGGTGCGCCCTATGGAAATGCTTCTCCTAGGCTTAGGTGGCTGCGCTTCCTATGATGTTATTGCTATGTTGAAGAAAGGTCGTCAGCAAATTGTGGACTGTCGAGCTGAAGTCGAGGCCGAGCGTGTGGACGCTGTGCCCGCAGTATTTAGTAAAATTCATATTAACTTTGTAGTCAGTGGCAATGATCTAAAAGAAAACCAAGTAAAGCGTGCGGTTGACCTATCAGCCGAAAAATATTGTTCCGCCTCCATTATGCTCGGTGCGGCCGGTGTTGCCATGAGCCATAGCTACGAGATTCAATAGAGAATTATATTTTAGGCAAAAAAAAGGGAGCCTAGGGTAGGCTCCCGATAAATTCTTTGGATAACTCGCAAAGAGGGGTTTGGGTAGAGAGTGCTAGTAGGTAGCTACCTCTCTATGGCGCGCACTTTAATGTCGGGCATAACATTAATCCAATGCATTTAATGCATATTAGTCATTACTTTTTGTTATGACCTTTGTCCAGGCAAAAAAAAGGACCCTGGGAGGGTCCTAAAAAAATCCTTTAGCAAGGATTAAGAGGGGTACGGTGTCAAGGAAGGTCAAAGTCGTACTTTGTATATCTTCTCTTGAAAGTTTCTCGCTAATTACAGCGCTAAACCTCTAAATCTTTTAAAACAAGTCATTCATTGCTTTATGGTTGATACTATATGTCGCTTCATGCCATAATTCTAATGCATTGTTTGCATTAACATTATGCGTTTTGGTAATAACCATGGAAAACGGTGATGAATCTTCAAAAACTATCTCGACTTGATTTAAATTTACTGGTCTCGCTGCAGGCGCTTTTAGAAGAAAAAAGTGTCACCAAAGCCGCTGAGCGGCTATTTATCACTCAGCCTGCCATGAGTCGCGTTCTACAACGTTTAAGGGACCAGTTAGATGATCCGCTATTTACCAGAACCGGCAATGAATTAGTACCAACCCCAAGGGCTCGTGAGCTTCAAATTCGCTTGCCCGGGTTGTTAGATACAGTGCTAGAAATGGTTAGCGAGGGTGAATTTGATCCGGCTACCTATGTTGGCGAAATCAATATTGCAGTACCAGAATTTGTGGCGATCTCGTTAGTTTCGGAGTTAACCAGAGTGATAACTGAGCATGCGCCTAATGTTATCTTATCCATCTCAAGCGAAACCGACTCTGTTGAAGGTGAATTAGCCGAGGGTGTATTGGATTTTGCAATTGATGTTGAGCGCGGAGTCAGTGAGGATATTTCTTCTAAGCGATTAGCTATTTTTACGCCATCGATCTGGATGCGAGAAGGGCATCCCCTCGCAAATCATTCAGAGGTTACACTTGATCAAATTTTGGAATATCCCTTTGTTCAATATTACTTACTGATTGCAAAAAGAGTGAGCGCTCGAACCGATGCGCGTTTTGACAGGGCCCTAAGAGATTTAGGCAGAAAGCGCAAAAAGGCATTAGTCACAAACCAGTTAATGACAGCAATGGAAACAATATGTGGTACCGACTGTCTGATGGTCGCGGCAAAATATGGTATGGCCTTAGATCGTGAAATGTATAGAATTGTGCGTAAACGTTATCCTGCTGGGCTTCCGCACGTTGGTACTATTCCAATGGCACTGTTGCAACACAATAGAACCGCTAGTTCGCCTATTCATAGTTGGGTGGCGAATCAGGTAGTCAATTTGGTGAATGGCTGGCAACAAGACCTAGATGCAGACCGAGAAAGCATTTCAAAGAAGTAAGTCACTATATTTTGTAGCTACTTTTGGTCATGACTGATGAAACCAATGTCATTAATGATTTAACGGGTTTGGGGAATCTGTGACCGCCAGCAACCAATGCCGATTCTGCATGATGAGCTTCATCTTCAAGCATCTGTTCGACGATTGCACGACTCTTATCATCCTCTGCGGGAAGTTGCTCGAGATGTTTTTCAAGGTGGCTGCAAACCTGATTTTCGGTTGCAGCAACAAAACCCAAACTCAGTTTATCGCTAATTAATCCGGCTCCTGCGCCAAGCGCAAATGACATGGCATACCATGCGGGGTTAAGAGCGCTGGTTTTTCCGCCAAGCTCTTCGATGCGCTCCTCGCACCACGCCAAGTGATCAATCTCCTCCTCGGCAGATTCGCGCATTTTGTCGCCAACTTCAGGCAGTTTAGCCGTCAGTGCTTGACCCTGATACAGTGCTTGCGCACATATTTCACCAGCATGATTGACGCGCATTAAGCCAATAGCATGCTGACGCTGATCTTCTGTTAATTCTGGTTCATTCAAGGATTTCGCAGGTGAGGGACGATTGGGTGTTGGAGCGCTAGCAAATGTTGTGCGCAGGCCAGAATCAATCTGGTCTATTAAATTATCAATCAATGTAAGTTGTCTCTGTCCCATAGGTCTACCTGAAATTTTAATTTGCCCTGTTACTTGCCAATCGTTTTACCAGTATAACTGGCAGCATGGCGATAGCAAAAAATCCCATGACCAATAGTTCAGCAACCAATATATAGATTGGCCAGGGGCCAAAATAATCCAAAACTGACGGGTTGATCGGTTTTGCCATCAAGTAAAAGTAATTAGCATCCAACAAATAATTGATGGGCATCAGCAACAAAACATAAATATTAAGCCACGCAAAGGCGGTAAGCATGCTCTTGGCAGTAGGATAAAGTTCGAAACAAACAAGATAATGGATCACTAAAAGTACTAGACCTACATGGGTTATCCAATATTTAAAGAAGCCATAGCTTGGAAAGCCCCTATATAAGTCGGGGGTGATCACTGCCTGCAAGGTGCCCGCCATTACCAGAAAATAAACCACCACAAAATAGTTATACTTGGGTCGCCAAAACAGCCAGGGTGCCAAAATACAGAAAAGATTACAGGTTGATAAAGGCAAGTCTTCAGCGATGGTGAAACGCCCTAATGCTATTTCAAATATTGTATAGACGACAACGGTTATGGCGAGAAATACTGATAAATAGCGACCAATTAACAGATTCTGATGATAGCTAAGTTTTTTGCTGGCAATAAAAATAGCGGCAAGCAAAAATAGGCTAATTAGCAAAACGATTGAATGACTTAAGCTATAAGCAAAAAAGGGTATATCACTTCGGAAAAAAGCTAAATCAGCCATAAATGCTTATCGCATTGCGATCCCTTTTAGTTTTTTTGTTCTCTTTCAATGGCGCGCCATGCGATATCGTCACGGAAAAACATGCCTTCCCAGCTAATTGACGAGGCTAGTTGATAAGCCTGTTGCTGTGCATCTAATACACTATTGCCCAAAGCGGTAGCGCAAAGCACGCGACCGCCATTAGTGCAGATATTAGCACCAATTTTTTGAGTCCCGGCATGAAATATTTTCTCTGAAATCGATGCTTCAGAAGCGCTCGAACCTAACTCTGGCAGACCAGCAATAGTATCGCCTTTATTATATGCGTTTGGGTAACCCCCAGCGGCCAACACAATGCCAACGGCGGGTCGACTATCCCAGCTTGTTTGTTGCGAATCGAGTTGTCCCTCTATAGCGGCAAGGCAGTGCTCGATGAGGTCCGACTGCATGCGTAGCATGATAGGCTGAGTTTCAGGGTCGCCAAAGCGACAGTTATATTCAATCACTTTCGGGGTGCCGTCAGGCATAATCATCAGGCCGGCATATAAAAAGCCAGTGTAACTGTTGCCTTCCTCGGCCATTCCCTTCACGGTCGGATAAATAACCTCGTCCATGATGCGTTGATAAATTGCGTTATCAACCACAGGTGCAGGTGAGTATGCTCCCATGCCGCCTGTATTCGGGCCAGTATCGCCTTCACCCACACGCTTATGATCTTGGCTAGTCGCCATTGGCAGTACATTAACGCCATCCGCCATCACAATAAAGCTAGCTTCTTCACCGTCGAGAAACTCTTCAATCACCACCCGATGTCCAGCCTCACCAAACGCATTACCGGCTAGCATATCGCGAACAGCAGCCTCAGCCTCAGGAATATCCATGGCCACAATAACCCCCTTACCGGCGGCAAGGCCATCGGCCTTAACAACAATTGGCGCACCAATTTTGTGAATATAAGCAATAGCGGCATCAACCTCGGTAAAGGTTTCATAAAAAGCTGTAGGAATATTGTGCCGGGCTAAAAAGTCTTTGGTAAAAGATTTTGAACCCTCCAATTGAGCGGCTCCTGAGCTGGGGCCAAAAATAGCTAGCTGTTTATCACTAAAGAAATCAACAACACCATCCACTAATGGCTGTTCTGGGCCGACAATAGTTAGACCTACATCATTAGCCTGAGCAAACTCAGCAAGTGCATCAAAGTCATCAGCACCAATGGCCACGTTTTCAAGCCCCGGCTCGATGGCTGTTCCGGCATTTCCGGGAGCAACGAATACGGTACCTACATGTGAGGATTGTGATGCTTTCCATGCCAATGCATGTTCACGGCCGCCAGAGCCAATAACTAATATATTCATTTAAATAAGCTTTAATGTTAGTTTAATTTTAAGCACGGAATTGTAGCAGAGTAATCTGTGATTGCGAGTGAAAAGACAACTAATCCAATTCTAAAACAGACTGCGTAGCATTGGGTAATAATTAATATAGGCACAAGTCCATGGAATCCAAATCAGATCAAGTAGCTCCAATTATCGTATGGTTTCGCCAGGACTTACGCTTAGCTGATAACCCGGCGCTTTGGCAGGCCTGTGAATCTGGTGCCATCATTCCAGTTTATATTCTAGATGACGAGTCAGCGGGAAGCTGGTCAATGGGCGGTGCCAGTCGTTGGTGGCTGCATCACGCTCTAGAATCATTGGATCAATCACTGCAAAACAAGCTTAATATTTTTAGAGGTAACCCCCTAGAGTGCCTGTCACATTTGGCGGAAGTGACCGAAGCTAAGGCACTTTATTGGAATCGTTGTTACGAGCCTTGGCGTCTAGAGCGCGATACCCAGCTTAAAACTGATTTAAAGCATCTTGGATTAGAGGTAAAAAGTTTTAATGGTTCACTGCTTTGGGAGCCGTGGGAGATTCTTAAAAACGATCAGACGCCCTATAAGGTGTTTACACCCTATTATAAAAGAGGCTGTTTAAATTATCTGCCACCAAGAAAGCCATTGGGCACACCTAGCAATATCAAAATACCAATAAAAAGTGAGTGCTCACTTACAGTTGATAAATTGGATTTACTGCCAGCCATCAATTGGGATGAAAAAATGCGTGAATGCTGGAAAATCAGTGAAGATGGAGCACAAGACCTACTCGATCAATTTATTGGCGATGGCATAAGCCAATATCGTGAGGGTAGAAACTTTCCCAATAAAAAGCATGTTTCGCGGTTGTCTCCCTATCTACACTTCGGATTAATTTCTACCAATACCGCTTGGTATAGGGCAAAAGAGCAGGGTCCAATAACGGCTAATGAAGACAATATCAGCGTATTTCTAAGCGAATTGGGATGGCGCGAATTTTCTTACTATCTGCTCTATCATTTTCCTCAATTGCCGGATACCAACCTGCAGTCCAAATTTGACCGCTTTAATTGGTCCCAAGATAGCCAGTACAATCTCAAGGCCTGGCAAACAGGCCAAACCGGTTATCCGTTAATTGATGCTGGAATGCGTGAACTCTATAGCACCGGCTATATGCACAATCGTGTGCGTATGGTTGTAGGATCCTTCTTGGTAAAAAATCTTTTAATCGATTGGCGAGAGGGTGAAAAATGGTTTTGGGATTGCCTGTTAGACGCTGATCTCGCTAGCAACAGTGCTAGTTGGCAATGGGTTGCCGGCTGTGGCGCAGATGCGGCGCCGTTTTTTAGAGTATTTAATCCAATTACTCAAAGTGAAAAATTTGATAAACAGGGTGACTATATTAGGCAATATGTGCCTGAGCTAAAGGATATGCCGTCTAAATATATTCATGCACCATGGTTGGCGCCAGATAAGATATTAGAAGCAGCTAATGTAAGCCTAGGAGAAAGTTATCCAATGCCAATTGTGGATGTTAAACAGTCCCGCGAACTGGCATTGGAAGAATTTAAGCGTATAAAAATTCCAGCTTAGTGTCTAAAGTGACGCATACCGGTAAACACCATGGCCATTCCATGCTCGTTGGCGGCAGCAATAACTTCATCGTCACGCATTGATCCACCCGGCTGAATAATACAGCTAATACCAGCTTCTCCCGCATTGTCTATGCCGTCACGGAATGGGAAGAATGCATCTGAGGCCATCACCGCGCCCTTTACTTCAAGACCGGCATGCTCAGCTTTAATCGCCGCAATGCGGGCGCTATTAATTCGACTCATCTGGCCTGCGCCGACACCGACTGTTTGATTGTTTTTGGCGTAAATAATCGCGTTTGACTTAACCATTTTTGCCACTTTCCAAGCAAACAGCATATCTTTCATTTCTTGCTCAGATGGCGCTCTCTCACTGACTACCTTTAGATCATCTTGGCTAATCATGCCATTATCACGGTCCTGAATTAACAGGCCGCCATTAACCCGTTTGTAGTCAAAATCCTGTGGTCTTTGATCACTCCATTGACCACATTCAAGTAAGCGCACATTTTTCTTAGCACTTACTACCGCTTTTGCCTCTTCGGCAATTGATGGGGCAATAATCACCTCAACAAATTGCTTATCGCAAATAGCTGCAGCAGTTACAGCATCTAATTCGCGATTAAAGGCGATAATTCCGCCAAAAGCAGATTCGGGATCTGTGGCAAAAGCTAATTCATAAGCGGTCGAAATATCTACCGCTATAGCAACACCGCAGGGGTTAGCATGCTTAACAATAACGCAGGCCGGCTCATCAAACTGCTTAACCGTCTCCAGTGCCGCATCTGTATCCGCAATATTATTAAAGGAAAGCTCTTTGCCTTGAATTTGTGTGGCAGTAGAAACACTGGCATCGCAAGGGTTTTCTTCGGTATAGAATGCGGCTTTCTGGTGAGGGTTTTCGCCATAGCGCATCTCTTGAGTTTTTATATACTGAACATTGTATGTATCAGAAAAATCACGTGCATTATTGCTGGTGTCGCGACGACCAAAGTGATTGGCAATCATGCCATCATAGGCCGCTGTGTGTTCAAATGCTTTTACCATGAGCTGATAGCGAGTTTCATACCCTAGTTGCCCCTGATTAGCCTGCATTTCTTCGGTTACAGTTTGGTAGTCACTCGCGTTGACAACAATGGCGACATCGCGATGATTTTTTGCCGCAGAACGCACCATGGTGGGTCCGCCAATGTCGATATTTTCAATGGCTGTTGGCAAGTCACAATTAGGATCAGCCACAGTAGCGGCAAAGGGATAGAGATTGACTACCACCATATCAATAGCTTTAATGCCATGCTCATCCATTACCTTCTCATCGGTGCCGCGACGCCCTAAGATACCGCCATGAACCTTGGGGTGGAGTGTTTTTACACGGCCATCCATCATTTCTGGAAATCCGGTGTATTGAGACACCTCAACAACGTCAATTCCCTGCTCTTTGAGCAATTTAAACGTACCGCCAGTGGATAGTATCTCTACTCCCTGATCGTTAAGTGTACGGGCAAATTCAACAATGCCAGTTTTATCTGACACACTAATTAGGGCGCGGGAAACTTTTCTTAATTCGCTCATTTAATCCTCGGATATTTAAAGAAGGTTGTACTGTTTTAATTTTTTGCGCAACGTGCCGCGATTTAAACCTAGCAATACGGCGGTTTTACTCTGATTATTGCGGGTATATTTCATTGCGGCTTCAAGCAACGGTGGCTCGACTTCGGCCATAACAAGGTCGTAAAGCTCCTTGGTATCCTGCCCATCTAAATCATGAAAATACTGCTGCATAGCGTCAGCAACATGGTCGCGCAATGATTGTTGTTGGGGTATGTCTGGTATTTCTGTGGTCAGCTCGTCAAAACTGTCGTTGGAATCGAATTCTGAGGTCATGCAGCTTGCTCCTGAGATGGGTATTTCGAGAAAAATTCAGAAAGCTGTTGCTGCTGCTGTAATCGAGTCTCGTGTTGATTAAAAATTTTCGTAAAGGCCTTGCCGTCGTCTAGCCAGCGGCTGTACCAGCCGATATGTTTTCTAGAAATGCGCACGCCACCAACTTCACCATAAAATTCATGCAGATCGGCAAGATGTTTGGTCATTACCTTGCCCACCTCCTCAAGCGAGGGTTCTGCAAGTAGCTCACCATGCTCAAGATAGTGATTAATTTGATTAAAAATCCACGGATTACCTTGCGCGCCACGGCCAATCATCACTGCGCTAGCGCCGGTTTTTTTAAGGACAGTTTGCGCCTGTGCCGCCGAGGTAATATCGCCATTAGCAAATACCGGAATAGAAATAGTATCGACCACTTCGGCAATACTGTCATACTCCACTTCGCCAACAAAGCGGCAGGCCTTGGTGCGGCCATGAACAGCTAGCGCCTGAATTCCAGACTGCTCGGCAATTTTGGCAATTTCGCTAGCGTTGCGATTTTGACGATCCCAGCCGGTGCGAATTTTTAAGGTCACCGGAACCTCTACCGCATTCACTACCGCAGACAGAATGCGCGCAACCAGTTCCGGGTCTCTCAACAACGCAGAGCCAGCCGCGCGCTTACAGACCTTTTTGGCCGGACAGCCCATATTGATATCAATAATTTCTGCGCCCTGTGCCACATTAAATTGTGCGGCTTCAGCCATCATCTGCGGGTCATAGCCGGCAATTTGAACTGATCGGGGTGAGGGCTCATCGCCAAATTGAATACGTAAGCGAGATTTTCGCGTTGACCAGGTCGTTGGATCAGAGGCAACCATTTCAGATACGACTAACCCAGCACCCATTTCTCGACACAGCTGTCGAAAGGGCAGGTCAGTCACTCCAGCCATTGGGGCCAGAACGGTTTTACCATTAATTTGATAGGGGCCAATAGTAAACAAACAAGTATCTTCGTTAAAAATGGGTTTAACAGTTTAATTAAAAACCAAAATCCATTTGGCAGGGCAGACATCATACTCCTAACTGTGTTGATTAAAAAGTGATCAATAAAAAGTTTTAGGTTAAAACCCAATTTTTTAAGCGGCAAGCACCTGATTTATTCCATCAATAAAATACATAAGAAAAAAATCTCAAAATATACTGCTAGAATAAAAGGGACAGAATGAAAATAAAAGTCGGCCAATGATTGGCAGTCAAAAGATAGGCTCACAGAGCAAGAAGATGAAATCATGGATGATGCTATTGATCAAATAATGCAGATCAAGCAAATAAAAGGACTTATTCAAACCGACATAGAGGGTGAAGATGTTGTCTCAACGATTGAAGATGAGCAGCTTTCGCACTTTTTGAGATTTCTTGTTGGCTATGCTCCGCTTTTTGAAAGAACAGCAGAGTTAGGGTCGATTAAAAGCATTATCTTAACCAGTAATAAAAATGACAATTTGGGGGTATTTATAGGTCAAGAGCACAGTCTTGGCGTTCTTTTTGCCAGAGGTTGTTCAGTAAAAAAACTGTACTCACAAATTAAAATTTTTCTTAAAAACATGTCGATTGGAGATGAATAATGCCCAAGCTTGACATGGAAAATATTCTAGATGAGCTGGTGTCATTCGATGGTATAAGCCATAGCTGCATTTACCAAAATGAGCAAATCATGGCATCGACATTTCCATCGGTCATACAAGAAAAATTATCAGGTATAGGGACCTTTATAGATAAGATATTTACAAGTGCCCATGCAATAGATCGCAATCATGATGAAATTCATATTGAATTGGAAGAAAACACACTGATTGCATACCGAGTCAATGACGACTTTTTACTCATTTTAATGGCCGCTAAGACGGTCAACCTATCTTTGGTGTACATGACCATTAAATCCATTGAAAAAAGTGTAAAGTTGCATGGCATAACGCCACCCGAAGCAAAACCCTCTCAGCCCAACTTTTTAAATGTGAGTAATACCAAAGACGTCGGTGATTATAAAAAGGAAGATATACCCATTTGGTCTTTAGATGGTGGGTCGGAGGATGCTCCGAGCGCAATAACAGGCCAGCAAAAACTTGAACGCTACTCGAATGGGCTAAAGAAGCTTTTGCTAGATAGTTTTGGTCCGGTTGGCGATATTATTTTTGATGAGGCTTCAAAGAAATGGAAGGCTTTATACACCCCAGAACTTGAGACTTTAGGTAAGTTGGTCGATCTTATTACGCTCGAAATTGATGGTAAAAGTGAAAAGCGTGCGTTCTTTAACAAAGCCTCCAAATATGTTCGTAGATCAATATCGGAGATAGAAGATGAGTAGCATACGCTACAAAATATTATCACTGTGTTTAGTGTTGGCCATACTGCCAACGGTTGCAGTAAGTACCTATGGTGTGTACTCGACAATTAATGCCCTGCAACTTAACAGCTTGAAGGAGCAAGACACTAAAATCACACTGCTAAGCAAGCAGTTGGATAGAGTATTATCAGTGGTTAAATCGGATATATTGTTTTTCAGCCGTTCAACATCAATGCAAGACCTAGTCACAAAATTCACAGACCCAAAGCTAAGTTTTGAGCAAAGAATGGCAGCCCGAAGTCGTTTAGCGGAAGATTTTTTAGTGTTTTCAGGGCAGCGGCCTATGTATCACCAGCTGCGGTTTTTATCGAAATATGGCAAAGAACTTGTTCGCGTTGACCGAGTGGGTGGCAGAAGCAAAGTTGTGACTCAACTAGAGGACAGAAAAGGGCACTATTATGTCAATAACACGCTCACATTAAAATCTGGTGAGGTGATGGTTTCCCATCTAGATTTATACCGTGAAAATGGCAAGATTAAAGATCCGGCGCGCCCCGTCATTCGTTATGGCACGCCAGTTCATGACAGATACGGCAAGCTTCATGGCATACTTCTTTTCAATGTGTCTGCCAGTAATTTTCTTGAAATACTTCAACAATCGTCCAATACAAAAGATGAGCGGCTAGTGATGATAGATAGTGATGGATACTATTTATCACATCCCAATAAGTCTAAATTATGGGGCTCACTAAGAGATAAAAATACCGGTGAAAGAATACAAAAAGATTTGCCTGACCTAGGTAAAAAAATAGTCGGTCTTAAAGGCTCAAGCACGCTGTTTGACGGAGACAAGATAATTACAGTAAAGCCAGTTGACAATGCAATTGATGATAATCGTAAATTGGGATATCTAATTAATTTCATTTCGACAGACGCAATTTTTGAGCCTGCGATAAAAGCACGCAAATTTTATATTGTAGTGACATTGCTTACACTGCTTTTGGCAACAGCCATTGTTTTGATAATGTCTAGAAAAATTACTCGGCCTATTATCGACCTCACTATCGCAGCAGATGATATGAGTAAAGGCAATATTCAAACGCCAGTTATTGTTGAAACCAACGACGAAATCCATGAATTATCAAAGTCGTTAGATAGATTGCGTAAATCTGTAAAAATATTAATGACGAAATACAGAAGTTAATTATTTTGTAATATTGTTGTGCCGTCATTATTTAGCTTAAGTGGGAGCTAGGCTAGGTTCTTATTGGGTATATTTCTCAAGGAGGAGAAATGGCGAAAGTACTGTTTGCAATTGTTTTTATTGTGATGCTTATCGGTGGCCTATTTTCATGGTTTTATCAACCCCTTATGGGTGTTGTTGCAGTCTCTGATTTGGGTGAAAAGCTTAAAGTTGGTTTTATTTATCTGGGCCCCCCTGGCGATCACGGTTGGACTTATCAGCATGATCAAGGGCGCCTGGCACTGGAGAGCAAACTTGGGAATCAAGTAGAAACACTTTATGTAGAGGGGGTTCCAGAGGAAGGCCCCGCTGCCGAAAAAGCCATTGAGCAGCTTATCAATGATGGCGCAAAGCTAATTTTTACCACATCATTTGGTTATATGGAGTCTACGCTAAAAGTTGCCAAACGCCATCCTAGTGTGAGATTCGAGCATGCCACCGGCTACAAGAGAAGTGAAAATGTATCGACCTATTCATCGCGTTTTTATGAGGGTCGATATGTTATTGGGCAAATTGCAGGCCAGCTGTCTAAGACCGGTAAAGCTGGGTATGTGGCTTCTTTCCCCATCCCCGAAGTTATGCGTGGAATCAATGCCTTTTTATTAGGTGCGCAGTCAGTAAACCCAGATTTTAGACTGAAAGTCATTTGGGTCGATTCTTGGTTTGATCCCGATAAAGAAGCGGCCGCCGCCCAAAAATTATTAGATCAGGGCGTCGATGTTCTCACTCAGCATACAGATTCCACAGCAGTGGTTCAGATTGCAGAAGAAAACAAAGTTCATTCATTTGGTCAGGCCTCTGATATGACACCGTTTGCCCCCGATTATTTACTAACCTCAATCATTAATAACTGGGGTGATTACTATATTCAAAGAACCAGCGCGGTACTTGCTGACACATGGTTCAGCACAGATACTTTTGGTGGGATGGATGTCAATATGGTGGTGATGGGTGGGTTTAAAAATATGCCAGAACAGGTAAAACGTTCAGCAAAATCAACCACAAAAGCCATAGTTAACGGCGGTTTGTTCCCCTTTACGGGGCCGATCATCAAAAAAGACGGGACTACAGTGGTTGCTGAGGGCGAAAAATTATCTTTAGAGGCGCTGTTGGGTATGGATTGGTACATTCAAGGTGTAGATGTGGTCGGGCTATAAAATAGTTTGTTATTGCGGTATCCGCAATTTTTTGGCTGATAGCTGTGCCCAATTGTCTTCGATAGTGGAAGGGGAAAATACAAATTGATCTGTATAGACTGCAGACACTTGATCGATCTGATGGCTAAGTATGCCCGAAAGGCAGAGTAGACCTTGGTTGAGCGTAAGATCGCTAATTTGATCTGCCAAATCTATTAATGGTTTGGCTAGAATATTGGCCAGCATAATATCGGCTTTGGCATCGGTTGGAATTTGTTGCGGAAGCAGGGTAACCAATCTCTTGTCTTCTATACCATTGCGTTGGGCATTATCCCGACTGGCAAGTAATGCTTGAGGGTCGTTATCTATGGCCCAAACTTTGTCTGCGCCGAGCAATAGCGCGGCAATGCCCAAAATACCCGAACCACAGCCAAAATCGATAACCGTTTTGCCCTTAAGCGACTGTTTTTCTAGCCAGTTAAGGCATAGCATGGTGGTGGGATGACTGCCAGTGCCAAAAGCTAGGCCAGGGTCGAGGCGCAGGTTAACTGCATCTGGTTCAGGAGCCTTTATCCAACTAGGGCAAATCCACAGGCGACCCTCACTGCAGGCAATTGGTTTAAAGTGTTTTTTCCATTCCTGAGACCAATCTTTATCTTCCACCAGTTGCCAAGCTGCTTTTAGGGCAAACGGCAGGCAGGATTGTATTTGTTGTTCGGTTGTCGGGGTATCAATTGAGGCGGAAAAAAGCGCTGTCAGGATACAGTTATCCCACAGTGGGGTTTCACCTACACCGGGCTCTAAAATAGGTTGGTCGGCAGCGTCTTGCAAGGTCACAGAAAGGGCCCCAGCATCCAGAACAGCATCTTCAATTTGTTCGGTTTGCTGGGGTGTTGCCTTTATGTTTAGCTGTATCCACTGACTTGAATCCATAGTAAGCACTCACTTATTTTATTGATGCCCTATGGCTTTAACTCATTATAGGCCGAGCTTTTTCTCCAAATAATGGATATTAACGCCGCCTTTTTTGAATGCTTCGTCGCGCACCAGATCGGCATGCAAGTCAATATTGGTTTTAATCCCATCGATCAACATTTCGTCCAACGCATTGCGCATGCGTGATAAGGCAGAATTGCGGTCGCGACCATAGGTGATGACCTTGCCAATCATTGAATCATAATTAGGTGGCACGCTGTAACCATTGTAAATATGCGAATCAACTCTTACGCCATTACCGCCGGGTGCGTGATAGGCGACAATTTTGCCGGGTTGGGGTAGGAAGGAAACGGGGTCTTCAGCATTAATGCGGCATTCAAAAGAGTGACCGCGAAAGACAATATCTTCCTGTTTAATGCTTAGGGGTTGACCGCTGGCAATGGTTAATTGCTCTTTAATAATATCAACGCCAGTAATCATTTCTGATACCGGATGCTCTACCTGAACGCGAGTGTTCATTTCGATAAAGTAGTAGTTGCCGTCCTCATAAAGAAATTCAAAAGTTCCGGCGCCTCGGTAATTCATTTGAATACAGGCTTCAACACAGCTTGCGAACACAGCCTGCCTCGCTTCTTCTGGTATTCCCGGTGCAGGAGCTTCTTCGATAACTTTTTGGTGGCGACGTTGCAATGAGCAGTCGCGATCACCAAGATGAATAGCATTTCCCTGACCATCGGAAAGTACCTGAACCTCAACATGACGTGGATTTTGCAGGAACTTTTCCATGTAAACCGTGCCATCACCAAAGGCAGCTGCTGCCTCTGTTTTTGTGATAGCTACTGAATTAACTAAGCTCTCTTCGTCTTCAACCACACGCATGCCGCGACCACCACCACCGGCAGCCGCCTTAACAATCACTGGGTAGCCAATACGTTGTGCCGTAGCACGCAATTCATCGGGGTCTTCTGATAACGGGCCATCAGAACCGGGAACTGTGGGTACATTAGCTTTTTTCATCGCTTGAATGGCCGCCACCTTGTCGCCCATGGTGCGAATAGTATCGGCTTTGGGGCCAATAAATGTGAAGCCACTGTCTTCAACCTGCTCGGCGAAGTCAGCATTTTCAGCTAAAAAGCCATAACCTGGGTGAACCGCTTGTGCGCCCGTTACTTCCATGGCGCTGATAATAGCGGGAACATTAAGGTAGCTTTGCGGTGATGGGTTAGGTCCAATACAGACTGCCTGATCAGCAAGCTTTACATGTTTAAGCTCGGCATCGATTTTGGAGTGAACAGCCACTGTTTGAATGCCAAGCTCCTTACAGGCGCGAAGAATTCTCAGGGCAATTTCGCCACGGTTGGCGATAAGCACTTTATCCAGCATATTGCAGTTCCTAGCAGCGATTAAACAATGGTAACTATGGGTTGATCAAACTCAACGGCTTCACCGTCTTCAACCAAAATGGCACCAATGGTGCCGGCTTTGTCGGCTTCAATCTGATTCATCATTTTCATTGCTTCGATAATACAGATTACATCACCTGCAGCGACTGTTTGGCCGACAGAGACAAATGCCGGTGATCCCGGAGCAGGTGAGGCATAAAACGTACCGACCATAGGTGACTTAACAGCATGTCCGGCTGGTTCTTCAGTTGCCGGCGCAGCAGTCTCAGTTGCCGGCGCAGCAGCTGCTGGCGCAGGGGCCGCAGCTACAGGGGCTGGAGCAGGTGCAGCGGCATAGGTAACAGCGGTACCGCCACGGCTGATGCGTACTGATTCATCACCCTCATTAATTTCTAATTCATTAATATTAGATTGCTCTAATAATTCAATTAATTTTTTTACTTTACGAATATCCATCCTGCGCTCTCAATAGTTAGGAGTTAGTTTTTAGTTTAGTAACCACTGCCTGTAAGGCAAGGCTGTAGCTATTTGCGCCGAATCCACAAACAACGCCATCGGCAATATCAGAAAAATAGGAGTGACGACGAAATTCCTCTCTCGCATGGACATTGGAGAGATGAACTTCAATAAAAGGGATTGCCACGCCTAAAAGTGCATCCCGAATAGCGACACTGGTGTGTGTAAATGCACCGGGATTGAAAATTATATAGTCAACGCCTTCTTGCCTAGCGTCGTGAATGCGTTGAATTAGGTCATGCTCAGCATTGCTCTGAAAGCAATCTACTCTATGGCCTGCATCGCTTGCGGCATCAGTTAGTTGCTGATTTATTTGCTCTAGGGTTTCTAGGCCATACTTTTCAGGCTCGCGGGTGCCAAGCAGATTGAGATTAGGGCCGTTTAAAATTAGTATTGTTGACATAAATCCCCAGACGATTGGTCAATTTGGAGCCTAGTCTGCACTAAAAACAACAGGCTGTCTATATTTTCTGACAAATTTCAGAACTTAAGCGAAGTTAGAGGAAAATATCCGTATTTAACGACACATTTAATGCACTTTTTGATTTTTACTCAACAGTTTCTGTGTTATTACAACATTTTAAAAGCAATATTTACGAAAATAGGTCTAAAAAACGTTAAAATACGCAAATATCTTTAAATGTGTCGATAAAATTATCAATCTTTCAGGATAAGGTTAATTGATCAAATTATAATAAAAGCATTTTTAAGCTATATTAAAGGAATTTTAGCCTATATTTGTTGAATTTTAGCGGATTTTAACCACTTAATGGACGAAATTGTAGACTATTTTATTAAAAGGAAGGCTGTTGAGCGGTTAAGTTCCGACAAATTGATTTAAGTTGATGGGTTAATAGCCTAAATGTCGCTAAAATCTGCTAACTTTCAGTTTGCGCGCTCTAGGGCGTCAATCAGGCTAGTTTTAGTTAGAAGTTGAGGTAAAATTTCCGCCGAACCTGAGCCTTTGGGAAAGACTAGGTATAGTGGCACCCCATTGCGATTATATTGATTGAGCAATTGGGTGATCTCCGGGTCTTTGTGAGTCCAGTCGCCCTTGAGATAGGTGATGCTGTTGTCCTCTAAAGCCTTGTAAAAGGCGTCCCCCATAGCAATTCGCTCATTGACCAGGCAGGTAATACACCAGTCGGCCGACAAATTGATAAATACCGCCTCACCGGATTGGCGAAGTGCCGCCAAGCGTTCGGGTGAATAGTCTTGCCATTTCGCCGGATCATTGCCTTCGAGCTTGAAGCTAGGGTAGGCGATAGCAGCAACAAACAGTCCGCTGGCTAGAGCTTTAGTCAGGCCGTATGAATTGTTTTGACCAGCTAATTGCCATAACCATATCGCCATTACCATTAAAATTAGACCCACGCAGGTGGCTATAACAATGTCTACGCCTGTTTGCCGGCCGACAACCCACAACAACCATATGGCGGTAAGGTACATCGGAAAGGCTAAAAATTGTTTTAGATTGTCCATCCATTGGCCAGGTCTAGGCAGTTTTTGAGTCAGTGATGGCACCAGGGTTAGCAATACAAAAGGCAGCGCCATGCCCAAGCCCAGAAAAGCAAAAACCAAGAGTGCGACCGCGCTGGTTTGTGAAATAGCAAAGCCCAAAGCAGGCCCCATAAAGGGCGCGGTACAGGGGCTGGCGACGGTGGTGGCAAGCACCCCTGTCATAAATGACGAGCGGAGACCATTGTTGGTGTTTGATGACTGTCCAATAGACATTAGGCCAGAAAATAACTGCATATATCCGGAGAGACTAAGACCTAGGAGCATAAATAAATAGACTAAAAATAGAACAAAGCCCGGGGACTGTAATTGGAAGCCCCAGCCAATCGCTTCTCCACCAGCTCTTAGGGAAAGCATGATTGCGGCTATAGCAACAAAGCTGCCGATCACTCCAGCGGTATAGGCTAGACCATGCCGCTGTCTATCAATGATTGTCTGGTGCTGTTGAGTAAAACTCAATACCTTTATTGATAAAACCGGAAACACGCAAGGCATTAAATTTAGAATTAACCCACCGGCCATGGCAAACAGAAGGATAAGCCAAAGAGGCGTTGACGCTATATTGTCTATTGCAGCTGTTTTTGTTGCCCTGTTGGTTGCTTCGCTGACAATGGCAGTGCCAGTGGTGAGATCAATATCAATAACTTGCTTGCGCGGTGGGTAACAGAGACCGGCATCGGCACAACCCTGAGATTCTAGCTGAATCTGAAACTGCGGGTTATCGCTAGTAAAAGGAACTTCAAAGCGGGTTTGTCCGTAATAAACCACGACATCAGCCTCAAAATACTCATCCCATTTAAGGATGCCATCGGGAAAATTTGGGGCGCCTAACTGGGTTGAGTTTGAGCTAGAATTGAGTTTAAAGCCCTTGCGATAAAGGTAGTAGCCATCGGCTATGGTCCAATATAGGCTTAAGCGTTGATTTTCGACCAATGCTTTTACCTGAAAGGCTTGCTGGACCGGTAAAAACTCAGGGGTGCTAGACTGAAGCTGATTATTAGACTGAGTCACTGACGAAAAGCCGCCGGCTGCCGTGGTGGCAGTTAACGTTGTCGAATAAGATGATGACGCTACAAGTATCGTCATCATTAACATAGCTTTAAGCAATTGCTTCATCAATGTTGCCTTTAATATGCCAAAACATAATAACTATTTACGCTACTTTAACATTTTTGCCTTACTTAAGTGATAAACTAATTCGAGATTGAACAAAATTAAATTGAGGAATGCCATGAAAAAATTATCCCTAACCTTAGCTTTAGTATTTTCAGCCTGTTCCACCATGCACAGCATGGCAGGCCATCACAAAGAAGGTACAATTGAGGTCGATATGCCCTATGTGCGTGCGCCAGTCCCAGGTCACAGTATGACCGCAGCTTTTCTGACCCTCAATAATGACAGCGCAAAAGATTGCCGACTTACCGCTGCAAGTTCAAGTTATGCTAAAAAAATAGAATTTCATACGCATATCCACCAAGACGGAATGATGAAAATGCGTCCCGTAGATACTATTGACGCTGTTGCAGGCTCAAGTATTAACTTTAAGCCCGGTGGACTTCATTTAATGTTATTTGGCATCAAGCATGGGGATATTCCTTCGGCTGAAATTACTATTAATACGGATAAATGCGGCGATATTAGATTTACCGCGCCAATCAAATCAATTAAATCTAAACCAGCAGAGGCAATGCATCATTAATGCAGTGGTTAATAAACGGGTTTAATCAATGTCGGCAGACGGCTATAGAGTTTCTATCTAAAGGAGCCAAAACAGTGAGTCATGGTTCCCTTAGGTTCAGAATCATAGTGGTTAGTATAAGCTGCACCTTGTTGGTATTGATTTTACTCGGATGGTATTGGAGCCAGGAACCAAAATCCTTCGTCATTAAGGGTGCGACTACTGCTGATATGCCATTGATCACAGGGGTTACCACCACCGAGACTCTAATCAGGGTCGTTGATACTGTTTTAAACAAGCCGGGCGGATATCTAGCTAATGATGTTATGCCACCAAGCCTATGGTTAGATAATGTACCCAATTGGGAATTTGGCGTGTTGGTGCAAGTAAGGGATCTCAGCAAAGCAATGCGCGAAGCCTTTAGTCGGTCTCAATCCCAGTCCACCGAAGACGCTGATTTGTCACTGGCGGAGCCGCGTTTTAATGTAGATCATCAAAGTTGGGCTGTACCCTGGCCGGAAATTGAATATGCGGACGGTCGAGACTATCTGGAATCCTATAAATCGCGCTTAATGGATGAAGATAATTACAATGCGCAATTTTATGCCCGCGCAGATAATTTGCGTTATTGGTTGGGTACGGTAGAAACCAGATTGGGTAGCTTATCTCAGCGGCTTTCGGCGAGCGTAGGACAAAAGCGTATTAATACTGATCTTTCCGGTGCCGCTGGAGCCTCTCAATCTACTAGCGTTCCGACAGAGCTAATGGTCAAAACCAGTTGGCTAAAGATTGATGATGTTTTTTATCAGGCGCGCGGTTCCGCTTGGGCTTTATTACACTTTTTAAAGGCTATCGAAGTCGACTTTGCCGATGTATTGGCACGAAAAAATGCAGTAACCAGTGTTCAGCAAATCATTCGTGAATTGGAGATGACACAGCAGCCGGTTAGCAGTCCGATTATTGCCAATGGTGAAGGTTTTGGTCTGATAGCCAATCACTCACTGGTAATGGCGTCATATATCAGTCGTGCCAATGCCGCGATTATTGATTTACGCGAGTTACTGTCCAAGGGATAAACACAATCAATTTAGCGACCTTAAGTTAATTGCCTATATGCCCTGAATCTTCGAGGCACTCTTTTTGAGACCTTATATCGTCTGGATTGCCCGCTGATTTATTATGACTACTGTGATTTGGATCGCACCAATATCGCAGATATTCTAATTCTTTTTCTGGGTCAAACTTTCCGCTGGCATGCTCTTCATAGAAAGAGCAGGCATTGGTTAAAAAAATAATAGATACCGAGAATAAGAAATATTTCATAGATGTTTAAACTCCTTTTTAAACAGTGAAATTTAGCGGTTGGGATAATGGGTCTTAATACCTTCCTGTGTTGCTAAAAATAGAATATCAGCCGGTTTTAGTGCAAACAAGCCATTGGTCACCACACCAGTAATCTGATTAATTGTACCCTCTAGATCACAGGCTGAGGCCATGGGGTAAAGATGGTGTACATCGAGAATAATATTGCCGTTATCGGTAATAACACCTTCTCTCCATACCGGGTCGCCGCCTAGCTTTGCAAGCTCACGCGCTACATGACTGCGCGCCATAGGAATCACTTCAACTGGCAGTGGAAAAGTACCCAGTGAATCTACCCATTTGCTTTCATCGGCAATGCAAACAAATTCTTTTGCTACAGCAGTCACAATTTTTTCTCTTGTAAGTGCTGCGCCGCCGCCTTTAATTAGCTCAAGCTGAGGGTTGGTTTCATCGGCGCCATCTATATAAATTGTTATCTCATCAACCTGATTTAAATCCAGTACTTGAATGCCATGAGAGCGCAGGCGTTCTGCTGAGCCCTCAGAGCTTGCCACGGTGCCATTAAACAGGTGTTTATGCTCGGCAATTTGATCGATAAAACAATTGGCTGTAGATCCGGTACCAATGCCAACGATACTGTCATCATCAATTTTTGTTAGGCAGTATTCTACGGCTGCCTGAGCAACCGCTTGTTTAAGTTGATTTTGATCCACGGATAACCTCAATAAGCTAATATTTTTGTTGGTTTTATATTAACATGACGACTTAGCTAAATCATATTGGAAACGCCATGCCGCTAAATTATGTGCAAAAAATTCAAGATGCTGAGATTTATGATCTTGCAATAAAGACTCCTGTGGATGAAGCGCCCCTGCTGTCACAGCGTTTAAACAACCAAGTATTGTTAAAGCGCGAAGATTTACAGCCGGTGTTTTCGTTTAAATTGCGCGGCGCTTACAACAAGTTATTAAACCTGTCTCAACAGCAGTTAGATATCGGTGTAGTGGCGGCCTCGGCTGGTAACCATGCACAGGGCTTAGCGCTTGCATCTAAAAAGCTGGGTATTAATGCAACTATTGTGATGCCGCGCACTACCCCGCGTATCAAAGTAGATGCGGTGCGCTCAAGAGGCGCTGAAGTCGTATTGGTTGGCGATAGCTATGATGAAGCTGCAGCACATGCCATAGAGTTGGTTGAAGCTAAGGGCCTGACCTATATTCATCCATTTGATGATCCTGATGTGATTGCCGGTCAGGGCACTATTGGCAAAGAAATACTTGATCAGCTGCCCAATCAGCTTGATGCGATCTTTATTGCTGTGGGTGGCGGGGGTCTCTGCGCAGGTATTGCCGCCTATGTAAAACAGTTGCGTCCGGAAATAAAAATTATTGCGGTTGAATCGGATGATGCGGCCTGTCTTGATGCGGCTATGAAAGCGGGCGAACGTGTAATACTAGATCAGGTTGGAATCTTTGCCGATGGCACTGCAGTCGCTCAAATAGGTGAGGAAACTTTTCGCCTATTAAAGGGTTTGGTCGATGAGGTGATTACCGTCACAACGGATGAAATTTGCGCCGCGATAAAAGATGTGTACAACGATACTCGCGCCATCTGTGAGCCCTCTGGCGCACTGGGTACAGCAGGATTGAAAAAATACGTTGAAAAACATGGGGTGGAAAACCAAACCCTACTGTCCGTTCAGTGTGGGGCTAATATTGATTTTGATCGCTTGCGCTATATTTCCGAGCGCACCCAGATTGGTGAAAAGCGCGAAGCAGTGCTTGCGGTAACTATCGATGAAAAGCCAGGCAGCTTTCAGACTTTCTGTAGCACTTTGGGTCGACATGGTATTTCAGAATTCAACTACAGATATAACGATGACAAGCTAGCGCATATTTTTGTCGGCGTGCAGGTCAATGGCGATGCTGATCGACATGATTTGATTGCCGAGTTACAGAGCAAGGGTTATGAATTATCCGATTTGACCGATAACGAAATGGCTAAATTGCATATTCGTCATATGGTGGGTGGTCGCGCGGTAGAAGTGGCTGAAGAACAGGTATTTCGCTTTGAATTTCCCGAGCGTCCGGGGGCGTTATTGAACTTCCTCGCGCAGTTGGGCGGACGTTTTAATATTTCTATGTTTCATTATCGCAATCATGGGTCGGCATTTGGGCGCGTACTGGTTGGCTTGCAGGTTAGCCAACATGATCGTTCAGAATTAAAACAATTTTTGGATAATTTGGGCTACAGATACGCCGATGAAACTGATAACCCGGCCTATCAGTTTTTCCTAAGCTAGTTTTAGCTAGGGGTGGTGATCATTTGTTTTTCAGTAATTATATGATCGACCGAGATATCCCACGGTTGAACGCTAATGCCTTTAATCTCCTGGAAGCTATGGGCCAGACCAACTAGGCGCGGAGAGGGATACTCACCTCGCGCCTTAAACGCCAGAGTGCGATCGTAAAACCCAGCGCCCATGCCTATTCGATTCCCCTGGCGGTCAAACCCAACTAGTGGCATTAATATCAAATCTAAACTCCAGGGCATAGCAAGCCTTGAGGTTTTTATACTCGGTTCTAAGATGCCAAAACGATTGCTAACTAGCTGACTATGTTGTGTAAAGCGAGCAAAATGCAGTCGATTGATTTTTAGTGGGTGAATAACTGGAAGAAAACACTGTTTTTTTGATCTGTGACAGATATCTATAATCGCTGAGGGATCAATTTCGCCATCATTAGCCAGATAAATACCCACGCGTTTAGCGCGCAGAAAAAAAGGCTGTGTGGTTAGGATAGAGGTTATTTTTTCAGACCGTAAAAATTGCTGTTCAGCGGAAAGAGATCTTCGCTGACTGCGTAACTGCTTGCGAATGTTAGCACCGGCCATAGGAATTAGTCTTGTGCGAAATCTTATGCAAAAAAAATAACCCAAAGTGCCGCTGTCAACGTGGCCTTGAACCGAAAAGTTCAAGGGGGCGACCCAAGCAACAAATCAGGCGGTCCGACTAGCGGCGTGGCACAACATTGTTGTCAAAGAGTTGCCTAAAATATAGTATCGGCTCAGGGACTTCTTGACTGGCAAACACTCCAGGGGAATTACAGTATACCAAAGCCGTTATGAATATAGCTTGTTTTTGTAGTAACTTTTTTAGACTTTTGGGTCAGAAATTTTAATTGGTTAATTCAAACAGGGCTGAATCAATTTTCGAATTCATGGTTTGCAGCACATCTGAGGCAAAAGAATTTTGCTCAGCTGTCTGTTCCGTTTGAATAAGGTCGTGAGCTAGATTTAGCGCTGCCATTACCGCAATTCGCTCGAGGCCAATAATTTGTGAGCCGCTGCGTATTTCTTCCATCTTTTCATTTAATAGTTCTGCTGAGCGCTCGAGTGCATCTCGCTCTTCTGGTGGACAGTTAACCTGATACTCTTTACCGAGAATATGAATTTTTAGCGAAACAGTAGACATAATAATTACTCTGCACTGAGGCTGCGCAGGCGATCAATCATATCTTTGATTTTCTTGCGCGCCATTT
>JBMZFJ010000002.1:0-92946 GCA_049615345.1 Porticoccaceae bacterium | reverse complement strand
GCATTCATAATGCTGGGGTCGGTGGTTCAAGTCCACCCGTAGCTACCATTAACATCAAATGTTTACTTCCTATTAGCTCCTTAACCCCTTCTTTCATAAGGTATATAGAAACTAATCTTTGAAGCTAATCAAAAACGACGACTTAATATTTTACATACAGTGTCAATAATCTAATTTTTCTTTGGGATGATTATGAATTTTTCCATAGAAGTGCTTTGCTCTGCAAAATACCCATTATTTTGGACTATTCTTCCAAGAAGTGCGTGGTCTAGGGGATTACAGTATTTTCAAACTATTAATTTAAGGAGCACAAAAACCAACTAATCATTTGATTCTTTTACACGCTAACAGCATATACATGCAACTGATATGGAATAGGTTGCTTTATTAACCTAGTACCGGCTGGATGCCCAAAGATTATGAAAAAAACTGTACTTGTTGTTGAGGACGAAAAATTAAGCAGAACAATTATTTTAGCTACACTTAAGGCTAATGGGTTTCATTGCATACCTGCGGTTGATGGGCAAGAGGCATTAAATCTAATCGGCGAAATGACCATGCCATGTGATCTAATCTTAACTGATTTAAGAATGCCAGTTCTTAACGGATTAGAATTAATAAAAGCTGTAAGAGAGGGTAAAACTTCATCCCAAATAAATCAGGATGTACCTATCGTTGTTTTGTCTGCAGAAGAGGGCGAGATGGTAAATTCCGCGTTAGAACTTGGAATTAGTGGCTATTTTATTAAGAAAGAGCCCATTGATAAATTGATCCCCAAACTGAAACAATTACTCGAAGCTGGCCAGATGCCATAAGTACTTATGTCTTAATTATTCGAAAATGTGATTGTGGCAGAAGCTAATTTTGAAATTGATTTTTTACATGGTGAAATCGTTTGAAAATCAAACGTGGGCTTTTACTGAATTTTCTAAACTCTAATGCAATTGATAGGAAAAATAAGCCCCTCAAAGGGGCATAAAAGCAGGAAGCAATTACTATTACTCACTGTGAATTAATCGACTGTCGTAAAACACCTTCCCATTTCTTAAAGATAGACCATAAAGAGATAAGAAAACGAAGAAATTTACAATATGCGCCAATTAACTCAAATTATTCACATTAAAATTAGGGTAACAATGCGCCAAGAAAATACATTGTTACCCTAAGATTTATGGGTTAAAGGTCAACTGATTAATTTGCTCAACAAATGCCTGAATCTTTTGATCATCAACCTCACCCCCAGTAAAGTATGGGAACTTTATTAATGGCTGTTGTTGCAAGAAATCCTCAATCTTAGCTTCTTCAACTGGCTTTCCGTCGGGTGTCATAGCTTTAATCCATTTCGGCATAAAGGCTATCAGCAAAGGCTTGAGTTGCGGATTTGTCCAAAATTCTGAGAAGAAACTAAATTCAGTCATCTTGTAATTCAGCTTTTCGGTATTGCTTAAGCTTAAACTGCCTTTAAGTCGAATATCACGAGAAGAAGAGCCTATAAGAATCTCAAATTTGCCGCTTTCGGCAAGCCATCTGTCATAGACCTTACTGTAATAAGAAAAATCCCTCTTATTTAAAGTGAAGCTTACTTTTTTACTCTCGCCGGGCGCCAGCTCAATTTTATCGAAGGCTTTTAGCTCTTTAATCGGTCGCTGAACACTAGACTCTGTATCGGCAACATAGAGCTGAATAACCTCTTTGCCTTTTACTTTTCCTGTATTGGACACTGTTAGGCTAACTTGCAACTGGTCATTATCGGTAATATTGGTGGACGATAACTTCAAATCACTATAACCAAACTCTGTATAGGATAGGCCGTGACCAAATGGAAATAATGGCTCAATATTGCGTATATCGTAATATCTATAACCAACAAACATGCGCTCGCCATAAATCACCTGACCATCTTCGCCGGGGAAGTTGAGGTAGGCTGGGGTATCTTCTAGACGAACTGGGAATGTCTCAGCTAATTTACCCGATGGATTAACCTTGCCAAACACTGCATCTGCAATAGCGCCGGCACCTGCTTGACCGCCTAACCATGTTTCAAGAATAGCGGAAACTTCATCTACCCAAGGCATGGCAATGGCGCTACCGTTAGTCAAAATTACTGCTGTATTAGGTTGAACTTTTGCAACCGCGCTGATCAGTTTGTTATGTGATGGCGGTAGGTCTATATGGGTTCGATCTATCCCCTCTGATTCATAGCTCAGAGGAAGACCTGCCATGACAAGTGCTAAATCAGCATCAGCGGCAACGGCGGCAGCAGCTTCAACCAAGGATAAATCATCATCATTAGCCAAGCTATAGCCAGCAGAGTATACAAATTCAACACCCTCGCCATATTCTTCGCGAACAATATCGATAAATTTATCTAGCTTAGTAGGTTTTACCTGTGAACTGCCATTACCCTGGTAGCGTGGGTTAACGGCGAACTCGCCCAAAACAGCAATTTTCTTATATTTAGCGGTTTCTACTGGGAGCAATTTTTCGGTATTTTTTAATAAGGTGATAGCTTCTGCAGCAACCTTACGCGCTAACTGATGATGTTGTTCGAGATTTTGATCCCCAAATTTATCTTCAGTATTTTGCCCCATAAACACGATGCGCAGCAGGTCTTTTACAATTGAATCTAATTGCTGCTCATCTAATTCATTATTTTTGACCGCTTCAACTACCATTTTATTGGTAATTCGAGCTGGCTTGCCCGGCATTTCTAGGTGCATACCTGCGCGAATACCCTGTACACGATCAACGACCGCATCCCAATCTGATACTACAAAGCCCTTAAAGCCCCACTCATTTTTTAACTTATCGGTTAAAAGTTGTAGGGATTCTGTACCATAGATACCCTGAACTCGGTTGTAGCAGGCCATCACTGACCATGGCTGACCTTCTTTGACCGCTATCTCGAATGGTGTCATATAAATTTCATTCAATGTGCGATCGTCTAAATTTGAGTTGGCCCACATTCGCTGCGTTTCAACATTGTTTGCAACATAGTGCTTAGCGGTAGCACCCACACCCTGACTCTGAACACCATTAATATAGGCGGCACCTAACTTGCCTGAAAGTAGTGGATCCTCAGAGAAGTATTCAAAGTTTCTACCCGCCAATGGTGAACGTTTAATATTGATGCCTGGCCCCAACAGAAGATCTACACCTAATGCATTTGACTCTACGCCAAGGGCTGCACCCACTTCTTGCATTAAATCCATATCCCATGATGCGGATAATGCTGATGCGGTGGGGAAACAGGTTGCAGGCGCTTGGTCACCATAACCCCAAAGATAAGTCTCCGGCGCTCTTCTTAAGCCATGTGGTCCATCCGCCATCCAAATATAGGGAATATCGAGTCGCTCTATAGGTTGAGTACTCCATGCATCTCTACCTGAGGTAAGTAGTGCTTTTTCTTCTAGGGTCATCTGCGAAACTAACTGATCAATCTTTTTTGCCATACTGGCTTCATCAAATTCAGCGTTCACTGGAGCTCCTAAAATCATTAACACCGATATTAATATTACACGGACATTGCTCTTTAACATCATTATTTCTCTAATTTTATTTTGGAATAGTTGAAATGTTTATCATTTTTTTGCAAGGCGCACAAAATTACAAAATTTATGCAACTAGGCAATTCATAATCGATAATTTGTACTTTTTACAGGATGAGTTGAACAAATACCAATGTAAAAAACTGTTTATCTGAAACAAATACTAGCCATTGTGGTAATAAGCTTTTTCACAATTTAAGGGTGGCGGGGGATGGGAGTAACAGCCTTGAGACTACTCTTATTATTGCCTAAAAAACAGATATTGTTTCAGCAGAACTCCCCACCATTAAAAATGGTCAAATCCCAAGGTGAAATGCATTCTTATAAAAAACATAAGCTAAGTTATTTTTTTATTATGTGAACTTGGTCGCATAAAAGTAGACTTATTAAATCATTAAAAAGCCCTAACAATTGCTAGGGCTTTTCGTGCTTAATTGGAGTTGCTTATTAATTCTGATCCGCACCTCTTAGAGCGTACCAACCGATATAGATATAGCACAACATAGGCACAATAAAGCTAAGTTGAATTCCAATAGTATCTGCTGCTACACCCTGCACTAGTGGAATTAAAGCACCACCTACAATAGCCTGACAGACAAGACCAGAACCCTTACTAGTGAGAGAGCCAAGCCCCTTAACCGCTAGAGTAAAGATTGTTGGGAACATAATTGAGTTAAAGAAACCCACTGCCAAGATAGACCACATAGCAATACTACCAGAGGTGTTCATACTGACGATGATCATTACAATCGCAATTAATGCATTTAATGAAAGATATTTTGTAGGGGCAATATAATTCATTGCTGCGGCACCGACGAGGCGGCCTATCATGGCTGCACCCCAGTAATAGGCGACCATCTCACCGGCCTCTAAGTGGCTTAAACCGGCAATTGATGTTTCAGCAAAATAATTAACTAAAAAGCTACCAATCGATACTTCACCGCCCACATACAGGAAAATAGCCAAAGCACCCAAAACTAGTGAGCGACGATTCCAAATACTTTCATCATCTGTCGCTTCATCACTCTCTACACTGGAAATTCTTGGGAGTTTTATAAATCGGAACATAATGGCTGCTAACACCAACAATGAACCTAGCATTAGATAAGGGCCTTGAACGGCAGACGCATCTGCTGCCACGACGCCTAAAATAAGCGCGGCACCCACTAAGGGCCCAACTGTCGTTCCCAATGAATTAGCCGCCTGAGCCAAGTTGAGACGGCTAGCTGCAGTTTTATCTGGGCCTAGTGCTGCGACGTAAGGGTTGGCAGCTACCTGCAGAATGGTGATACCACTGGCTAGTACAAAAAATGCAAATAGAAAGAGTTCGTATAAATTAAGGTCTGCTGATGGATAAAAAAGAAAACAGCCTATTGCTGTGGTTAATAACCCGAGCACTATGCCTTGCTGATACCCAACCTTATCGATAAGCTTCCCAGCGAATGGTGAAATAATAAAGTAAGCACCAAAAAAACAAAACTGCACCAACATTGCTTGAGTATAGTTAAGATCAAAGGAGTCCTTAAGAAAGGGAATTAAAATATCATTGAGTACTGTAATAAATCCCCAGAAGAAAAAAAGACAGGTCATTGCGATAAAAGCAAAAGTCTGTGTGTTTTGTTGCTCACCCGATGATTTTGCCGATGAACTGCTTGGCATTGAACCTGCCATATAAACCCCCACATTGGTTATGTAATTTTGTCTTATAAGGTTAGTGTTGTAGCTCTGGGCATTCAATACGATCAAAAGATATATTGTCGTTTTAATCGCAACCTATTGTTTCTTTATCGAGTCTAGGGCGAAGAAACATAATTTTAGCTTTTTGAATTTCAAAGCAATTCACTAACTCATGAAAGTGCATACACTACTTTGATTAACGACCAATAGTGTTCGAGTGAATTACTCGAACATAAAATTTAGGCTATTAAGACTTGAATGCTTCACGCGTAATGTTTTCTTTTTGGTTATTTTCATGCAGGATTATATTATCTTCAATCCTGATGCCACCAAAGGGAATCCAGTGTTCGACCTGATCCCAATCTACGCTACTGGGCTGGTTAACCCGTAACTTGTTGATAAGAGATGGAATAAAATAGATTCCCGGCTCTACGGTATAGACCTGATTGGCTTGCATAGGGGCGCTGGCACGCAAATTGGGGTATTTTTTTGATGCCGCAACTAGGTCTCCCTGAGGATTAGCCAGACGACTGCCTTTATCATGGACATTACTGCCTAAATGATGCCCGAGCCCATGAGGGAAGAAGGTATTGATAATATTGTTGTCTAACGCCTGCTCTACAGAGACTTTTAACAATTTAAAGTCTATTAAAATCTCAGCAATTTTTTGTTGTGCCAAAAATTGTAAATCCATGGGGCTTTTTCCAATACCACCCTCTTCTACTAGCTGTTGCTGGGCATTATCTAAACACTGAATCATGGCACTGAAATCACTGCCTTTATCAAAAGCATAGGTGCGCGTTATATCTGAGGCATAGTTATTGTATTGAACCCCTGCATCGATCAAAAAGCTTCGCGGTTCAACTGGCTGACTATTAAGTTGGTGATGATGAAGCACCGCAGCATGTTGATTGATGCCGGCAATAATGGCATAGGGCATATCATTTTCACTTTTTTTACAAGCCGAAAGATAGGCGCTGGCTATTTCTAATTCTGTTGCACCGGCCATAAAAGCACATTCAGCCGCCCTATGTGCAGGCACTGCCAGTTTTGTGGCTTGACGAATACAGGCCTGTTCATAGGCGGTTTTACTGCGTCTCTGAAAATCAATTGCACTAAGTGCTTTTTTTGGATTCCACTGGTTGTCTGGCATATCAAAATCATTAGTTTCATTAATAAGAAGTAATCGATCTTGATGCTTGAGCATGGTGTCTTTTAGTGCATCAACACTACTATATTCAATGATTTCTATATGCTGTGAAAACTCTGTTGGCAATTGTTGCGGTGCGGTATGCCAGATATCTTCTTTACATGACAGGTACAACCTTGGCTTCGGTACATTTCGTTGAATCTGCAAAAAACAATTGGAGCGCTTATCGAGGGGCATCCATTCCCTGAAGTATGGGTTCGCCTTGAACGGATAGGCCATATCATCCTGAAACTGCAGGTTTCCACTACCAGAACCAATGATAATTTGATCATAATCTAAAGACTCTAGAATTGCTTGGAATCTGACTAGCTTTTCATCAATATGCTGTTTAAACAAACTGGGGAAATCAATTTTTTCTTTTGCGCTTTTCATAAACGGCTCTACGCTGGCTCAACTGCACCCGCTTGGGGGTCATTAAATGTATTTTTGTCCAATAGCTTTTCGCTATTGGCGACCACCGTGGTGACCATGGCATCGCCAGTGACATTGGTGGCGGTTCTGGTCATATCCAATAATCTATCGACGCCGATAATTAAGCCTATACCCTCAACCGGCAGCCCAACTTGATTGAGCACCATAACCAACATGACTAAACCTACTCCGGGTACTGCAGCTGTACCAATAGAGGCTAGGGTGGCGGTTAATACCACGGTTAAATAACCCTCAAGACCTAAACCGATATTGTAGGCCTGCGCGATAAATACTGTCGCTACCCCTTGCATAATGGCGGTGCCATCCATATTAATCGTAGCGCCCAAAGGGACGGTAAATGAGGAGACACTTTTACTGACACCCATTCGTTGCTCAACCGTTCGCATGGTGACTGGCATGGTGGCGCCACTAGAGGCTGTACTAAATGCTAGGGCTAAGGCCGGCTTTAGCTTGCTGAGAAAAATATTAACATTTAGACCGGTAAAGGCTTTAAAAATAGCCGAATAGACACCTAAGCTATGCAATATGAGCACAAAAAGTACGGTAAAGAAGTACTTTGCGAGATTCATAATCATTGCTATACCTACATCGGCAAATAACTTAGCTAAGAGACAAAATATTCCATAGGGTGCCAACCTCATTAGCATCATCACCATTTTCATTATGATGCCATTGAGATCATTGAAAAAATCGCCTATTCGTTTGCCCTGATCACCAGCTTGGGATATGGCAAAACCAACTAGTAATGCAAATACTATTACCTGAAGAATTGACCCATTGGCCATAGATTCAATCGGGTTATTGGGAAAAATATTGATAATGGTTTGCTTTAGGGGTGGTGCCTCTTTAGCCACAAATTCAGAGGCCATTGCTAAATCTATGCCAACCCCTGGCTTTATCAGAATCGCGGTTAAAATTGCCAAGCCAATAGCAATGGCCGTGGTGATCATGTACAAAACAACAGTTTTGGAGGCAACGGCACCCATGCGAGCGTTACTTCCGAGAGAGGATACGCCGCAGACTAAAGAAACAAACACTAGGGGAACAACCAGTAATTTTAATGAACGAACAAATATTTGTCCCACGGTATCAAATAGACCATCGATTAACAGGCTGTCCAAGCCTGCTAAAACAGCTTGTGGAAGTATATTAAAAGAAAATATGGCATTTAACAGTGCCCCACATACAAGACCAAGAAGCATGGCAGATACGATACGCTGCGTTAAACTCATAAATAAACCTTATTTAGTTTCCTGTGAAAAATTTTGTTCTTATTTATGGCGATTACCATAACACAATAGCGTCTATTTCGAGCTATTACAGTAAGTCTAGATAATATATGGAATACAGACCTCTAAAATTAATCACTCAATAAAAAAGAAAACTAAATTAGGTGATCTTAATTATCGTTTTGGGCGTAAATATTGTTAAACTAAATTTCAGACTATGAGCAAATGGAAAAAGTTAGAGCCACTGTGGACGAAAAAACCCAAAGTGCGCCTAAAGTAGCTTTCCTAAAAAGCACTGAAAAGCGCGACGATAAATGGAGCACCCTTCTTGTAGCAGTGGGTGAATCACAGGATCGTCGTGCCTTTGCTGAGTTGTTTGCACACTTCGCCCCATTACTGAAAAGTTTTGCCCAAGCTAGCCGTCAAGATGGCTGGTTTCCGGGGCTTGCTGAAGATTTAGTTCAAGAGGTAATGATTAAGGTTTGGCAAAAAGCTGGCGGCTACAATCCGCAAAAAGCATCGGCCACTACTTGGATCTACACAGTTGCCCGTAACTGCAGAATCGATATGTTGCGACGCAAGTGTAATACCCAGCATTTGCCGCTTGAAAATGAAGATTTCTGGCACGAGCCCGACGATGAAACTCCAGTTTCTTTGTTACGACAAAAAAGAACCGAGGATCACGTTAAACAAAGTCTCGGACAACTCCCACGAGAGCAAAACGAAATTTTAAGGAAAGTTTATTTAGAAGGTAAGTCTCATGCGGAAGCATCGCAGGAACTAGACTTACCCTTAGGAACTGTTAAATCCAGAGTTAGATTAGGTTTACAAAAACTGCAAATTCTAGTCGCTCCAGAATTTAGAGAAGAGCTGCTTAATGACTAAAGTATTAAATCATCACCCCACCCCAGAGATGTTGGTAGAGTTTTCCGCTGGCACATTGGATACAGCCACTTCAATTTGTGTCGCATCACATTTACACTTTTGTAAGTGTTGTAGAGACGAGGTTGCCCGTCTCGATGAAGTCGGCTCGCAACTGATGGCTATTTCATCGCCCGAGACCATTGATGACGCTTTATTTGACAAGGTAATGGCTAAAATTGACGAGCCTGAACCTGTTGCTGAATCTGCTCCTGCTCTAAATACAGGTATTAGCGGGTTCCCTATGCATGTCAATAAATTGATACATAATGCTTCTAAAACGCCCGTTTGGAAGCGACTCTCTAATTCAATGGAAGAAGCCAAGTTATTTACTGGCCAGAATAAATTTGAAGTTGCACTTCACAAAATCTGTGCCGGTGGTGTTACCCCTAAGCATGATCATCGTGGTTTGGAATATACGGTGGTACTGAAAGGTAGCTTCTCTGATGAAAGCTCTGTGTATACCGAAGGTGACTTTATTATTAGACAACCTGGTGACGTACACCAACCTATGGGTGCTAAAAATGGCGAATGTATCTGTCTCTCAGTGCAAGAAGCACCTATAAAACTGACAAGCTTTTTAGGATTTTTCCTCAATCCGTGGTTGAAAATTAAACCCGCTTGATTCTTGATTTCCCTTAGCATCATAAGACTTTGACCGCGTTTATCGCGGTCTTTTTTTATCTAATCAAAACACCCTGTTCGGCCATAAATTGCTTTGCTTCAGGAATACTGTGTTCACCAAAATGGAAAATACTAGCGGCCAGTACTGCGTCAGCACCGCCTTTTTGTACGCCGTCCACCAAATGTTGCAAGTTTCCAACCCCACCAGAGGCTATCACTGGGACGTTTATGGCATCACTTATTCTTGATGTAAGCTCAAGGTCAAAACCATTTTTGGTGCCATCGCGATCCATGCTGGTCAGCAGAATTTCACCCGCACCATAGTTTGCCATTTTGATAGCCCATTCTATGGCACAAATACCCGTTGAATTTCGCCCGCCATGGGTAAATATTTCCCATCTAGGATTGTCTGAATGATCTGTTTGCTTGGCATCAATCGCCACTACAATACACTGAGATCCAAATTTATCCGCAGCCGCTTTAACAAATTCTGGGTTTTTGATAGCGGCAGAATTAATGGCCACCTTGTCGGCGCCCGCATTTAACAGGTTGCGAATATCAGATAATTCGCGCACGCCACCACCAACGGTAAGTGGAATAAACACCTCGCCCGCCATACGCTCTACCGTGTGTAATGTGGTATCTCTATCTTCGTGACTTGCAGTAATATCGAGAAAGGTAATCTCATCAGCACCCTGTTCGTTATAGCGTCGGGCCACTTCTACAGGATCACCAGCATCTCGTATATCGACAAATTGAACACCTTTAACCACCCGCCCCTTATCAACATCTAAGCAGGGGATAAGTCGCTTTGCTAAACCTTTTGACATACTTGATCTCACTCGTTGTTGTCGTTAAATAAATGGCCTAGCTTGCCTGCTTTGGTCGCCAAATATTTTACATTGTGCGGATTGCTATCGGCCTGATGAGGAATTCTTGCAATCACATCAAAACCTAATTCTTTAAGTGCTTTTATTTTACGTGGATTATTAGTCATTAACTGTATCTTTTGAGCGCCTAAGTGCTGCAACATTGGCGCACAAATTGAGTAGTCGCGCATATCGGCGCCAAAGCCTAAACGCTCATTCGCTTCTACGGTATCAGCACCCTGATCTTGCAGATTGTAAGCACGTATTTTATTTACCAGACCTATGCCTCGACCCTCTTGGCGAAGATATAAGATTGCACCACGACCTAATTCAGAGATGCTTCGCAGTGCTTCCTCTAATTGCTCACCACAGTCACAGCGCAAACTACCCAGAGCATCGCCAGTAAGACATTCTGAATGAATTCTTACCGCTAATGGCTCGTCGGTTGAACAGTCACCTATAGTAATAGCAATATGCTCTTTACCTTTGAATGGATCTTCAAAACCATGAATATCAAAAGTGCCCCACTTGGTGGGCAGGGTCGAAGATTCAATAAAGCGTAGGACCAAAGGAAGCTCCAAAATTAGTATTTAAGCCAGGTATTGTACCGAATGGCAAAGGTTTATTCAGATTTTTCAATCACTGGATATTTTTGCTTTAACAAATGCCATACGTGCAGTTATTGAATCCTTTAAATCGTAGACAATACGATAACAACAGGGCACTAAAATTAAAGTCATGGTAGTTGCAAACACAATCCCAAAACTTAGCGAGATTGCCATCGGGATAACAAATTGAGCCTGCATACTGGTTTCAAACAACATCGGCAACAAGCCCACAAAGGTGGTTAGTGTCGTCAACACAATGGCGCGAAACCTCTGCTTACCAGCAAACATGAGTGAATCATCGATACTCATTCCGTCAGAGCGACGCCGATTAGCAAACTCAACCAAAATAAGGCTGTCATTAACCACAACTCCGGCTAGAGCAACCAAACCTAGTATTGATAGCATATTAAGTGAGATATCAAATAATATATGCCCCACCACTGCACCAATAAATCCGAAAGGAATCACTGACATAATAACCAGTGGCTGAACGTAGGATCTTAGAGGGACTGCCAACAAACCATAGATTAAGAATAACGCAGCGGCAAAGCCAATTAATGTACGCATCATCAGGGTGCTTTCTTCTTTGCTTGAGCCACCTAAATCAAACTCGACATCAGGGTACTGCTGCAGAAGCTGAGGAATGTAATTGTCGGTGATATCAGAGACCACTATGCCGGTTTGAATTTTATTGGGATCGACATCTGCTGTCACATTAACAGTTCGCTTTCTATCGGTTCTGGAAATACTAGACAGACCTTCGCCTAACTTAATATCAGCTACCTGCCCGATCCGAACTGCTTGACCGGTTTTACTTCTAATCATTAGGTTTTCAAGATTAGCCACCGAACCGCGCTCTTCTGATGGGTAGCGAACCATAACTTTAACTTGATCAACACCACGCTGAATGCGTTGAACCTCTTCACCAAAGAACGCCTGTCGTACCTGTGTACCTACATCAGCCAGGCTTATACCTATCTGACTGGCGTAGGGTTTAAGACTAATTTGAATTTCCTGCCCACCAGTACCCTGAGAGTTATAAATATCAAACACTCCATTGTATTGAGCTAATTTATTTTGTAGCTGATTACTCGCCAGTGCTAACTGCTCCGAGTTGACGCCACTGAGCTGCAAATTAATTTTGGCGCCACCACCCGCATTGGTACTGGCAAAATATCGCTGTTTTCTAACATTGGGTAATTCACCCACCTGTTGTCGCCAAAGTCGCTCAAACTCTAAGGATGAAATTTTTCTGTGCTCTGAGGGTACCAATGACACAATAAAGGTGCCGCTGGTATCAGAACCCGCATAAAACAAAAGGTGCTTAACCAAACCTTTACCCTTGGGATTCTGCTTGCGATATTTTTCATCCACTTCGTACGCAGCTTGTTCGATTGTGACTAGTATTTCAGCCATATCTTGCGCCGACGTTCCATCATAGACTATGACTTCTGCACGCACAGTATCACTGGGAACATTGGGAAAAAATTCAAATCTAGCAATACCACTATTAACTGCGCCAGCGGCAATAATTAAAAGCCCTAAAAAGAATGATACTGTTAGATATCTTTGCTTTAAGCAGTAGGCGAGAAAGGGTTGGTATTTGTTGGCGACAAATGATTTTAATTTTTTATCGATTGTCGCCTGCCATTGACCAATAAATTGAAACCGCGACTTTGGTTTAGCACCAATTTTTAGACCTACCAAGTGCGCCGGCAGTATCAACTTGGATTCTATTAGCGAAAATACTAGGCAGAGGATAACAACCACAGCAATAGCTTCTTGAAAACCTGCGACCACACCACCAATAAATAACATAGGCGCAAAGGCAGCCATGGTAGTTAATACACCAATTGTTGAGGGTATAGCTACCTTTTGTGCACCCGCAATAACATGCTCCAGGGAGGCTCTAAAAATACCGTCATCACCTGCTGAAACAGCTTTTTCTGCCTGTTGTTGTGCCTCGGTATATATACTCTCCCCGATAACAATGGCATCATCCACCACTATCCCCAGCACCATAATAAAGGCAAATAGGCTTAAAACATTGACCGTTACTGGGTAAGGGTTGACTGGCATAAGCCAGAATGCGCCTAAAAAACTGACGGGGATCCCGAGCAATACCCAAAACCCAACCTGAATATTGAGAAAAAGTGTAAGTACCACTGCTACCAATATGCCACCCATAGCAAGATTGGATAACATCATATCCAGTCGACCGCGAAGGTGAAATGATAGGGGCTCAAATTGCTCTATGGTTAGCCCGTCGACTAGGGAATTAGATTTTTCTTCAATATAACCTTTAACTGCTTCATCTATTGCCAATAAATTTTGATTTTCTAGTGAAAAAATTCCCAGAGTAATTGCTGACTCTTTATCAAAGTGCACAAAGGTGCTGGATTCTCTAAAAGAATCTTTGACTACCGCCACATCGGACACGAGCAATTGAGAACCATCGGGATTACTACGCAGTACTATATTTTCAAATTCCTCACCCGAATAAGCCTTGCCTTCGGTTCGGACTAAAATATTGCCGTTAGAGGAGCGAATCATTCCTGCAGGAAGATCTATTGATGATTCGCGCAATACACGGGCGACTTCACCCAATGTCATATTGAGCTCTCTTAGGCGATCCTCTTTGACCTCAATAGCAATTTCATAGTCATCAACCCCCCAGAGAATCACTTTCTTTACTTCTGGTAATTCTAATAATTCATCTCTTATTTGCTGTCCCAGATTTTTTCGTTGAAATTCATCAAGGGGACCAGATACGGCTACACCAGATACCCAGGCCATATTTTCAAATTTACTGACACTGGGTTTTTCCAGGCCTTCAGGGAAATTTAAAATACCGCTAATACGATCTTCAACTCTGGCTAGCATTTCGTTGATATCTTGACTGGGCTCAATATCCAATTCTATCCTAGCATTGTCTCGGTTTGCCGTAGAGCGCATTTCTTTAACTCCACTTAACCCCTGCAAGGCTGATTCTATGGGTAGGATAACCCCCTTTTCCACTTCGACGGGAGCCGCTCCGGGATAAATTGCCGTTACCTGAATAGAGTTTCTATCCATACGTGGGAACATATCTTTGCTGATGCTAAACGCTGATATTGCCCCTGCCACTACAATAAATAGCATCAGTAAATTAGCTGCAACAGGATTTTTGGCAAACCAACCAATCAATCCGTAGGATTGAGGGTGATTCATGGTGATTGCACCTTATCTTCAAATTTAAAAGGCTTGAGCTTCATACCGTCGACCATAATTCCCATACCGCTGGTGACAACCTCAACCTGCCCTTCTAGCCCTGTGTTAATGTAATAATTAGCTTGGTCTTCATAGGTATAATCGACATCTAACAATTTTAAACGTTGATCTTTATCCACGGTTGCTACTCGGTTATTAGATCTCAAAGCGTGGCGCGGTAAGGTATATACATCGTCAATCATTTTGCCTGACACCATCGCCTCGACAAAACTACCTATCAGTAGTCGGGGGCGATCCGCAACACCTTTAATATTGTAGGGATCAGCAACCTGAGCTACCAGATACTGAACTCTACTACTCTGCTCAACGGTCCCTTCAGAGCGAACCAAAATCGCTTGCCAAGTTACATTTTCACCATTGACCGTGGTTTTGAGCTGAACCTTATTTTTATTAAATATCGACTGTTCAGCTGAGCTGGCGTTCCAACCCAACTTTGACAAATCTTTGTCAGTCATCGGCAATCGTATTTCAGCAAAGTCGATAGCAAAGGTTTCGCCTAATCGTGTGCCTATGGTGACATACTGACCCACATCGACCGTTGTGGCGGAGATCATACCGGTATAGGGTGCACGAATAACTGTTCTTTGCAATTTAAGCTCGGCTTGCTTGACCTCAGCTTGCGCCTGCAATAAGCGCGACTGGGCTTCGGCCAAAAATGGCGTACGCAATGCCAATACCGGTGCTTCGCTTAAAGGTCGACCGGTCATTTCCCATTCTTTTTTAGCCTGAGAGGATCGCGCTTGCTCGGAGAGAAGCTGAGATTTTGCGCTCTGCAATTGAGCATCAGCTCTCTGCTTGGCGACTTGATAGTCCGCCGGGTCCAATTTAATTAATACATCACCCTTGGCAAATGTTCCGCCCACTTCAAACTGAGGGGCTAACGCCATAACAATGCCCGACACCTCTGAAACCAAGGTGGTTCTGGTTAGCGGCTGGACAGTACCCTGGGATTTGACCTTTAACTTAACCTGCGACTTTTGAATTAACGCGGTTTTTACTGCAACCTCACGATTGGGTGATTCTAGCTCGAGAGAATCGGGTTTTGTTAGACTCATTAGTCCAGCAATGATAAAGGCTACAATAATGACAATTAAGGGTAGAATTTTTGTTTTCAATTATTTGCCCTCTATGGCAATTCATTTGACTGTTTGAGTAGTAAATATTTTACGTTGTTGCACTATAAATAGCCCAAGTAGCTAATATAAGCGGCTATTCCGGCGGCAAAGATACCTGCCACTATATCGTCGATCATTATGCCCATACCACCTTGCATTTTTTTATCTAACCAACCGATAGGCCAGGGTTTTACAATATCGAAAAAGCGAAATAAAACAAAACCGCAAATAACTGTATTCAGTGAGGGGGTTAAGAAAGCCATGGCGATCCATAGACCGACAAATTCATCCCATACAATGCCAGAATGATCATGAACCCCAAGTTTGGTCGCGGCTCTACCGCAAATATAAACACCGAGTAAAGTTGCCACTAACACAACCAACCAATAGAGCACCACTGGCAACTGACACAAAACAAGCCATAGAGGAATAGCCGCTAAGCTTCCTATGGTCCCCGGCGCTTTTGGCGATAACCCACTGCCAAAACCGAAAGCCAGCATTAGTGTTGGCGAGCGCAATAACTCAATAAACTTAGGGTTTTTATCTGAAATGAGAGTACCCTCCTGCTGTGATAGATGATGCCTGATTATCTATCTTTAAATAATTCTGATTATGATCTAATGCAGCCATCTTGCCAATTGCAGTTACTGAAAATTTTGTAGAACTGACCCAGCGCTCAAATTGTTCCTGCTCGCTTGATGGAACTGTAAAACACAGCTGATAATCATCACCCCCAGTTAGCGCCCATTGTCTCACCTGTTCTGAATAGGCTTGCTTTATATCGGCGTGAATAGGGAGTGATTGGCTGTTGATCGATGCTGATACCGAGCTCGCCTTGCACAGGTGACTTAGGTCGGCAACCAGACCATCAGAAATATCAATACAGGCACTCGCATATTGTATTAGCCCAAGACCGAGTTCAACCTGAGGCTCGGGCTGATAAAATCGCTCGGTCAGGCGAATATTTTGCACTAAATCTTGATGTTGAATCTGATACAGTGCCGCTGCACCGTCACCCAAGGTACCACTAACATAGATAATATCATCTGGCTTGGCACCGTTGCGACACAGACCCCGACCAGAGGGTATTTCTCCTAGCACAGTAATGCTTATACTAAGCGGACCTGCTGTTGTATCGCCGCCAATCAGGCCGACATTATATTCACCCGCTACCCTTGCTAAGCCTTGACTAAACCCCTGCAACCATTCTGAACAGGCCAGTTGTTTAGGCATTGTAAGCGCTAAGGTAAACCACTTTGGGGTGGCACCCATAGCCGCCATATCACTCAGATTTACACAGAGTGCGCGGGTAGCTATTTGTTCAGCTGATGCATGATTAGGGAAATGTACTGAAGCCACGAGGGTGTCTGTAGCTACAGCAATCTGTTTATCTGCTTTGATATCGATAATCGCCGCATCATCGCCAATTCCAACAGCAACATCCTGCTGGCTAGTTAACTCTCTAAAGTAATGAGAGATAAGCGAGAATTCGTCGATTGGTTGATTCATGCTTGATTAGGCTATCTATCCTTTGTTGGCGGCAATTTCCACAGCTCTGGCTTGGGCTGCAACACGATCGAGCACACCATTAATAAACTTATAAGCATCGGTTGGGCCAAATGTTTTAGCTAAGTTAACCCCTTCATTAATGGCCACCTTGTACGGCACCTCAATACTGAATAATAGCTCATAGGTCGCAATTCTCAATATAGCGCGTGATACTGGGTCCAACTGCTCCTGCTCACGATCCAAGTGCGGCTGATAGGCTTCGTCAATTTTGGCAAGGTTTTTCGGCACCTCGTAGAGCAATGTTTTGAATAAATCTGTATCCACTTTGCTCATATCATTTTCAATATGGAAATTGACTTCAATCGTTGCTAGATCAATTCCACCTAGGTCCCAGGAGTAGAGTGCCTGTAGTGATAACTTGCGGGCCTTTTGTTTGGCTTTGGTTTTGGACATTTATTCGGCCGCCTGCATATTTTTGAACAACTCAAGCATTTCGAGAACCGTCAATGCGGCTTCTTCGCCTTTATTTTCTTTATTATCACCGGCACGATCCATAGCCTGCTGTAGATTGTCTGTGGTTAGTAACCCAAAAGCCACGGGGATATCATGATTGAGGCTGACCTCACCAATTCCTCGAGTGGTCTCTGCACACACATAATCAAAATGCGGTGTATCACCACGAATAACACAACCCAACGTAATAACCGCATCAAAGCGACTTGTTTTTGCGGCTCGCTGTGCGGCTAGGGGTAATTCAAAAGCACCGGGCACATAAAAATCTTCGACCGTCTGAATATTGTGACGGGTCAATGCCCGCAGGGCTCCATCGCGAAGTCCGTCGGTGACCTGAGAATTCCAGCGCGCGGTAATAACCGCGATTCGCGCATTTTGTACCGAAAAATTGCCCTCTTGAGGTCTAAATTCACCCATTTTTAAGTCCCTTTGCTCTCTTGATAATCAACGTATTCGACAACTTCTAAATCAAAACCAGAAATACCACTAAATTTAAATGGCGCACTTAATAGACGCATTTTACTAATTCCCAAATCCATTAGAATCTGCGACCCAGTCCCTATTTGAAAGTAAACTACTTCGCTAGCGGGCGGTGTTTTTTCGGAACTAATATTGAGCATCTGATCAATATTACGATCCATATCTTCTGCCGTCTCTGGGTAAACAAGCAACACCAATACACCTCGCCCCTCTTTTGCAATCGCCTCAAGTGCAGTATGAGTAGACCATGACTGAAATCCCTCTCGAGGCTCAATAGCTAATAAATCACGCGCTGAACGATTAATATGCACTCGCACCAAGGGTGCTTTTTCACCACTAACATCACCCATGACCATGGCGAAATGTTTTTCATCTCGGGCATGATCTAAATAGGTTTTAAGGGTAAATTCACCATAGTGGGTATTAACTGTGCGCTCACTAACACATTGGGTAGTTTTTTCTGTTACCAAACGGTAATGGATTAGGTCAGCAATTGTCCCGATCTTAAGATCATGTTTTTGAGCAAAGTTTTCTAGATCATCACGCCGCGCCATGGTACCGTCTTCATTCATAATTTCGACAATCACCGCCGCAGATTCAAAACCCGCCAATCGAGCCAGATCGCAACCTGCTTCGGTATGCCCTGCACGACTTAAAACACCGCCGGGCTGGGCTTTTAGCGGAAAAATATGTCCGGGTTGCACTATATCTTCTGGACGAGCATTACCGGCTACTGCTGCCTGTACAGTGCGTGCGCGGTCTGCCGCGGAAATACCTGTGGTTACCCCCTCTGCCGCTTCGATTGATAGGGTAAATGGTGTGGCATGGCTCGAGCTATTGCTATCACTGGCGACCATCAAACCCAAACTGAGTTGCTGGCAACGCTCCTCACTCAACGGCAAACATATTAGTCCGCGAGCATAGGTGGCCATAAAATTAATATCTTCGGGTCTTACCATAGGGGCGGCCATCACCAGATCGCCTTCATTTTCACGATCTTCATCATCCATCAAAATAACCATTTTTCCTTGACGGATATCTTCGATTAACTCTTCCACTGTATTTAATTTCATTGTCTAGTGTCTATCCTATCTTTAGCTAGCTTGATCTGTAGCGGTTAAGCGTTCGAGATATCTTGCAATTAAATCGACCTCTAAATTAACCTTACTACCCACCTTATAATCGCTAATTACTGTATGAATCATCGTGTGCGGCACAATATTTAACTCAAATTCTGAGCCGTTAATAGCATTCACCGTTAAACTGGTGCCATCGACAGTAATTGAGCCTTTTTGCGCGATATATTTGGCTAAATTGGCCGGTGCTTTAATAGAGAAACGCCATGAACGTGCATCTTCATGCAGTGATACGACCTCACCGATACCATCCACATGGCCAGATACTATATGTCCACCAAATCGATCGCTGGCCTGCATGGCTTTTTCTAGATTAATCCGAGTATCTACTGTCCAGTGCTCTATGGTGGTTAAACTGAGGGTCTCAACCGACACATCGGCAATAAATCCCTGATCTATTAGCTCAACTGCCGTTAAGCAAACACCGTTACAGGCAATGCTGTCACCTAATCGAACGTCCTCAAAACCCAAATCTGGGGCATGGATAGATATTCGAACATCACCTTGGCGATGCTCTAGCTCAGCAATTTTACCTATAGCGCTAATAATTCCTGTAAACATAATATTTACCTAGCTTTATACTTAATAATCTTTATCCGGTTGCATTGTTAGCTTTATATCTTCACCAACCATACGCATATCTTTAACCGAAAGTGCTAAATGAGCATCAATGGTCTCAATGGGTAAATCAAACATCGGCCTTGCTTGACTGCCAAACAATTTAGGTGCCCAATAGCATACTAATTCGTCGAGTAAACCCTCGGCAATAAATGCGCCTGCTAGACCGGCACCCGCTTCAACCATAACTTGATTACATTCACGCTGTGCCAGGACCTCTAATAGCGCCTGAAGGTCAATATGCTGTCCTTGAGCGGGAAGAAAAATAACCTCAGCCCCTGCGGCAACTAGTGCCTGTGATTTTTCTCTCTGTTTAGGCTCATCTAAGGTGGCAACAACACATAGACCAGACGCTTGTAAAAGTCTTGCATCAGCGGACATCTTCATCTGCGCATCAACCACAACACGAATGGGTTGCTGTAATGAATCCTCAACTCCAAGATCTTCCTCTGTTATACGCAGAGTTAGTGATGGATTGTCCATCTCTTGAGTTCCTATGCCTGTAATAATGGCACAGCATGCAGCTCTTAAACGCTGAACATCTAAACGCGCAGCCGGCGATGTAATCCACTGACTTTGACCACTGGCCATAGCCGTACGTCCATCTAAGCTAGCGGCCATTTTAACTAACACCCAGGGCGTACCCTCGGTAAAACGCTTAAAAAAGCCCTTATTTAAGGCTATCGCTTGAGCTTCCATAAGCCCAATCTGAACCTCTATTCCTGCATCTTTTAGCTGTTGTATACCCGAGCCAGATACTTTTGGATTTGGGTCTTCGCAGGCAACAACTACTCGCGCCACATTGGCTTTAATTATTGCCTCAACACAGGGGGGAGTTTTGCCTTGATGACTGCATGGCTCTAAGGTGACATACAGCGTACTGCCTGCTGCCTCACCGGCCATCTCAAGTGCTTCAACTTCTGCATGATTTCCTCCAGCTGGACGGGTATACCCCTCACCAATAACCCTGTTATTAGCAACGATGACACAGCCAACCGCTGGATTTGGCGCGCTGGTATAGCGTGCCTTAGCCGCGAGCTGCAGGGCTTGCCCCATCATGCTGTGATCTTGCGCTGAGAATGTCATATTTAGTCAGCCGAACCGCTACTATCTTCATTAAGCCGATTGAGCTCAGCTTGGAATTCACTGATATCTTGAAAACTGCGATATACCGAGGCAAATCTAACATAGGCCACAGCATCGAGTTCTCTGAGTTGGCGCATCACTTCTTCACCAATTGTTTTTGAGGGTATTTCACGCTCACCGGTAACCTGAAGGAAATGTTTAATTTCTGAAATGGCTACTTCAATTTGCTCAATAGATACCGGACGCTTTTCTAGTGCCCGCTGAAGACCAGCACGCAGTTTATCTTCATCAAAAGACTGTCTAGTGCCATCGGTTTTGATAACCCGCGGCATTACCAGTTCTGCTAATTCATAGGTAGTGAAACGTTCACCACATGCGCCGCACTCTCTGCGTCGACGCACCTGACCACCATTGGCCACCAAACGCGAATCTATAACTTTTGTGTCATCAGCATTACAAAATGGACAAAACATAGCGATACACCTTTTATTGATCGGCTATTCTAACACAACATACACTCTGGGTTGAGTGTATTGCAGTAGCACCTTGACCTGAGGTTAAGTGTAGTAGTTTTTGAATTAATTCTAGCGATAAAAAAGCCCCATCTAGTGGGGCTTTATAGGTCTGCTATTTTTCATTTATTTGTAAACTGGAAAACGTTGGCAAATATCTAATACCTTGGTTTTTACTTCAGCAATAATTTGCTCTGAATTACCCTGCTCTAGACCATCTAAGATATCGCACATCCAGTGGGTTAGTTGAACAGTTTCTTCAACACCAAAGCCTCTTGTAGTAATCGCCGGGGTACCCACTCGTAAACCCGAGGTAACAAAAGGTGAACGAGGATCATTGGGAACAGCGTTTTTATTCACAGTGATAAAAGCCTCTCCCATCGCGCGATCGGCATCAGTACCTGTGTATTCTTTACCGATAAGATCAACCAACATTAGATGGTTTTCTGTGCCCTTCGAAACAATATTGATTCCGCGCTCAATAAAGGTTTTTGCCATTGCTTTGGCATTGGCAACTACCTGCTTTTGGTACTCAACGAACTCATCGCTGGCGGCTTCTTTAAAAGCAATCGCTTTAGCGGCAATCACATGACACAGGGGACCACCCTGACTGCCGGGGAATACCGCTGAGTTTACTTTTTTAGCAATAGCTTCATCATTAGTTAAAACAAAACCACCACGGGGACCGCGCAATGTTTTGTGGGTTGTTGAAGTGACAACATGGGCGTGAGGAATTGGACTTGGATAAACGCCTGCGGCAACCAGACCTGAAACATGGGCCATATCAACTAACAGATAGGCGCCAACTTTATCGGCAATTTCTCTAAAACGCGCCCAATCCATAATCCCTGAATAAGCTGAAAAACCTGCAATAATCATAGCTGGCTTATGCTCCAGCGCCAGTGCTTCAACCTGATCATAATCAATTAGACCCGTCTCAGCATTGAGGCCATATTGAACAGCATTGTATAGCTTGCCGGAAAAGTTTGGCTTTGCACCGTGAGTGAGATGACCACCATCGGCTAAACTCATACCTAAAACGGTATCGCCGCCTTTAATGAGTGCCAAAAATACCGCATTGTTGGCCTGAGAACCCGAGTGTGGCTGCACATTGGCAAAATCTGCCCCATAGAGACTTTTTAGCCTTTCTATAGCCAACTCTTCAGCAACATCGACATATTCACAGCCACCATAGTAGCGTTTATTTGGGTATCCCTCGGCGTATTTGTTGGTCAACTTACTGCCCTGCGCTTCCATCACAGCTGGGCTGGTGTAATTCTCTGAAGCAATAAGTTCAATATGCTGTTCTTGACGTTGAGCTTCCTGCTGCATTGATTGCCACAGTTCAGCGTCAAATTTTTCAATAGTCTGTTGTTTATCGAACATCTTTTTGGCGTTTCCTAAGTATTATTTAGAATATTAAAAGGCGTGCTTATTTTTGACAGCCATTTTACATTAATCTGTTGTGTTCTAACAGAGAAAAGCATTGATTTTAATTTGGTTTTATAAATTTTTACTCAATCCCAGTCTAGTTCTATTATGGCAATAAAGGTAACTACCAAGTTATGGGCTTTCCGGCATAATCCACATAGGAAAGTTGACCATCGGTTACCATATTATCCATTACCTCTGATAGACAAACGGCTACATAATCAGGCTCAAATAACTTGCCCTCAGGCACCGTGGCATGAAAGGGTTTAGACATTGCCGAGTTTACTGTTCCCGGATGAAAAGCGATTAACTTCACATTTTTCGCTCGGCGAGCATATTCAATGGAAAATGTTTTCATCAAGCTATTAAGCGCAGCTTTCGAAGCTCTGTAGCTGTACCAACCACCCAATCGATTATCACCAGTACTACCAACTCTGGCACTAAAGCAAGCCACTTTGCAGTCTATTGTGCCCGCTAGCAGTTTTCTTAAAAGCTTTAACCAGAGTGACGGAACAACTGTATTTGCATGAAAAATCGTCTGCATCATTTCAACACTAATGTCTTCCATACGCTTTTCGGGAAACATTTGCTCATTATGTAAGATGCCGTGACAGATACAGACTTTACTAAATGATCCCTTTAAGTCGGAAAAGCTATCAACAGCCGCCGCTATGTCAGTTTCTTGGTATTCGGTATGAATCCAACGCAGACGAGGGTGTTGAATATTTGGCCCGCCACGACTGATCGCTATAACTTGATCAATGCGACTATCCTCAAGAAAGTTTTTTACTAGGGCCTGACCCATAGCACCACTGGCGCCTATAACCAGAGCATTTGAGGTATTTTCTAACATTTTTTCCTCTCAAGGTTACAGGATTCACAGCGCTCTTGTCCGGTGATTAAGCGAGATAAAAAATGACGATGACGAGCGAATTGCAGGTAGGCAAAATCTGCAATTGGGCGAATAAGCGGCCAGCGCAATATGGCTGTCCACTTTCCCTTACCGACCAAACTCCACGCCTTGTGAGTGACGTCCAAACCTAAAAGTATTGAACCATCAGTTAACTGACCGTGGAGAATTTGATCGGCCTTCGCCCGATTGATATTTGGGTGCTTTGTCTGAAAGTCTGCCTGGTTGATATCAACGAGATCTATTTTATTGTGTTGATCCAATTTTAGCAGGTGTTTCATTTCTGCCAGACACAGCGGGCAACCGCCGTCATAAAATATTTTTAGTTCTGTCATAGATTAAAACTCTCTTATAAGAAAAGCTAAGACCAAACTGTGGGCAGCGATGACAATCATTGTAAGCACTAATCTCATACGCCAGTAAGTTTTATCCTGAGAATCAATATCTAGAGAACGTTCAGCCAATAATAAACTGCCATATCCTCCCATAAGTAATGTAACCGCGAACACGGTTAGCATGGAGGAAAAGTTAATCAGTATTAAACTGGCCCAGGCTGATAGCGCCATTACATTGCTAAAGATAATAGCTACTTTGGATATCTTCTGCTGTTGGTTAAATCGCCCCTTAGCCCATAGAGCCCCACCAAGAAAACTTAATATAATCGCGCTGTAGGTAATAAAAACATAGGGCGCATAAAGCCCAAGTAATGAGGCCCCATGAATACCTACGCCATCATTCACTGCAGTCGTGATCTGCCATAATGTCACAAAGAAAGGAATTAACCCAAGGTAACCCAACCAAATTGTTAGCTGTGTTCGGGCAGGTTGCGGCGTAGAGACTATGCTCTCAGACATAAGATATTTCCAATTATTAAAGTGTCAGCACCAGAACTGTTGTAATTAATTACGATTTTGTAATCGCTTTGGTTTGATGGCTTGAGGTGATTTAAATCCATCCAACCTCAGGTTCCGTAGGATTTTTTAGCTTACCTAAACAATGTTTGGAACCTATATGTCAAAAAAAGGAATCTTCTGGTTTACAACAGATTTGCGTCTGGATGATAACCAGGCCCTGAATTATGCGGCGTCACAGGTGGACCAGCTGATACTGGTGTACTGCCCTGATGATTGTGAGCGATTAACCAGTTTCCAAATGGGTCAGTGTATATCTAGCAACCGACAACGGTTTCTGAACCAAAGTTTGGCTGATTTACAAAAAAATCTGCAGACATTGAATCAGCATCTAATTATTTGCGAACAGCCTAAACAGCATTTAGCCCAAATAATAGACAACTATGCTATTACCCATATTTTTCGCAGCGGCGGACAACACTGTCTCAATAGCGCAAGCTGGGAGTCACTAAAGGCAAAGTATTCCTCTGTTAGCTTTACCGAGATTAGTGGCAACCGGCTATTTGATGCCCAACAATTACCCTTTGAACTCAGCCAGTTACCTAGTAGTTTTTCTAAATTTAGGCGTAAAACTGAAAAACTTGAAGTTCAGCCGCCACAACGTGGAGTTAATACACTCCCCTCAGCAATGATAGACCCTGTTCTCTGGCCCAAAACCTATCTTTTATCGGAGAGCAATGATCAGGTTGATTTTGCCGGCGGTGAAACCGCAGCTAATTCGCATTTAGACAATTATTTTAACAGCTCTTTGGCGAGCGTCTACAAGGAAACCCGCAATGGCCTTGATGGCATGGATTACTCAACCAAATTTAGCCCATGGCTAGCACTGGGCTGTATTTCTGTCCGACGTATTATTCAAAGATTAAAGCATTATGAATCAGAGATAATTGCCAATGATTCAACTTATTGGATTTATTTTGAATTGTTATGGCGCGAGTATTTCCAATGGTATGCTGAGCATCACGGGGCGAAAATGACCGCGTTTTCTGGCATTAAGGAACGCGCACCCACCACCAGTTTTTATCCCGAACGCTTCCAGAAATGGTGTCAGGGCACGACGCCCTACCCCATTGTTAACGCCTGTATGAAACAACTTAAATCTACAGGTTATATGTCTAATCGCGGCAGGCAATTGGTAGCCAGTTGCTTTGTCCATGAGCTATCGTTAGATTGGCGTTATGGCGCTGCTTACATGGAACAGCAGCTAATTGATTTTGATCTGGGGTCCAATTGGGGAAACTGGCAATATCTAGCCGGGGTTGGCGCCGACCCTAGAGGCCATAGGCAATTTGATCTTAATAAACAAACACAAATTTATGACCCCCAAGAGCAGTTTATTCAACGCTGGCAAGGGCAGTGTAATAGTCTACCACTGGATTCGACTGACCCTTCAGATTGGCCAATTAGCTCAGAGATAACAGCTTGAAAAATAGCTATAAAACGCTGCGGCTAGTTTTAGGCGATCAGCTCAATCAACAGCATTCTTGGTATAAAACCCAAGACTCATCAGTGCTATATGTAATTGCGGAATTGCACCAAGAAACTAATTATGTGCGCCATCATATACAAAAGATTTGCGGTTTTTTTGCGGCAATGTCAGCTTTTGCTGAACACCTTAAAAGCTGTGGTCATCAAGTTTTGCATCTCACTCTGGATGATACTCAAGACTTTGATGACCTGAACTCATTAATTGCTTATCTAGCGCAAACATACAATATTGATATTTTTGAATACCAACAGCCCGATGAATATAGATTATCGCAACAACTGAAAGCACTGGATTTAAACCCAGAAATTGCTATTTTTTGCCGTGATTCAGAGCATTTTTTATTAACCAATGAAGAGTTAACCCATTATCTAAAACCAAAAAAACATAATCGTATGGAGTCGTTTTACCGCAAAATGCGAAAACGCTTTAATATCCTTATGGATGGCGACCAACCATTGGATGGAAGATGGAATTTTGATACTGAAAATCGTCAAAAATTAAAGCCGACTGATTTAGAAAAAATACCTGAACCACTTTTGTTCAGCAATGATATTACCACTATTTTGCAGCGTTTAAATCGGCATAACATTAAAACCATAGGCACTATTTCTTCGCATTTAATTTGGCCTGTTAGTCGACAGCAATCGTTGCAGTTGCTCGACTTTTTCTGCACCTATTGTCTACCCCTATTCGGCCGTTTTCAGGATGCGATGACTCATCAGGGAAAACAGCGATGGAGCCTTTATCATGCTCGAATTTCGTTTGCTCTAAACAGTAAAATATTACATCCCTCTGAAGTTGTTCAAGCCGCTCTCGACAAATATTACGGTAGCGATGAAGCTATTGAACTTGCACAGATTGAAGGCTTTGTGCGACAGATTATTGGTTGGAGGGAATATATTCGCGGTATCTATTGGGTCAATATGCCGGAATATAAAAACCTGAACCAACTGAATGCCAGCAATAACTTGCCCGACTATTTTTGGACCGGCAATACTAAAATGAGCTGCGTCAAACATGCAGTCGAACAATCTCTCGACTTCGCCTATGCTCATCATATTCAGCGACTTATGGTAACCGGCAACTTTGCTATGCTTGCTGGGATTGATCCAGATCAATTAGACCAGTGGTATCTGGGAATCTACATTGATGCTATCGAGTGGGTTGAATTGCCCAACACCCGAGGCATGAGTCAATTTGCCGATGGTGGACTTATAGCAACCAAACCCTATGCAGCCAGTGGTAGCTATATTAATAAAATGAGCGACTACTGCGGACAATGTGACTATAAAGTAAAAGAGCGCACAACTGACGATGCCTGCCCGTTTAATAGTATGTATTGGCGCTTTATGCTGTCTAATAGCAAACGCTTAAAGAATAACCCTAGAACGGCTATGGCCTACAGAAGTTGGGACAAAATGCAGCCAGAGGTTAAACAAGCCATTTTACAACGTGGCGAATACTGTATAGAAAATTTAGAACAACTCTAAGTTGGGTAGACTATGGCTGGTGTAGTGCGACCAAAGCATCGACTATCTTGCCATAATTTGTATTAAACTCTTTAGATACACCATCATCAAATGTCATGGGTGCACGCACGTCTTTATGAATATCAACAATGCCGAGTCGGGCGAGAAAATCAGCTAGCTTTCTACGAAACTCCACACTGCCATATTGATTAACGATTCTTAACGGTCCCCAATCAATCACATCGCCACCCGTTGAGTGGTATTTAGTCACCCGAACAAAAACCGTATCATTTTTGGGGTCTACAAAAATATACTGACCAAATTTACCGCTAGCATTAAAGATCTTTGCCTCTTTATCGTGGCGAGAAATCCACCAATGTAACGAATAGCCTCTTTGTATTGGTAGACTCTCACTGGGTATATCACGCCATTTAAGCTGAAAGGTTTGATCGACAAATTGACGAGGTACAATCTGTTGATCTCGCCATTTTCCGCCTCTAGCAAACAATAATCCAAATCTGGCATATTGGCGGACTGTGGTATCGATGCAACAATAAGTGAGTGGATTGCCAGCCGTATCGCGCCATAGGGTGACATTATCCATACCGATTTTTTTAAGTATCCTTTCCCTTAATAGAGTATCGGCTGGTATCCCGGTTGCACGAAAAAGAATATCTGCCAATAACATTGAATTTACATTGTTATATTCGAACTTTTCACCCGGCACCTTTTCAAGATCAATATTTTTGGCATAGGCTAAATGATCCTTGGTGAAAAACATTTTTTCATGCTCATCGGCGGGCATCTCAAGACCGCTAGCCATATTGAGTAACTGCCTAATCGTCATATCACGTCGATTATCTTTGAAATAATCTAGATACTGACTAACCTTATCATCGAGACTCATAATCTCTCCGCGATCAATCGATATACCTATTAATGCAGCATAAAAACTTTTGGCCATTGACCAAGAGGTAGCCAAACTTTCTCTATTAAATCCATCGGCATAGCGCTCATCAACCAACATACCCTGTTTGAATAAGGCAACACCCTGAGTGGAAGAATCCTCAAACGATAAATCAAAAAGCCGCTTTACTTTATCGTCATTCAAATCAACTTTATTAACAGTGGTTATGTCCCAGTGCTTTTCAGGAAAAATATTAAAGGCTGTTTGAATATCAATATTCTGCTCGGCTTGGGCTCCTCCAACACAGGAAAATACCAACCATAGAAAAAGGGTATTCGATAGATTTTTTTGACTTAGTACTAACATTGCCACCCCTGCTTTTAGTGTTTTATCAATATACGCTATTTTTTTGCCCTTTGGGCTTTGATAATTAAGCAAATTCTTAACTTAGGCATCTATTTGAAAAAAAATTAATCCATCTTTTAACTTGCAACGAATAACTAAGACTCATTGTGTCACATCCAAACATGGAGTGTTAACAACGGGTTGTCCTTTTTTAAAAAAAAGGATAATGTAACGGTTCTAGATAACATAACAATCAAATATCTAGAATTGCTGTACTGGGTGTGTCAGTTGACGAACCACTGGTAAGCAAGCTGACACAATAATAATAAAGCTTGATTTAAGTAGGGGTTACACATGACTAACAACTTACAATCCGGCGATTACGTCGGCATGTCTTTTTGGTTAATATCTATGGCGCTTGTCGCTGCAACGGCTTTCTTCTTCTTGGAGCGTGATCGCGTTTCCGGCAAGTGGAAAACGTCGTTAACAGTGTCTGGCCTTGTTACGCTTATAGCAGCAGTTCACTACTTCTATATGCGTGATGTATGGGTCGCGTCGGGAACATCTCCAACGGAGTTTCGCTACATAGATTGGCTCTTAACCGTGCCACTCTTGATGGTTGAATTCTACCTCATCATGTCTGCGGTCGGTAAAGTACCGGGTCGCGTATTCTGGAATCTTCTAATCGGTACAACAATCATGTTGCTATTCGGTTATGCTGGAGAGACTGGAATGATGGGTGTAGGCATGGCCTTCGTTCTCTCAATGGCAGCTTGGTTCTATGTTATTTGGTACATTATCAAAGGTGAAGCAAGTCAGGTAAATGCCAGTCTTGCCAATGCTAATGTTCAAAAAGCATATAAAACCATGACGTTGCTTGTCACCGTGGGTTGGGCTATTTATCCACTCGGCTATTTCCTAGGCTATCTAGGCGGTGGTGCAGATGCGGGAACAATGAACATTATTTATAACTTAGCTGACTTCTGGAACAAAATTGGTTTCGGTATAGTAATTTGGTCAGCGGCAGTAGCTGATTCAGAGTAATCTACTGTTGAGGAAGTGTGAGAGGGTCATTATTATGGCTCTCTCATCCTCAAACAAATAAAAACAACAACAAGTAACCTAAAGTTACGATCAACGAGGGTACTGACCGATGGCCCCGAAAATTTCAGCTCCAAAAGAGTGGATAACCCAACTAGATACTCTGTATAACTCAGAGTTACCGCAAGACAACAGTAGTTTAACTGTTGCCGCCAAATATCATTTTAAGAATCCAGGAAAATCCTTTAGAGCCCAACTTGCACTTGCAAGCGGTAGCGCTCTGAATCTTGAATACAAAGACAATTTAAACTGGGCGGCAGCCTGTGAGCTGCTGCACAATGCCTCGCTTATTCATGATGATATAAGCGATGCCAGCACCCATCGTCGCGGCCAACAAAGTATCAATCACTTTTTTGGTTCTGATATGGCGCTATGCCTCGGTGACTGGATGGTAGCAAAAGCCTTTGAGCTAGCTGCGAGAAATCCGACCGTTGGCGGCCAATTAACCGCTCTACTCGCTCAAGCCATGCAGGAAACCTGCAGCGGACAAATTGCGGATATTAGTCAGCGTCAATGTGCTGATTTAGATGAATGGCAGCGCATTGCCAAGGGTAAAACTGCGCCTCTTTTAGTGGCACCAATCAAGGGTGCGGCCATTGCCGCTGGTTTAATCAACCAGCAACAAAACAATCACTGGTTGGGACACTTAGACGATTTAGTGGGTCTCTGTGGTCTAGCCTATCAAGGGTATAATGATATAGATGACATTATTCCATCGAGCCATAGATCCAGCGATCTTGATGGTCGTAAACCGAATTTAGTAGTCAGCTTATTTGCAAAACAAGGGTTAGGACGTGAAGACTTTCAGCGCTGGTATGCATCTGATGACAACGATCGTCTATCCCATTGGCAGCAAAGGATTGCCTCAAGCGTGGTTATTTCTCAAGCTAATGAACTCGTCGACCAGTGGTTGATTCAAGCGGAAGAACTCGTATTGTCTTTACCTTCTTCCTTGCAATCGGTAACTGCAGACTTAGTCAGTTCAGTCAAGAAAACCACCTTGATCAAAAGCCAATGTCGAATAGCGTAACCAAAAAGGCAAACAATTCTGATCAGCATGCAGTCGTTATTGGTGCCGGCTTCGCAGGAATATCCACCGCCCTAAGATTAAGAGCCCTAGGCTATAGGGTTACCCTAATGGAAAGATTAGCTAGCCTTGGCGGCAGAGCTCAGGTATTTAAACGCGGCGGCTATAAACATGATGCAGGCCCCACTGTTATTACAGCGCCTTTTCTCTTTGATGAGTTATTTGAGCTATTTGATGAAAAGCTGGAGGATCACTTAGAGTTTGTGCCACTCGACCCATTCTATCGCTTTCACTTTACCGATGGCAGTCAGTTTGATTATCGCGCCTCAGTTGAGGACACCCTAGATGAAATTCGCCGCTTTAGCCCCGCAGATGCAGAGGGCTACTTAGCCTTATTAGACCAATCTAAAAAAGTTTATGATATCGGGTTTAAGAAACTAGTTCATCGCCCCTTTAATAGCCTGTGGTTAATGGTTAAACAGATTCCTGCACTACTGACACTTAAATGTTATAAAACAGTGTCGCAATTAGTGGGTCGCTATTTAAAGCACCCATTAATTCAACAAGCATTTTCTATTCATCCGCTGCTGGTGGGTGGCAATCCATTTAAAACCACTGCCATTTATACGCTAATTCATTATTTAGAGCGTCGCTGGGGTGTGTTCTTTTGTATGGGTGGCACTGGAAAATTAGTTGCAGAATTAGGTGCTTTAATGGAGCGCCAAGGAATTGATATTGTCCTCAATGCTGATGTCGACGAAATTCTTACCCAAAACAAACGTGCTACTGGCGTTCGAATGGCGAATGGTACAGTTTCAGATGCCGATATAGTGGTTTTCGGTGGCGACCCTGAGACCTGCTATAAACACCTTATCCCAAGTGTGAAAAATAGAATGCCCAGCACCAAGAAACGCTACAGTATGGGTCTTTATGTGCTTTATTTTGGCACCAAAAAACTCTATCCAGAGGTGGCTCACCACAGTATTTGGATGGGCCCAAGATTTAAAGAACTGTTATCAGAGATTTTTGATAGCAAGCAAATGAGTGACGATTTCTCACTGTATTTACACCGACCCACGGCCACCGATAAAAGCTTCGCCCCCGAGGGTTGTGAATCCTTTTATGTTCTCTGTCCTGTGCCTAACCTTCAAGGTAATGTGAATTGGGAAGAGGAAGGTGAAAAATTACGCGATAGAATTATTGAAGCCCTTGAGGGGTCTATACTTCCAGAATTATCCTCTGTAATTGAGGAAGTATTCTGGATGACGCCAAATGACTTTGCCAACGATTATCGATCCATGCATGGCGCTGGATTTTCGATTGAGCCTAGACTGACCCAGTCGGCGTGGTTTAGGTTCCATAATCGCCATAGCCGCCTAAAGAACCTTTATTTTGTCGGTGCAGGCACTCACCCAGGTGCAGGCTTGCCAGGGGTGGTAAGCTCGGCTAAGGTAGTCGAGGAACTTCTTACAGGTGTTGAGGTAGGTTCAGGCGGTTAAATTATGGAAGTAGCTCATATAAACCAGTCATCATCAAAGCAAGTACTTGCTCGACATGGTAAATCATTTTATTGGGCAAGCCTTTTTCTCGGCCAAAAACTGGCTCATCGCGCAGCTAGATTGTATGAATTTTGTCGCTTTGTTGACGATATCGCCGATGGCGACCTACCTCACCGTCACGAAACACTAGCCGATATAAAACAGAGCTTAAATGGTCATTGCCCGCCTGCTGGGCCTGAGGTAGAGGCATTTCTAGAACTAGCCTCTGAAGTTAATATCCCCATCAATGCTGCTATCGAACTACTAGACGGCATGTTGCTTGACCAACAACCCACTGCGGTAAAAGATCAAGCTGAACTGCTGAGGTATTGCCACGCTGTAGCTGGAACTGTAGGTTTAATGATGTGCCGAATTCTTAACTGTAAGCATGATCGCGCCGACCATTTTGCTATTGATTTGGGGATTGCCATGCAGTTGACTAATATTGCTCGCGATGTTTTGGAAGACGCCACAATGGGACGTCGTTATCTGCCCGCCAGTTGGCTTGATCTCTCGCCAGCTGAAATCGCCAGCGCTCAACCAGCGTCTAGGCAGCCGACTTCAAAAGCTATTGAACAGCTCCTCAGCCTTGCGGAAAGTTATTATAAAAGTGCTCTTCTGGGCATTCAGCTGTTACCTTTTCGGTCGCGTTTTTCTATTACTGTTGCTCTTAGGGTTTATCGACAAATTGGTGTACTCCTACGACGAAGGAATTTGGCCTGGTGGAAAGGTCGAGTGGTAGTCCATAAACTAGAAAAAATTGTCTTAAGTCTTTTCAGTCTTATTGATTTACGCCCAAAGAAAGTCCCTCCACATCAATCCGGTTTGCACAAATCACTTAAGGGGCTTGCTGGTGTCGATGCAAACTAACCACAGCGCCGACATTATTAAAACCGATATAGCCATTATCGGTGGCGGCAGTGCCGGTATCAGTCTTGCCGCTAAACTTAAGAATCAGACTACTGTGGTGATTGAACCCAAGCTACCCGATGAGCGGGATGTAAGCTGGGCTATGTGGGCAAAAGGATCTCAGCTTGAACATTTAGGTAGCGCTATTAAAGGCCGGTGGAATCAGTGGCGGCTAGTGGATCATCAGCGAGAAATATTGCACAGCAGTGATAATTACCATTATATCAGCTTGAGTTCTGCCGACTATTTACGCAACTGTGAATCGCAGTTGTCACCCAATACGCAGCTAGTGCGTGACTTCGCTGAACATATTCAAAGTGAGGGATGCGGTGGTAATTTTAGCGTTGCTGGACAACGCTATCATGCACAGTATATTTTTGATTCAAGACCGGCAAAACTCGACAAACAGGGTCTTAAGCAGCACTTTTTAGGGATAGAGATTCAAACCAAAAAACCGCTGACAGAAACTAAAATTGCCACTCTTATGGACTTTAGGGTCGATCAATCAAGAGGGTTGCATTTTATTTATGCCCTACCCTTTTCAGATCGAAGCCTATTAATAGAATCAACTATGATATCTACTACATTAGAGCCCATGGACTGGTATAGGGCTGCAATTTATCAATGGCTAAAGGATCAATCGATTGAAATCGAGTCGATTACCCGCGAAGAGCATGGGGTGATTCCAATGCATGAAACCATACCAGAAGATAGCACTCTAACCCGAATAGGCGCTGCAAGTGGCGCTGTAAGATTATCCTCTGGTTATGCTTTTACCCATATACAACAGCAAATCACTCAGCTAGCCGCGGGCATTGAACAGGGTGAATTCATAGTACCTCAGGTTATTTCTGGCAATATCAGTCGATTGGACAAAATTTTTAATCGCGTGCTAGTGGCCAAGCCAGGCCTTGGGGTAGACCTTATGATGAAAACTGCTGGCGCCCTTGATGCTGAGGGCTTTTCTCGGTTTATGCTGGGCAGCGCAACCATCAAAGACTGGGTAAAAGTTATTTTAGCGATGCCAAAAATTCCTTTTTTAACTCAGGTATTTCGATCATGACTAGCTGGGACTTTGCCGCATTAGCTGCCATATTTTTATTTGGCGTTCCCCATGGTGGTTTTGATGCAGCTATTGCACGACGCAATGGTTGGTCTATGAGCGGGCCGCTGTCATGGGTTACTTTCCATTTAGCCTATATTGCTATCGCCACTGTTGTAGCCTTTCTTTGGTGGTGGTTTCCCCTTGTGAGTTTGGGCTTATTTCTTATTATTTCTGGCTATCATTTTGGCGCCAGTGATATCACCGAGGTTGACACAGACTGGCTACCCTGGCTTGCTCATGGCGGGCTGGTTCCCATAGCAATTCCCAGCCTAAACTCAGAGGCAGTCAGACCGATATTTAGCATTCTTTCGGGTTCTGATGAAGCGGCAAATGTTTTACTGTCTATTATCCAATTATTATTTATCGGCTGGATTATTTGCTGCGTTGGCTATGGCTTTTTTTGCCTGCATAAAAAGCAATATGGCAAGCCTCTTGTAGGCCTAATTATCATGATTGGCATTGTTGGATTATTACCGCCGCTGGTCAGTTTCGCCCTGTATTTTTGTCTATGGCATAGTCGCGGACATATTTTGCGTTTGTGGGACAGCTTGCAACAGGGTAAGCGATTAGCAACAGCGCAGGAGGCTATTACCTATACCCTTCTATCATGGTTAACTGCGGTGGGCGTTTTCTTTTATCTCAGCGGCCCCCTAACCGATATAATGCTTCAACTCACCTTTATTGGACTGGCCGCACTAACATGGCCACATATGATTTTAGTCGATTATATGGATAAACGGCGTGCAACCCTATGACTGATATTAGACATCGAAAGATTGATCATATTGAATTAGCGCTTAAGTCAGAGCATCAGACTGAGGCTTTATCGACCTTTGACACTGTGCGTTTTGAGCACAATGCTCTGCCCGAATTAGCCTTGTCTGAGATTGATATAAGCTCTCATTTTCTCAGTCAAAAAATAACTGCACCCATTATGATTGGGGCTATGACTGGTGGTTGCGATAAGGGTGATATTATTAATCGTCACTTAGCCGAAGCAGCAGAAGCTTGTAATATTCCTATGGCTGTTGGCTCACAACGTGCGGCGCTAGAAAAAAACCAAAATCAGACCATTAGACAGTATGCTCCCAATGCGGTAATACTTGGCAATCTTGGTGCCACGCAAATACAGCAACAGGGTATTGACCTCGCTCAACGAGCGGTAGAGGCTATTAGTGCCAATGCTTTAGTTATTCATATAAATCCATTACAAGAACTTGTTCAACAGGGCGGTGATAGAGACTGGAAGCAAGTACTTGACGCTATTTACCAATGTGCCGATAAGTTGACCGTCCCGGTGATTGTTAAAGAAGTAGGTGCAGGGATTAGCCCCAGTAATGCACAGAAACTGGAACAGGCTGGCATCAAATGGATAGAAGTTGCCGGTCGCGGAGGCACTAATTGGACAAGTATAGAGTTTGCCCGCAATCAACTGCCACAAGAAAAGTCTATTGCCGCGCCGTTTATTGACTGGGGTATGGATACTGTGGCGCTCATACCCGCAATTAATAAGGCTTGTCCAACGCTAAACCTAATTGGCTCTGGCGGCGTAAGACATGGACTGGATGTAGCACGCTGTATTCGTCTGGGCGCATCAGTATCGGCCTTAGCACAGCCATTTTTAGCTCCTGCATTAGAGTCTACAGAAGCGGTTATTGAAAAAATCACTGTGCTTCAGCAGCAACTTCGTTGGGCGATGTTTTTAACCGGTAGCGCCAATTTACAAGCTCTACGAAACGTACCATTACAAACACAATAGTCACGTTTATCTATATGAAGCACTAGCACTGGGATCAAAGCCTATGTTTTTGCATGAAGAACAGATTACCTGCCCCTACTGTTGGGAAAGCATCACCCTGTTGGTAGATCCATCAGAATCTCAGACTTATACCGAAGATTGTTTTGTTTGCTGCAGACCCATTCTGGTTAACACCGACATTCAAGGCGATAGTATTACTGTCAATGTCGCTCAGGAAGATTTAGGCTTTTAGTAAATTCCACCTCTATTTGAGTTAGATTAGCCGGCAAGCATGTTAGAATAAATTCTTTGATTCATACTTTAGAGATTAGCGCCCTATGGCAATTCAATGGTATCCAGGCCATATGCACAAAGCCAGTAAGGAAATGACCGAGGCATTACCTCAGGTTAATTTGCTTATTGAGGTTTTAGATGCGCGCATTCCTTACAGCAGCTCTAATCCGTTTATTCAAACCCTTTGCACTGATAAGCCACGCATTAAATTATTAACCAAGCTAGATCTTGCTGACCCCGCTATAACCAAACAGTGGCAGCGTTATTTTGAGCAACAAAATAATACTAAATCTATGGCATTGGATTTACTAAATACCGATCCCAGTGGGCAAATTATCGATCTAATCAACAAGCTTTATCCACCACAAACCGAACGCAATACACTGGCTATGGTTACCGGTATTCCCAATGTAGGTAAGTCGACGCTAATTAATTGTTTGGCGGGCAAACATATCGCTAATACCGGTGATGAACCGGCAATTACTAAGGGCCAACAACGCATTAACCTTCGCAACGGTATTATGTTGTTAGATACACCGGGTATTTTGTGGCCGAAAATAGATCATCCTAATAGCAGCTATAGATTAGCCACCACTGGGGCAATAAAAGACACTGCCATGAGCTATGAAGATGTCGCCTATTTTGCGGCAGACTTCTGCCTAGCTCAGTATCCACAGCATTTAAAAAATCGATTTAACCTTAGTGAACTACCGCAAACAGAAACAGAATTGCTAGAAATAATAGGCAAACAACGGGGCTGTTTACGCGGTGGTAACCGAATTGACTTTGAACGCGCCTCAACTATTTTTATCAATGAATTACGCGATGGCAAACTTGGGCAGATGACATTAGAGACACCTGAGGTTATTGATATAGAAAATCAGCAAGTGGCAGTAATGAAAGCTGAAAAAGAGGCGCGAGAAAAACGTCGTCTTGAAGAAAAAGCCGCACGCAGAAGAAAAACCAAAGCTAATCGTAGATAGAAACAATTTTCTATTAAACATTGATATTCAAACCTCAGTTACACGTACATAGTAGTTCTTGTCCCAACAAAGAAACACTATGCAACTCAATTGGCTCGACCAACCCAATACTGACAACCATCCATTATCCGATGGATTTCCGGATAGGATGGTTATTCTTGACTGTGAAACTACGGGCGGGCGGGCCAAATATCATCGAATTATAGAAATCGGTTTGGTCGTGATTGAAAATGGTCGTTTAATTGAAACTTGGCAATCATTTATTAATCCTGAAACAATTATTCCCAGTTTTATTCAAAAACTGACGGGCATAAAGCCCAATATGCTAAATAATGCGCCTAAATTCAGAGAAATTGCCGATATATTGCACGAAAAGCTAAAAAATAGAACTCTGGTGGCACATAACGCAAGGTTTGACTACAGCTTTTTAAAAAGTGAATTTAATCGTATTGGCATTAACTACAGCACCAAACCTCTGTGCTCAGTTAAATTAAGCCGAAACCTATACCCACAATTTAAACGCCATGGGCTGTCTGAAATTATTAAGCGGTTTAAGCTAAATATAGAAAATCGCCACCGCGCTTTGGATGATGCGCAAATGGTCTACGGCTTCTTTAATAAAACCTCGGCAATTTATTCCCCTGAAGAAATTGAGGCTTGCTGTAAGCAGTTATTAAAACGCACCACATTGCCGCCTCTTTTAGACCCTGAAGAAATTAATAAAATCCCCAATACGCCTGGAGTGTATTATTTTTACGCACAAAATGGTGAACTATTATATGTGGGCAAAAGCATCAATCTTCGCAATCGAGTTTTGAGTCATTTTTCAGCAGACTATACTAATTCTAAAGAGTTTCAGATGTGCCAAAAAACAGCGCATGTTAACTATGAAACCACCCCCAGTGATTTTGGCGCACAGATTAGAGAAAGCCATCAAATCAAAGCACTTTCACCCCTATATAATCGTCGCCTGCGCAAAACACGTAAACTTTATCAGTATAAAACTGCTGTTGATGATAATGGCTATATGCGACTGGCAACAGAAGCGGTCTCTTCATCAGCGCCATCAGAACAGCAATTCGGATTATTTCGATCACCCAGACAGGCTTCAATTCAACTAGAAAAACTAGCCGATCAATATTTTCTTTGCCATCAACTGATTGGCCTTGAGAGTAGCCATAAACAGAATAGGCCCTGCTTTAGAAGTCAGTTAAAAAAATGTTTCGGCGCCTGTCATGGGGCGGAGCCAGCAGAACATTACAATGAACGACTGACCTCCGCAATTGAGCGCTATCAAATACAGGCTTGGCCCTATCAAAGCGCCATTATGATCGAAGAGCAAAATATAGATGGACAGGCCGCCTTTCATATCATTGACCACTGGCGCTATATCACCAAACTCAAAATTCCTGAAGATATCTTTGATTTGGGTTATCAAGTATGTAATCAGCACCAACCCAAATCCTCTCAACCGCATACTAGACTTCAAGCCGATGAGAAGTTTGATTTAGATATTTACTTTATTCTTGTCAGATTTTTGATGAACGAAGACAATAAAAAACTATCTAATTTGAAAATATGGATGCTTGATTCTGTTCAACAATAAATAAACATTTTTTATGTGTTTTCTGCCATAATTCATAGCCTAATAAATAGTGGTGTAGAACCTCTGGGTGGCAACTTTGAAGGATATTAAAGTTTGGGACAATGTGGATTATGATCGCTTTCAAAATGAGATCATTCCTTTAAATCAACCCGCTATTATCAGGTCTTTGGTATCTGAATGGCCAACGGTGAAGGCAGCAAAAAAATCGGATGAAGCTGTAGTTAACTATTTAAAACCCCTTGATAGCAATACTGTGGTTCCAGCATTAGTCGGTCCTCCTGATATAAAGGGCCGATTTTTTTATTCTGATGATTTAACTGAGCACAATTTTCAACGTACTGAAGTAACACTGACCATTGGTCTAGAGCGACTGTTAGCAATCAAAAATAGATCTCAGCCTCATGCTATTGCTCTTCAGGCTATTCAGCTACGTCAAGTGCTACCAGATTATAAAGCTGCGCACCCGCAACCGCTCTTAGATAGCTCGGCTGAGCCAACCATGTGGATCGGCAATCAGGGAACTGTAGCGCCACATTATGATATTCATGATAATTTAGCCTGTGTGGTTGCAGGAAAACGACAATTTACTCTGTTTCCCCCTGAGCAAATTAATAATCTATACCCAGGGCCTACACTAAGCGCCCCAGCTGGCGTGCCGGTTAGTATGGTGGATATAAAAAATCCTGACTATAAGCGCTACCCCAAATATAAAGAGGCGGTTAAAACTGGTTTTCAAGCCACGTTGGAACCGGGGGATGCAGTATTTATCCCTGCATTATGGTGGCACGGTGTGGAATCTTTGGAACCCTTTAATATCTTGGTCAATTATTGGTGGGGAGGAAGCGATTTAGGAAGCCTGTCACCTAATGACAGTCTTTTACATAGCATGATGAGTATCGCTAATTTGGATCAACAAAAGCGCGAGGCATGGCAGCACTTCTTTAACTACTATGTGTTTAAAACTATGGATAGCCCTTCAGAGCACTTACCCGCCAAATTAAAGGATATAGTAACTAATCTAAGTCCGACTCAGAGAGTAAAAGTTCGCAATTTCTTGGCTGAAAAACTTAAATAGTTGGCGCTTAATTACATTGATGGTGCTTTACAATATTGATCAATAAACTGCTGATGGCTAGGCAGCTGATCGACCAGATTATCCACCGCGCCTTTGATACCATTGAGGAAATTTTCTAGCTCTTTATCGCCCATCATATTAACAATGGGATGGTATTTTTCTGGCATTAACCCCTGCCCCAACATAACCTGAGACCATGAATTTTCTGCAAAAATATCATTTTCCTTTTGGAAAATGCGACCCGATTGCTTAAATAAATCAATTCTATGTTTTAAGGTTTCAGGAATTTTCATTGTCTTGCAGTGATGCCAAAATGGCGTATCTTCTCGCTCAGTCACATGATAGTGCAGTACAATAAAGTCTCTGACATTTAAAAACTCTTCCCTCATCTGAGTGTTAAATTCAGCCACATCGGTCTCACTAATGCCTTGTGTTGGGAAAAGCTGCAACAGCCTTATAATCCCACGCTGAATAAGATGAATACTGGTTGATTCTAAGGGCTCTAGAAATCCTGCGGCAAGACCGAGGGCAATACAATTTTTATTCCAGTGTTTGTGACGCTGACCAGTGCGGAATTTTATGACTCGCGGCTTGGTCAGCGGCTCACCTTCAATATTATTGAGTAGAGTCTCAGTTGCTTGGTCATCTGATAGGTACTTGCTGCAAAAAACCATGCCATTGCCAACTCGATGCTGAAGGGGAATTCGCCATTGCCAACCGGCATCTCTGGCGATCGACCTAGTGTAGGGAATAGGCTCAGTGACAGATTTAGTTTGAACTGCCACTGCGCTATCGCAGGGCAGATAATGGGACCAATCGTCATAACCCGTCTGCAATGCTTTATCAATGAGTAACCCCATAAAGCCGCTGCAATCAATAAAGAGATCGCCTTCTACTGCTTCACCAGATTCCAAAGTAACATGGCTTATATTGCCAGTTTGTGGGTCTTTTGCCACCTCAGTAATCATACCCTCTATGCGTTTACAGCCATTGTGCTCTGCAATTTTTCGCAAATAGTTGGCATACAGACCAGCATCCATATGAAAGGCATAGTTAAGGCCATTTTGCGGGATCACTGCGAATTTATTCTGTTTCGCTGCCTGCAGCTCATTGCAATAATCACCAAACTCCGAACTTATACCCCGCTCTTTTCCTTTCAGCCAAAAATGTTGGAACCCTGCAGCCCAACAGTCTTTCCCGGTAAAGCCAAAAGAATGGATATAGTTTTCATTGACGTTTTTCCAATTTTCAAAGGAAATACCAAGCTTAAAAGTCCCTTGAACAGCCTTCATAAATTTGCGCTCATCAATTTTTAACAACCGATGAAGCGTAATCATTGTGGGTATTGTTGCTTCACCCACACCAACAGTGCCAATAGCATCTGATTCAATTAGAGTCACATCTAGGTTTTTACCAATTAATTTTGCAATTGAGGCCGCCGCCATCCAACCGGCAGTTCCGCCACCCACGATTACTACTTTTTTAACTGGTCGATTTGACACGCTTAAACCCTCATGTACTTTACAAATAATCTGCGACTTTCTTACTATTTTCAACGGCATTCTTTTTATCGATTAATGCTCTTATTCGTGCATAGGATGCAACCGCCATGTAGATTGGCTGGAGAAAACCCTGTTGATTGAGGTCTTCTAAGGTTGCACCGTCAAGTTCGAGCAATTTTTCTTCATTAATCGTGTAAAAGCCAACAAGTTGATTAGTAGATCCATTATCCAATGTGATTTCTAGCGTAAAAGGCTCCAGAAGTTCTGCAGCAGTTAATGCCAAAATAAAACCTTTATTATGCTCATGCCCATGATGTAAAGACTCCAGCTTAGTCATCATAGTTTTTAGAAAATCTGTTGGCTGTGAGTTATCGTCAAATAGTGCTTGACCCTCATCTTCACTGATCTTTGGACTTTCGATATCAATTGACACTATGGGCTTTAAATCATTCTCGGAAGCTCCCTGATAACCAATCAAAAAGGGTTCCCGCTCAACCATCATCGGAATATAAGAAGCACTCCAACCTGAATCATCTAGGAAAAGATTTTCATTTTTCTCAAAACCAAATAAAGCAATTGGAAAAAATTCACCCGTTTCACCGCTTTTTGAAAAAAAGATCGGATAGCACGATTGTATATTTCTAAACTCCAGCGGGTAGGTTAAGGAATACTGAATATTATCTCCGAAAGCTTCTCCTCGCTTTGTCACTATTCGAGTATTTTTATGTGTTGCTGGGCTTAAAACTTTATAGTTACTCATTTATTCTCCAAAAGACTTTCAATCTTTGCTTAAAAGCTAGATTTTTTGAAATCCATATTTGTAAATTTTATTAATTAGTTCTCGATTGGTAGGCATTGTGTGCATTAATTGTTGGGTGCGTTTAGCATTTTCCGCAAATAACTCCATAGCTTTACCGCTGGTTTCACGATCGGACCGCCTGGAGCTTGGATCTATCTGAGTTTTATAGTTCATTCCATAAAGAATGTACTGAAAACTAGCCGCTGGAAACATCTCATCAGCATGCTGTGTATCCCGATGCCAAGGTGGTTGGAACTGCCAAATTTCCAGTAGATCTTGAAGACTTTGTGGAATAGATGATGGCTTACAATTATCTATCCAATATTGGCTGTCTGTTCTTTGAGTCAAAACATAGTGCAATTTTAGAAAATCAACAATGCGGCTCCAACGATACAAGAACTTTTCATTAAACCGTTTTGCCACCAGATCCATTATTTTTCTGTTAGCGGGTAATTGCTCTGCAATCATTGCAGCGGACAACTCAACTAGTACAAGAGCCGAGGCTTCAAGTGGCTCAATAAAGCCTGATGACATCCCAATTGCAACACAATTTTTATGCCAAAATTTTTCTCGGTGCCCAGGGTCAAAGGTTATTTTTCGGATTGTAGCCTCCGCTGCAGCTTGCTTCCCAGCAGTTTTGGCTATGTAGTCTAACAACTCGGTTCGAGCGCTTAGTTCATTTGTGTAATCACTCGAATAAATATGCCCGATACCCCTGCGTGTTGGCAACCCTATATCCCATATCCAACCTGCAGTTTGCGCAGTGGATAGTGTTGCAGATTGTATTGGGTCATCTGGGTTTTCATAGGGAACCTGAGCAGCAAGGGCCGAATTATTGAATAAATACTGACTCTTACTAACCAATGGTATCCCATAGTGCTCTCCTAATAGCAGCGCTCTTGAACCACTGCAGTCAATAAATAGGTCGCCAAATACCTCACCCTGGGTATCGGTTAATATAGAGGCAATATCACCATTTTCAGCAGAATTTATTGCCGTCAAATTTGCACTAACATGCTCCACACCCAGTTTATCCACACAATGTTGGCGCAATAGCTCAGCAAATTTACCAGCATCTAGATGATAACCATAATTAACATGAAAGGCATATTCTGGGGTGGCAATATTTTTTGGTGCTAGTTGACTATCAAATAATGCGCTCTGTGGATTTACAGCATTCGCAAAGTTAACCTTTTCTCTGATTTGTTGCCAATGAGGCGCCAAATTAGATTCATGAAAATTGTGAGGCATGGTAAAGGGATGTGTATAGGTATCATCTTTACCTTCAGTCCAATTGTGAAATTCTGTGCCCTGTTTAAAGCTAGCACTGCATTTACGAAAGAAATCTGTCTCTGAAATGCCAATCTTTTTTAGGGTTGAACGCATTGATGGCCATGTACCCTCACCTACACCAATTGTTGGTATATCTGGAGATTCAATTAAAACCAAGTGAAAATTATTTTCACCTGAAGACAAACTGCTAGCAATATAATGTTCTGCAGCAATAATGCCGGCGGTAAGCCAACCAGCAGTACCACCACCAACAATTACAATTCGGTTAATCGTGTTTTTCATGCCAAAGATTTAGTGTGTTGTTATCGCTATAGTATACAGGCTTATGCCCTTTCTGTGTTTAGACTTGTTATACGCTAGAAACAAAGAAGCCGCTTAAAATAAGCGGCTTCTTTAGCTATAAAACTAAGTTATCACAATACAATCTAAAATTAGAAGGTATAGCGAACACCTAAATTATAACGTGCTCCAGTTTGACCAGCTCGGAGAGTCTGGCGCTCTGTACGACCATAAAGTCTGTAAGTTTGGTTAGTAACGTTAATACCATCCATGAATACAGATAGGTTATCACTAAATTCATAGCTAGCACTCACATCAACCTGACCATAGGCTTGTGTTTGCGTTGGACTATTACCAATAGCACGTCCATCATCATCGTAGAATCCACCCTGATCTTGGCCATCGCCATTGAAGAAATCATCTCTCCAGTTGTAGGCAATACGAGCATTAAGACCATCTTTATCGTAGAAAGCAATAAAGTTAGCCGAATCACTCAATCCACTGAGTGCAAACTGACTGATCATACACTTAGCAGAGGTTGCAATTAACTCCTCTGGACATGGAGTTGTTGTAGGTGTAGCAATGTAGCCTACATCAGACCAAGCTTTGGTATAGTTCGCAATAACACCAAAGCCTGACTCTCCAAAGTTGTGCTGAATATTAAATTCCCAGCCGTAAACATTGGCGTCTTTTTGGTTTACCGGATAGCTTAGGGTAAAGTACAAAGGATCGTTGGTTTCATCAGACATTAACGGATTGTCTGAAGTCGGCACAAACGGAAGATACTCTTTAATTGCTGTCTGTATTGTTGCAGGATCAGTTAAACCACCTAAGATAGCGGCTTCTTCCCATTTTCCTCCACTCCTTACATCGGTTAGCCCCTCCCATTCAGGGATAAGTACATCCAGATCAGTGGTTCTACCAATAAAGTTCACGGTTGCCTTTTTAAAGTAGCCAACAGATAGGTAACTTGCATCGTCATAGTACCATTCTGTCGACAAATCAAAGTTCGTTGATTCAATCGGCAACAACCCTGGTGAACCCCTACTCGCAGATGGCTTACCTTTGTATGAAGTTCCATTTGATGTTGTACCACCTTTGATGTCTTCATAGCTTGGTCTGGTGACTGTTTTACTTATCGACATTCTACCCTTGAAATCATCTGTAAAATCGACATTGATATCTAAATTAGGCAGAACAAAGTCATAATTACCTGTCATTGGCTCTTCGATAACTTCATCGCCTGGGATAAGGTTAAATTCATTACCGCCAGTCCAAGAACTGTTCACATACTTTGGTACAGATGCTAAAGAAGTAACATCAGTTTCTTCGTACCTGATACCGACCCTAAGGTTGGTTGGCAAGCCTGAAACTTCAGTATCATGAGTCACTTGGAAATAAGCAGCTTTTGATTCCTCAGTTGTAGCCTTGTTTACAGTCCAATCAGTTGAAGCACAGTAGAAATCTCTAAATGGCTCCGGTACACAGGTTCCAGAAGCAATGCTATCAACTTCAGTAACAGGCAACATACGAGCTCGGTCTGTTAACTCCTCGAAATCAACGGCAAAGGATTCTATTTGACGCAACTCATTACTACCACCTGACAGTGCATCAAAATTATCTTCCATTGTAGTACGCTGCAAAATATCACTAATATACCCCGGGTCAGAAATACCACCCCAAGTATCACGTTGAACCGTAGCACCTAATGAACGATTTGATACTTCCGTCATTTCAATACCAAAGTCAACACTAGTTACATCACCAAGATCATATTTACCCTTAAATTTAAATTGCTCAATATCCATTAAGGAATCACCATTACTGAATACGCTACCAGTAATGACCATATCATCTTTATAAAGTGGACGAGCTTCGCCACCTTCCTGAACCGTGTAAGGGTCCGCAGGATTTAGACCAAGTTCAAGGATTGGGAAATCTTCGGTGAAGTAAACTTTAGACACTGTACGGTTAAAGCTAGCCATAGTAACCAGAGAACCTGTTCCAAATGGAGAGTTAGCTCCTGAATGTGCTTCAGACTGATGATAATCTAACTCAAGTTGCAATCTGTCACTGGCATACCACTCCAAGTTAAGACCAACCGATTCATTGGTGTTGGTAAAGCCTTCTTGGCCAACACCCATGGCAAAGTCATTGTTAGAACCGACTTCGCGATACATAAGTGGCGTTGAAATAGGCTCTTCATCCCATTGAGATGTTTGACTATCTGCACCCTGACCATTAAACCATGCTGACAAATCGTTGTATGACTTATCAAGATCTAACTGAGAGTAGGTATAATCGATAGTACCTGTTAATGATTCAATAGGTCTCCACTGCATGGTTAATTGACCATTAACACGCTTTGACTCATATTCTGAAAGGTTATAGGCAACACTTTGTGGAATTGCGATTGACTCAAACTCACAATTTTCGACATCAACATCACAGTTAGGGTCGAAGTGATCACCAATCTGGGGTCGATTAATATGACGCTCACCACCGATGACATCAGCAGGAACACCCATACGAGCTCCTTCAGCAGAAGCAAAATAAGTTCTCCAACCACCAACATTACCAAAACGCTCAGCATTGTTACGTTTTTGACCTGAGAAACTTAGAGAGATACCTACAGTATCATCTGCAAAAGTCTCAGAAAATAGTCCCGCAATTTCTGGCGTAAAGTCATCACCTATAACAGTTGATGTATCTATGGCTGCTTTTGCGCCAACAGACAATACAGAACCAGCTTCAAGCGGCTTAGTGGTAAGGATATTGATTACAGAGCCAATACCACCTGAGGGAGCAGTGGCATCACCAGTTTTATGGATAACAACTGCAGAGATACCCTCAGAGGCAATATCTGCGAAATCAAATGCTCGACTTGTTCCACTGTGAGTCGGCATTTGACGACCGTTTAGGGTGACCATGTTATAATCAGGACCGAAGCCTCGAACGGTAACCTTGCTACCCTCACCACGAGCACGATCAATAGAAACACCCGTGACCCTTTGTAAAGATTCTGCAAGGTTAGTATCTGGGAATTTACCCATATCTTCCGCAGAGATAGCATCAGCAACACCTACTGTATCTCGTTTGATGTCCATAGACTTTTTCAGACTGGCGCGGATACCGCCTTCTACGATTACTTCTTCGATCTCTAGTCCTTCATCCTGAGCAAATGCAGGCATAGTAGAGCCAACCAAGGCTAAAGCTACACTGCTAGAAAGAACTTTCTTCTTGAATAACATGTTGTTAAACCCCCTAAATTAAACTTTAAAACGCCAGACTGAAAAGCTTTATATTTCTGACCAGCCTAGATCAAGCTCCTAAAGTACAACGTCCTGCCAGTAAAGACATTGTTTTTGAGACGAAATAGCCAGATATGCGATAACAGGGACTCACTCACTGAGCGCAAAAATTAGCTGCGACAGAAGGGTTTTTATTTGCGTCAAAATGGACTTTTATTTAGCAAAAAAATTTGCTTGTGAATTGCGCATTTTGTAGGCCCCTGTTGAATTATTTATTGCTTAAATATTGAGTTGTAGTATTTTTATTCAAACACCTGATTCAAATAATGCGCCAAACGAACACCAGCCTGTAGTATACGCCTTTGCGCAATTGGCCAATTTTTGCTTTGATAGTTAGAGCCCAAATGCAATGTATTGTTCTTTTTTTGATCACCAAATTCATACACAGCAGCATGCAAGGTTAAGGATTCTTTCGCCCAATCTTTGAACGATGAATCTAAGACTAACTGCGCCTCTTTAATTGAGCCGCTAAAAATCCTATCTGCATATTGATGAGAACTTATAGCTGGGCTGGTTAACAAGCCATCCCAAACCTTATGTAAATTTACCAGCCGATTTTGATTTTTCCAGATCAATATTTTTTTATTTCCTCCAGCGTCACCAGAAAAGCCTACATGTAAAGGCTGATGAATATCTGCCACTAAGTGAACAAAAAACATCAACGCCTCTCGTCTTTGTTGGACTGGCTTAGTAACTTCACCAATCTGCCAATAAAAATAATCTAAGGCCCATAAAATATCACCCCCAACAGACACTTGATATTCATCTATTGATTCATCTTTATCAATGTTTATATAGTGCCAGCGCTTGCTATGAGACCATTTAGCATGAGACTTGATGGAGTCTGCCCAATTTGCTGTTTCAGATAGACTTTGTCCATCCAAAATTATTTCGATTTGTTGCACTGCTTTTTCTGACAAATTTCTCTCAGCAATCAACGCCACTATTTCATGCTCTTTACCCCACCAAGCGTTTACCGGCAGACAAAAAAGATACATAGCTAAGATAAATAGAAGCCTTCGCATTTATATTTTTCACATAGTCTAATGTTTGGTAACCGGAATATGTGTCTTTAGAAACCGCTCAAATGATGATAAGACCATTAAGCGATTAGCCTCTATAGACATGTGGTGATTACCATGTTCCAGTTCAATATATTCAATATGTTTATTATCCTGCATCGCTTTGTACATTTTTCGACTTTGATCGACATGGACAACTAGGTCTTCATCGCCGTGAATAAGCATTAATGGAATATCGATACTTTTTGCATGCGTGATGGGCGACCTAGCCTTGCGCTTGGCCGCATTAGCGCCAATTTGTTTTTTTACAACATCATAATGACTAAACTTACGCGCCTTAGTTAATAGTAAATTTAGATCTGACACACCGGCAAAGCTCGCTGCGCATTTAAAAATATCCTGCTGCTTTACTGCTGCCATCATTGCAGCATAACCACCATAGCTAGCGCCAATAATACACACTGATTTTTTATCTACTGTATAGTTTGAGGTTAGCCAATGAGCTGCATCTGCAAGATCGTCCTGCATAGCTCCGCCCCAATCACCAATCGATTGCAAGGCAAACTCAAAACCATAACCCGAGGATCCACGAAAATTAGGCTGAAGAACCACATAGCCTCGACTGGCAAAGAACTCAGTAAACCAATCAAAACCACCGTAGTCTCTTGCCATTGGCCCACCATGGGGGATTATAATTGCGGGGTTATTTTGTTTAATGCCACCATGAGGCAAGGTTAGGTAGGCTTCAATATCAATCTTATCTCTTGCTTGGTAGACAATCTTTTCTTTTCCCGACAAGTTCTGCTGATAAAGCAACGGATATTGATCCATCAGAAAACTCAAACTTTTTGATTCTCGATCACCATAGTAATAGACACCTGGCTCTGACGGGCTAGAGCTGAAGAGAATATATTTTTTCTCATCATCACTAAAATCAACCACCTGATTATAGGCATTTGGAATAGCCTTATCTATGCCACTCTGAAAAGCTTTATATTTAGCATCAAAAAAAATTTTTGATCCATCTGCTTCGCCATGAAAAACACCAATGACGTCATTGGTGTTTTTTGAGTATATTAGACTGCCATCAACATCATATTCAGGATCCGAGAAAATTAACTCTCTGGGCAAATCTTTCTTTGAAACATCCACCTTAAAAATAGCAAATCTACCCTTGTGATCAGCCCTTACATAGAGTTGATTTGGATCCGCAGCAAACCCAAGCGGCGTAATACCTGAATCTTCAAGAATGTCATACTCCCAAATACGTCGCCATTGATTGGTTTTCAGATCTAATAGGCGATAAAAACCTAGATCCTCTCTTCTGCCAAAACCTAATCGCAGCCTATGCTGCCGGTCTGTCATCCATCTCTCAGTGTGAGCCTGCCATCGTTTAATTAATTTCCGCTTGCCATTTTTGCTTTTTATATTAATTTTGTACACATTTGGATATTGCCAATTCTCAAGATTGAGCGCCATCAAAATATGATCGGGGTCATCAGGCAAAAAATCGATGACGATTGATTGGTACTGTGGAATAAGATCCTTTTTTCTAAGCCTAAAAACTGGAACTGCTGGACCACTTCCGTTACCAGGCACCTTGAGCAATCTACTTTCGCCAAATTTTAACGCACCACTCTGTGTTGGATAGTGGGCACTCAGTAAAATAATGTCATTGTTTACCCAATGGAACCAGCCAAGTTTGAACTTTTTATTATCCGTGTAAATAAGGTATTTTTTTTCTTTGGTTTTTAGGTCAACACTAGCAATAAATACATAACCGTCTGCAATACCTTTATAGGCTATTTTTTCACCATCTGGAGAGAGCTCGATGCTTCTCACTGGAATGGAACCAAAGGCCTCTAAAGGGATATTGCTCGCATTAGAATGAATTGAAACAATGAGCAATAGTATGATAAGGCTAAAAAAATTAAACGATTTCATAATTTAAAAAAAGTATAAATTACTATTTTATTGAATAAAGAGTTTATTTAAATTTAAATAGGTTTAAATATCAACCAACCCGCCTTTTATTACAAATATAAACTATCATATTGACAGACATATCAAGCATGTTAATTTGAATAAATAATATCAGTATCTTTTACTGACCTTATCTCATTAAATAGGTAGCCCAATTATGTTGCGCAACAAAATATATGTCATTTTTCTTTTTACTATTCTTTTAACTGCCTGTGCTGGCACGAGCGAAACAATAGAAACAGAAAATAATATTGTAGCGCCTGTTGACGATAAATATATATGGGATCTTAGTGACCTTTACCCAGATTTAGCAGCTTGGGAAGTAGCTAGAGCAGCTGCGGCTGAACAAATTACAGAGCTGGCAAAATTTCAGGGGACCTTGGGGCAAAGTTCCCAATCCCTCTTAAAGGTATCTGACCAAATTTCCGCTGTCTACAAAGAAGTCGTTAGGGTTTATATTCATGCTAGCCTTAGAGCAGATACAGATACGCGCAACGCAGAAAATGAGGAGCGTAACCAATTAGCTGCAAATCTATTTACCGATTTCAGCGCTGCAATTAGCTGGTACAACCCAGAGCTACTCGCTGTTGGTGAAGAAAAAATCGCACTATTTTTGCAGCAGCAACCCAATCTGAGCAAACATAATTTTGGGGTAATTGATGCATTGCGCCGCGCTCCTCACACCCGACACCAAGATATTGAAACCTTTCTCGCCAAAACCGGCCAACTGACTAGTGCCCCAAATTCAATTTACTCGGTTTTTGCCAATGCCAATATGCCTTGGCCAGAGGTCACCCTATCGAATGGCAAAAAGATAACATTAAGCCAGGCGGGTTACTCTGCCGGCAGGCAAGCACAATCTAGAGAAGACCGAAAAATGGTATTTGATGAATTTTGGTCGACATGGCAAGACTACGAAGCGACCTTGGGCGCCATTATGAACGCTCAAATTCAAGGTTTAGCCTTTAAAACTAAGGCTCGTAAATATGAAAGTTCTCTGGGGCGTGCATTGTTTGACGACAATATGCCGCCAAAGGTTTATGAAACTCTTGTCGAGGAGGTTAATCAATCTCTACCTACCTTGCATCGCTACTTTAAATTGCGCAAAAGAATGCTCGGTATTAAAGACGAGATGCGTTATTACGATATCTACCCACCACTGGTTAACCTTGATAAACAATTTACTATTGAAGACTCAATTACCGTCACACGAAAAGCACTTGAGCCTTTGGGCTCGGAATATATGGCCGCCTATGATCTAGGCGTCAAAAGTCGCTGGATGCATGTTTTCCCCTCAGCTGGAAAGCGCTCAGGTGCCTATATGTCCGGCGGCGCCTATGATGTTCACCCCTATGTACTGCTTAATCACAATAATGATTATGAGAGTGCATCTACCTTCGCCCATGAATATGGGCATGCCGTGCACTCAGTACTTGCCAATAGAGCTCAACCCTGGGAAACCGCTGGCTACTCAACTTTTATTGCCGAAACAGCCTCTATTATGAACGAAATGCTGCTTCAAGATATGGTGATCGCCGAGGCTAAAACCGACAAAGAAAAACTATTTTATTTAGGGATTGGCTTGGAAGCGTTAAGAGGCACTTTCTTTAGGCAAACCATGTTTGCTGAATTTGAACTGAAAATCAATCAAGAGGTTGAATCTGGCAATGTTCTTACAGGATCCAAGCTAACCCAAATGTATTTAGAACTACTCAAGCGCTACCATGGGCATGATCAGAACGTCGTCACTATTGATGATTTGTATGGTATTGAGTGGGCCTATATACCGCACTTTTACTATGACTTTTACGTTTTCCAATATGCCACCTCGATTGCCGCAGCAAGCAACCTAGCTAAGAAAATTCGCAGTGGCGACCAAAAAGCCCAACAGGACTTTATCAATCTGCTGAAAGCGGGCGGTTCTGATTACCCCTATAAACTAATGAAGAATGCTGGCATTGATATGGCCACGCCAGCACCCTATAGGGCACTGGTGGAGCGCATGAATAATATAATGGACAGGATGGAAGTTATTTTAGATAAGCGCTAAAGCGACTGGCTGATGGGGCTAAAACAGCCCCCAAACCAAAGCGATCTTATTCTTGAGAGTAATATATATTTTTAATCTCTAAACGCTTATTGTCCGCTGGAACATCACTCCAAAGATAGAGCGCCCCCCTAACATCCGTTAGATCTGCGCCACGATCTAATTCAGCAAGAGGTAGTTTGTAACTAACCCATTGGGCTTCAAGTTGTTTTTCTGAATTAGGCTTGAAGGATACAAAGTTATTTACCTGTGTCCCCGCCAGAAAACTACCCGTCTGAAAGCCAATATTAAAACTGAGAGATGCATCCCCTCTAATATCGAAATTAAGGTAACCCGACCTAAAATTAGAAAGGTTTTCACCCAAATCGCCTTGAAGCTCAAGCGCACCGCCCCACCAGGCACCAATTCTTGTCGTCACCTCGACAACACTTTCATCGGTCATCTGAATATTCATAGTGCCCTCCCATGGATTTAACTTAATTGGATCGCTTGGGTAAGACATATCATTGGTCGCACTTGGAACCATCATTGGATTCACAACCACATAGGTTTTAACGTTGACCGCTTCTCCAGCAGAAGCCATTTCATTAACTGTGGTTAACTTGCGAATTCCCATGCGACTTTTAAAGGGGGGTAATAAAACCTCTTTAAGTAGTGCATCCTGATCCCCGTTATAGCTTTTACCTAAGGGTTTTCCTCCGCGCTTCAAACCATCAAAAACTTTTAGATCAATCAAATCCCATAGCGCATACTTAACCTTGTTATCCAAACCAATAAGACCAAAGTGATTTTCTGACCCATTAGCATCATACGGATCTTTCCACTGCTCATCGAAGGCCTCAAAATAAAACACCGACATCCCCGAGTCCTTTTCCCATTTGCGCATATGCTGATAAAAGAGGGCCTGTTTTAATTCATCCGCAGCTTTTGAACCACTGGCACCATAGGCTGTTGCCGCAACAGAGGACCAACCTGTCTCACCAATATGAATAGGTTTTTCTATGCCAAGACTGTCTAGATAGTTAGCTACACCCTGATATTGTGACATTGCATAATACTTAGCTCGCAACATCGCGGCATCAATCATCTGAAGCTTGGACAGATTCTCTTCATCATCAAAAACACCCCAATATTCAGGGTTATAATGAGAATCATGAAAGGGGTAAGTGTGCACAGAAAGGAAATCCACCGCCTTAATTAATTTGACTAAATCATCCGTGTGATACCCCTTATCACCCCCACCCCAAGATTCATAATTATCAGAACTGGTGACCCAAAGGTCTTTAGGCAACTCACCAGCCTGCTTCAAATCCTGCAAATAATTTACCCAACGAAGTATGGTTTTGGGGTAGACAAAATATTTGACCGCCCACTGAACCATAGCCTCATTACCTACAGCAATTACCTTGACGATATCGGGATACTGATTAGCGAGCTCGGCCGCTTTTGCTATTTCGGCACGATTATTCTCTTCGCTTTCTTCCTCATGGATTGGTGGAACATCAGTCCAAGCATTTTTACAGTCAATCCAAGCACCCAACATAACATACATCTCAAAACTCGGATCTACTTGTTTCAGCTGTTTAATTGCCTCAAGAATTCTCTCTGCCTGAGGAAATTGTGATGTATTGTAAGTGCGAAGCACTCTAACTCCCATAGCAAAAAGTATTTGCATATCCTCCTTCAAATCTTCAACTGTGGGGACGTCCTCACGGGTTTTTTCACGGTACCCACCATAGGAAATTGCTGGATACTTTGGATTTCCTAAAATTTCCTTAGCTGATGGACTGGCGCTATTGATGCTAGATTCAATATCAGACGATTTTTCACAGCCTGCGACACCGCAAAACAAAAACACACAAAAAAGATATTTGGAGAGTAATTTCACTGATTTAACCTTTCGTTGTTATCACGCATAAAATCGGCAATTATATTACCCATTGATTCATTTTGCATGAATTGAATAGCGCTTGTGTTGCATTCCCCACATAAATAGAATGATCAACCTAATTTTACCCAAGGCGCCACTCATGAAACCCTCTATGGTTGAACTTAATTACCGCAACAACAAATTTCAACTTACCGTTGATAACCAACCTTTTTATATTAATGGTGCCGGCGTCGACTTTGGCAGCATTAAAAGCCTCGCAGAGTATGGCGGCAATGCCTTTCGCACCTGGCGCGTCAATAACGGTGAAAAAACTGGACGTGAAATTCTAGATGAAGCCTATCAGAATGGTCTAATGGTATGTATGGGGCTAGAGGTTGAGCGGGAGCGTCATGGTTTTGATTACAATGACGAGATCGCCGTCGCACAGCAATTGAATGACATCAAAAAGGATATTCTCGACCTCAAAGATCACCCTGCACTCTTAATGTGGGGCATTGGCAATGAGCTAAACCTTCGGCATAAAAACCCTAAGGTGTGGGAGGCAGTGAATGATCTATCAAAAATGATCCACCAAATAGACCCCAACCATCCGACCACAACTATGTTGGCCGGCGCTGAGCCTGAGGTTATAGCACTTGTTGCAGAAAGCTGTCCTGATTTAGATCTATTGTCTTTCCAGATCTATGGCGCTATCGACAAACTCCCTGGCTTTTTGAAAGAGAGTAACTATAAAGGCGCGTATATGATTACCGAATGGGGCGCCACTGGTCACTGGGAATGTGACAGTACCAGCTGGGATAGACCTATAGAAGCAAATAGCTCAGTAAAAGCCAATGACTACCAGGCTAGGTACGTCGACTATATTGCCTCTGACACTAAACAATGCATAGGTTCTTTTGTGTTTTTATGGGGTCAAAAGCAAGAGCGAACACCAACCTGGTATGGGCTGTTTTTAGACAATAATAACAGCACTGAAGCAGCTCAAGTGATGCAGTACCTATGGACTGGGAAATGGGCGCAACACAGAATCCCAAAAATTGGTCAATTAAGCATTAATGGCATGCTGGCAGAGGAAAGCGTTTGCTTGCAGCAAGACCAGACCTACAGCGCAAAAATAGAGCTTGAAACTAGTCATAAAAACCTTAGTTTTCGCTGGGAATTAATGAAAGAAGTAGACCGAGAATTAGAAAGCGACGGCGGTGATTTTGAACCAACACCAGATATTGTGTGGCAACAATCTGACTCAAACACCTCGTCGGAGGTAGCATTTTCACCGCCACTGACTGGTGAATTTCGGCTATTTGTCTACATTGACGATGGTTATGGCGGTTCAGCTACCGCAAATATGCCTATTTTGATCGAATCTTAGTCATATAGGCTTTACAGCTAACATATACTCATTTGATTAATCAATAAGGTGTTAAACTCTTTATTTTATAGCGGTAACCAAAATTACCTTAAATTAATAATAACATTAGAAGAAATGGATTATGTCTCAAGATAATAGCTTGCAATCTACACATACTAATATGGTGCCTTTTAGTCAAAAGGTTGCATTTGGTATTGGCATGTTAGCCAATCAAATGTTCCCGGCCGCCCTAGGTATCTTTATGGTAATTCTTGTTCAGGGGTTAGGTATGAGCCCTGTTCTTTGGGCGCTTATTTTCTTTATCCCTAAACTAATTGATGCCGTTACTGATCCATTGATGGGCTATATCTCTGATCATACCAATTCAAGATGGGGTAAGCGCAGACCCTATGTATTTGTGGGCGCCATAATTTCAGGCTTATCATTTATGATGATGTGGCAGTTGTATGCCACCAACTCTGAGATGTATAACTTTTACTACTTCCTTTTCTGGGCCTGTGTATTCTGGATTGGCATGACTATTTTTGGCGTTCCCTATGTCGCAATGGGTTATGAGATGAGTAGTGACTTTCATGAGCGCACCCGCATTATGGCGGTAGCTCAATGGATTGGTCAGTGGGCCTGGGTGATCGCGCCTTGGTTCTGGATTATTTTGTATGATCCAGACTGGTATGAATCAGCCGCTGAAGGGGCTAGAACCCTTTCGTTATGGGTTGGCGGCGGCTGCATGATTATGGCACTAGTGCCCGCAATATTCTGTACTCATACAACCCCTGCCTCAGCCAAACAACATGAAGACGATGGCAAATCACTAAAGGACACTATGCTCGACTTTGGTCGCGGCATTTTGGTGACCCTGCGCAATAAACCATTCCAGAAAATTTGTATTGCCACCTTCTTTATTTTTAATGCTTTCCAAGTGGTTGCGGCATTTTCTTGGTTTATTGTTGTTTACTATATGAACGGCGGCGACCCCGCTGCTGCTGGTGTTTGGCCCACATTATTTGGCTCCGTCGGTGCTTTGTTTACCACCTTTATGGTTATTCCAATTGTGAATTATATGGCCCAGAAATATGGTAAAAAAACCACCTTCTTGTATTCCCAGGCAATTTCTCTGGTGGGTTATGTGCTTTTCTGGTGGGGCTTTTCGCCAGAAAACCCATGGATGATGTTTATCCCATTACCGCTATTTGCCTTTGGTATTGGCGGCCTGTTTACCATTATGATGTCGATGACTGCCGATGTATGTGACTTGGATGAACTAGAAACCAACCAGAGACGCGAAGGTACCTTTGGGGCTATTTACTGGTGGATGGTTAAGTTTGGCGGTGCATTCGCTGGCGCAGCAAGCGGTCTAATTTTGAGTGTTATCGGCTTCGATCAATCAGTTGCATTGCAAAGTGAGGAAACTCTGACATTGCTAAGACTTAGCTATATTGTTATTCCTTGCATGGGGACATTGATAGCTATTTTTGCCATGCGCAACTATGACCTTGATGAGAAACGATCTGATGAAATTCGTGCTCAATTAGAGGCTAGATAGCAAGGTTTCATTTTATGAAGTCACAAAAAAGCCGTCTGTTAAGACGGCTTTTTTATTGGCTTAGAGATTGATATCTCGGTTTATTCTAGACCAGGCTGAAGAGCAACATTAATTTTTACAACCTCACCGGTCTTATCAAAGATGGCTAGAGAGGTTTGCGCATCAATAGCATCGCCTGCAATCGCCTTTTCAGAACCATCGGCAAAGCTAACAACAATCGATGTCTCTTCTGCAAGACTATAAACCACTGGCACCTGACAATACGTAAAGCCCAGCTGACCAGCCTCTAGATTCACTACCTGCTGATCTCCGGCTATATCAAAATAACTTAGGCTATCAGCCGCGGAAAGGAATTCAGACTTTCTAAGAATAAACGGCTTAAAGCATATAGCACCACCAGAAACTGAAACACCTAGCTCCATCAGACGTGTAATCACTTCTTCTTTCACTTGGCCCGTCATCCCCGGCTGTTTAGCACCGGCAAAGCCTGGTGTATGTGAGTATGGGTCCGTTGGGAAAGCACCGTAGTTATCTGGCGTTTTATTAAAACCAATGCCTGCTCGTATATCAAAATAACAATCCGCTAATTTGCCCACGGTAACTGCATCGGAACCCTGCTCCAGGGCTTTGCGGAAGTTTTCAAGTGCAGCCAGTAGTAACTTAGACACCATATGCCAATAGATTGAACCCAAGCCTTCGTAGGCGTACATACCACCTGAACGACCGGTAAATTGACGATGATTAAATACAGCTTCAAAAATCTCCTCAACGAGTGGCTGCTCTTGCTTAACCAAATCTTGATAGCCATTTTCTTTCAGGGTCTCAAGAACCGCTTTGGCACTATCAACATTGTTAAAGGCGCCATTAAAGTGATATCCACCCTGAGAATCTTTTTCTACCAATGATGTATCGCCAGAGGCAACTAGGGCTGTAAGAAGCTTAGAACTATTAACCTGATCTGCGGGGATAATGTTTTTATCCACAAAACGAGTAAGCTCACGATCTGGATAGAGTAAATAAGAATGTTGTCGCGCAGTGTAAACAGCAGAATTTCTTAAGGAGGTAAGCACCTCAAGCGCCTGTTCTGGACTTAAGTAGCCAGAACTCAATACCGCAACCTGACCCTCCAACATTTCGTACAGATAACTCACTTCAACAGCATCTTCTGTAGCCGTCATTAAATTGTAAGCGTGATATAAACCATCTTCACGACGATTAGCCTCGATCGTGTGGTCTATATATTCAAGTGATAGCTTTAAGAATGCGATAAGGTCTGCTGTTTTAAGTATAACTCGATTACCGCTAAAGTCATTGCTATAAACACCATTGCGGAAATCACTCCCCGCTTCACCAAGCGCATCAACGACACGCTTTCTGTCAGCATCATTAATTTTTCCTGCTAAAAGCTGCTTGTTATCTTCAAAAGTATTGTTAATTGATCTTAAAAGCGCATCAATTTCTTCAGAAATGGCCACTTCTTCAAGTTCAGTATTAGCGAACAGATCAAGTAAATATTGTTGATAACGTCGGGTGTAATACAACGTCACCATGGATACACCATAGCCAACCAATGCATTATTCGCATCATTCCACTCTGGGCGCTGGGTATTCATCCAAATACCACCCTCGGGAATAAAGTTTGACAACTTAGACAGCATGGTTGCGAGAAGTTTTTCCGTCAGATTGACGTAGTAAACTGAACCATTCTTGTCCCAGATAAGACGGCCATCAGCGCCTACCTGAGATACACGCTGTTCGATTAGCTCATCGGCAGCCTCATCAAAATCAATAGTATTATGCGGATCTTTTAATAGATCTTGATAGCCTTTAATTTTGTAAGGCACATTGGCATAACAAAATAGATCGCGGGTTAAGAAATCACGCAAAGTACCTGGGTGATGATCGTTGGAGAATTCCAAGAATTTCAAGAGATAAATTATTTGGTGGTCACCCCAATAACCAATATTAGCCCAAGGATCATGCGGATCTGGCTTTTCCCAATCAATACCGGCTTTAGTGATGCGGTATGGGTTATAGCCGTCGGCGGTAGAAGCATTCACAAACTTACAGATCATGCTTTCAATATAGTTGGGGATTGAGTAACTCAGGGCTTCCCAGTTTTGGAAAATATCACGCCAGTTACCCTCAAAGTTTAGCAGCTGGGACCCATCTTCCTGCTTCACTTTAATGTTAAATTTGTTCCATGGACGCGATGGATCGCCATGACGACGGCTAAAGGATAGTGGCAAGTATTCAAAACATAGTCGCTGAACGCCGGCATCATTTAGTTTAGAGGCCGCTTTAATAAGGTCACTGTAGTGGAATGTCTCATCTAAACCTTCGAAGAAATTCGCAAACTTCTCATAGATTTCGACATTAAAGCCTTTAACAAAGCCGATCAAATCTGCTTTTGGCACTGCATAGTTATCTACAAATAGACCACCACGCATAACGTTAAATAAAACATTGGCAAAATGGTGATTGGCACTGAGTTTATCTTCCGTTACCTGAAGGCCATCGGAAATACCTACAATACGGGCAAGGTTTTCAGAGCCCAAAGCGATATCAGCTTCTATATCCTCAGCAATATTTTTGTCTGCATTTAGGTAGGCAATTAAGTCTTTTACTTTTGAAGGTCCCTGATTGATTTCAGCGACAATACTCCAGCTTTTTTCGGTTGCAGGCGCTAATGTAATGCAATCATGAACAAAGTAAGCGCCTCGACGACCGCGGACATCTAGCTCTTGCTCAATAGCATCGCCTTTGCGAAAGCCATCTAGCTGTAGAGAGGAAACCAATTTTTTTGCATTAGATAAACCGACCGACCACACTGTTGTAGTAGATAGCGCCTCACTTGGCTCAGCACGATCCACTAGGATAGAGCTCATGCTATATAGCCCAAGTCCACTCTCGGCATCCAACTCATTCTTCTTATAAGCATCAACCAAACAGCTCAAGCCACCCTGAACATCAGTTTCAACGCCGTAGGGGATTAAATTCTCAATACCATCGACAATGTCAACGTCTGCTGCAGAATTACCAGTGTTAATTAGAGTAGAAGTTTTAACAAAACCAAATTTATCTGAGGTGCGCCAGGCATAGCGGAATGTCAGATTAAGATCATGGTTTATTTCTTCAAAGATTAACTTATCACCAAATACATTCTTATAAAGATTTCGTGTGGTGTTATAAATACCATTATATTGCTCAGAGAACGGCTCCCAGAGAGAGGTCTTATCGCCAATCGTTGCTAGCGCAATGGTTCTGCTACCTGTAAAGGGAGATCCGTCGCTAACTTTGTCATCTGTGTAGTATGGGAAAAGAGCGTTTTCTGAATTGATTCTTCCTGCAGAGAGACCACCGCGGGTCGAGATAAACATCCAGTGATCAGAATCACTCACTACGCTGATAAAGAAATCCTTCATCTGGTCGTAGTTTTCAATTTGATAGAAAGTTTCACCTTCTATATTGACGTATTTGCCGCCAACCTCACTATTGTTAGTTTGACGAAGTTGCTGGCCTAGGTGAATTTGCTTATGAGTCATTTGAAACCTAACTAATTATCGTGTTTTAAGTAAGTACTGGAATCCTAAGTAATGGACACCCGCTAGCAAATCCTTTTGTCTCATTTAGACTTTTTGCTTTATTCGGCATATGGTAAAACTCAAAAGGCGGCTATTCTAAGGGGACTATTTTAATTTCGCTAGTTTATCGGTCGACAAATTAGGTCTTTTTGCCGAAAATCGACCAAATATCAGCAAATTTATTCATTTTTTACTACTAGAAGCGTCAAAACCAATTTTTTAAGTCCTCCAAAAATTGGTTTTGATGGTGGTAACTCTAAATTTTTTTCAGTAGAGCCCCTAACCAAATCCATACAGGTAAAAAAGGCTCTAAATTTAAGGGTAATGCTCTAATAATTACTCTAAAATTAATGTAAACTACCCGCCATTATTGATCCCAGAGGTTTACCCATCAATGTCTAAAAGAGAAGGAAAAATTCTATCCCTGACTGGTATAGATATTTCTCAGCTTAATCAAACTCAGATGCAGGAATATTTTAAAAGCTGCTTGGATTCTGGAATACATGGGATTGGTTTTAGCGCATATCGCGAAGGGCAAGAACCTGGCGACCAGCTAGAGTTAGAACAAATCAAAGAACGTATGGCTATCCTGCAGCCGCATATCGGCTGGGTACGATCTTTCTCCTGCTGTCTAGGCAATGAGCTTGTTCCTGTAGTGGCCAAAGAAATGGGACTTAAAACGCTCGTTGGAGCTTGGCTTGGTGACAACCTAGAAAAAAATGAACTCGAGATTGAAGGGCTAATTAGGCTGGCTAATGAGGGTTACGTTGATGTTTGCGCTGTGGGCAATGAAGTTTTATATCGCGACGATCTATCTGAAGAGCAGTTGCTTGAATACATTGCCAGAGTAAAGGCAGCAGTGCCGAATTTACCCGTAGGCTATGTTGATGCCTATTATGAATTTGAAGATCGTCCAGCGGTTACTGAAATCTGTGACGTCATTTTAGCTAACTGCTATCCTTTTTGGGAAGGTTGCCCGATTGAATATTCCTTGCTGTATATGAAAGATATGTACAGACGAACCGTTAAAGCGGCAGGCGGAAAAAAAGTTATAATAACTGAAACTGGCTGGCCAAATCGCGGGCAGAGTTTTCATGGGGCTCTTCCCTCAGAAACAAATGCGATTAGGTATTTTTTAAACAGTCAACAGTGGACAGAATCTGAAGATATAGAAATGTTCTACTTTTCATCATTCGATGAATCGTGGAAAATTGGCGCTGAAGGCGATGTCGGTGCCTACTGGGGTTTGTGGGACAAAAACGAAAATTTAAAATACTCAAAATAAAAAAATATGAAAAAAAATATATTACCTTTTGCGAAAGCAATTTGCTATTCGGGGTACCGCGATGGACAGAGTCCAGACAACGGTGAATTTCCAACCTATGATCAGGTAAAACAGGATCTATTGATTCTTAAAGATGACTGGAAATCACTGCGACTCTACGGTAGTGATCAACATTCAAAAACCATATTGCATGTAATTGAAAACGAGCAACTGCCCTTTGATGTAATGCTTGGCGCCTATGTGACTGCCGAGATGAGCAATGAGAATTGCCCCTGGGGAGGCCTATACTCTGAAGAGCAGTTGCAAAGCAATAAACAACATAATCAACAGCAAATTGAAGAGCTTATTCAGCTTGCCAATCAATACCCAAATATTATTAGTTCAGTGTCTATAGGTAATGAAGCTGCCGTTGCCTGGACTGATCACTTAGTACCCACAGAAAGTCTAATTAAATATGCACAACAGACCCGCTCACAGGTTGCACAACCTGTTACATTCTGTGAAAACTACGTGCCTTGGCTTGAAAATCTAAGACCACTAGCCGATGAGCTTGATGTGATTTCTATACATACTTATCCTGTATGGGAATTCAAAAGTATTGATGAAGGCTTAGCCTATACCATCGCCAACTATCAAGCGGTCAAGGACGCCTACCCAGATAAACAAATTATCATTACTGAAGCTGGCTGGGCGACCAACTCTAATGGTCGCGGCATTGAAAGCCATAATGTGAATGAAAATTTTCAGCAGCAGTATTTTCACGAGCTTATGAACTGGGCTCAAGAACAACAGGTTCTGGTTTATTTCTTTGAAGCTTTTGATGAAAACTGGAAAGGATCACCAGATCCGCTAGAGCCTGAAAAACACTGGGGTATTTATAATGCCGACAGGACTCCCAAACTTGTGATGCAGGGATAAGTTAAAATCTCCTCAAATAATAGACTAGACTGACCATATAAGGCTCAGGGTTATATGTAATCATTTTTTCGAACTAATCCTCTTTCAAATTAATGTCGTAATCAAAAGTAACCAGAGCACTTTGCTGACTTTGGAAAAGATTAATAACTAAAAGTTTGGGGGTATTACAATGAAAAGACATTTTTATATCAGCAATAATTTAGATGATCTCGAATCATTAGAAGTAGAGCTCGAAACTGTTGGCATTTCATCTGCACATTCTCACGTACTGAGCTTAGATGATGCCAATGTAGCAGCACATCCAAATCTGAATGAAGTCGAGGCAGTACTCCGCACAGATGTTGTTCATAGCACCAAAATTGGCGCGGTTGTTGGTGTTATTGCTGCAACAATAATGTTGTATGTTGTCGCATTATCAGGTTGGGCTCAACAGGTCACTTGGATTCCTTTTGTTTTCTTAGCAATTGTGATGGTAGGTTTTTTCACATGGGAATTCGGCTTCTTTGGTATCCAACGAAAAAATAATAGGTTTGCTCGCTTTGAAAAGGCACTTAAAAACGGCAAGCACATCTTCTTTGTTGATATTGAAGCTGAAAATGATCAACTGCTAGCTGATATCGTCAAGAAACATCCTAAAATCAAAAACGCGGGTGATGGACCATCGGTTCCGCAGTGGTTTATTCAAATGCAGGATAGTTTTAAAACATTCACAAAAACAATGCCGTAGTTATTAATCTCAGGCGTAAAAAAAAGGGCCTATGAAGGCCCTTTTTTTACGTGCTACTGATCTTCACTTGATCTAACAAACGACTCAGTACCATTTTAACCAGAATCATCTGAAACAGCGACGTATTTAAATAACCAATAACCCTGGGGTATATCAATTTTCAACGTCATGGTGGTTGCTGTGCTGTCAATAACATCATAGACAATGGAACTTGGCGCCTCACTCGGATTGGTGATTTCTGCCCCATTAATTACTTTTGGAATCCCTAAATGAGCACCAGTGCCATTTAATGTAATGGTCATAGCTGATTCATCAAAAACATAACCAAAACGACCTCCATTATGAGGATTGACTGGGACGCTACATTGCTCTGAAGACACTCCTTGCCATGGCTCTACCCAAGTCTGACCATCCATTTGGTTAGCAAACTGACCAGTTTCAGAGAATATAAATAGATCATCAAATAAACAGCTTCGATTATTAACATCACCAGCACTGTTACTCCAGCCTCCGCCGCCACTGACTACAACAAGCGCTCGCGCCTCGGGTGCTAACTTCCATGATCCCACAAGATCGCTGGCTGTAATTGAGGGAACTGACTCTGGCAGTGGATCTGCTTGGGCATTAGTCTCTACCCATTCAATCCAATTTAAATTAGCACCGCCAGAGGCTGCTTCCAGGCGTAATGTGTGCTGTCCTTGATCAAGATAGATCACTCTGCCAGTAATGGTCTGCCAACTCTGCCAAGCACCTGTATTGGAAACTACAAGCTGATCAACCCATACACCATCTAACAGAACTTTAAACCCAGGTGAGCTTCCGCCCTGACTCGCCGCCCGTAAATTCAATGCATAGTTTCCCGCATTAGCAACGGTAAAGTCATATTCCATCCAATCGCCAAGATCAATCCAGCCAACATTAGTACCGCCACCTGTATCCTGTGTGCCTTCAGTCCCCACCTCACCATCAGGTAATGTTATCACTCGAGTCCAATTCTCCGCCTCTAAACGAAGATCACCACTTTGAATTGGATCCTCTGGTTCTGGTGCAACATAGTCTGCAGTCACTAATTTAAAGGTCCAGAATCCTGCTGAATAGGCAACCTCAACGGTCATACTAGTTTCGGTACTTTCCATTACCTTATAAACAATAGATTCAGGCGCATTATTAGGACTAGTAAGCTCATCACCACCACTGATTACCTTAGCTAAGCCGAGATGAGCACCTACCCCGGTCAATGTAATTGTGCCCGCTTCAGTATCCAATTCATAGGTTGCACTACCACTGCCATCATGCGGCGCGACTGGGGCACCACATGCTTCAGGATCCGTGCCTTGCCATGGCTCAATCCATGTCGATCCACCCATTTGATTTGAGAATGATCCATCTTCTGCAAACACGAAGAGGTCATCAAATAAACAGGTTCGTTCACTAATCACAGCTGCATCAACCTTCCACCAGCCCAAATTACCAGACTCCCAACCCACACCTGTAGTGTCGGCCTCTGGGGCTAATTTCCATTCACCCACTAGCATTTCTTGAGTCAAATCAATGGGGTTAGATGGTGGCTGTACCACCGGATCTTCGGGCTCTGGTGCAACATAGTCTGCAGTCACTAATTTAAAGGTCCAGAATCCTGCTGAATAGGCAACCTCAACGGTCATACTAGTTTCGGTACTTTCCATTACCTTATAAACAATAGATTCAGGCGCATTATTAGGACTAGTAAGCTCATCACCACCACTGATTACCTTAGCTAAGCCGAGATGAGCACCTACCCCGGTCAATGTAATTGTGCCCGCTTCAGTATCCAATTCATAGGTTGCACTACCACTGCCATCATGCGGCGCGACTGGGGCACCACATGCTTCAGGATCCGTGCCTTGCCATGGCTCAATCCATGTCGATCCACCCATTTGATTTGAGAATGATCCATCTTCTGCAAACACGAAGAGGTCATCAAATAAACAGGTTCGTTCACTAATCACAGCTGCATCAACCTTCCACCAGCCCAAATTACCAGACTCCCAACCCACACCTGTAGTGTCGGCCTCTGGGGCTAATTTCCATTCACCCACTAGCATTTCTTGAGTAAGTGTTATGGGTGCGACCACCTGACCTAGTATGGTGATATCATCAATATAATAGGTTTCTCCAATACCACTACTTTGGTAATCAAAGAAAACTGAAACCGTATCAAAACTATAATTCGTGTTTAAGGCTGCAGTACCAGCTACAGGGTTGCTAAAATCAAAAACTAGTACTTCCCATTGATTCGCTACGGTAGTAACTGCTTCAGTCTCCACAGAATGTGCGCTATTGGAAGAATCTTCTAATTTTAAGCGGACGGACGTACCAATCGATGGGCTATATACCCGCATTGATAGTCGAGTCAGTGTACTGCTAAGGGGATAATTAACCTGGCTGCTGGCAATTTTAACCCCTGATTGCGCCACTGCGCCTTTAAGAATGGATACAACGGTATTGGTACTGTCCATTGGATCAGTTTCAAGTCTAGAAAAACTATCCCCTAGATTTATCAGGCCATAATTAACATATAAATCATTAAAGTTAATCACTTCACCAATATCTAAATTATCATCAACACCTGTGCCTATATTTCCTGTCGCCATTTCGTCCGTTGGCATCAACTTAATCCAGTTGAGGTTAAGGCCGCCACCTGGCGCTTCAAAACGAAGTACATAGTCGCCCGAATCAAGTGAAATAACACCTCCAGGCGCGGTTTGCCAAAGCTGCCAACCCCCAGTATTTGGCACCAAAGCGGAATCAACTAAGTTACCATCCACCAGAAGATTAACCCCTGAACTACTACCTGATTGACTTGCCATACGATAACTGACGCTGTAGTTACCCGCTTCAGCAACCCGAATTTCATATTCCATCCAATCACCGGCATCAATCCAACCCACATTTAGACCGCCGCCTTCATCACTAGTAGGCTGTGTTCCTACTTCACCGTCAGGTAGTTCTACTGAGCTAGAAAAAGTTTCAGCTTCAATCATTATTGCATCACTTTGTTCGCAATCAACAGTATCGGTTGCATTAAAGGTTAGCCAATTAATATTGAAAGAGTCACCCAGCGCTTCAAGTCTCAGGGTCTGGTTACCTTCCGTAAGTTCGTAATAACGAGTAAAGGTTACCCAACTTGAATAACCGCCGGTTGGAGGGATTTTGAAACTATCAACTGTCTGGCTGTCAAATTTGAGTTTAAAACCCTCACTACCAGGGTCACTAGCAACCCGATATTCAGCTCGATAACAGCTGGTTTCTGGGAGTTCTACCGCATATTCAATAAAGTCATCGGCATCGAAATTACCCACATGCGGACTCAAATCGCTATCAGAAGCAGTGTCAATGCTGACAGTGCCATTTGGCGCGGCAATGACTCTGGTCCAGTTCTCTGCTTCAACTTTTAGATCATCTGGCTCTGGTGGCACCCACTCACAACCAGCGCCATAGTTTGAACCGCCTTCACCGCCAGGTTGAATATCCATATTCATCAGATTCATATTGCCGCCACTAACAACTCGCAGTTTTTGTACCCCAGCTTTTAGGGTAACGTCGACCGTCATATCCTGCCAAATATCCCAACTGGTTGTATCTGGCGTCGATAGAACTGGCGTTAGTTTTTCACAATCAGACTCAAGGCTTATAAAGCCTCCACCCCATGATGCTGTGCGCAATGTTACGGTATAGTCCCCTGCCTCAGCCACATCTATGGTGTATTCAAGCCATTCTTCAGGCTCGAAAAATCCAACAGATGTATAACCCTCAGAGCTAGACTGAACATCAACCGCTTCAGAAGCACGATAGGCCTCACCAAGATTGACAGCGCCAGTATCATGGTACGAGATACCCTCGCCACCAATATCATAATCAGAAGCCCAAAGGCGACCGTTAGGTGCCAAACTGTCTAGAGGGTGATCGCCATTACCGCTTGTTGGCACTGGCATTGGACTTCCGAAAAATGGACCGGGTGGCGGGGCCGGAATTTCTGGTAGTGGACCTACAGAATCTGTATAGACTGTTACCATACGGTAAGAGTTTGCTCCACCGCGCTTTATGCCAGCACCAATCGAGCCTGTTAAACCATATCCACTGCCATCAGTAGCAGGGATAGTACCTATTAAATGACCGGACCCAGACCACGGACGAAGAGCAATATCACCGGTCGGCAACTCAAGCCACATGAACTTTTGCTTAACACCAATTTTTCTCGCTGAGGCAACAAGTGGCTGACCAAAGTCGCTAACAGATAAATATCTACCGTTGTCAGCCAACAAGGCAATATGACCGTCATCACCGGCATCCACTACAATAAATTCATCTGAACCAACACCGTCGTAGCTTCGATCACTCGCGACAACCCTGTCGCGATCATCCAGCCCAAGGAATGCTTTATCCGCGCGACTATACAAACCGATTTTTTGATCTATAGGTATGTTCGGAGAGCCACTGGCGGGCCAGAGAGTACTGGAATTATCTGGGCGCCATGCTGTGCCATAGATATCTAAATACCCTTTAAAACGATCCAATTCAAGGTCATTGGCGCCTAACCACTCAAACTGAGTCCAGCCAATTTGGTGACTTTCAAATGCATCGTTGAAACCATTTTTGGTATCGCCAGGCCAAAATTCTGTACATAGCAATGCAGGATAATTATCACTAACTTTAAAGGCTTCTATGGTGCTCTCAACCTGCGGCAGGTTCCAATAAGCATGGAACGCAAATCCAGCGTTATCCCATATTCCCGGGAATTCTTCCGCTAGCCCATCGGCTCCTTTAATGGCTTGGGAACCGCCAAAAAATGACATAAAGGATCCCAGTAAAACCATGGTATCTGGCGCCACTTCACGAATTTTCTGGTACATCTGTGCCTGTTTTTCCCAGTCTTCATCAGTCCAAGAGGCATTAATACCTGCCACTGGTTCGTTGTGTGCTTCATAGATAACATGAGTCTCATCTTTGTATTTGGCACCATAAAGGTCCCAAAAAGCCAACACCTTGTCCATGCTATGAATAGCGCCATTTTCACCGTTATTACCTATGGTAATAATCAAATACATTTTGGCTTCACGGGTAATTGCGACAAGGTGATCTGCCAAAGCCTCATTGATTCCTACAGGGTCTGGGTTTTGTTCTGCATCACCCTCAAGATAAACATGTAGTGTATTAAAGCCATAATTGCTTACCATATTTTGTAATTGCGATAGGCTAATGTCTGAAATATCTAATAAATTATTTCTGTCGTAAGGATCGCCCCCATCGGTAGATAGACTAACACCGCGAAGTAAAGTGCCCATATCAGAGCGAATAACATTGTAGCCCAGAGAATCGTCTATATAAGGTCTTCCGCGAACAGTAATATCATCCAGTGATTTATCTGGAATTTCTCCGAAGGGTATATAGGCATTAGAGTCCTGATTACTGGTATCTACAATATTCTCTGGAGCATCCAAGAATTCATTGTCAGTTTCAACACCACAGCTGACTGTAAATAATAGTACGACGCTAAGTGCACATACTCTTAATGGGGTCGCTACACTATGCACAGAATAATTTAGAACATTGATTCGCATTGGAAAACCTTTTAATTTTTTCACGATCACATCGCAATTTTATTTTTTAATGCGCATCCATACACAAATTTTTATAAATATCCCTCTAATCTTGACTGTAATGTATTAATTTTTAGCTTAACAATCGTCCTAATAACGCATTCGAACTCTTTTTAGTCGTCAAAAAACTAGCTGAATGCAATTAAAGGTCAAAAATAAGATTAAAAAATATCAATTGCAGGGTTTAAAGCTAAAAACCTTGTTATAGGCTCTATCGATTGATTTTTTTAAGTAACAGAGATCGGATTTTTCTATTTAATGACTCATCAATTAAACCGAGTGAACCTCTTGCTTGCTCTGGTATATGAGAATGACTATCTTTGTCAGCATCAAAAATATAATAATCAAACATTCCTCGCCAAATCTTTTTTTGCTCTACAGGCAAATCACGAATACTCATAAGAGCATAAAGCAATGTATTCGCCGGTGTATCCATATAATTTGGCGACTGACGCCACCAATAGTTAACCAGAATATTAAGGGCATCAAGCCCCTCAACATGATGCCACCACATACTTGGAATATAGAGCCCATCGCCCGACTCAAGAGTAGTCACTTGGGCAGACTCAAGTGCATACTTGAAATTAGGAAATTGTTTATAGTCGGGGTTTTTAAAGTCAACCAAGCTAATTGGTTGACCGCCCGGAGCCCAATCAATTGGCCCTGGGTATAAATTAACCAACTGATCTGGCGGGAAAAGGGTAAAACGACGACGGCCCACCGCGCAACAGGCAATATTGTCCGGCAAATCATAATGTGCAGCAATGCGACTGCGATTACCTAACCAAACACTCACTAAAGGATTGTCGGCATTTAAATCAAGAGGGTTTTGATCACAAAAGCCAGTAAAAAATCGATCGACAAATGTCGATGCCATATAAAAAGTTGGCGGCTTCTGCTGCTCTGCACAGTTGTATATATTATCAAGCAAATCCCCAAGATCGGCTTTAATAGATTGATAGTTAAAGCCAGAAAAATCCTTATTATAAAAAATTCTACCTTCTATATCAGGATCGCCTATCGATGCTGTAACCGGTATATTTTGATAAAAGCTTTTCAAATAATCGCCAGCATCAGGCGCTGATTTGAGACCCATTTTTACCAATGGCCAGTCTGTAACTAGACCCCTAATAACCACTGGTTCCAAGGATGTGTATACATCCTTAGGCACTCGTCCTGGTTCGGTACAACCAATTTCTTTTATCGTTTTATCTATTGAGATCATAAACGTTTATTTTTCCGCTCTATAAGCGACCTAAAATTAGACATTGAGGCGATCACCATATACACCGCCTGTAAATAGCCAGTAACCATTAACTCTGAGACAGCATCAGAAGAAAGTCCATTCAGCGTATCTTCATTGATCGTATAAAAACCCTGTAACTGAGTTTTCGTACCATCATCCAATTCAACTTTTAGCGTAAAACTTTCAATTAGATCGTACTTTAGCATTAATTCGATAAATTCTTTGCTTTGTTGCTGCCCTTGATGAATAGCGTCTAGTATTGAACTAATTCTCTGTAAATATTCTGAGTGGCCGCCCTGTTCAAGAAATACTGCCTCACCCTCATCAGAGTTTACTCTTGGACTATCTGCATCAATATAAATTAGACGTTGCTTTTCACCACTTTGAGTCCGTTGATTGCCAATAAAAAAAGGCTGCCGCTCAAGCATTAAGGGTGTGTAAGCCGCATCCCAACTGTCACCATCTAAAAAGAGGTTTTCATTTTCTTCAAAGCCAAATAACGCCGCCGTATAGAATTTACCGGTTTCCGAATCCTTGCAAAAACAGATCGGAAAGTTTGTTTGAATATCCCTATATTCAAAAGGAAATGTCAACAATGATGGGATACTATCTCCAAGATCTGCGGACCTTTTAGTAATTATTTTTAGATCTTTATGGTTAAGGTTATCTAAAAGCACATGATTAGCCATGCCGACTCCTGAATTTCTTGGATGAGGTCATTTTATCTTTTCAATATACCCTTGGATACTGAGAATTGGAATGCCATAAAGAAGCCCTTAACTCATCAGAGCTAAGGGCTTTTTGTAGATGATTGAGCATTGTTTGCAAATTAAAAGCTATATCGAGCCCCAAGATTATAGCGAGCATGCCCGACCGAATACTGTCTTACCTGATACTTCGAACGACCATGAACACGCTGATGCTCTTCTGTTAAGTTAATTCCCTCAATAAAAAACGAGAAGTTGTCGTTAAATTCATAGCTCGCATTAAAATCTAGCTGAGTATATTCTTCAACAAAGCGCGGGTCTTTTCCAGCTGAATCCAAGAAACCATCTCGCCAGTTCAAGGCAAAGCGAATCTGGAATCCATCCTTATCATAAAAAGCAACTAAGTTTGCTGTGTCACTCATACCATCAATAACCCACTGTTCCTCATTGAGGTTAATATCATATTCAAGGTTACCATCGACCACAGTGTAGTTTGCTTGAAAGCCAAAACCTGATTCACCAAAGGTGTGCTGAGCCATTAACTCAAGACCTTTAACTTCTGTTTCACGCTGATTGATTGGAATAATAACATCAAAAATTGCTACTGGATCACCCTCAAGGCCGGTTTGTATGACCTCTACATCATCACCTTGACCGGATAATTCTATACCTGGCTGCCCTACATAGTTTTCAGCATAGTATTCATTCAGATCTCCCGAATCGAAATCAAATCTTGGATCACCGCCGGTTAAATCATCAATCGCTTGGTTAAATAGATCACCTCCAATTGGGGTATAGAGATTTTTGAATAATGGCTGATCTTTAAATGGTTCACTTACAATAAAATTATCCACATCCTTCGACCACAAGCCCGCGGACATATAGCTACCCTCAGCATAATACCACTCCAATGATAGATCTAAGTTTTGTGATTCCATTGGAAGAAGTTGCGGATTTCCCCTTCGACCGCCACCGCCATCAGCACCTAGGTAGTCAATAATCAATGCCCCTTTGAGAGAGTTATAGTCTGGGCGCGTCACTGTCAGGCTGTATGAGGCACGTAAAATAACGTCATCTAAAATTTCCATATCGAAATCAAAACTTGGCAAAAACATGCTGTATGAACCATCAAGTTCTGTAAAGTCTGTGACAATATTACCCGCTTCATCTTTCTGTTGATAAAGATTAAAGCGGTCGTCCAAAATGCTCCATTCAACTCGATCATATTGAGGCACTAAAGCCTCCGAGTGAACCTCTGTTTCTTCGTAACGCATACCATAATAAAGATTAACTGGGCGGTCTAATAGATCTCCCACCCAATGGGTTTGCAAAAAAACAGCATCAGATGTCTCTGTAGTCACTTCGTCCAAATCAAAGTCATAGGAAGGGCAGAAGCCAGTTAAGCAGGGACCACCATCGCCATCAACATCACCATGAGCGCCCGCCTGAAGAAGCTCTTCACTCCGATCAATCAGTGCTTGGAAATCCCAAGTAAAAAATTCAGTTACCTGACGAGGATCATCACTTCCTTCAAGGGTGTCGTATACATCTGCAATAGAGTCAACAGTCAGTAAGTCACTGATATCACCAGGATCACCCACACCACTCCAGGTATTTCTAGAAACAGTCTTAGTTTGCCCTCTATTGGTAACCTCAATCCTTCCGACACCAAAATTGATGCTGTGGCCTTCATCAAATTCATATTCAGCGTCAAATTGAACCTGTTGCACTTCCATCAGGTTATTAAAACTGCTGAAGGAACTTCCAGATACCTGCATATCTTCAGCATTTACCTGATCGATTCTGGAAATTTGATTATAAGAATTTCGCTCACCAAGCTGTATCTCTAATACTGGCATACCATCCTTACTAAAGTAGCCGGATGTCGTAATGCGATTGAGTGCAGCAACCGCCATGGAGCCACCAGAACCGTGCTTACTATTTGGCCGCGCTTCACCGCTTGAATCATGATAGTCCAGATTTAAAGTTAGATTATCATTAACAAGCCATTCCAAATTAAAGCCAGCCGATTTATTTTCGTCCACCGTCGCAAAAAGCCCAACACCCTGAAGATTATCTTGAGCGCAACCAACTTGGCGATAAACTGTAGGCGACCAAATATTCCCCTCCTGAACCCACTCACTCTCCCTTGTCCTACAACCAGGGTCAAACCATGCCGATAAATCTTGGTGCTGAGTATTCATTTCATTTTTGGCATAGGTATAGTCAATCGTTCCAGTAATATTATCAACCGGCTTCCACTGTAGGGTTAACTGACCATTGACGCGTTCACGACGAAAATCATCAAGGTTATATTGAATATTAGTTGGGATAGCATAAATGCCTTCTGAGACTTGTGAAGGGAAATTGATAGCAGTTGGATCTCCAACGGGTATTGAACCCCACTCTGCATCATCAACTTTATTATCAATATCGTCCAAGGTAACAAAATTACGGCTCATAAAATCTTGAGTTGATACGTTTTGATCACCACCATCTCGTACCTGCTTACTAGCGGATAGGGAGATACCAATGGTGTCATCAGCGAAGGTTTTGCTGAAGAGCCCCACAATTTCAGGATTAAATGAATTACCACGTCTTGTACCAGGATCATAAACCCCTTTTGCATTAACAACTGCCTTAAGTCCGGGTTTTTCAAGCGGCTTAGTGGTAATTACATTAACTACCGCACCAATACCGCCAGAAGCTACATTGGCTCGACCTGATTTATACACCTCAACCGAGGAAACACCCTCAGATGCAATATTACCAAAATCAAAGGATCTACCGCCGTTAGTAGGCATTTGACGGCCATTAAAGCTGACAATATTGAAATCTGGGCCAAAGCCGCGAACGGTAATCTTAGAGCCCTCACCGCGGTCACGCTCAATAGCAATCCCCGTGATTCGTTGCAGAGACTCAGCTAAATTAGTATCTGGGAACTTACCTATATCTTCAGCTGAAATTCCATCGACAATACCCTTAGCATCACGCTTAATATCCATAGAGCGCTGTAAACTAGCTCGAATACCCGTCACTACAACTTCTTCGATATTATCATCTGCATCAAATACTTCTTCTTGAGAATTACCATTAGCAGCAACAACCATAGCGATACTTGTAGCTAGTAATTGTCTTTTGAATTTAGTCTCGTACTTCATATATTTATCCCTACTCGAACTACTTCTAATTATTTTGTTTTTTCTAATTCTACTGTCTGGTCAATCTGATCCAGTTAATATTCATAGGTCCGCCAATAAAATCAAAGCGCATGGTTTGTTCACCCGCGATAAGATCGATCACAGCGCTTTGAGTTACCCAAGTTTGCCAGTCACCGGTTGAATCCATGGCTTGTGTATCAACCAGAACGCCACCTATTCGATTTTCAAAGCCGTCAGAGTCCCATAAACCGGCAAGTCGATATTCAATAAGATACTCGCCCGTTGATGGAACATTGACGGTGTACTCAATAAAGTCACCTTGATCAATCCAGCCAATATTTTGGCCACCGCCTACATCACTGGTATCCTCTAGATCTATTCCGCTCAAGACGTCATAGTCTTCAGCTTCGATAAAAACTTCGCCAAGTGGCGGCTGAATTTGAAGCCAATTTAAGTTTTGATCCTCGTCAACAAAATCAATTTGCATGGTATATACCCCAGCGGCCAACTCGAACTCTGGCGAGGTTATGGTGACCCAATTTTGCCAATCACCCGTGTCAGGAATTGACTGAGCATGAATAAGCCCTCCATCCAGCGACATTTCAAAACCATTACTTCCACCCTGACTGGCTACACGATAATCAACCGTGTAGGGTCCTATAGCTGGAGCATTGAAGGTATAGCTTACATAGTCTCCAGCACTTACGAATCCAACATTTTGACCGCCGCCCTCATCGGTTGTTTCTTCGACCCCGACCCCCTCTTGAGTAATGAAATCTTCTGCCTCAATACGAATTGGGTCTGCTTTTGGTGCCGCAGCAGTTTGCAAGGCCAATGGACCTAAAAGACAACCCTCAGAGTTAATACAATCAAGGGAAATATTATCCAATTGCAAATGTGCACTGCCGTTGACTCCAATCGTCATCAGTGACGTAAGATTGTCGGGATCAAGGGATAACTGTGCTGATGGGTTGTTTAGAAAATCTTCTACAGGAATGCTGTATCTCTGCCAATCATCAAGAGTAAGCTCATCTAATGACCATGAGACTTCTCCCGCCGCGGCATCATTAGTACTTTCAGCACCGGATTTCATTTTTATGGTGATAGTTTCAGTATTTGTAGTAGAACTATCGATGAGAAGGTCAAAATTCAAAGTAATATTGTGACCATTTAAAACTGCGCTCTCTGTTGCAATACTCATCTCAGCAGTTCCAGTGGGATTAGTGAACTCTAGAACTAGATTATGCTCATCATCAAGGGTAACCCAAGTAATATCAGCGTCATTATCACTAAGTCCTTCCAGTGGAAATTCATCCTCATGATAATGCCAGCTTAAAGGATGCAACTCGCTTATAAGAGTGTCCGTTGATGGGTCTAGATATCCGTCAGCAAGGATCGTTGTTTTCTCCAGTCCGACAGATTCTATTCGATCTGAAGCTGAACGAGAGATCTTTGACTTTTCTCTAGAGGCACATTCTTCAACACTAGGTTCGGTAACGGGGTTACACGTCCACACTTCTATGTAATCTACCAGCATTTGAGCAGGTAAATCTTCAGCAGCCGCAGAAACATCAAAAACAATCTGCATGGGCTGATTAAAGGGCCCATCTGTATCAGCAACTATATTGTCACCAATCTGGTTATACCCCCATAAGTTGAGCGTATCTACTGTATAGACATGAGTGCCATCAATATACCAACGTATTTTTTTCTCACCCCACTCAATGGCATAGATATGAAACTCATCAGAAGCGGTATTAAGAATATCCTGATTCATAATAACTCCACTCAGACGATCTAAACCATAGTGCGCTCCCGCAGTCATCTCACCCGCTTCTGAATGCATTAAACTCAGTGCATTATCACCATCATAAGCATCAGATATAGGAACTAATTTAAAGGCAGATATTACATCTATACCTGCAGCCGTTCTTACGCCGGCTTCGATGCGGCCCTTGTTAATTGCCCGAACGCCTTTAACAGTGGAAGATTGGCCATTAATTGCATTAATTTTGAGGCTACCCCCAGCAACCGAAACATCATCACCAACCCACTTGCTCGAATCAAATGCATCAGCAGTGTTAAAGTTATCACTCCAAACTAATTCCCAACCATATTCTTCTAAACGCTCAAAATCATTAACAACATTAATAGTAAGCGTCGCGGTAGATGTTGCGCCACTCACCGTATCGGTTGCTACATAGTTTACTGAATCAGAGCCAAAAAAATCTAAATTAGGCGTGTAGGCGAAGGTACCATCAGCGTTAAATACCATGGTTCCATTCTGCGTGGATTGCCCCTCTGCCAGAGAAAAGCTTAGGTTATCTCCCATATCATTGGTGCTTACATCACCAATCACTTCACCACCATCTTCTTTCGTTTCTACAACATCACCAACGGCGAAAATATCGCGCACAACGTTTTGATCTGCATCACCACCCCCACCGTCTCCACCGCAGGCTGATAGCGAAAATATAATGAGGAAACTCAGCGCAATTAGCACTTTTTTAGCAACCATTTAAAACCTCTTTTGTTCTTTATTTTTGTTATGCCGCGCAAGTGGCATGCTATTTACTTAACAGATTTATTATTACCTTACATAGTCATTAATTGTGCATGTAAGGAAGATTTGAGTCTAAATTACAGATTGATCTTATATATTGCGTCCGACTAAAGCACTCGAACTCAAAATTTACAGGGAAATACTAAAATAATTGGATTGTGAGAACGGCGGCTAGCAATCGAACTTCTTTTTAAAGCAAAGCTTCCAACTGCTCTTTCAGCTTATCGCATATATCAGTCACTTCAAAGAGTCTGATATTTGTAGAGTTTTTTTCATGTAAAATAAAGCAAAAAGATGCTCCATAAGTTTAACTTCAGTATTGATTTGTTGATCTTTACAAAACTTAACAACAAGATAAATTTAAATGAATAACCTTCAATTTGAATCAGTTTTATTTAATTTTCACGACGTCATTCTTATGATGATTTCGCTGCAGTGCCTATTTTTTGCTCTGCTACTATGGCTAACAAACAGCAAACAAGTTAAAAGTACATTTTTTCTCGCTGCTTTTCTATTTAGCCACTCACTGGTTCCAATCAACGAATTAATGATGTGGGGTGCTGAATTTAAAGTGCATGCTAGACAGCAACTTTCTTCCTTGTATTTTGCTCCTGGCATTGCCTACTATGTAGACGGTCCCTTATTGTTTTTATGTATAAAATCACTCGTTTTTCGTGATTTTACTTTAAAGCGAAGCGATCTTTTACACTTATTACCACTCACAATATACTGTTTATTTATAGGCTTTAGCTTCTATAACAATCCCTTTGATGTTCGCCTAGAAATGCTTAACAGCGAATCATTTGTTTACAGTACCAATTTTGTAACCATTGAGTTTTTAAGTAAATTAACTCGCTTCTCCTACGTGATTGCGTGCTTTATCCTCATTAGTAGATATGGGTTAAGACTTCAAGAAAAGCACTCGAATATGGAAAAGGCACACCTATCATGGCTAAGGGCATTAGTTGCTGGCTTTACCATAGTTATGCTGTTTGAGCTTATCTTGTCTGCTTCAAAAATCTTTACTCATTATCACTACATCTATTTTTACATGGGTCTCACTCGATATTACACCACTTTCTTTTTGGTCAATTTGTTGGTGTTTACCGCTATCAGATTCTTCGGCATGTTCGAACAGGTTAATGAGGAAGAGTCGCCAAAGAAGCCAACTGATGAATATATAATTAACCCAGAAGAAGCAGAATCCATTGATACACGTATTAAGCAAGATAAGCTTTATATGGATCCAGATATAACCTTGGATAGCTTGGCAGACACACTTTTAATTATGCCTAGAGATTTATCAATGATTATCAATAGACATTTTGGGGCTAATTTTTATACCTTTATCAACAGCTACAGGATAGAAGAGGCGAAAAAAATGCTGAAGGATTCAGCAAAAAAAGATATTACGATTACGGAAATATATCTTGCAGTGGGCTTTAATAGTAAATCTGTTTTTTATACTTTCTTTAAAAAACTTGAAGGCATGACCCCTACAAAATACCGTCAACTCAATTAGATCGTATCGGGCCTATGGCCCGATACGATAATTAATTATTAGTAGACTAGCGTTTGCATGCTACGCGCTGGAATGGTTAAAGTAACCTGCTGCATATCGGCAAGGAAATGGTAGTCGATAGCATTGTCAGTTTCATTCATAACTACTGTAGCAATTTGATTGTCTGTATTTATGAACGAGGTCGCTAGTAAAACGCTACGGCTACTGCTGGTACTAATTCTTTTAGCCTCAGGACGAATAAACTTTGAGAAATGCCCTATATAGTAATAGGTTGGGGTATAAATTAACTCGCCAGTCCGAGTATCCGCATGAATGGGCGCAAAACAAAAGTTACTAACATGGTTAGGCCCACCAGTGTGATCAAGGAGTAAATTCCAATCAGTCCAACCCACAGTGCCAATATTAAAATCCTTAATCATAGAGCGAGCATAACGCTCTGCGTTTGGCCAGTATTGATAGCGATCTTCTCTAAAGCCTTCCACTGTCCCCTCAGTAAAAAGAAGCTCTATTTCTGGGTATGATTCCTTAACGGCAGCCAGATTGTCATGCATACTGTCACCACCCGCCCAAGTTTCATACCAATGGTAGCCAACACCCCATACGTATTTATAGGCTTCTGGGTCATCCAAAATCACATTGGCACGATCAGTCAAAAGATCGCGGTTGTGATCCCAAACAACAATATTTTTATCGCCATAACCCGCCTTTTCCATTGCTGGCCCAAGATGATTTTTTAAAAAATCTCTCTCCTCCTGAGCGGTATAAATCATGGACTCCCAGCGCTGGGTAGCCATTGGCTCATTTTGGATTGAAATCCCCCAAATTGGCATGCCTTCGCTTTCATAGGCTTCAATAAATTTTGTGTAGTAATTGGCCCATGAGTCATAGTACTCGGGTAAAAGTTTGCCGCCGCGCAACATATTATTATTGCTCTTCATAAAAGCAGGCGCACTCCAAGGGCTTGCGTAAAGCAATAATTCACCACCCGCTGCTTCCGTAGCCCTTTTGATTAAAGGAATACGAAATTGCTTATCTTTTTCAATAGTAAAAGTTTCAAGTGCTTTATCACCCTCATCAATATAGGTGTGGCTGCCACTTCCAAAATCAGAGCTATGAATGGTAGTGCGTGCTAGGGAATAACCAATACCCTTCTCGGTATCATAATAAGCCTCGAGGAACTCCTCCTGCTTGGCACTATCTAGTTTTGCAAACACCTCAGCACTGGCATCGGTAAAAGAGCCACCAATACCAAGGAATTTTTGAAATTGCTTACTTGAATTTACAAAAATTGATATTTCACCCTCCGTGGGCTGAACGCGCTCTTTAAATGGGTAGGTCCCCGTTTTAGTTAAGCGATGATCTGTATCCTTTGACGTTGTGTAGACAGTAAGACTATCTCTTTCAGAATTGTTAGCTGTGTTTTCTGCCACAGGCTGATCACAGCTAGCAACCAAAATTGAGCATATAAGAATTAATAGATATTTATACATTGAGTTAGAGTCCCAAATTTTTTAATTTATTTTAAAACACGAAAAAACCGGCAAAATTTGCCACAGTAAATACTATTATTTTTGGGTATAAGAATTGTTCGACTAAGCGAAACTTTTTTACTAGAACATAGCAATGTATTGCTATTGATGATGCTGGATAACTAAATTGAAGCGCGCCAGTCTAATCTGTTGTTGGGCTTCACAAAAACTAAGTGAGATGTTCCTAGCGTGCGTTCCAGAAACCCTCCCTCGCAATAACACAGATAAAATTCCCACATGGCTATAAATTGATCGGAGTAGCCCAATGTCTTCACTTGATCAATATTTTCAAAGAATCGTTGCCGCCAGTCTCTGAGGGTGGTCGCATAATGCGGGCCTATATCTTCCATTTGGAAAAGGCGGGCATCAGTGGATTTTTTTACCGCATTGGAAATTGCAGTTATTGAGGGAATAAAGCCACCGGGGAAAATATAACGCTGAATAAAGTCTACCGATTTAATCGCTTGATCATAGAACTGATCCTGAATAGTAATCGCCTGGATTAACATAATACCATCTGGCTTTAGCAAAGAACTGCATTTTGCAAAATAGGTATCCAAATACTGCGGCCCCACTGCCTCAATCATTTCAATAGAAACCAACTTATCATAGGTTCCCTGTAAGTCGCGGTAATCCTCCATCAGCAGGGTCACCCTATCTTCTAAACCAGCTGCCTGAACTCGCTGCTGGGCAACTTCAAATTGTTGCTGTGAGATAGTGGTGGTGGTTACCTTGCAGCCATAATGGCTGGCAGCATAAATAGCAAAACCACCCCAGCCAGTGCCAATTTCAACGACATGATCAGACTCAGAGAGCTGTAATTTGTCGCATATACGCTGTAATTTTGCTGTTGCAGCATCATTTAGGGTGGTTTTATCGTCTGCATAATAGGCACAGGAATACATCATGGTAGGGTCGAGAAACAATTTAAACATATCGTTACCCAAATCATAATGAGCTTCAATATTGCGCCTACTGCCTGCCTGACTATTACGATTTAGCCAATGTATCAATCGCAATAGCGGCGCCTTAAACAGTGAAAAGCCGCCCTCAACCTGATCCATCACCTGACGATTACGCAACATAATGCGAACCAAACCAGTGAGGTTATTGCAGCCCCAATAGCCCTGCATGTAGGCTTCACCGGCCGCCACAGTGCCGCCAAAAGCAATATCCGAATAAAATCGCTGATCTTCGATCTTGACTTCAACCACTAATTGACCAGCAGAATCAAGGCTTCCAAATTGTTGCTCACCGATACTGTCAATAATCTTTACATGGCCTACTTTGATCTTCGCAAGTCTTGAAAATAATAACTGACGGCTTATTTTATCGATCCAACGCACGCTAGCTACTGGCATCTGTTTTGATAAATTATTGCTCACTTAGGTTTCCTTATTATTAGTTTTCTCATGGGCATGACCTAAAAAAGGAACGCCTTTTAACCCTATTTTTAATGCCTGCCAATAGATACCTGCAGTAACCTTAACTGTCATCAAAGGTATAGACAGCAATTGCTTGGTCAATGATGCGCTAGTAATTGGCTGTGAATCAAGACTTAAATTCACATCAAATATCCTTTCTTCTTGACGATAATTTTGCATTTTTACCAATAAGTTCTGCGAGGGAATCGAAAATTCAAAACCATACTGCATATCTAACGGCATAAATGGAGATACCGTAAACACTTTATCGGTACGATAAAATAAGTGATCTGCCCTACCCTGTTTTGGCTCTGTCATCTGATCTTGCCCTAGCACATAGCAATACATCTCACCCCAAGGTGTATTGGTAACCTCTGCGACTATACTATGAATAGTAATACCATCGGCTTCAAAGCAATAGTAAAAACTGACTGGATTGGATTTATACAAGAAATAACGCAGATTGGTTAGTAACCTAATGGGACCGCAAGGTCGGCGACCGGTTTTACTGGCAACTAAATCTCTCACTGAGTTTGCCAGCGGCTGAGATGGGTCACCCAAATGATCAGAACGCTTAAACCAAGCGAAATTGGCGCGCTTGGCAGACCAGAGAAAAAAGGGATTAAATAAACTATCCAGCTCATCGAGATCCAGATAAAGCATAAATATTTTGTAACGAAATTGGTTGATAGTCGGCCTATGCCTACAGTGCCCAAGGGTGCCACTGTAAATGCGACTATTCACTAATATCATCCTCAAACTGTTTAACAGCGTCTAGGGCACTGACAACGCCATCTTCGTGAAAACCATAACGCCAATAGGCACCGCAAAAATAGAATCGATTCCCATTTATCTCAGCGTGCCGAGCCTGAGCTGCAACGGATTCTCTGGTATAAATTGGGTGGTGGTAATTCAAGCGCTTTAGGACCTTAGACGGGTCAATTGCATCACTATTATTTAAGGTGACACAAAATTGATCTTCACAATTTAGACTCTGCAATATATTCATATTGTAAGTAACCGGCACCCGACTTTGATCGCCATCTAATAGATGGTAATTCCACGCTGCCCAGGCACTTTTTCGCCTTGGCATTACCGAGGCATCGGTATGCAGTAACACTTCATTATCTTGGTATTTTATTGCACCCAACACCTGTTTTTCGCTATCGGAGGGCTTGTGTATCATCCGCAATGCCTGATCGCTATGACAGGCAAAAAACACAGCATCATAGTGTACCTTTCCATCATCGCTAGTCACTATAACGCCGTTGTCAGTGCGCTCAACCTGAGTCACTGGGGTAGATAATTTGATTTTGTCTCTAAAAGGTCTCGTCAGTGCCTGAGCATAGGTTTTTGAGCCGCCCTTGATAACATACCAATCCGGTCGATCGTTGACGCTTAATAAACCATGATTGTGGAAAAACCGCACTAAATAGCGCGCGGGAAATTCATACATTAATTTTAGATCAGCGGACCACACCGCCGCCGCCATAGGTACCAAATAATAGTTAATAAATACCTGGCTGTATTTATGCTGCTCTACATAGTCTCCCAGAGAAATATCGTCAGATGAGTCTTGAAGAAGGTCGGTAGCTTCTCGGTTAAAACGCAGAATATCTAAAATCATACGCCAAAAAGAAGGTCGAAAAAAATTACGCCGCTGGGAAAATAGGCTATTGATCGTAGAGCCCATATATTCCAACCCTGTCTTATCACACTTAACGCCAAAGCTCATGGTTGAAAGCTGCTCTTCAACCCCTAGCTCTTTTAACAAGGCGATAAAGTTCGGGTAGGTCTTGTGATTAAACACAATAAAACCGGTATCAACACAAAACTGTTTGCCTTGGCGGCTGATCTCATGAGTATGGGTATGACCGCCAATATAATCATTAGCCTCATAAACCGTAATATCGTGATTTTTATTAAGATGGTAAGCCGCTACATTACCTGATATACCACTGCCAATAACCGCTATTTTCATAGATATTCTTATTGTTAGTTGCCAAGTGGCATTTGATGGGGAGCAATCTCCAGTAAGCTAGAATCATAACCTAAAGATGACACAAATTGGGTTAACTTATTCATCATTTTTGCAGAAATTTTCGGCTGACGCGCCATTATCCATACATAATCTAAATTATTTCTGCCAATCACGGTATGTTGGTAATTTTCGTCCAAATAGACAATGCGGTAATCGGCTTTAATTGGCCATATAAATTGCATACCCCATTCGGCATTAGTCTCAGTGTTGGCAATAAAACCTCTGGGGTTATAAACCTTTTTTTCGCCCTCAAATGACCCTGCGTTAAAGGTGAATGTAGTCGCTATAGAGCCATCATCATCCAAACGATAGGATTCTATGGGGTTATAGGCGTTTTTCTCTAAAAAAGTGGGAATATTGGCAATCACATACCAGTCGCCCATAAAACGCTCAATATCAACGTAATCGACGGTTTTAAGTGGCTTACTACTTTGACAGGCAAGTGTAAAGGCAAGCAACACAAGCAAAGTTATTTTTTTATACCACACAGGCTAACTCCCATTTGGTCTTATGTTCACTGTCTAATGTAATGCAATAGACCGCCCACTTCCAATTTAGACTTTAAAGACAGCCATTCACCATTAGCGGTATATTCAAGGGTTATATCTGCTTCAGAACTTTGGATCAATATGGATTTATGCTTATCACTTTGATTATTCGTCTGTTTTATCTCTACGGTAACGAGCTCACCATTTTCGGTATTCAATAATTGATTACCCACAAGTTTTGAATAATCCCAATAGGCGAAGCTTTTGACACAACCCTTAACAACCTGAGTTTGATCATCGCTAATAATAGATAGTCCAGACTGGTCTGAATTAGCCAGAATTTTAATGGTTTTACCGCGTTTTAAGGTCTGTGACTGCAAACTGACTAAACAGCCATCTTGCCATGTTTCTTTTGATTGATGGGTATATTTAAACGGCAATAAACCCCAAAACTTCCCCTCTAACTGCATATTGGAGTCAACTATGATATTTTCACCGTGACGTTTAACGAAAAAACTATGGGTTCCCACCGGGTTTTTATCCAAAAAAACGTTAAACCATATTTCCTTAATGCCTGCATCAACCTCTGGCTGTGCAAAAGCGGTCGACTTTAGACCAACAAGCAATAATAACGTTATCGGAAAGAACCGTATCATTAGCTATCTATAACTTTTCTCCGCGGCTTCCAGGGGAAAAAGGTATTAGTAGAGTCAATATAGGTTTGATAATCTGGCCTGCGGTCGGTTATCCCTTGCTCCATATTACCCACCCCCGAGAACTTTAGTAGGAGATAAGTCATTATTAACGGCGCTAACAGTATCCACGCAGATCCGGTAGGGATAGCGTATATAAACCAAGCCCACCAGATACAAAACTCGCCAAAATAATTGGGGTGACGACAATAACGCCACAATCCAGTCGAGAGCGTAGAACTTTCTTTCACAACCTTAGAGTTAAAATAGTGCAGCTGATGATCGGCAACAGATTCATAGATAAAGCCAAATAACCAGATAACAACACCCATTGAGTGCCAAACTGACCAGGCAATGGATTCACTTGAGATGGCAGTAGGCGCGAAAATAGGAACAAATATTGTGCTTAAAACCCAAGCCACAAGCGCCTGAAATACAAAAATCAAATAAAAACTCTTATAGCCAAAGTTGGGCGAGTTGCGCTTACGAATAACCTGATAGCGCCTATCTTCTGGCTTGTTTCTGCCACGTTTAACTAAAAACCAGGTAAGGCGCACAGCCCAAATGGCGACCATCAATAACATAACTAGGCTAACTAGATTATTAATGCCCGACAAAAAAGCGTAGGTGCTAACGGCAAGTAGAGTTAATAGCGACCAGATATAGTCGACAATACTGACATCTTCGATAATTAAGCTTACAAACCAAGTAATACCTGCCAACAGCAACAGCATTTTTAGGCTTGCCAGCATAAAACTGGTATCGAGAGTGAAAAGAATGTCCATTTTACAATTCCATAATATTAATACGATGTTTAAATTGTTCTGCTAGCCATAGCAACAGCGGCATAAGGACTGCCCAACCCACAGCGAGTAAAGTTAATGCCCTGATGCGATCTAAAAACACCACCGCTCCAAGGTTCTCTCCTGCAATAAAGGCCAGAGGGCCAAAAACCGCGCCGAGCAATAAGGCTAAAAAATAGCGATTTTTTAACCAAGCCATAGAGTGGTTGATGGTAGTAGCAAACAGTGCCCACATAGCCACCAGCCAAATAGGGGCAATATTTGCACCCCCAGATGAAGCATAGGCTAACCAGTCAAAGGATAACAATAGTGACTCCCAAGTAATGCCAATAAACACAGCTGAAATAATTAAGCATAACTCTGAGTAGAAATTGTTATCACGCAATAGATGCAAGATAACGATGATTGATGCAACTGCCACTGCCACTAGCGGATAACCTTGGGCCGCACCAACAACACAGGCAAACCAGCCAACCTGAAAGCCAATAAAGTTTTTTATAAGCCCCATAGTGTTCTCAAAGCCTTTTGCGTTATTACGCTTATTTACACTAAAAGGTTTAGCCAGAAGGTCTATTTAATGATGCGTTGAATTACTTTTAGGGTGGGGCAATAAAAATATGGAAGATAAAAAAAGGCCCCTAAGCGTTCGCGAAGGGGCCTGATCTTACTTATTGAAAACATACATTACTTTGTTACTAACTTCCTTGCTTTTAAGGAGCTTGCCTAATTCCAGTTCTTGGGAGAATACTGGACCCTCTAGACACTCCAATCACAACTTAAAATGGTAGTGAGTAAGTTGCTACGACAGTAGCATCTGCATCATCCATTTTGCTCACAGTGACTGATAGTGAGTCGTTTACTGCATAGCTCACATCAAAGTGCTGACGATCATCTGCATCGTGATCACCATAGGCAAATGAGAATGCACCAGCTTCATAACCAACTACAGTGTACTCACCGTCACCGCCTTTTTCATCAAAGCGTGTAATGCTTGCAGGACCATAGCTTAAGCCGTAAATATACTCAGCAGCATCGTCAAAACCGACTCCAATTGATGGGTAGTTATATGACGCATAACCAATGCTATAACCTACTTCACCAACTGAACCACCGTAGCTTACGTAGATATCATACTCAGTGCTACCTTCAACATCTGTTTCGTCAGTAGAAGTAGTACTATCACCAGATGAAACCCATAGGCCGTAAGAAACAGCACCAGTGCTTCCGCTTAAGTCAACAGCTAGAGCAGCATCGCCATTACCTAGTTCCAAACCACGCCATAGGTATGAAGTTGCTAAAGAAGCAGAAGCTTCTAAAGAAACCGCAGCAGGAGCAGCAGCTAGACCGAATGTAGTAATTGTTGCAGCAGCAATTAAAGTTTTATTAAAAGTTTTCATAGTATGTTTTAACCTCAAAGTTAAATTTTTGTTTTTGATAAAACATGCCCCTAGTAGGCAAGTAAATCAATGCGACAAGTAAATCCAAAGATATACTCGTTTCGGCATAATATGACATCAAAAAACATAATACAAGTGAATGACTTATGCTTATTTACGTCAAATAACGTAGCCGAACCCCTATATATAGTGTTTTTTAGGTGAATTGGTTCAAATATTTAAGTGAAACAGCGGCAGCCGTGGTTCGGTTTTCTACCCCCAATTTGCGGAAAATTTGCTCTAAATGCTTGTTTACCGTGCGTGGACTAAAATCTAAAATCATGGCGATTTCTTGATTGGTTTTACCCCGTGATATCCAGGTCAGAACCTCAGATTCTCTAGGGGTTAACTCAAACTTCTCCCGCAACAAGTCTTCCTCTTTTGGCTTATTAGCTAACTCTATTAACAGTAGCCATTCATCGGTTTGTTGATTATCCATTGTCTTGAAAAGAAGCGGTTGCAATAGGTCATCCAAGCGAAGGGGTTGTTTTGCGCCCTGTTCAAGCCAGGGTGCTAGACAAGTGGGAAGAGTGGTAGATATCCAATGCTGATCAGCACCCAAATCAGCCAATAAACTATGGGTATTGGGTGTGGACCATAAAATATTACCCCGTTCATCGACTGCTAGTGAATATTGGCCCAGTGTATCTAATGCCTGTCTGGCGCCAGCAGCAATGCGCGAGTTAACAAGGTGCGCTCGAATGCGAGCAATTAAAGCCTTTAAATCAATCGGCTTTGTGACATAGTCTATGCCGCCAGAATCAAAGCCTTTGACCATATCTTCACTGGCGCTAAGTCCAGTCATAAAGACCACGGGAATATGAGCTATCACCGTGTCAGCTTTGATTTTCTGACAGGCCTCAAAACCGTCCATACCCGGCATCATGGCATCCATAAGAATCAAATCAGGGCGAATCCGCCGGGCTATAGTAAGTGCTTGTTCGCCGGAAAGTGCCACTAATGCGGTCATTTGCGCTTCGCTAAGTGCCGCGTTTAGCATGCTAATCGCGTCTGGATCATCGTCAACAATTAGCACAACACCATTATTTTTTGGATTTGATTTCATCGCTTAAGCTCATCAATTGAGTACGGATTTGCGTCATATCTAAATTCTCTATGTACTTATACAGAATGTCGCAAACTGCTGGATTAATGGAACCCTGCTCTTTGGCTTGAGCAAGGGAATTTTTGAAACCTTCGAGATAACCGATTTCTATGTACGAGAGTAGTTCATTGACAACCACTGGATCAGCTATAGTCTCTTGCTTTTGGGCTTTGCCCTCGTTTTGAGAGTCGTCATCCGTTTGTAGTTCAACATTTAAATGATATGCCAATGTTTGTAGCAAGGATGGCATATGTATTGGCTTAACAAGGTAGTCATTATGCAATGGGGCATCAGTATCCTGTTGAAGTCCCTCAGCAGCTTCGGCCGAGATCATAATGATTGGAACCTTAATTTTTCTCGCTCGCAATTCGGCAGCAAGCTCCCAACCTGTCATATTGGGCATTGAAATATCTAAAATAAATAAGTTGGGCGAACATTGTTCTAACATTGTCAGGCAAGAGGCGCCGTCAGCAGCAGCAATCACATTAAAACCAAGTGGTGTTAGCGTATCGATCAATAGACGCCGTTGATTTATATCGTCATCAACCACCATTAGGCTTAAAGTATCTCCCTGATAACCCACCACGCGTTGGGTAATTAGAGGCTGATGCATAATCTCTCTAATACTGGGAAGCATCAAAGATATTGTAAATTCTGAACCTTTGCCATATTCACTTTCAATACTTAAATCACCCCCCATGCAGTGAATAAGCGCCTGAGTGATAGCAAGACCAAGACCACTGCCGCTGGTTTGATATTCCGCATTGGCAATGCGAACAAAGGGCTCTGTGATTTTATCGAGATCATCACTTTTTAGACCAACCCCTGTGTCCTTGACCGAAATATAGGCTACTTGATTTCGATATTTAAGGTCGATAACTACTTCGCCCTGCTTTGTAAACTTAATGGCATTGGATATCAGATTAATCAGTACCTGTCGCAGTCTTTTATTATCTGCAATAACGTGCTCTGGGAGTTTTTGTTGATGAGTAAATTTTAGTTCTAAATTTTTGGCGCTGGCCTGAATTTGAAACATAAATACCAACTGTTCTAGCATAGCAACCAAGTCAACTTCATTTCTGTGCAAATCCAATCGACCGGCTTCAATTTTTGACATATCAACCAGCCCCTCAATCAGGTCGGTTAAATGTTCACTACTACTGCGCATTACTTTGATTGAATCGCGTCTTGTATGAGGAATGTCCTCAGCACCCTCTAGCAATTGCGCATAACCCATAACAGAATTCAGCGGCGTTCGCAGCTCATGGCTTATGCGCTCGAGATAGCGGCTTTTGGCGATATTGGCGGCATCGGCTTTTTCTCGAGCTTGCTGCAGCTCTAAATCGGTTAGTTCGTGAGCAGTGATTTCCTTCATGAGCAACTGAGTTTGCCTCTGAGACTCTCCTCGAGCCAAGCGTTGCCCTTCAAGGCTAAGTAAAAAAGACCAGGTGCCAACTACCAATAGAAGGACTGTGGTTAAAGAAATCACCCAAGCAAAACTATTTATCGCCTCTATTTGAAGAGGATAAATCGACACCGTCTTGGTATAAGCAATAAAGAGAATAGTTGCGAATATTGCAATATTAACCATAAATAAGAATGTAAATTTAAATCCGCGAGATTGAATATGCCGAAGCTCAATTTTTTTACAGAAGTGTTTAAGTGCTAATACAAGCTGATTTTCAAATCGTCCTGGCTTTCTGCAGGCATCCTCACAGCGGGTATCAAGTGAGCAACAAAGAGAACAAATAGGTAACTGGTATAGCGGACAAAATGTCATATCTTCAGCATCAAAGGTATTTTCACAGACACCACAGCTATGCTTCTCGATATTTTCATCTACGCAAATAGGGCGAGCAATATAATATTTGCCTTGGGTAAGCCAAGCAATCGTTGGCACTGCGACAAAAGTCATAATCAAGGTTAAATAGGAGGCAAATGCTTGAAGGCCATCACCGAAAAGGCCAGCGTAAGCGACACAACCAATAATCATGGATAACAGCATACTGCCGACGCCGACTGGGTTAATATCAAAAAGGTGAGCACGCTTGAATTCTATATAAGGCGGACTTAGACCAAGAGGCTTGTTAATCACCAAATCTGCTACCATTGAGCCAATCCAAGAAATAGCAATAATACCAAAGAGCCCTAGGGTTTTTTCTAGGGCCTCATATATACCTATCTGCATTAATACAATCGCTACTAAAACATTAAACACCACCCAAACAACCCGCCCTGGATGGGCGTGAGTTAAACGTGAGAAAAAGTTTGACCAAGCAATTGAACCAGCATAGACATTGGTTGCATTGATCTTTAACTGGGAAAGAATTACAAACAAGGCCGTTAGCGCAAGAATTGTCGAAGGTGTTTGGCTAAGATAGCTAAACACCACAAGATACATTTGAGTTGGTTCTATCGCTTGCCGCTGATCGATACCGTGATTAACCGCTAGAACAAATAAAAAAGAGCCTAAAAGTAGCTTTAAACAACCAATAACAATCCAGCCAGGACCGGCACTCATGGTGGATACCCACCAAGAAAATTTGCTGATATCTTTTTTTGCAGGAATAAAGCGCGCGTAATCAGCCTGCTCACCAATTTGCGCTACTAGAGAAAACAACAGAGTAGAAGCAGCGCCGACCATAAGCCAGTTTATACCGCCATTACCATCCTCAACGGGACCTTGATAGGCAACCCAATTATCGACCGCAGAAAAGTCATTAATAAGAATAATAGCAATTGGCAACAACTGAAGTAGCATCCACAAAGGCTGGGTCCACAACTGGAAGCGGCTTATGGTACTAATACCGTAAGTCACTATAGGTATAACCAGTAATGTGCTGACTAAATAACCCCAATGCAATGGCATACCAACACAAAGCTCTAGCGCAAGCGCCATAATTGTTGCCTCTAGGGCTAGAAATATAAATGTGAAAGAAGCATAGATAAGCGAGGTAATAGTTGACCCTAAATAGCCAAAACCAGCGCCTCGGGTTAACAAATCGATATCCAACCCATAACGACTGCTGTAATAACTGATTGGCATCGAAAGAAGAAAGATAATTGCGCTGACAATCAAAATTGCCACAAGAGCATTTTGAAAACCATAATCAAGAGTTATGGACCCACCAATGGCCTCAAGCGCCAAAAATGTAATAGAGCCAAGCGCAGTAAAGGCGACTTTTTTAGCGCTCCATTTTCGGGCACTTAGATTGGTAAACCTTAAGGCAAAATCTTCTAAGGTTTCATTCGCAACCCATTGGTTGTAATTACGACGCGCACCAAAGATTCCCTGCTTCACTCTGTTATCAGGTTCAAATGATTCGCTGTTTTTATTTTCTCTCGTAAAAAAACTCATAACCCCTTAAAGCAATATACATGCCAGATAGTTGAGGGTGAATTCTTACAGATATTCGTTATTTGACGTATGCGCGAAATAACGTAGTCCAGGGGGCATTCAGCTAATTGTTGCGCTCCCTTGTTCGAGGAATAATCGTCACAACATCCATCCAATTGAGGTAAATCCATGAAACTTTTAAACACACTAAAACTAACTGGCTGGCGGCAGGCTCTTTTTGCCACAGCAACTGCTTTGCTGGTAGCGCAAGCTACTGTTACACAAGCGGCTGTTCCACCAACATCTGAAGTAAATACAACTGGTCTTGCGGTGACTGATGACACAGTAACCGTTGGTATCCTTCACTCTATCACCGGTACTATGGCGATCAGTGAAACTGGTTCAACGCAAGCTGAAAAATTAGCGATCAAACAAATCAATGAATCTGGCGGTGTACTTGGCCGTCAAATCAAATATATTCAGGAAGATGGTGCCAGTGACTGGCCAACTTTTGCTGAAAAATCACGAAAGTTATTGCTTAAAGACAAAGTTGCTGCGGTGATGGGTTGCTGGACATCAGCAAGTCGTAAAGCAGTACTGCCTGTATTCGAACAATACAACGGTATGCTTTTCTACCCAACGTTCTATGAGGGGCTTGAGCAATCTCCAAATGTCATTTACACCGGTCAAGAAGCAACTCAGCAAATCCTAGAAGGTATTGACTGGGCTGTTAAAACTAAAGGTGCTAAAACTTTCTACCTACTTGGTTCAGACTACATCTGGCCACGTACTTCTATGAAAATCGCGCGCAAGCACATCGACAAGTTGGGTCTTAAAGTTGTGGGTGAAGAGTACTATCCACTAGGTCACACTCAGTTCAACTCTGTTATCAACAAAATTAAGCTGAAAAAGCCAGATGTTATCTTTGCTGCGGTTGTAGGTGGTTCTAACGTTGCTTTCTACAAGCAGGTTAATGCTGCGGGTATCGATTGGACTAAAGAGAAGCCAATCATGCTAACCATTTCTGTAACAGAAGACGAAATCTTAGGTATTGGTGGTGAAAACATCGTTGGTGCCTACGCTTCAATGAAGTATTTCCAAAGCCTAGACAATCCTAACAATGCTGCTTTTGTAAAAGCATTTAAGGAAATGTGGGGCAAAGACATCGTAATTGGTGATGTAACCCAGGCGGCCTATCTTGGTCCTTGGATCTGGAAGTACGCAGTCGAAAAAGCCGGCTCATTTGATATCGACAAGCTAAAAGAAGTATTGCCTGGTATTGAATTGACAACTGCGCCAGAAGGTTATGTGAAGGTTCACGAAAACCATCACCTATGGTCTAAGACTCGTATTGGTCGAGCAGGCACTGACGGTCAGTTCGAAGTTGTCTATGAATCTAAAGACTTAATCGAGCCAGATCCTTTCCCAGCTGGTTATCAGTAGGCCTTTTTAAAGCTGGCGTCCATCAGGGCGCCAGCTTTACTTCCGATTAGTTTTCATCAAGG
>JBMZFJ010000001.1:0-106664 GCA_049615345.1 Porticoccaceae bacterium | reverse complement strand
ATTCTAGATAAAAAATACAGGGGAAGATTATGAAACGTTTTAAGCAGAAAAGTACTTACCTTTCGCTAGCAGTTTCAGCCTTTTTAGCAGCTGGATCGGCAATAGCGGAAATAGAAGAAATCACAGTTACAGCCAACAAGCGTGAGCAATCACTTCAAGATGTACCACTAACCGTTGCTGTAACTAGTTCAGAAACCATTCAGCAATCGAGCATTGTTGATCTTATTGATCTGCAAACTGCAGTTCCAGCTCTAAGAGTTAATCAATTACAAAACTCTGCGCAAACTAACTTTACCATTCGTGGTTTTGGTAATGGTGCCAACAATCCAGGTATTGAACCCTCAGTTTTAGTGGTTGTTGATGGTGTGCCTAGATCACGCTCATCATCATCTCTGGCTGATTTGCCCAATATTGAGCGCATTGAAGTTCTTAGCGGACCTCAATCAACACTATTTGGTAAAAATGCATCAGCTGGTGTTATCAGTATCACCACTAAAGCACCCGAAGAAGAAATGGGCGGAGTTATTGAGGCCACGCTTGGTAATTACGGCAGTCAAATCATTAAAGGTACATTAACCGGTTCAACAGGGATTGAGAATCTTACATACCGCATATCAGCAAGTACCAATGAAAATGATGGCTATGCTACAAACTTGGGAACCTCCGCAGATGCATCTGACGACAGTCCACTTAACAACCGCGATAGAAGTGCTTTTCGCGCACAATTACAGTGGGATGCTGCTGCTGATCTAACCGCTCGATTGATTTATGATAAAGATAAAATTGATGAAGTTTGTTGTGTTACAGGCCCACTATTTGCTGGTGGAGCAACCAGTATTAACAACGGAATTGTAGCTGGAGCTTTTGGACCACAAGATTTGGGAATAAGAGGGTTTTTACAAGCAGAACCCAATGCCAATCCTTGGGACTATCAAATTTATATGAATTTTGAGCCCACTAACGTTGCTGAAAATGAAGGCTTCTCGCTCCATATAGAAAAAGATCTAGGTAATATGGCATTGACATCGATCACTTCAGATAGAAATACTGAAATGCAATCAAATTTTGATGCTGACTTCTCTGCAGCGCACTTGGTTAGCGAACAGGCTCTTCATTATCAATTTGATACCTTCACTCAAGAACTAAGATTATCATCAACCGATGAGTCAGGTATCCAATGGACTGCAGGGCTTTTCTATTCCGATGAAGATACAGTTAATAATAGAACTGTTCTCTTTGGCCCTGAAATGAGTACTTATGCTGATTTAGTCTTGGGAGCAGGTACACCTGGGCTTCTTGGTCTAATATCTGGCTTTGATGCAAATGTTAGCTCAGCAAATGAATATTTTGTTTATGATTCAACCAATCAAAATCCCGGCGGTTCGACTCAAGAATTGTTTAACATGAATTCAGAGACAGTATCGTTGTTTGCCAACGTTGATATCCCACTTGCAGATGATTGGACAGCAACGGTTGGTTTAAACAAGACTCACGATAAAAAGACTGTTGTCTCAGATGTTAGAATCAATGATAAATTTTCAGAGGCTGATTTATCCGCAATTGCAGATACTATGCAACTTGCTGTAGACAATTCAATGCCAATAGCAGTTGCACCAGGCGTAGAGCTTCCGGCTGACCAAGTAATATCTCCTTTACATATTCTCGCGACTAGAGGAGCTACTATTGCTCAATTCTTTCCGGAATTTACAAATTATCCGAATGATGCTGAGGATGGCATTTTTAAATCTGATGACTTGACGCATACCTTACGTTTAACACATGACTTGAGCGAAAGCACTAAAGTCTATGCCTCTCACTCAACTGGCTTTAAACCTATTTCAGTTAACCTTTCGGTAAATGCAGTAAACAGTAGCATGAGAAGTGCCGATGAGGAATACTCCGAAAATCTTGAAGTCGGTGTAAAACATACCATGGATAATGGCTATATTAATGTTGCGATGTTTAGTCAAAAAATTGAAGGCTTTCAATCAAATACCTTTAATGGACAAGCCTTTGAATTAACCAATGCAGGCAATCAAAAACACATGGGCTTCGAGCTTGATATGAAGCAACAGGTTTCTGAAGATTGGCTAGTCGGACTATCGGCAATGTATATTGACGCTGAGTACCTTGAATATGACAAAGGTCCCTGTGACCATGTTACCGACGCAACAAATGGATTTGCGGTTATCTTCGATGAAGTAAAATGCGACCTTTGGATACCCGATAACAACCTATCGGACAAAGGATGGAGAAATCGTGCGGGTGAAACTCCAGCCGGCATCCATGACTGGAGCGCTAACTTAAATGCTACTTATTCATTTAATGTAAGCGACGCAGTATCAAGTTTTTTAAGGCTTGAATATGTCTATGAGTCCGAAGCCGCTGTTGTAGAGAATGTGCCATCAAAACCTGAAGCATATGTATCCAACACCAATATTCCCGCGGTAAGAAGCAGTAAAAACTTTAATATGAGCATGGGCTTTAATCATGCGCCAAGTGGTATTGAAGTGATGCTTTGGGGACGCAACCTGACTAACCATCAGGCGCTTCTTTCAGCATTCCCAACCACAGCCGCTCCTGGCAGCTATGGTGGTTACCCAACTGCACCAAAAACCTATGGTTTAACCGCTAGAGCAGCCTTCTAGCTTTTAATCTATACAGCAAAAAAGGACGGGCATTGCCCGTCCTTTTTTTTGATCTTTTTTTCGCCTTTCTACATACAATAACCATTGAAATTTCAAGCATTGCCCCCATCTAATAACTAAAGCTAACGAGGATATTAAAAATGGATCAATATCGAGGAACCACAATTCTGTCGGTGCGCCGCAATGGCAAAGTAGTGATTGGTGGTGATGGCCAAGTAAGTTTGGGCAATACTGTAATGAAGGGTAATGCCCGCAAGGTACGCCGCCTGTATAACGGCAAAGTGATCGCTGGTTTCGCTGGCGGCACAGCCGATGCCTTTACATTATTTGAACGCTTTGAGGCGAAATTAGAAATGTATCAGGGTCAGTTAACCCGAGCGGCGGTTGAGTTAGCCAAAGATTGGCGTACTGATCGTATGCTGCGCAGACTAGAAGCACTGTTGGCTGTGGCGGATGAAGAGGCCTCACTTGTGATTACCGGTAACGGTGATGTCATTCAGCCAGAGGATGATTTGATTGCTATCGGCTCCGGTGGACCCTTTGCCCAATCGGCAGCTAAAGCACTATTAGATAATACTGATATGGATGCTCGGTCCATTGTCGAGCAAGGCTTAAGTATTGCCGGCGATATCTGTATCTACACCAATCATAATCGCACCATTGAAGAATTAGACTGTAAAGAATAAAGGTATTTGTATGTCCCAAATGACACCAAGAGAAATTGTTCATGAACTTAATCGTCATATTATTGGTCAAGATGATGCTAAGCGCGCCGTGGCAATAGCCCTTCGCAACCGCTGGCGTCGATCGCAACTCGACGATGAAATGCGCAATGAGGTCACACCTAAGAATATTTTAATGATTGGTCCAACCGGTGTGGGTAAAACTGAAATAGCTCGTCGTCTCGCCCGTCTTGCCAATGCGCCTTTTGTTAAGGTTGAAGCGACTAAATTTACTGAGGTGGGCTATGTGGGTAAGGATGTTGAATCTATTATCCGAGATTTAGTTGAGACCGCGGTTAAACAACGTCGTGAACAAGAAATCACTAAGGTAGAGCAACGTGCAGCAGATGCAGCGGAAGAGCGTGTATTAGATGCGTTGCTTACGCCAGCAAGAGGTTCTGATACTGAAGCTGAACGCGACTCTTCCACGCGCCAAGTATTTCGAAAAAAACTGCGTGAGGGTTCATTAGACGATAAAGAAATTGAAATCGAGCTCAGTCAAATTGCTGCAGGGGTTGAAATTATGGCGCCTCCAGGCATGGAAGAAATGACGTCTCAGCTACAAAACATGTTTAGCAATATCAACAAGGGGCAAACAGCGACACGCAAAATCACGGTAGCTGATGCAATGAAATTGTTAAAAGATGAAGAGGCTTCTAAATTAATTAATGAAGAAGATATTAAAACCAGTGCGGTAGAAGCCGCCGAGCAAAATGGTATTGTATTTCTCGATGAAATTGATAAGGTCTGTCGTCGCGGCGAGGCCGGTGGTGCCGATGTGTCTCGCGAAGGTGTTCAACGGGATCTGTTGCCGCTAATTGAAGGCAGTACCGTATCGACAAAATACGGCATGATTAAAACCGACCATATTCTGTTTATCGCATCGGGAGCTTTTCATCTTGCCAAACCCTCAGACTTAATTCCTGAGCTACAGGGTCGCCTACCTATAAGAGTGGAGCTTAATTCCCTAGTAGTTGACGACCTTGAGCGAATTTTGACAGAGCCCAAAGCCTCACTTACCAAGCAATACTGCGCGCTGATGGAAACTGAAAACCTCAAGGTTAAGTTTAAAGATGAGGGTGTAAAACGCATTGCTGAACTGGCTTTTGAAGTGAATGAAACGACCGAAAACATTGGTGCTCGTCGATTGCACACTATTTTGGAGCGCTTACTTGAGGAAATTTCCTTTGAGGCTTCTGATCTTGGCGCCAAAGATGAAAGCGTTATTATAGATAAAGCCTTTGTGGATCAGCATCTAAGCGAGCTAGCGCAGGATGAAGATCTTTCGCGCTTTATTCTGTAATTACCCAGCCTATGTCCACGCCAACCAAAGTTGTTGTTCGCGAACCTAAAGACGCCCTTTTCATTGAATTTTCTGATGGGCAGGCTTATACCCTGCCCGCAGAGTATCTTCGGGTCTATTCCCCCAGCGCTGAAGTTCGCGGTCATGGCACTGGCAATGAAACCCTGCAATTTGGCAAGCGCAATGTCACAATCACCTCACTGGTTCAGGCGGGAAACTATGCGCTACAAATTACTTTTAGCGATGGCCATGATTCGGGTATCTATGGCTGGGAATATCTAAAGGAACTTGGCGAAACCCACGAACAAAAGTGGTCTGCGTATCTACAAAAAATTCATCAGGCTGGGTTAAGCCGAGACATAGACTCTCAAGTTATAAAACTTGTGTAATTAAAATTAAGCCTCTAGCGCCTAAACCATGCGTATCAATACACTTGGATACCCTATTGGCTCAACTACCGCTACAATAGCCACCCAACTTAAAGGAAATTTAGGCTGATGTCTGACAAAACCACGCATTTTGGCTACAAGCAAGTCAACGTTGAGGAAAAAGCCGGCAAGGTTGCTGAGGTTTTTCATTCTGTTGCCGGCAATTATGATTTGATGAATGATCTTATGTCCGCTGGCATTCACCGTCTATGGAAGCGCGTTGCTATCCAAATGTCTGGTGTTCGCCCGGGCCATAGCGTTCTTGATATTGCTGGTGGCACCGGTGATTTAGCCGCCAAATTCTCACGAATAGTTGGCCCTGAGGGCACAGTGGTTTTAGCTGATATCAATGATTCTATGCTCAAGGTTGGGCGAGACAGACTAGTGGATCGCGGCATTACCGATAATGTGCGCTTTTCTCAGGCTGATGCTCAGCACCTACCCTTTCCCGATAATACCTTTGATGTGATTACTATTGCCTTTGGTCTGCGAAATGTTACCGATAAGGATATGGCGCTGCGATCTATGTTACGCGTACTTAAACCTGGCGGTAAATTACTAGTTCTTGAGTTTTCAAAGCCACCCAATGCACTGTTATCAAAAATTTACGATGGCTATTCATTTAGCGTTCTGCCCAAACTGGGCAAGTTATTTGCCAATGATGCCGATAGTTACCAATATTTGGCAGAATCTATTCGTATGCATCCCAATCAAGAAACATTGCAGGGCATGATGGATAATGCCGGCTTTGCAAATACCGATTACCACAATATGACCGGTGGTATTGTGGCTCTGCACCGTGGAGTAAAGCCTTAGTGTTATTTGGCGCACTTCAATCAACCGCAATTAGTGGATTAGAGACGGCTATCAACACAGCGTTGAAGTACGACCCTGCTACTCTGCGCGATCTCTCTGAAATTGAGGGTCAGGTGCTGATAATCGACTGCAGTATGCCTGATTTACGTATTGCTGTTGAAACACAGCAACAACAGATAGTCATTCATTCCAGCTGGGATGGAGAAGCTGCTGTGACGCTTGAGGGCTCGATGATAGCTCTGGCCAAAATGGCGGTTAATGCCTCTGATACTAGTTCTTTTGCTGGGTCTGGGGTTCAGCTATCTGGCAACCTAGAAACCCTGCATAAATTGCATAAAATATTGTCTCAATTAAATATTGATTGGGATGGTGCATTGGCTGATCTTATAGGTGATGTGCCTGCTCATATTATTGGCTCTGCTGTGCGCAAATCCAGCAAACTTCGCAAGGAAACCCTTGAAAGAGCAACCAGCGCGGTAACTGAAGTTGCTCAGGAAGAGTTAGAAATTATTCCCAGTCAAAATGCCTTTGCTCAGTTCAAGCAAGATGTTCGTCAAATGGCGTCCGATACCGATCGACTGATGGCTAGAATCTCAGCGCTGGGCGACAAAGTTAAGCGCACAGATAACGATGGGGGCCAAGCATGAGCCAATTGCGTCGTTTAGCCAAAATTTATTATGTGGTGGGCAAATATCGACTGGATAATCTTATCGATAAAAGTCGCTTACCCTTAACGCTTCGTATTGCGCTAGCACCGACAAAACTGATTACTAGCGCCAAAGCTTCTCGCGGGGAGCGTCTGCGTAGAGCGCTTGAAGAACTGGGCCCTATATTTATTAAATTTGGTCAACTGTTATCGACTCGCCCCGATCTAATCGCTCCGGATATCTGTGCTGAGATAAAACATTTACAGGATAATGTAGCGCCTTTTTCACCCGAGGTGTTCATATCTAGAGTGGAGGAATCTCTGGATGGAAACGTCAACGATATCTTTGCAGAATTTGATAAAACCCCATTAGCCACTGCTTCTATAGCCCAGGTACATAAAGCGAGCTTACAGGATGGCACTCAGGTAGTAGTCAAGGCTGTTAGGCCTAATATCGAAAAAACTATTTCCAGAGATATTTCACTGTTATATACGGTAGCCAAATTAGTCGCTAAATACAGTATTGATGGCCCCAGACTTAAGCCTGTTGAAGTGGTCAGCGATTATGAAAAAGTCATTTTTGGTGAGCTAAACCTGCAATCTGAAGGGGCAAATGCATCACTGTTAAAGCATAACTTTGAAAACTCCCCGCTACTGCATGTGCCAAAAATCCATTGGCCCTATTCCAATCAAAATGTATTGGTCATGGAACGTATCAGCGGCATACCAGTCACCAATATCCAAGACCTAGAAGATGCTGGAGTTAATTTTAAAAACTTGGCAGAACGGGGCGTAGAAATCTTTTTTACTCAGGTATTTGAGCACAACTTTTTTCATGCCGATATGCATCCCGGTAATATCTTTGTCGATGCATCTAATCCCGAAAAGCCGCGCTATATCGCCATCGACTGTGCCATTATGGGGTCATTAACCCGTGACGATCAGTTTTATATGGCGCGCAATCTTTTGGCTATATTTAATCGCGACTATACTCAGGTAGCCGAACTGCATGTGCGCTCGGGCTGGGTGCCCAAGGATACCTCTATTGCAGAATTTACCAATGCTATCCGCTCAGTCTGTGAACCTATATTTGAAAGACCGCTGGGAGAAATCTCTCTAGGGCACATGTTGATCAGCCTATTTAGTACCGCTAGGCAGTTTAATATGGAAGTACAGCCATCCTTAGTGTTACTGCAAAAAACTCTGCTTAATATCGAGGGCTTGGGACGACAGCTTTATCCAGAGCTAGATCTCTGGGCCACAGCACAACCCTATTTAGAAAAATGGCTTAAAGACCGCTACTCACCCAAAGCCATTATTAAACAATTTAAAAATGACTTGCCGGATTTACTAGAAAAGTTGCCGCAGCTACCGCCAATGGTTTTTCAGGCTCTGGAAAATCTGCAAACCCCCGTGGATAAACAACCGTCGCCATCAACCGCCACAAAGCCCAGAAAATCACCGGCTATGGGTGCAGTTATTGCTGGCTTTGGCTTGGGTCTACTGGCTACCCAATGGGTTTCAGCTTCGTCCACAGCCCTTATTATTGGCTCTCTAGTCACTGCAATCGGAGCACTTTTGATACTGCTGCGATAAGCACATCGCTTTACATCATCTCTGTGACTGCCATAATGGCCGATAATTGAATAAGTTGAATCAGATGGAGAACTGGTTTGAGTAATTTTCTCGACAAAATAACTTGGAATAGCGATGGGCTTATTCCTGCAATTGCCCAAGACCATCAATCGGGAAGAATCCTGATGATGGCGTGGATGAATGCCGAATCTTTAACTCTGACGGTTGAAGAGAATCGCGCTATCTATTGGTCGCGCTCTCGTCAAAAATTGTGGCGCAAAGGTGAAGAATCAGGGCATGTTCAGCATATCAAAGAGATACGCCTCGACTGTGATAGCGATGTTATTATATTAACTGTCGATCAGGTGGGCGGTATCGCCTGCCATACCGGTAGAGAATCCTGTTTTTATTATGTTTTAGAAGATGGTGAATGGAAAGCGGTTGATCCGGTATTAAAAGAATCAAAGGATATCTATCAATGAGTGATGCGATATTAAAACAGCTTGCAGAGGTTCTAGAACAGCGTAAACAGTCTTCTGCAGATGAGTCCTATGTGGCTAGCCTGCATCAAAAAGGCCTCAATAAGATTCTGGAAAAGGTCGGTGAAGAATCGGTTGAAACCATATTGGCCGCCAGAGATGCCCAACAGAGCGGCGATAATAGCAAGGTTGTCTATGAAACGGCCGACTTGTGGTTTCACAGCCTAGTGATGCTATCGCACCTAGATATTCAAGTGGACGACATACTCAATGAACTGGAAAGGCGCTTTGGCCTCTCTGGTCTTGAAGAAAAAGCGAACAGATAAAAGGTATAGATTATGGGATTTGGCTGGCAGGAATTAATCATTGTATTGGTTATTGTGGCACTTATTTTTGGTACTAAAAAATTGCGCAATATTGGCTCAGATCTTGGCGGTGCAGTTAAGGGGTTTAAAGACTCCGTTAACGATGCCAAAGATGACGATAAAAAAGATAGTGCAGAATAAATCACACTAACCATTTATGTTTGATATTGGTTTCCTAGAACTTCTGGTTATAGCTCTAATTACATTGGTTGTAATGGGCCCAGAACGCCTGCCAGAAGCGATTCGCACGATCAGTCTGTGGTTTGGTCGATTAAAGCAGGTTTTGGCTAAGGCGCGAACTGAGATCGAAAATGAGGTGGGTATGGATGATATTCGCCATCAACTGCATAACGAAGAAGTCTTACGTGAATTGGGTGAGCAAAAAGATCAACTGCAACAGTCAATAGAGCAACCGCAGAAAGAGCCTGCTAATGACTGAGCAAAAGACTGCATCAAGCCAGCCGTTTATGGCTCACCTCCTCGAATTACGCAATCGTCTGCTACGGGTTTTTATCGCAGTTTTGGTTATATTTGCTGTTCTATTTCCGTTTAGCGAAGCGCTGTATTTGTATATCTCAGAACCATTAAGAGATTTTCTTCCCAGCTCATCAACCATGATTGCAACCGAGGTGACGTCGCCCTTTTTAACCCCATTTAAATTGACGCTGGTATCGGCCATGTTTATCAGCATGCCCTATACCCTTTATCAACTATGGGCCTTTGTAGCACCGGCACTGTACCAGCAAGAAAAGAAAGTCGCTGTGCCGCTATTCTGTGCCAGTGTGATTTTATTTTATACCGGTATGGCGTTCGCCTATTATCTTGTGTTTCCCTTGGTGTTCATGTTTTTCACCAGCGTGGCACCAGAGGGTATCAGCGTTATGCCGGATATTCGCGCCTACTTAGATTTTGTTTTAAAACTATTTATGGCCTTTGGTTTAAGCTTCCAAATACCTATAGCCGTGGTGATTCTGTCTTGGATAGGCACAGTAAACCCCAACAAACTCGCCAAAAAGAGACCCTATGTGTTGGTACTATGCTTTGTTATAGGCATGCTTTTGACACCGCCAGATATTATTTCTCAGGCGCTATTAGCCATTCCTATGTGGTTATTATTTGAGGTGGGTATTTTATTTGGCCGCTTAGTCAGCAACAAATCTTAGGGAAAGTGAATTTACACAGTGACGGGTATTCTTAGGGGTAAACTGCTCACCCTCAAACACATGGCCTAGATGACCGCCACAATTGGCACACAGAATTTCCACCCGACGACCATCCGCATCTACTTCACGCCTCACCGCGCCAGCAATCTCATCATCAAAACTTGGCCAGCCACAGTGGGAAGAGAATTTACTTTTAGACTGATAGAGTGGCGTATCGCAGCGTTTGCAGACATAGGTGCCAGCATCATAATGATCATTATATTCGCCGGTAAAAGGCATCTCAGTGCCCTTATGCTCGATAATCCGCTGCTCTTCAAAAGTTAGTGGGTTGTATTTACTCATTATTCTAAGTTCACTCTTTCAATGATTTTGATCAGCGCTTCTTTAACTGTTTCTTGTAGCTCAGGGTAGCGAATGACGTACCATAGTTGAACCATAATAGCCTGCAAAGCCTGCAGACTAAATTCGTTGTCAGGTATATCCATAATTTGATGGCTATTGATTAAACGCAGATAATCAAATTGCGGATGACCTATAGAGGCATATTCCCAATCAATAATAAAAATGCCATTTTTACTTTGGATAATATTTTCAGGAATTAAATCATGGTGGCACAGCACTGGATGCCAATCTTGGGTGTCTATAGTTCGGGCTATTTTAAGCAGCGCTTGCTTAATTGTTTTATCAAGGTATTGCGGACTTAACTGATTGCAGTAGTCACGGATGTAAAGCTCATAATTAAGAACATTAAGATCAGGCAAATCAATAGACTGAATATCCTCTATAGCCTTTATTAGCTGCTTTTTTGTATCTGACTTTAGGGCTTTATCAGCATCAAAAGCATAACCGTCGATATACTCAGTGACCAGAATACGCCTATCAGAATAATAAAACCTGGGGACAAAATCAGTGCACTGTAGTTTTTTTAGGATAGTAATTTCATTTTGGCGATTAACCCCTAGCTTATCAGCTTCGAGATTGTTGATTCTAAGAACCGCACGTTTGGAACCCGCTTCGATAAGGTAACTGGTATTAGTAAGACCACCCTCAAGTTGCTTAACAATCTGAGGCTCAGATTGAAATGGCGCCTGCCATTGGCGCCATCTCTCTAGATATTGCTTAACTTGATTCTGTACGTTGCTGGAAATAGGCTTTTCTCCACGCTAGATAACCAATAACCGCTAAAACTAAATAGATGCTATAAAGGCCTACTGTTTGATAGAGCTCACGGTCGATATATAAAAAGATAGAGACCGCATCGATTACAATCCAATACAACCAATTTTCCACTATTTTTCGGGCTACCATAAAGGTAGTAATCACACTGCCCCAGGTAGTAAATGAATCTATATAGGGCATTCTGGCATCAGTATTTTGCGACAGTAAATAACCCGATATTGCCGATAAGACCAATGCCAAACCAATAGCAAGCAGATGGTTTTTTAATCCCCAACAGCTTAATTTAATCCCTTTAGATGAATTTCCGCCCTTCTGCCACTGATACCAACCATAGACCGCCATCACCATGTAATAGGCATTTAGTGCCGATTCCATATACAGGCTAACATCACCAAATATCCAGATGTAAATACCGGTGCTTATAAAGGCACAGTACCAACACAGGCTATTTTCGCGCATGGCAAATAATAGGTAGGCAATACCTAAGATAACTGCAACTGTTTCTAATCCAAACCATTCAAACATTATTTAAGTGCCTCATATCCTGGAATTACCTTCATCACATAGACCGCCATATTAAATTCTTTATAACAGTCGGCAATAGTTTTTTCCACCGCCTGCATGGCGTGATCATACTCCCCCTGCACCACCGTACTGGTAGGAAAGGTAGTAATTTTAAGTTGGTCAAACTGATTAATACGCTCAATAAAACCATCAATGGGAGGAATAAATTCCTCCCGATTGGGGTACATACTAACGTCTATGGTAACTTGCATCATCAAATACCTAGGGGTAAATTAAAAATCAGCGCGCAGTGAGACACCCACTACCTTGGGTGCGCCTAGCTGTTGAAATTCGGTTTCATCAAAGCCCTCGCCAGAACGGGGATCAGCATCCCAACCAGCAAAGCCACGAACCCCATAATCTTTGTCCGTTGCATTATTAATAAAGGCCGCGAGCTCATAGGTCTCAACGCTATAGGCTAATCGAGCATTCACTAATTTGTAAGCCTTAGATTGGTAATTATGAGAATCAGAATAATAAAACTCATCCTTGCCCTCTACTTCAATAGACACCGAAAGCCTTTCAGTGAGAGCATATTGCAAAGAAGTCGCAAAATTATATTCAGGTGCATGGGCTGCAGCTCTGCCTTTTAGGTTAAAGGCGTCAGGATCTAAATTATTGTGTTCGGTTATTTTGGTTTTAAGTAAGCCAAGACTTGAGTTAAGACTCAAATTATCTTGCAGTTCCCAAGTCATCTCCCACTCAACACCATAACTGTAGCCCTTTCCAGCATTGGTGGTGAAATCAATAAAGCTTGCCGCGCCCGCTTCATTAATAACTGCCTTTGATGATTTTAGTTGAAGGTCTTGACGATCGGTGTAGAAAGCCGTCACGCGATTAATGATTTTGCCATCAGGTGAGTAGAACTTTCCGCCAATCTCATAGTTCCACTGAAACTCAGTATCAAAATGTCGCTCAGATTCACTGGGCAAGTTTTCTTCAGCGTTAAAGCCACCGGCTTTATAACCACGGGTAACACTGAGGTATAAAAGATCATCCGCAGGAGTGGATAATTCAAGTGCCAATTTACCACCCACTAAGTTTTCATCATTTTTACCGCTAATTTGATTGCTATCAGAGTAATCCGATTGCCAGTTTTCATAGCGAAGTCCTGAGGTCAATGAAAGGTTTTCTTTGATTGAAGTTCTAGCTTCAACAAACAAGGATGCAGATGAAGTTTCATACTGACTGGTAAACCGTGATGAATAAGTATAATCCCTAATCAAATCAATCATAGAATCTTGAAAATAAACCCCAATTAACCAATCACTATTGGCTATTTGACCCTGAGGGCCAGAAATCCAACGAATTTCGGCAGAGTCTCGCGCAATATTACGCAGATAATTATCAAATGCTTGATAGCCTGGCTGGAATACAGGGTCCGTCCAATCTTCATCATAACCATACTCAGTATCAGTTCGGTTGCTAGTAAGAATGGTATTCAAAGAAACAATATCATTTATCGTCCAATCACTATTAATCGCAAATGCTGTAGTGTCTTGACGATCATGCCCAGGTTCGTCCGACATCGTGGTGCGATTTTCATCTAAAGAAAATGCATCATAACCATTATCAATATCCAAATGCAGCGCAGTAAAATCAACGGTTAAATTATCAGCCGCCAAATAACGCAACTTTAACCTGGAAGTCGACTCATCAATATTATTGGTATCTCTCCGATCCAATGTAATGTTACTCATGAAACCGTCCGAAAGAGTTTTTCCGGAAGCTACTCGGTACAACCACTTGTCATTAAAGGCGCCACCAAAAGCTGTTTCTAGGTTTCTGCCTCCATAGTTACTCAACGAGGTTTTAGCATAGCCCTGTGATTCAGCTGTTGGGCCAGCTGTATGAACGCTGATCACACCCGCCAGTGCATTGGCTCCAAATCGCGTACCCTGAGAACCGCGAAGCACCTCAACCTGATCTATATCAAGCAAGGTCGCTGCACCGCCAAATCCAGTAAAATCAATACCATCAACATAGGTACCAACGGAAGGGTTTAAAGGTGCCACAAATTGACTGCGCTCACCAATACCTCGAATTTGAAAGTATCGACCCCTAGAGGCACCGGCAGAAAAGTTAACATTGGGTGTTAATGCCAGTACATCTTCAAGATGGCGGCTATTGCGCTGGTTAATTACTTCTGAATTGATCACCGAGATACTGGTAGGAATATTTTTTAACTGCGCTTCACGAAAATCAGAAGAAACAATAATTTCTTCAATACTGTTATCAGCGTTGGTTAGGGAAACAGTAGAAAAAGAGAAAATACAAAATAATACGAATGAAAATGGTTTGAACAAAAATTGCATGGTTGAGCCTCAATAACAAGGGTTAAGGAGACCCGGAATCAAAAGACGAGGTGGAGGTTATTACATAGTTCCTATTCCTACGCCGGCATAATCCGGATCAGGTTCAAAGGGTGCTTCTCAGGTTTTTTCAAACCGCCCCTTAGGCAAGAAGAAGTCTAGCATTGAGTAAGTATAGGTTGCAACCAGAGTAAATTTTGAAATTTCAAACCATTAACCACCTAATACTAAAGTATTAGTGCTTATAGGTTATACAAATATGCTGCAAATTATAATAACTTGTACTCCGTAACAGAAATGTTTGCAAAAATGTAAGACTGATTAACCTTCAGTAATTAATCGAATTTCGAGCACAGCTTTGTAAGTACGATTTTTAATGGAAAATACCAAGGGATTTAGTTATGGACGCTCAAAAATATGAAGGAACATTACCCCCAATAAAAATGGATACATTTGAAATTGGCAGTGATGACATGATGAATGAAGCAATTAGCCAGTTGGAAGCGGCATTTGAATTAGGACTAGCTGGTTTAAGACAATACTTAAATCAACTAGCCCCAGAAGATCGAGAAAAAGTTATTTTGACGATCACTGATAGTATACAAAAATACTAATTTATATCTTCAGATAACTTTGAGAACAAGCGCTTTAATTGATTGGGTCTAAGCGCACTCATCTGATTATAGAGTCTAGCAACAGGATCACCGTCCTCGCGAACCTCGTCAGATTCTTGGTAAAGACATTCTGGTTCAACGCCAAAGAAGTTAGCGATACGAACGACAGATTCTCGACGCGGCTCTTTGGTTTTTTCGTTTAAAATCCGATTAATAGTCGGTTGCGGTACCCCGCACCCACGAGAAAGCCCGCTTTGCGAAACGCCGTTTTCACGCATTAATTTTGCCAATTGTTGGCTAATATCTTGTTTACTCATAAGTCCTTTCCCATCCCTGTACACAATTTTATATATATAGCACCTAAAACACCACCTTTTAAGTGAATGTTTCATTTTTTTACAAACACTATCAACTAATTTAATTGAAAAAATAATATCAATCTAAATTAGCACCTAACTCTAAACATCATCAAGACTGTAAATCCGCAACTAACTCTTGCACTACAGATGGATCAGCTAATGTCGATATATCGCCTAGCTGCTCAAATTCACCGCTGGCTAATTTTCTTAATATTCTACGCATAATTTTGCCCGACCGGGTTTTTGGCAATCCTGGAGCCCAACTAATAACGTCGGGTTTGGCAATAGGACCAATTTCAGCAGCACAAAGATCAATCAATTGTTTTTTTAATGTCTCACTAGGCTCCACACCCACCATTAAGGTAACAAAACAAAAAATACCCTGCCCTTTGATATCATGAGGGCAACCCACCACTGCAGCTTCAGCAACTGACTCATGAAGCACCAGAGCGCTTTCAACCTCTGCCGTTCCCATACGATGCCCTGATACATTGAGTACATCGTCTACACGCCCTGTTATCCAGTAATAGCCATCTTCATCACGACGGGCGCCATCACCAGTGAAATAATAACCGGGATAAGCACTGAAGTAGGTATCAATACAGCGTTGGTGATCACTAAATACCGTTCTAATTTGACTCGGCCAAGATTCCTTAATCATCAACAAACCTTCACCCGCCCCCTTAATCTCCTGACCTTCAGGGTCTAAAATTGCCGGCTGAACACCAAAGAAAGGTAGTGCGGCGGAACCCGGCTTTAGCGCCATGGCACCGGGAAGGGGGGTTAGCATATGTGCACCAGTTTCCGTTTGCCACCAGGTATCTACTATGGGGCATTTGGACTCTCCCACCACTCGGTAATACCAGTCCCATGCCTCAGGGTTTATTGGCTCTCCAACCGTACCTAATAGTTTGAGTGAGCTTCTCGAGGTTTTGCTCACAAAATCATCACCAGCGCCCATTAACGCACGGATTGCAGTTGGTGCCGTATAGAATTGATTGACCTGATGCTTATCTATTATTTGCCAAAATCGTGAGGCATCCGGATAGGTAGGCACACCCTCAAACATTAGGGTTGTGCCGCCATTGCAAAGCGGTCCATACAGAATATAGCTATGACCAGTAATCCAACCCACATCGGCGGTACACCAATATATATCACCCTCTTTGTAATCAAAGGTATATTTATGGGTCATGGCGGACATTAAAAGATAACCCGCCGTGGTATGAACCACACCTTTTGGTTTGCCTGTAGAACCTGAGGTATACAAAATAAACAGCGGATCTTCTGAATCCATTATTTCTGGCTCACAGTCAGCTGACACTGCACTGACAGCTTGGTGGTAATTTATATCCCTACCTTCATGCCAATCAGTTGCGGCAGCTGTGTGCTCAACAACAATACAACTATGTACCTCGGGACAACTCTGTAAGGCTACATCGGTATTTCTTTTAAGTGGGATTTTTTTTCCACCCCTTACCGCCTCATCTGCAGTAATAACCAATTTACAATCGGAGTCTAAAATTCTGTCTTTTAAAGCTTCGGGAGAAAACCCACCAAAAACAACGGAATGCACGGCCCCGATTCTTGCGCAGGCGAGCATCGCATAGGCGGCCTCGGGAATCATGGGCATATAAATGCATACTCGATCACCTTTTTTGATACCGCGATTACGAAGCACATTGCCTAATCTTGAAACCTGCTCATGTAGCTCTAGATAGGTAATTTTTTTGTCTGAATCAGGCTCGTCACCTTCCCATATAATGGCCACTTGATCTGAGCTATGCTCTAAGTGACGGTCTATACAGTTAACAGCAACGTTTAATTTTCCATCCACAAACCAAGAGGTTTGCGCATCTTGAAACTCAACTCTATTGAGTAATTCCCAAGGCTGCTCCCAACTTAAGAATAGATTCGATTGCTGCAACCAAAACGTATTGGGGTCTTCAATTGATTGGTTGTACATAGCCTGATAATCATCTCTATTTACCCAAGCACTGGCAGACCAACTTTCAGCCACTGAATAAACAACCTTGTCAGACATCTAATACTCCATATATCGAAATTGATACTAATTTAAAGAGTGTATTTACTTTAGTCTCTTAGCTCAACCAAATCATTGATTTTTAAAGAAAACTAAACAGTATTGAATCAAATATCATGCCACAAAAGCACAAACAATTAAAAATGAATTAATTTAGCCTTTTTATTTAGCTTGAGCGAATATTAATTGCACTGGCCAAGTTGCAATGCTACACCAATCGCCAGAACATCTAAAATTACTAAATGAACAATCCTTGGTGAAATCAGAAGATTTTTTTTGGGCAATTCAAAAAAATCGGCATGCAAGCTAAGATTACTTTGATCAGAAAGCCGACAGCATTTTGATGCTAGTGAAATAACTAGGGCGCCATTTTTTTTCGCCATTTGCGCCACTTCGATCATTTCTTTGTTGTCATTGATGTCAGAGACAAGAAAAAAAACATCCTGTTTATGGCAGCTTGATGCAAACATTTTTTGATTCAGGATATCGTCGCTACTGAAAACCGGTAGATTCAGTTTGAGAAATTGGTTTGCTGCATCTCTTGCCACAATAGCACTATCACCCAATCCAAAAAAATAAATCCGCCTTGCTTTGACAAAAGCCTCGATGATCTGACTTATTCGCTGATGACAGATGTTTTCACGCACTCTTACCAGATTATTAATCGCGGTATCAAATATCTTAGGTGCAAGACGGGCCACACTGTCGGAAGGTTCTATTTTTGGATTAACAAAACAGACTCCACTTGCGAGAGATTCAGCTAATCTAAGCTTTAGATCGGGAAACCCTTTTGCTTTAAAGCGCTTACAAAATCGATTAACACTGGGTTCACTCACTGCTGATTTTTTTGCCAGTTTAGCTATGCTTGATTGGGTTGCAGATTTGGGGTCCGCCAGAATTGTTCTAGCCACTTTCGCTTGCGTCTTATTTAACGTCGGCAAATCTTGTGAAATAATTTGAATTAGACTTTGATTCGGGATTTTAGGTACTACTAGGGGTTCACGACTCATCTCAATCCTTAAGTTTTCGTGGAATTTTGGCAGTAATGAAAACACATCACACTACCCTGTTTAACGCCCTGCGTGTGCTTCCATTGCAACACATGAAATAAGGATGGTTGAGGTAAAAAAGCCTGTTTACCGACAAAACACCCTGTAAATTGACGTCTTTTTGTAATTATATGCAAAAAAAACGGTTATCAATTGATTAAAATGCCGTGAAAAATTATAATTTTTGTAATTTTACTACAAATCAAGGTTTCCCTCCTATGTTCAAAATAGCCATTAATGGTTTTGGCCGTATTGGTCGCAATATTGTCAGAGCTTATTACGAACGCCCTGAACTTCACGATAAACTTCAAATTGTTGCAGTCAACGATTTAGGTGACGTTGAAATCAGCGCCCACCTTTTACAATTTGATACAGTCCACGGTCGCTTTAACCAACAAGTTGAAGTTGGCGACAATAAAATGACTGTAAACGGTGATGAAATTAAATGGTTCTGCGAGCGAGACCCTGCCAATCTTCCTTGGGGTGACCTAGGTGTTGATGTGGTATTTGAATGTACTGGCGTGTTTACTAAAAGAGATAAAGCAGCACTTCATATCGCTGGCGGTGCTAAGAAAGTCATTATCTCTGCTCCAGGCTCAGGTGTTGATGCTACGATTGTGCATGGTATTAATCATGATCAGTTAACTTCGTCTCATGAAATTATTTCTAATGCCTCTTGTACTACCAACTGCTTAGCGCCTTTAGTAGCCCCTCTTCAGGAGGCTATGGGTATTGAATCTGGCTATATGACCACGGTTCATGCCTATACTAACGATCAACAGCTAAGTGATGTTTATCACTCAGATGTTTACCGTGCTCGCTCTGCAACCCAGTCAATGATTCCTACTAAAACCGGAGCGGCTGTTGCAATTGCGGATGTAATCCCTGAATTAGCTGGCAAACTCGACGGCATGGCTGTTCGAGTTCCAACCATTAATGTTTCTTTGGTTGATTTGGTCTTCACTGCAAGTCGCGAAACGAGTGTAGAAGAAGTCAATCAGGTTCTCAAAACCGCCGCCGAAGGCGACCTTGGTAGTGTTTTAAGCTACTGTGATCAGCCTTTAGTTTCTGCTGATTTTAATCATATTGCTTACTCAAGTAACTTTGATTCTTTGCAAACCCGTGTCAACGGATCTATGGTTAAGGTGATGGCTTGGTACGACAACGAATGGGGTTTCTCAAACCGCATGCTCGACAATAGCCTTGTACTCTTAAACGCGGAATAATTTTTTATGCCAAGAAGAACCAAAATCCTTGCAACATTGGGGCCTGGAAGCAGTGATGAAGCTAACCTGACTAAATTGATTCAGGCGGGCGTCAATGTTTTCCGTCTGAATTTCTCTCATGGTAGCGCTGAGGAGCATACTGAACGCGCTTTGACGATTCGCAAAATTGCCAAGTCATTGCAAATGCCTGTGGGTATTCTTTGTGATATGCAGGGTCCAAAAATACGCATTGGCAGCTTTGCCGATGACGCTAAGATCGAACTTGTTGAGGGTGATATTTTCACCCTTGATAGCGCTATGGATAAAGAAGCTGGAAATCAGGATGCTGTTTATATCGAACAGGAACTTCTGGAAGATATGGATGCCGGTGACGTATTGTTGCTAGACGATGGTCGTCTAACCTTTGATATCCTTGAAAAATCTGCAACTGCCGCTCGCTGTAAAGTAGTTCAGGGTGGCGTGCTATCCAGTAAAAAAGGTGTTAATAAATTTGGTGGCGGCCTTTCAGCTGATGCCTTAACACCCAAAGATAAAGCGGATATTAAAACTGCGGCTGCATTAAAAACTGATTACCTAGCTATTTCGTTTGTTCGAGCGGCGGCTGATGTTGAGCTTACTCGCCAGCTACTTAAGGATGCTGGCAGCAGTGCTCACATTATCGCTAAGGTTGAGCGCGCGGAGGCTATTACTGATGAATTCTTACCCGGCATTATCGAGGCGTCTGACGGTGTGATGGTTGCCCGCGGTGATTTGGGAGTAGAAATTGGCGATGCCAACTTGGTTGCTGTTCAAAAGCAATTGATTGAAGCGGCTATGGCGGCCAATAAAGTAGTTATCACCGCCACCCAAATGATGGAATCAATGATTACTGCACCAACACCAACCCGCGCTGAGGTATTCGATGTTGCCAATGCCGTTTTGGATGGAACAGATGCTGTAATGCTCTCGGCTGAAACTGCCGTAGGTAGTTACCCTGTTGAAACCGTTACCGCTATGGCTAGAGTCATTGAAGGCGCTGAAAAGCATCCTCTTGCACAGCGCTCTAAGCATAGAATTGATGAAACATTTGAACGTATCGATGAATCTTTAGCTTTGTCAGCTATGTATGTTGCTAACCACCTGAAGGGAGTTAAAGCAGTAATCTGTATGACTGAGACTGGCTTCACGCCATTGCTAATGTCTAGAATCACTTCGTCTTTGCCAATCTATGCCTTTGCTGAAAAAGCGGGTACCTGTGAAATTACTGCGCTATATAAGGGCGTAGTGCCGGTTCCGTTTGAAACATCCAAGCTGGATCCTTCTGATATCAATCATTTGGCAGTCGAGAAGCTTCGTGAATATGATGCGGTTTCGGATGGTGATTTGGTTCTTATCACTAAGGGTGACTTTGTCAATGTTCAGGGCGGCACCAACACTCTTAAAATTGTTCGCGTCGGCGACGAAATCCGCTAGCAAAAAAAATGCCCTCTGCATAATCGCTGAGGGCATTTAAGCTTTCTTTTTTTATTTGACCCTAACTTGCCCAATATACAGTCACAGGAACCTGTGATTGCTGCAGTACTGACCTAATAGGAAGCTCTGTAGCGTCCGTTCCCGCCAGGGCTTGGTCTAATACCTTTTGCTTGTTTTCTCCACTGATATGGATAATAAGGCGCTCTGTGTTTAGCAAACGCGGCAAGGTCATACTCATTCGTTCATGAGGAGCTGCTGTTGGCGTAACCGCTACACAACTGCGACCTGAATTTAGATCAAGACCCGATGCGAGCGCTGTAGCTCCAGGGAAAAGAGACGCCGTGTGGCCATCGTCGCCCATTCCAAGAATTACTACAGTAAACTGACCGTATTCCGCCAGCTCGGCTTCCAAGTCAGATTGTCCATCAATAGCGGTTTCTGCTGAATTTTTTAGTGACAAGAACTGTGCGCAATGAGCTTCATTGATCAATAAATTTTCTCGCACTAATTTTTCATTGCTATCTTTGTGCGCATTATCAACCCAGCGCTCATCGGCCAGGGTTACAGTAACTTTTTCCCAATCTAATACTTGCTGAGAAAGCTGATGAAAGAAGCCCATTGGCGTTCTGCCACCAGAGAGAATCAGGGACGCCTTACCCTGCTTTTCAATAGCATTTTTTAGACGCTCACTAACCTCTGCCGATAATGACATATCAAGTGCAGAGGTATTTTCAAACTGTTTTAGATCCATTGTTTACTCCCGCTTAGCAATTTTTAGGCTAGATACCAGCTTCTACCATCATTTTCTATGAGCGATTCAGATTTTCCTGGGCCCCAAGAGCCGGCACTGTAATATTTAACATCGCCGCCCTTGTCTGCACAGGCATCCAGAAGTTCATCACACCATTGCCATGATGCTTCAACTTCATCCCTGCTAACAAATAACCACTGATCACCATTCAATACTTCTAATAGGAGTCGCTCATAGGCATCAACTATTCTTCCGTCTTCATTTGGATCTAGGAAATCTAGGTTAAGCGTTCGTTTTTCAAGGCTTGAACGCTCTTTCATACATTGCTTTTTAGACAGCATCTCCAACTGAATACCCTCATTGGGCTGCAGTCGAATAACCAGGCGGTTGTTTGCCTCTGAATCATCATCAGAAAAGATCGCATGAGGGTTTTCTTTGTAGGTGATCACAATTTGTGTCACTTTCTCCTTCATTCTCTTGCCTGTGCGAAGATAGAATGGAACGCCCGCCCAACGCCAGTTATCAACAAAAACCTTTAGTGCAATAAAGGTTTCTGTATAACTGCTGTCATCAGCGCTACCTTCTTCTTCCATATAACCAACTACCGGCTTACCTGAGATTGATCCTGATGAGTACTGTCCTCGCACGGCATAATCGGTAACATTGTTCTTGTTAATTGGCATCATAGCTTTGAGAAGCTTAACTTTTTCAGCGCGAATTTCATCGGCTTCCATCTTATTTGGCGGCTCCATCGCCACTAATGAAAGCAACTGTAACAGGTGATTCTGAACCATATCACGCAATTGACCCACTCCATCGTAGTAGGTCCAGCGACCTTCAATGCCTACGGTCTCTGCCGCTGTGATTTGTACATGATCGATGCAGCTATTGTCCCACTGACTGTGAATAATTCGGTTGGCAAACCGAAGAGCCAATAGATTTTGAACTGTTTCCTTACCTAGGTAGTGATCAATACGGTAAATGCCGCTTTCTGGGAAGAATTTACCGACTGTGTCATTCACTTCTTTTGAGCTTTTTAAATCATGTCCAATTGGTTTTTCTAAAACGATTCTAGATTTAGCATCAATACAGTTTGTGTCATCTAAATGCTGACAGATAGTGCCAAACATACTGGGCGGAGTAGCCATATAAAAAATAAGTGTGCGACTTTTATCAGACCACTCACGCAGGGCATTGAATTGCTCTTTTTCAGAAAATTCAATACGAATATATTCAATGCGTTTTTTAAATCTTGACCATATCGCATCTTCCCAGTCATCCCCGAGATTGGTTTTGAGTATCTCACCTATTTGTTCTACAAAATCCTTAGTCTCAAGCTCTTGACGAGCAACTGCAGCGATACGAGTATCATCACTAAGAAGATCAGCTTTATCTAATTGATAGAGCGCTGGAAAAAGCTTTCGACGCGAGAGATCACCGCGCGCCCCGAATAAGACTAAATCAATTTTACTGCCACTCATGTTATACCTCGGTAGTTTAATACTACTGCTATTTTTCCGAATTCTATACTATTGCAGCTGCTTCTCGTGCTAGCTGCTCAATCTCTGACCAACGTTTTTCTCGTATATCTTTTGGCTTAGCTATCCAAGAACCACCCACACACATTACGTTAGGTAGTGACAAGTAGTCCATAGCATTGCCGAGCCCGATGCCTCCCGTAGGGCAAAACTTAACAGTAGGAAATGGTCCTGCCATAGCCTTCATTACCGGCGCACCACCGGCAGCTTCAGCTGGGAAAAACTTGAAATTTTCTAGCCCGTATTCCATACCGCGCATCAGTTCACTCACTGTAGAAATACCTGGGAGAAAAGGCACTGAAGACTTTGCTCCATTACTGAGTAAGTTATCAGTCGCACCGGGTGATATCATAAACTGACAACCCAAATCTTCAGAGAGTTTAATTTGCTCAACGGTACAAACTGTTCCAGTTCCGACGATAGCCTCAGGCACATGCTTGATAATCTGGCGAATGCCCTCAACAGCTGCCTCTGTTCGAAGAGTAACCTCTAATACCTTTAAACCACCCGCTACTAATGCTTCAGCCAATGGCACTGCATCTTCTACTTGATCCAGAGTTATTACTGGGATGACTGGATTACCCGCTAACATTTTTTGCACCTGTTACTCCTCAAAAATTATTTCAGTTTCTTCGCCGCACCAAGTAGCCCTAAATTTTCTCTGACTACAATAAAAATCGGTATTGGCTTTAAATAACTAACAAAGCGACCTTTTTCTTCAAACTTATGACGAAAATCGCTATTGATAAAAAAATCTATAAATTTCGGCACCACGCCACCGGCAATATATATACCGCCTTTTGCTCCATAAGTAAGCGCTAAATTGCCTGCTGCACTACCCATTCCAGAGCAAAACATATTTAAAGACTGCAGCGCTAATTCGTCACTGCCCTCTTGTGCTGCTGCGGCAACTTCTGCCGGGGTTTCATAGGCCTTTTCAATATTATTTATGGTGCATAGTGATCGATAGATATTAAATATACCCTTACCCGAAAGTAATCTTTCTAAGGACACTCTGCCATATTCTTCGCGCAAAACACCAACTACAGCTGCCATTCTATCAGTTGTCGGCGGGTAATCTGCATGCCCACCCTCTGAATCTAGGACTTGATAACCATTTTCAGTTGGCACTAAACCTGCAACACCTAACCCAGTCCCAGCCCCTAGGATACCAATGGGTTTGGTTGGGATTGCTTTTTCACCACCCACTTGCACCAAATCATTATCATTTAACTCTGTAATTCCATGCGCCACAGCTTCAAAATCATTGATCACAAACAAATGCTGGCAGCTTAGCAACTGCTTCAATTCAGACTTAGTGAAGTGCCAATGACTATTGGTAAAAGTAATTTCTTCAACATCCGCTGGGCACGCCACCGCAAAACAGGCGCTTGTTGGCGGATTATTCCAACCCGTTGCATCAGCAATTTCCTGTAACAAATCAATTAGAAGATCTGTGAATTTAGGGTGCTCTTCTACCGAGTGATGGAACTCATACTGGCTTTCCAATTCACCAGCGAGCACTGCGGAAAAGCGCGCATTAGTTCCACCGATATCGGCAACAAGATTCCATTCAATAGTCATTTTTAGCCCTCAGGATAAAGGAATGAAGCGCCCTGCTCAGCATCACTAATATTATTGCGATTAACCGCAAATATTTCTCGACCGCAGCCGCGCTGACCTGCAGAGGGTTGAGGTGCTGGAACTCTACTTTCGAGTTCATCCATATCACCTACAAAAGCCAATTCACCTGTTTCAGCATTTAGACTGATCATATCGCCATCTTGAAGCTTGGCTAACAAGCCACCGTCAATGGCCTCGGGTACCAAATGGATAGCAGCCGGCACCTTACCAGAGGCACCAGACATACGACCATCGGTCACTAGGGCAACACTAAATCCACGATCCTGAAGTGTTCCAAGGAATGGTGTTAATTTATGTAGCTCTGGCATACCCAGAGCTTTAGGCCCTTGGAAACGCACAACGACAATACAATCTTTATCAAGCTTTCCTGCTTTAAATAAAGGTTCTAAGTCATCCTGGCTTTCAATAACCACTGCTGGTGCCTTAACAATTTGATTCTCTCTAGCCACAGCGGAGACTTTTATAACACCACGACCTAAATTGCCCTGCATTAGACGCAGACCACCCTCTTCAGAAAACGGCTTATCTACGGTAGTTAGAACTTCTGTATCTAAAGGCGTTTGCGGTGATTCATTCCACTCTAAATTACCATCATTGGTTAATGTTGGCTCCTTAGTAAAGTCGGCAAAGTTTTCACCCCATGCCGTCAGAGCATCAGGATGCATATAGCCTGCATCCAATAACTGACGGAACATACAGCTGGTTCCTCCGGCCGCATGGAAGTGATTCACATCGGCGTGGCCATTCGGATAGACCTTAGCCAAAAGAGGAACGGCGGCTGAAAGATCAGAGATATCGTCCCAATTGAGGATAATCCCTGCAGCTCTAGCGATCGCTACAAGATGCATACTGTGGTTTGTTGATCCACCAGAGGCTAGTAGCGCCACAGTCCCATTCACAATCGCTTTCTCATCGATTACCTTTCCTATGGGTCGGTAATCATTGCCTAGTGCTGTAATTCGCGCCACCTGATAACAAACTTCTTTGGTCAATCGTTCGCGCAGTGGATTATCCGGATTGACAAAAGAACTACCTGGCAATTGTAAGCCCAATGCTTCTAGCACCATTTGGTTACTGTTCGCTGTACCATAAAAAGTACAGGTTCCATGGCTGTGATAGGAGTCAGATTCTGCTTGCAAAAGCTCCTCTCGGCCAATTTCACCCTGCGCATAAAGCTGACGGATTCTTTGCTTTTCTTTGTTTGGCAAGCCTGATTCCATAGGACCTGCAGGCACAAATAGGGTCGGAAGATAACCAAATGAAAGCGCACCCATCAACAAGCCTGGAACAATCTTATCGCAAATACCCAATGCCAAAACACCGTCAAACATCTGATGGGATAAGCCGATAGCCGTACACTGAGCAATAACATCACGGCTCAGCAAGCTGAGTTCCATGCCGTCTTGACCCTGAGTGACACCGTCACACATAGCTGGAACACCACCGGCAACCTGGGCGGTACATCCCATTTCTCGCATTGCCTGCTTGATTTGATCAGGGTATGTAGCATAAGGCTGGTGTGCAGATAACATATCATTGTAAGCAGTCACTATGCCTATATTGGCAGCCTGCATCATTCTCAGGCTATTTTTGTCTTCTTCACCGCAGGCGGCAAAGCCATGGGCTAAATTACCACAGCTTAACTTGCCTCGCTCGGGACGATTGTTAAAATCTTCTTCTAACTGACGTAAATAATCAGAGCGTAAAGTTGCACTACGCTTTATAATGCGCTCGGTTACAGCGGCTATTTGTTGATTGAGATGACCCATATTGGCTCCACATAAATTAAGCCGCAATTGTAACAAAATTACAAAAGTTAACCATATATAATCCGTAGAATGGTTACTTTTTGTAATTTTATTACAAAAAGTAACACTTAATAATTAAGACTTTTATTACATTGACGCGCATTGCGCTCAACAGGATTGATTTTACCAATGAATGATGCACCCTATACGCCACAAAATACGCCAGCTTGGAATCGACTAATAGAACTGGCCTCAGAAATTAAAACATCTGCCAACCCAATGACTATCAAGCAACTTTTTAATGATGACACTGGTCGAGTTGAAAAATACGCTTTGACGACTGGAGAGCTAAAGTTAGATTTTTCTAAAAACTTAATCGATAACCACATTTGGGAACAATTAATTAATCTTGCTAACCAATCTCCCCTAGTCTCACACCGAGAGGCTATGTTTTCTGGGAAAGCTATTAATACCAGTGAAGACCGATCGGTACTTCACGCCGCATTAAGAGCAGCCCCAGAAGATGACACTTCCAATGATGGTGCACAGAGAGCGAAGCAGGTTGAAAAGCAATTAAAAGCCGTTGAGCGTATCAGCAATGAAATCCGCCAGGGCAAATGGGTTGGAAGCACGGGTAAGGCTATCACTGATATTATAAATATAGGTATTGGCGGCTCCGACTTAGGCCCTAAAATGGCCTGTACGGCACTTGAAGAATATGCCCATGATTCAATCAATGTGCATTTCATCTCTAATGTTGATGGCGCTCAAATTCTTAGTACACTCAAAAAACTCAACGCTGAAACAACTTTAGTCTCTATTGCCAGTAAAACCTTCACCACTCAGGAAACTATGCTCAATGCCAAAACTGCGATTCAGTGGTTTAGCGATGAGTTAGGACTGGAAGACCCCAGAAATAGCAGCCATTTTATTGGCTTAACCGCCAATCCTGCCGCCGCAATAGCTTATGGTATTCCTGAAAATCAAATTCTGGAATTCTCAGATTGGGTAGGCGGTCGTTATTCCCTATGGTCGAGTATTGGCCTGTCTATTGCTGTCAGTATTGGCTTTGAAAACTTCAAGCAGATGCTTGATGGCGCAAGAGAGATGGACCAGCATTTTCAAAATGCGCCTCTAGAACAAAATATGCCGGTCATTCTTGGCTTACTAGGTATTTGGTACAGTAATTTCCTCAATGCACAATCTATCGCCATTATTCCTTATTGTGAACGCTTGGTGCTTCTACCCTCTTACCTTCAACAGTTAGACATGGAAAGTAATGGTAAGTCGACTAGTCTTGATGGCGAGCCAGTTAATCACAATACCGGCCCTATTCTATGGGGGCAAACTGGCACCAATGGCCAACATGCTTTTTTTCAGTTGCTGCACCAGGGTACTAGAATGGCTCCAATTGATTTTATTGCGGCGGTTAAGGACAATCTTAGCAATGCTGAGCATCATCAGGTGCTACTGGGTAATATGCTGGCTCAGGCTTCTGCGTTAATGGAGGGGCAAGCTGCACCAGCAGGTGAACAACACCGCTACTATCCTGGTAATAAACCATCTAACACCCTTTTACTGGACCAATTATCACCAAAAAACTTTGGCGCACTGGTTGCACTTTACGAGCATAAAGTATTTGTCCAAGGCAGCATTTGGAATATCAATTCTTTTGATCAATGGGGCGTAGAGCTTGGCAAAAAGATGGCGAATAATCTTTTAGATAAAGATTCAGGCGCCTCTGAAATGGACCCGTCGACTAAGGCGCTATTTAGCTATATCGAACAAAAATCCTAAGACTTAACCGCGCAATTCTCGAGGAAGAGAAAAGCTGATCGTTTCAGTAACGCCATCAAGTTCCTTTGGTGGCTTTGCGCCCAACGCCACAAGCCTCTCAATCACTTCAGACACTAAAACTTCTGGCGCCGATGCCCCGGCCGTAACGCCTATTGAACCAGCTTTTTCTATCCACTGCGGTTGAATATCATCAGCGCCATCAATTAGGTAGGCATCACAGCCACAGCGTTCAGCTAACTCTCGCAATCGATTTGAGTTGGAACTGGTAGGTGAACCAACGACTAAAACCACATCTGCCTCAAGCGCTAGCTGCTTAACAGCATCTTGACGGTTTTGCGTGGCATAACAGATATCATCTTTACGCGGCCCTTCAATATTAGGGAACTTCTGACGCAAGGCATCAATAACCTTAGAGGTATCATCCATTGACAGTGTTGTTTGAGTTACAAAAGCTAAGTTATTTGGATTTTTGACCTGTAAATTGAGAACATCTTGCTCGTCTTCAACCAGATATACGTCACCCCCAGAACTATGATCATATTGACCCATAGTGCCCTCTACCTCCGGATGACCCGCGTGACCAATAAGAATACACTCCTTACCATCAGCACTAAATTTACTAACCTCTAAGTGTACTTTTGTCACCAGCGGACAGGTAGCATCAAATACTTTTAACTGACGGCTAGCAGCCTCTTTTTGAACCTTTTGTGATACCCCGTGAGCACTAAAAATCACCACTACGTTATCGGGTATTTCATCTATCTCATCGACAAATACTGCACCGCGATTACGCAACTCATCTACCACAAACTTATTGTGAACAACTTCATGGCGAACATAGACAGGAGCGCCAAATTGATCGAGCGCTAGATTGACAATATCGATAGCGCGATCTACACCTGCGCAAAAACCTCTGGGGTTTGCAAGTTTAATATCCATAGATCACACCTCTGCTTAAATTAGTGAATCGAGTTTGGGGCTACTTCAATAATATCAACTTTAAAGATGATATTACGCCCTGCTAGCGGATGATTGAAATCGACTTTAACTGAGTCATCACCAACTTCAATGACTACACCAGGCAGCTCACCCTCGCCGTTTTGAAATGAAAATACATCACCAATATTAAGTGATTCTTGATCAAAATTATCCCGCGCGAGCTGCTGCATATTTTCTGGATTACGCTGGCCGAAAGCATTTTCTGGAGAGATCACAAATTCACCTTGATCACCAGCTTTTAAACCCTTTAAGGGTATTTCAAATCCAGGCAAAAGATTACCATCGCCCAATATAAAGGTGGCAGGCTGAGTATCGAAATTTGAATCTATAATCTCGCCATTTTCGAGCGCTAGAGAGAAACTCATCGTTACTTTAGTGCCCTGATCTATCGTTAAACTCATAATAGAATTTTAGTCCTTATTTTTTCTGTCTAAATCATTTGCAGGCCGCTTGATAAAACCTTCTACAAGAATAAGCACGGCACCAACAGAAATTGCGCTATCTGCAATATTAAACGCAGGAAAATGCCTGCCAGACCAATGAAAATCTAAAAAATCAACGACATAACCCAGGGTTAATCGATCGTAGAGATTGCCCAATGCGCCCCCAAGAATTAACGCCAGTGCCAACCCTTCTAATTTTTGCTGGGTTGATAATCTAGTAATCCAAACTAAGATAACCAGACTAACCAATGCCGCAAAAATACTAAAACCCCAACGTTGCCAGCCACCTTCATTATTTAAAAAGCTAAATGCTGCGCCAAAATTATGCACTCTAACAAGATTAAAGAAACTGGTAACAGCTTCGGAGGCACCATAAATATATTGATTAACAATCCACAGCTTGGTTAGCTGATCAGCAAAGAAAACGACAACTGCAATACTTAGTAATAGCAATAGTTGCTTACTATTAGAAAGCTTAGAATTAGGCATAATGGCGCGTTTCTCCCTCACCCGCTATATTCTCAATACAACGCCCGCACACAGTAGGATGTTCATCATTGCTACCCACATCATCAATAAAGTGCCAACAACGAACACATTTATTAGCTTGCGATCGATTAACAATCACTTTAAGGCCGTCCAATACAGACTCTACTGCATCCCCAGAAACCTGATTTAAAGGCATCAATTCAGCTTTTGAGGTAATGGTGACAAAACGCAATTCTTGACCCAGTTTTTGCAGAGATTCGAAGATCGACTGGTCGGCATAGATTGTTATATCCGCTTCAAGCGAGCCCTTGACATTACCCTGATTGCGCTGATCTTCAATCACTTTGTTGATTGCTTCTTTAGCCTGTAAAATAACTGTCCAATCCTGTTCAGATATAGCTTCATTATCAGACAAGCGCTGCAATGGATACCACTGTGAAGTGAAAACATATTTATCGCGTTCACCTGGCATATGATGCCATATTTCATCAGCAGTAAAGCTTAGAATAGGGGCTATCCATCGCACAAATGCCTCACTGATATGATACAAGGCAGACTGCGCCGATCTGCGAGGCAGGCTATCTTCGGCACAGGTATAGATTCTATCTTTGATGATATCCAGATAAAAACCACCCATATCCCGCACACAGAAATTATGTAATTTCTGGTAGATCTGATGAAACTGAAAATTATTGTAGTCATTAATAATTTGTTCTTGCAGCTGAGCCGCACAGTCTATCGCCCAACGATCCAAGGCTAGCAAATCAGCATTTTCAACCAGATGTTGCTTGGGATCAAAGCCATCAATATTTGAAAGAAAATAACGCGCTGTGTTGCGAATTCTTCGATAAGATTCGCCCGCACGCTTAAGAATTTCGTCGGAGACTGTCATCTCTGCACTAAAGTCTGCACTGGCAACCCAGAGGCGCAGTACATCAGCGCCAAGCTCATTAATTACCTTTTGCGGTGAGACGACATTACCAATCGACTTGGACATCTTGCGACCATTTTCATCCACGGTAAATCCATGAGTTAAAACAGCTTTGTAAGGCGCAGTCCCATTGATAGCAATGGCGGTTTTTAAAGAAGACTGAAACCATCCTCGATGCTGATCCGAGCCTTCCAGGTAAAGATCCGCAGGATAAGTTAGTTCTTCGCGAGAACCAATAACCGAGGCGTGGGTAACACCTGAATCAAACCACACATCAAGCGTATCCGTGACTTTTTGATAATCATCGGCTTCTGAACCTAATAATTCAGATGCATCGGTATCATACCAAGCATCCATCCCGCGCTGCTCAACGAGCTTAGCTACCTGCTCAATAATATCTGCGGTATTAGGGTGGATCTCTCCTGTTTGCTTATGGACAAACAATGCGATCGGCACACCCCAGGTACGCTGTCGCGAAATGCACCAATCGGGACTGGCCTCTAACATGCCTTGTATGCGAGCCTCACCCCACTCAGGGTGCCAACTCACAGATTTAATAGCTGCCTTAGCCTTATCAAGAAGACCATTTTGATCCATGGAGACAAACCACTGGGGCGTGGCGCGATAGATGAGTGGTGTTTTTGTGCGCCAACAGTGGGCATAGCTATGATTGATTTTACCGCAGCTCATCAACTGACCCTGCTCGGTCAAAACCTCAATCACCTGCTCATCTACCTTATAGACATGCTGACCAGCAAATAGAGCGACATCGTCTTTATAGACACCATTATCAAGAATGTAATTGAGTGTGCCTATGCCATATTTATTGGATACTGCAAAGTCATCCAGACCATGATCTGGAGCTGTGTGCACACAGCCTGTACCCGCATCGGTAGTAACATGATCACCCAATAATACTGGGATCTCACGTGAATAAAATGGATGCTTAGCGATAATATTTTCAAGCGCTGCGCCCTGACAGCTAGCAAGAACCTTGTAATCAGTGAGCTCTAATCGCTCAGCAACAGGTTCGAGTAAGTCGGTACCAACAATCAGTCTTTTAGCGCCCGCCTGTATTAGGCTATAGTTTAAATCAGCACCAATACTGATCGCCTGACTGCTTGGAATGGTCCATGGCGTTGTAGTCCAAATTAAGAAATTAACTGGACCCTCTCCTGCCAAACCACTAAACGCAGTTTCGAGCTTTTGCAGCTGATCCTTATTATCAACCTCGTAGGCAACATCGATAGAAAAGGATGTTTTGTCCTGATACTCTACCTCAGCTTCTGCTAGCGCCGAACCGCCAACAACACTCCAGTAAACAGGCTTGTAGCCCTTGACCAAATGACCGTTTTCAGCAATTTTACCAACCGCACGAATAATATTTGCTTCAACATCAAAATTCATGGTCAGGTATGGGTTTTTCCAATCACCCAGAACACCGACACGGATAAAGTCTTTGCGCTGCCCCTCAACCTGTCGAAGGGCATAGTCACGACATTTTTGGCGAAACTTAGAATACTCTACCTTGACTCCCGCCTTGCCAATTTTCTTTTCAACATTGTGTTCGATTGGAAGACCATGACAGTCCCAGCCGGGAATATAGGGCGCATCAAAACCACTGAGAGTTTTTGATTTGATCACAATATCTTTCAGGGTTTTATTAACCGCATGACCCAGATGAATATCACCGTTAGCATAGGGAGGGCCATCATGAAGAATATATTTTTTACAACCCGCCCTAGCGTCTCGAATATGCTGGTACAAATCATCATCTTGCCATCGCTTCAACATGGCCGGCTCGCGCTGTGCCAGATTCGCCCGCATAGGGAAATCAGTTTTTGGCAGATTCAAGGTTGTTTTGTAATCAATACTATCGGTCATATTTTTTAAACTTTTCCATTTTTTTGATTTAATGGCTGTTGCTTTCAAACCATTGCTCAATCAATCTTACATCGTCACTGATGCTGTCAGATAGATCATCTAAATTAGTAAATTGTTGCTCATCTCTAATTTTATGAACAAACTCAACACTAATTCTGCGACCATAAATTTGCTGGTCAAAATTCAACAAATGCACCTCTAATATAGGCTTTAACATATCACCTATAGTTGGACGAACACCTACATTTGCCGCACCTTTGATACGATGATCAATGCCTTCAACATCTACCCAAACAGCATAGACACCCGACAGCGGAGCCCTAAATCGGTTAAGGTTAACATTGGCAGTGGGAAATCCCAACTCTCGACCCAACTGCTGACCAAAAGTCACCTTGCCATTTATCGAAAATGGCCGCCCCAATAAATCACGCACCTGCTCAAAATTCGATTGCTGAAGTAATTTTCGCACTAATGTGCTGCTTACTCGCTGACTTTTCAGCTCAACCGTTTGGGTGTTTTGTACGCTAAAACCCTGTTGTTGGCCCATGGCAACCAAACTATCGAAATCACCTTTTCGATCACAGCCAAATCTAAAATCATCCCCCACAATTAGATGCTTGGTATTAACCCCATCGACCAGTATATCTTGCACAAACTCTGTGGCAGTTAGACTGCGAAGTTCATGGTTGAATCTCAGACACACAACCAAGTCCATGCCAAAGTCTAATAGCGCTTCAATTTTTTCCCGCAGGCGCATCAATCGTGGCGGCGCTGTTTCTGGGGAAAAATACTCTTGAGGCTGTGGCTCAAACGTCATAGCAACAGCCAAGCTATCAGTACTTTTCGCTTTATCGATAACCTGCTGCAGTATGGCTTGGTGGCCTATATGCACACCATCAAACGAACCAATAGTCACAACGGATTGTCGGTCGCAAAGTCGCGATCTATTTATATCGCGAATCAGGCTCATTGTTGGCTGGTTTAACACCTAATTAGGCACTCTTTGTTAAAGGCGACGAGTATACCTAGCAATCGCTAGAAAGGTAAGGCATAGCTAGAAAATGAGGTAACTAAATTCATGAGATAACAATATATAACGGGCGTAGTTAGTTATCTGTATCACTAATTACCTTTTCTGGACCGCGCATATCAGACAATCTAAATCCAAACACAAATATGCTAACCATAAAGGCAATAAATCCAGCGCCACAGAGAAGCGTAATTGACGATATTCGCTGCAACCAGTTTTGATGATAAAAAGCTTCGGCACCACCCGACATATCAAGCAACAGAGTAAGCACTAACAACATGACTGCAACCGAGCTAATTAGACCCACAAAAAATCGCAACCACCCCACAGAGGGCTGATAAATAGCTTTTTTACGCAGAGTTAAAAACAACAAGATGGCATTGATAAAAGCTGATAGCGACGTCGCAGCCGCCAACCCTAGATGACCAATTTGCCAATATTTATGTAGAGGTATCACGAGTATTAAATTAAACAGCATATTCAAAACCATGGCGATAATCCCAATCCGCACCGGTGTACGCATATCCTGACGAGCAAAAAAACCGGGAGCTAGCACTTTGATCAACATAAAGGCAATAAGCCCTGCCGCATAGGCTTTAAGGCTAAGTGATGCCATTGTCATATCGCGCAAGGTCATTACCTCACCGTAGTAAAATAGGGTTACCAAAATTGGCTCTGCCAATAGCATTAGTGCAGCAGCGGCTGGTACCGCAATAAGCAAAATCATTTTTAACGCCCAATCGAGCGTTTGTGAAAATGCCTGAGTGGATTGAGCAATATGGTGACGGGATAAATTGGGCAAAATCACCGTGGCAATAGCGATACCAAAAACACCCAGTGGCAGCTCAGATAGTCTATCTGAATAATACAACCAAGAAACACTTCCTGTCGGTAAAAAAGTTGCAAGTACAGTGTCCAGTAAAAGATTAATCTGACTGACAGAAACACCAAATATCGCCGGCGCCATCAATGCCAATACTTTTTTGACGCCTGAATGCTGCCAATCAACTTTTGGCATAGGCAACATATGAATCCTACGCAAAAAGGGTAACTGAAAAATAAACTGTATTATGCCGGCTAGCAAAACGCCCCAAGCGAGAGCATAGGCAGGCTGCTCGAACAATGGCGCGCCAATTAAAGCAGCAGCAATTAGAGTAACGTTTAGTAGTAGCGGCGTGAATGCAGGCACCGCAAAACGATCATAGCTATTGAGGACCGCACCGGCCACACCAGTTAACGAGATAAATAATAAATAGGGAAAGGTAATTCGCAACATTTCAGCGGTAGCGGCAAACTTACTGGGATTTTCCATATACCAGCTAGGGGCAAAAATAGCCGCCATCAAGGGCGAAGCTAGCACAATAAATAGCGTAATAAAGATTAGAGTTAGACCCAGATTGCCAGCCACGCGACTTACAAGCTCCCTTACCGCCGCCGCACTACCCTTTTCCCTATATTCACCCAGTATGGGCACAAAAGCTTGAGCAAAGGCACCCTCTGCAAATAGGCGACGAAAGAAGTTGGGAATCTTAAAGGCCACAAAGAACACATCGGCCAATGCCTCAGCACCGATTACACGGGCAAAAATTACGTCGCGAGCAAGCCCTAAGAAGCGAGAGAGCATGGTAAAGAAACTGACCACACCGCTAGAGCGAAGTAGTCCATGATCTTTTTTCTGCTGTGCTTTTTCCTCGGTCACTATGGCTTCCGCTTTAACAATTTTGCGTGCTAGTTTAACGATAGTAACAACCCAGTCCAAGCTAATCTATCAGTTGGATATGATTGGATTGAAAATAATTATTACCAAACTACTAAAAAGTCTCAGAAAAGCGCAACATTAAGGTTGAATATCGTGAAATAACAATGTATATTTCCGCGCCTTTACAGAGTTCCCTTATTTAGGAGATAGTTCAAGTGGCTAATTCAGCACAAGCAAAAAAACGCGCACGTCAAAACGAAAAAAGACGTCAGCATAATGCTGGCCTTCGCTCAATGGTTCGTACCTACATCAAGAAGGTTGAAGCAGCCCTTGAAAGTGGCGATGCTACTGCAGCCCAAGAAGCCTATACTACGTCGGTCCCAGTTATCGACCGTATGGCTGACAAAGGAATTATCCATAAGAATAAAGCTGCGCGCCATAAAAGCCGCCTTAACACTAGAGTTAAAGCGCTAGCTGCCAAGTAGTTTATTCGATATATTAAAAAAACCGGCTGTTGCCGGTTTTTTTGTGTCCAAATTTTATGTCTCTTAAGTGTTTTTCTTATGAGGTGATATTTTCACCTATAAACGTCTGTACTGCTGACTTATCGTTATCAAGTACAGTGTATTGCTCCTCACGATCAAATAAATCTGCCATATGCGGAGGCAATGCAGGATCCTCATGATAACCTGCCTGCTTAACTGCATCGGGAAATTTAGCCGGATGTGCCGTCGCCAAAGTAATCATCGGCGTAGATTTATTATTACTGCATTCACGCGCCGCCGCTAATCCAATGGCTGTATGGGGATCCAACAGATAACCACTGTCTTCATAGGTAGATCGGATAACTTCGACCATACCTTGGTCCCCACAGCGATAGCTTGAAAATAACTTCCTTGCTTTAGCAAGGGCTGTGTCACTTAATTTCATATGACCATTCTTTGCATTCGCCATTAGACTGGCAATCTGTTCACCATCACGATCATACAAATCAAACAACAGGCGCTCAAAGTTACTGGAAATCATAATATCCATACTCGGCGCTAAACTTTGCTGAAGTGGCTGAGTACTGTGATCATTTTCACTGATACAGCGATGCAAAATATCATTCTGATTGGTCGCGATAACTAACTGCTCAATGGGAAGACCCATTTGATGCGCTAGATAGCCAGCAAAAATATCGCCAAAATTACCGGTTGGCACCGAGAATGATACTTTTTTATGCGGCCCACCCAAGGCCAAAGACGCCCAAAAATAGTACACAATCTGAGCCATAATCCGCGCCCAGTTAATTGAATTAACCGCGGCTAGCTGGCGTCCCTCTGGCAAGAAAGACTGATCAGCAAAGCTAGCTTTAACCATATTTTGACAGTCGTCAAAGTTACCATGTAATGCCAAATTGTGAATATTATCAGCCAAAACAGTGGTCATTTGACGACGCTGCACCTCGGATACACGCTGATAGGGGTGCAGAATAAAAATATCTAGATTCTTACAGTGTCGACAACCCTCGATAGCGGCGGAACCAGTATCACCAGATGTAGCACCCATAATCACTACCTTTTGATCGCGCTTAGCCAAAATATAGTCGAGCAGATTGCCCAAAAACTGCAGAGCAAAGTCTTTAAATGCCAGGGTGGGACCTTGGAATAACTCCAAAATCCATTGGTTATGCCCTGCTTGAACTAGGGGCGCTATCGCTTCGTGACGAAAACCGGCATAGGATTTCTCGATCAGTTCCCGCAAGTCCTGTTCCGGAATCGAGCCACCTACAAAGGGTGTAATAATTTTTAGCGCTAGTTCCTCGTAGGAAAGCTCAACCCATGAGGCTATTTCTTCAGGGCTAAATTTAGGTAATTGTTCTGGCACAAATAAACCGCCATCTTCAGCAAGTCCAGTCAGCACAACATCTTCAAAACTTTTTGGCTCAACGCCGCCTCTAGTACTTATATATTTCATTTACTGATCCAAATGCTCTACGCGGATAAATTTAATAGAATCTCGCACAGTTTTAAGATTTTCTATACGCTCAACTGCAGTGCTTAATAACTTTTCTTGAGTTACGCTGGTGACAATAATCACATTAACGTAATCTTCACCGGCTGGCTGCTCTTTCTGCACTATAGCCTCAATACTAATACCAGTATCACCCATAATTGATGTGATTTCTGACAATACACCCGGCTTATCCAAGGCAGAGAAGCGCATATAGAAGCTAGTTTCAATTTCTTCGATTGCCACAATATTGCGCTGCTCTAATTCAGAGATAGGACAACCTAGCGCATTAACTTTTGCTTCGATAGGCGAATCAATAGTTCGCGCCACATCCACAATATCGGCAATCACCGAGGATGCGGTTGGCTCTGCACCGGCACCCGGACCACAAAACAAAGTGGTACCCACAGCATCAGCATTGACCATAACCGCATTAGCCACATCGTTGACACCGGCAATCATACTAGACTGCGGCACCAGTGTTGGATGCACTCTAAGCTCTACGCCCTGTTTAGTTTGACGGGCAATACCTAGGTGCTTGATGGCGTAGCCTAACTCTTTAGCATAGGCGACATCTTGCGGCTCTAGTTGAGTAATACCATCGGTATACAAGCCCTCAAGAGTCAGTGGCATTTCGAAAGCAATAGAAGCCAAAATAACTAACTTATGAGCTGCATCTATACCCTCTACATCAAAGGTTGGATCTGCTTCAGCGTAACCCTTTTCCTGAGCTTCAACTAACACGTCGTTAAAGTCCCGACCCTTAGTATCCATTTCAGTTAAAATAAAATTGGTGGTGCCGTTAATAATGCCCGCAACCCAATTAACCTGATTTGCAGAGAGCCCTTCGCGCAGACCTTTAATAATTGGGATTCCACCAGCAACAGCCGCTTCGTAGGCAACTACAAGGCCCTTTGATGCGGCAACAGTAAAGATTTCCATACCGTGCTCTGCAATCAATGCTTTATTAGCCGTAACCACATGCTTGTTGTTTTTAAGGGCGGTCATGACCAGATCATAGGCAACCGTTGTACCACCAATTAACTCTACTACTATGTCGATATCAGGGTTTTGCGCAACCTCAAAGATATCGCGTACAACGTTGGTGGATGCGGTATCGCAATTCGGGTTATCTCGACGGGCACCAATCTGCGCAATATTAATCGTACAATTTGCACGATCATTAATATTACTTGAATTGCGTGATATTACATTAAATACACCGGAACCCACTGTTCCTAAACCGCAGATACCGACTTGTACAGATCGCACGTTCTCTCTCCAAAATTAGTAGTATTTTAGGTATTGTTTCGCTAAAAAATGGCGGCAACATTAAACACCTAATTGAGCTCTGTCAATGGCGCAATTCTATACCAAAATAGGCTTTTTCGGGGTTATTTTTATGTTTTTGCTATAAATGGCTGATATGGACTTAACAGCCACTGTTCTATTTAGGCGAAATACCTAAAAGTTTTGCATAGCTCGCGGCAGGTTGATAACCAGGAATCAGGGTACCATCCATCAAAACAATTGCCGGCGTGCCTGTGACGCCAATGCTATTACCAAAAGAATAATGCTCAGCAATTGGGTTATTATCACAGACCTCCACATCGACATTTCGACCATTTTTTACCTTGGTCAAGGTGTCTTGCTTATCCTCTGCACACCAAGCTTTAGCGATTTTATTATAGGAACCTGAGGGTATTCCCGCTCGAGGAAATGCCAGATATCGGACTTCAATTCCCATTGCATTGAGCTGTGGAACCTCCCGATGAAACTTGCGACAGTAACCACAATCGACATCAGTAAAGACATTCATAATGGCTTTAGATTCACCTTCGGGCTTAAAGATAATCATATCGTCGGTGGAGCGTTTGGCAAATAACTCGCGTCGCTTACTTGCCTCCCTAACTTCCATGGTGCTAATAATTTCATTAGCTGTTACTTGAAGTAAATCGCCCTGAAGTAGGTACTGACCCGCTTCATGGACAAACAATACAGGACCATTTTTGACCTGTACTTCATATATCCCTGGCATTGGTGTCTGCCCAACGACAGTAAACTCAAGGTCTGGTCTCGCAGTTATTAAATACTTAAGGACGTTATCCGTTTTGGGTTTAGATATTTCGTCACTTTTTTCAGCAAATGTTATGAGCGAAGCGCCTAACAAACAGCACAGTATAAATACACAAGTAAACACTCGCGACTTGAGGTGTAAGTACAAATCAAACTCCTAGGGGGGCTCTTATTAAGCATAGGCAATCCCAGTGCGGGATCGCCTATATATTACTAGCTTAGACGATAAAACTGGAAACTATAATGCTTCTTCGCCAGTCTCACCGGTACGGATACGCAATGCTTGCTCAACTTTGTATACAAATACTTTGCCATCGCCAATTTTACCAGTTTTAGCCGCTTTCTCGACTGCCTCAATAACTGCATCAAGAATATCATCTGCAACTACAACTTCTAATTTAACCTTGGGCAAGAAATCAACAACATATTCTGCACCACGATATAATTCAGTATGACCCTTCTGGCGTCCAAATCCCTTAACTTCTGTTACGGTTATTCCTTGAACACCAACATCAGACAAAGCTTCGCGAACATCATCCAATTTAAATGGCTTTATTGTGGCTGACACCAAAAACATAATGTACTCCTCTTAATACAAAAAAATTTAATTAGTAGTAGGTAAAGATACCTGTTATTTCATTATATTGCATCTTTGCAATTAATATTAACTTTTAACTGCCTTGCTGCTTATTACTATCATGCACTTTTTTACAGGCAAAAAAAACCGGGGCACAGGGCCCCGGTAAGCTTGCAGAGCAGAAACTTAGCTTTTTGAGCTTGTGAATTCAGGATAGGCTTCCATCCCGCATTCAGCCAAATCTACACCATTAGCTTCATCTTCTTCAGATACTCTGAGTCCGATTAGTGCTTTGATTACATACCAAGCAATAAAGCTTGTTACGAATACCCATACAAAGATGGTAGCCGCACCGATTAACTGACCTGAGAAAGTAGAACCGTCGTTAGTTACTGGCACAAGCAATAGACCTAGAAGACCTACAACACCGTGAACAGAGATAGCACCGACAGGATCGTCAAGTTTTAGCTTGTCGAGAGTAAGGATACTGAATACTACAAGTACGCCACCTAGAGCACCGAATAGAGTAGCCTGAAGTGCACTTGGAGTTGATGGCTCAGCAGTAATAGCAACTAGACCCGCTAGTGCACCATTAAGTGCCATAGTAAGATCAGCTTTACCGAATAGAAGCTTAGCTACGATTAGAGCGGCAATAAGACCACCAGAAGCAGCAGCGTTAGTGTTTAGGAATACCATTGCAACAGCGTTAGCACTCTCAACAGAAGCAGTAGCTAGTACTGAACCACCGTTAAAGCCAAACCAGCCCATCCATAGAATGAATGTACCTAGTGTAGCCATTGGTAGGTTAGCGCCTGGAATAGCGTTAACTTCACCGTTAGAACCGTATTTGCCTTTACGAGCACCCAGTAGGATTACACCCGCAAGCGCTGCAGAAGCACCAGCCATGTGAACAATACCAGAACCAGCAAAGTCAGAGAAACCTAGGTCACCAAGAGTGTACATACCGAATACGGCTTCGCCACCCCAAGTCCAAGCACCTTCCATTGGGTAAATGTAACCAGTCATTACAACTGCGAATAATAGGAAGGACCATAGCTTCATGCGCTCAGCAACAGAACCAGAAACAATAGACATAGCAGTAGCTACGAATACAACCTGGAAGTAGAAGTCAGCGGCAGGAGCGTAAGTCCAATCGTCAGCAACACCATCACCAGCAATTCCGCTTAGGAAAGTATCGCCACCGTACATGATCGCGTAACCACATACCAAGTACATGGTACATGCAACAGCGAACAGAGCTACGTTTTTAGTTAGGATTTCAGTGGTATTTTTGGAACGAACCAAACCAGCTTCTAGCATCGAAAAGCCAGCAGCCATCCACATTACGAGTGCACCGCACACCAAGAAATAGAAGGTGTCTAGTGCGTATTGAAGTTGAAAGATCTCAGTCATTTTATATTTCCTCTAATTAAATCGCTTCGGCACCGGTTTCGCCGGTACGGATTCGGATTACTTGTTCAGTGTTAGTAATAAAAATTTTGCCATCACCAATTTTTCCGGTTTGGGCAGCTGCAGTTATCGCTTCAACAGCAGGATCAACCTGCTCATCAGCTAATGCAACTTCAACTTTTACTTTTGGTAGAAAATCTACAACGTATTCAGCGCCTCTATAGAGCTCTGTATGCCCCTTTTGACGTCCGAATCCTTTGACTTCGGTAACAGTAACACCTGTTACACCAAGCTCACCTAAAGCCTCTCGAACCTCATCGAGCTTAAAGGGCTTTATAATTGCCGTAACCATTTTCATTGAATTTCTCCATTGAGTAATTAGATCACTCGTGTTTTTAAACTAAATTAAAACTTCTACTGGTGAAATTAGGTTTAAAGTTTCTTGTAACTTAACTTCACCGGTAAAGAAGTTCTTTGTTTAAATCTCCCAAGATTTAAAGTTGCGCGTTAAATGTATGTTTTCTAATACGCACACATGACTATGCACGTAGCGTGCCAACTTTTAAAAATTTTGATAAACCGCTATCAAAAGAGCATAAAACACCAGAAATCACTGACATTAAGTGAAAAAAAGTTTAATTTTAAACAATATGCACCATTTTGGGTCGCTTGTTTTTTTTGAAGCACCTATTTGGTTAGCCTTAAATGACTATGATAAGCCGAAAGAAATTTGCTACAGTAAAACCAGATAAGGAACATATACCTATGAAACCAGAAGACTTTTACCAGCATTTAAAAGACCAGCTCAATTCAGCCATGAACGGCTCTCAAGCACTCAACTCTGAAGCAATGACCTATCTTCAAGCGGCAACCAATCATCTTTTCGATAAATTTGATATTGTTTCTAGAGAAGAATTTGACGCGCAAAAAGCCGTTCTTGCTCGCTCAAGGGAAAAAATCACACAGCTTGAACAAAAACTAGCTGAACTGGAAAAAACATTGGCAGGCTAGTCAGCACCAAAGAAATCTAGAGGGACAATGGATGTCACTTTCTACGGTTAATACCCGCGCCAAGTTAGGCTTGCAGGCACCCCTTGTCTCTGTAGAGGTGCATCTTTCAAACGGATTGCCGGCATTTAACATTGTTGGCTTGCCTGAAGCCGCTGTAAAAGAAAGCAAGGACCGTGTTCGCAGCGCTATTATCAACTCAAAGTTTGAATTCCCCAATCGGCGCATTACCGTTAACCTAGCCCCTGCCGAATTACCCAAAACGGGCAGTCGCTTTGACCTAGCCATTGCTATTGGAATTTTAGCAGCGTCAGATCAAGTACCTAAGCAGCCTCTTAAACAATTTGAATTTATTGGCGAACTAGGCTTATCGGGAGAACTGCGCGGCGTTGAAGCTATTCTCCCCGCAGTAATAGCCTGTGCAACTGCGGATAGACATATTATTATCAGCCCACAGAACGCCGATGAAGCCTCGATGGTAGAGGCTGTTACTGTACTTGCCGCAACCCATCTTCTACAGGTTACCGCCCACCTCCATCAAGTGCAGCCTATAGCAGCCTGGCGTAAAAAAACTGTAAATGATCATCCACAGCACCCTGAGATACGCGATGTAATCGGACAGAAGCAAGCTAAACGGGCATTAGAAATTGCTGCCTGTGGTGGCCATCATCTGTTGTTGTTTGGGCCGCCGGGTACCGGAAAATCGATGTTAGCCAGCCGCTTAGCGGGTATTCTTCCGCTAATGACCAATCATCAAGCATTACAGGTCGCCTCTATACACTCACTCGCAAATAAGAATTTAGATCGCGACTTGCTCGAGCGACCATTTCGCTCGCCTCATCATAGTGCTTCGGCTATTGCTATCGTCGGTGGAGGCAGTTCACCAAAGCCGGGGGAAATTTCCCTTGCCCATGAGGGAGTTCTATTTCTTGATGAATTTCCAGAGTTTCAACGATCTGTAGTAGAAATGTTACGTGAACCTTTAGAATCGGGTGAGATCAATATTTCGCGTGCCACAGCACAGCTTACCTTCCCAGCCCAATTCCAACTGATAGCAGCAATGAATCCATGCCCCTGTGGCTACTTGGGAAGTGACCGCTGTCATTGCAGCGCAGAAAAAATAGCTCGCTACCAAAGTAAAATATCCGGTCCTATATTGGACCGCATTGATCTCCATATACCAGTAACTAATATTAAAAATAGGCAATTATTTCAGGCACAAGAACAGCAAGGAGAATCTAATCAGCAAATTAGCCAAAGAGTTAATCGAGCAAGGTCAATACAGATGGCTAGACAGGGGCTTATCAATTCGAGACTTGATAACCAACAACTGAAAAAAGTGTGCCCCCTAAATCAACAACAACAGGATTTTTTAGATCAGGCCATTAATAGCTATAAACTTTCTACCAGAAGTTTTCACCGTTTACTTAAGGTTGCACGAAGCATTGCAGATTTAGCCGAACTGCAGTTTCCCGATATTGCGCAGTATCAAGAGGCCCTTAGTTACCGCAATCAGTTTAATACCCATTAAAAACCAATAGCACAGCGTTAATTGATGATTAAATGGTTAAAATTAGTAATAATCTCTTAACCAATATTATTTGAGACTCATCAATGCCAAATAAAGAATCGCGTCTTGTGTACTCCACCGAAACTGGTCGTATAAAGCAACAAAGCGAACCCAGCCCATCGTTACAATCCGATGGGATTATTCGTATTCGCCGAGAAACTAAAGGCCGAAAAGGCAAAGGCGTTACCACCATCAGCGGATTTGATTTGGAAGCAGACAAGTTAAAGGCTTTGGCAAAACAGCTTAAAAAGAGCTGCTCTACGGGCGGCACTGTAAAAGATGGCGTTATTGAAATTCAGGGCGATCACCGCGAAACATTAAAACAGCAATTAGAAAAAATGGGGTACCCCGTCAAATTGGCTGGCGGCTAGTGAGTATGAAATCTAAAACCGTTCTACCATTTGGCACCTGGCCTTCATCATTAAGCGCAGAAAAAGTTGCTAGCGCTGCACCTAAAATAAACCATATCCAATCCTGCAATGACCTAGTTACTTGGGTAGAAAGCCGACCCAATGAGGGTGGTAGAAATGTAATTATTGGCCGCAGTAAAAACGGATTGATAAAAGACCTTATTCCAGCACCCTATAGCCACTATAGTCGTGTGCATGAATATGGCGGCATGGCTTATGCGCTATCAGAAAATAGCATCTATTTTGTCAACGCTTCCGATCAGCGTATTTACCAGCAACCATTTGGCACTACAACCCCAGTAGCCATTACTGAATCTGGCCTTCGCTTTGCCGATTTGATAATCGATAGTGTTAACCAACGATTAATTGCCGTTTGTGAGCAACATAATGAAACAACTGAACCAGAAAACTATTTGGTCGGTATTTCACTTACAGCAGGCAACAAGCAGTTAACCCCGCTTGCCAGAGGTGCTGATTTTTATGCTTATCCACGAATCAGCCCGGATGGAAAAAGCCTGTGTTGGATAGAATGGAATCATCCCAATATGCCATGGGACAGCACTCAACTGTGGCAAGCAGATATTCATAACCATTGCCTTGAGAACAAACGACTAATAGCAGGAGGCGATGGACTTGAAGCTATATTTCAACCTCAGTGGTCGCCAGACAACCGATTATATTATGTCTCTGATCGCAATAACTGGTGGAATATATACTCTGCCGATCATGGGGTAATTGTTGATATGCCCGCTGAATTTGCTACACCTCTGTGGCAATTTGGCATGTCGACTTATGATTTTATTGACGCCAATACAATTGGCTGCCTGTGGACTCAGCAAGGCGTTTGGTATTGCGGCTTTGTGGATATCGCCAAGGGCTCATTGAAACCAGTGGCGAGCAACTATAAATCGATGCAAGCTGCTTGCTGTGACTCCGGTGGCTTATATATGGTGGCTGGCGCGCCCGATATTGCCGATCAAGTGGTTACTGTTTCTCAACAGGGTATAGTCGAGGCTATCTATTCTCCCTCAAATCTTAATATAGCCACCGAAGACCTTGCTAAACCAGAATCTATTAGCTTCCCAACGGCAAACAATACCAACGTTCAGGCATTCTTTTACCCTCCAACTAATAGTCAATACTGTGGTGAAAACAACCAACTGCCTCCCGTTATCGCTATCTGTCATGGTGGCCCCACAGGTGCTACGGACTGCAGTTTGAATTTAAAAATTCAGTATTGGACGAGCAGAGGCTTTGCCGTAGTGGATATCAATTACCGTGGCAGCACCGGTTTTGGCAGGGATTATCGCGATGCGTTAAATGGCGCCTGGGGGCTGGCGGATATCGAAGACACTCAATACGCCATTAAGTTTTTAACCACACAGCAAAAAGTTGATCCAGAGCGATGTATTATTCGTGGCAGTAGTGCCGGTGGCTATACCGTATTATCGGCGCTTACCTTTACAGATACTTTTAGGGCAGGAGCAAGCCTTTATGGCATTGGCAACCTTGAAACCCTGGCTCGTGATACCCATAAATTTGAATCGCGCTACTTAGACAAATTAGTCGGGCCCTACCCTGAACAAAAGACTATTTATCAACAGCGGTCCCCTATTAACCACATAGAACAGCTTAACTGCCCTGTGATCTTTCTGCAGGGCTTAGAAGACAAGGTAGTACCCCCCAGTCAAGCGGAGTTGATGGTTAGTAGCCTTAAGAAAAAAGGTATTCCTGTAGTTTATGTTAAATTTCCCGACGAGGGTCATGGCTTTCGAAAAGCGGAAAACATTATTCGCGCCATGCAAGCTGAGCTTGACTTTTATTGTGATGTATTTGATTTGGTACAAAGGTCCTAACATGTCGCGCTATAGACCCCCTCCCCCGAAAAGCTCGCCCTATATTACCGCCGAAGGTGCCGCCAAATTACGCGCTGAAGTCCGTCAACTATGGAAAGTGGAACGCCCTCAAGTCACTCAAGTAGTGCATGAGGCGGCAAAAAATGGTGACCGCTCGGAAAACGGCGACTATATTTATGGCAAGCGGCGTTTGCGCGAAATTGATAGCCGTCTGCGTTACTTAAGCAAACGACTTGAAAATGCCACTATTGTTGAGGATAAGCCAAGAGATACCTCGGCAGTCTATTTTGCGGCTTGGGTCACTTTAGAAGATCAGGACAACCCTGATGCACCACCCCAACAACTGCGTCTAGTGGGCTCTGATGAAATCGATGCAGAGCAAAATTGGATTAGTATTGACTCGCCTATGGCGCGAGCCTTAATAGGCAAGTCTGTCGATGACGAAGTTCAGGTAACAACCCCAGAGGGTGAACGCTACTTCGTTATTGTTGCCATTAATTATTAACCCAATAATTAGTCAGTACATGGAAATTTTATCGATATGGAACGCCTAAAGAGAAAGTTATTAACTATTTCCAAAAAACAAGATATTTTAGGGCGATAGTCGAGAAATATCCCAGCTATCCCCATTTAACTGATAGCGAAATCTGTCGTGTAAGCGTTTCTCGCCACCCTGCCAGAACTCAATTTCAGTTGGCACTATACGGTAACCTCCCCAGAAATCTGGCAGAGGTACATCCCCCTTTGAAAACTTTTCTTTATGCCTATTGAACTCATTCTCTAGAGTCTGCCTTGAGTCAATTACACTACTTTGCTTTGATGCCCAAGCGCCTAGCTGACTTTCAACGGGGCGACTCAAAAAGTATTTTAAAACCTCGTCTCTTGGCAAAGGCTCAGCACGACCGCCAATAATGACCTGCCTATCTAACTGCAACCAAGGAAAATGTAAGCTCACTTTTTGATTGGCCTGAATTTCTTTGGCTTTTCGGCTTTCCAAGTTGGTATAAAATACAAAGCCGCTTGTATCAAAATGCTTGAGCAATACCATACGCTGCGAAGGCTGACCACCAACATCCACAGACGCAATACTCATAGCGGTAGGGTCTTGAATTTGCGATTCAATCGCTTGATTCATCCATAACTCAAATTGGGAAAATGGCTCATCCAGTAATGAATCACGGGTTAGCACACCGTAATCATATTCTCGACGATTATCTTCTAAACTCATGTTGACTCCAAAGTGATTTCAAAAAAAACCAAGATATCTAATTTACCATAGTTAGAGCCTAGCTTGGCGCTAATTGTTAGTTTCTATAGACAGTTGTACGTTAGCTAGAATTTTTTGTTCACAATTTTATGACCAATTTAACGCTAAATTGAGGCTAAAATGCATGAAATACTAATAATAACAATGATTAAGCTATAAAAATGCTGATGACAGGCGTATACTCCGCGCCTCTCGCTGTTGAGAGCATAACCAAAGGTAATTTAATGTCTTCTAACGAATTTCTATCACTGGGTATCAGTGCACCGGTGCTTAAAGCTGTTCAAAATTTGGGTTACGAGCAGCCCTCGCCAATTCAAGCGCAAAGTATCCCTATTCTTTTAAGTGGTAAAAATCTTTTAGGTACTGCCCAAACTGGTACTGGTAAGACAGCGGCGTTTGCCCTGCCTTTGCTTAGCAATATTGATCCACAGCAAAAAACACCGCAAATCTTGGTACTTACACCTACGCGTGAGCTCGCTATTCAGGTGGCAGAAGCATTTCAAAGTTATGCTAAACATATCAAAGGTTTCCATGTACTGCCTATTTATGGCGGTGCTGATATTGGCGGTCAGTTACGGGGCTTAAAACGCGGCGCGCAGGTAGTTGTTGGTACACCTGGTCGTATCCTGGACCACCTTAAACGCAAAAGTCTAAATCTAAGCCAAGTAAAATCATTGGTACTAGATGAAGCGGATGAGATGTTGCGTATGGGTTTTATTGATGATGTAGAGACCATTCTTTCAAAAACCCCCGCCGAAAGTCAGCGTGCACTATTTTCTGCCACCATGCCCGCAGCAATTAAACGTGTGGCCGACACCTATCTTGGCGATGCTGAACAAGTTCGCATTAAGAGCAAAACCCAAACCGTCGAGCGAATCCAGCAACAGTATGTCACTGTAAAAGCACACCAAAAAATGGACGCCCTCACTCGCGTTCTTGAAGTAGAGCAGTTTGACGGCATGATTATCTTTGTGCGCACCAAATCCTCTACCCTAAATATTGCCGAGCGCCTTGAAGCACGCGGCTTCTCAACAGCAGCACTCAATGGCGACCTAACTCAGGCTCTAAGAGAGCGCACTATTGGAAAACTTAAGCGCGGTCAAATTGACGTGGTTGTAGCCACTGATGTAGCAGCTCGCGGGCTTGATGTTGAGCGTATCAGTCATGTTATCAACTTTGATATCCCCTATGACAACGAGTCATATGTCCATCGTATTGGTAGAACCGGTCGTGCCGGCAGAGAGGGTAAAGCAATTTTGTTTATCACCCCTAAAGAAACTCGCCTACTCCGCTCGATTGAGAAAACCACAAAAAGCACTATTGCACCATTAACTATGCCATCCAATGCACAGGTTAGTGATCAACGCATACAGCAGTTTACCGAGCAGCTCTCTAAAACATTAGAAACGCCGCGACTCGATAAATTTCGTGAAATGATTGTTAAGTATGTTGAAGACAACGATTTAGATATGGCAGATGTCGCAGCTGCTTTAACCTATGAAAATCAAAAAGAACGTCCACTATTCCCAAAGTTGGATAATATTGTTGCTCCTCGTCAGGATAACTCAGGTAAAGATAGAGACAACAACAAAAGGAATAGAAAGAACAAAGAACCGAATCCAAAAAATGGTAAACCCCAAAAGTCTGAACGAATTATTCGCGATGAAGATGGCAATGAAGTACCTATGGTGACCTACCGTTTGGAAGTTGGTAAAAATGACAGCGTTGAGCCTTCAAATATTGTTGGCGCCATTGCCAATGAAGCTGATATTAGTAGCCAATATATTGGCCAGATTATTCTGCATGATGATTATAGTACAGTAGATCTTCCCGATGGCATGCCAGATGACATCTTCAAAACCCTTAAAAAGGCTAGAGTGCGCTCAAAAGCACTCAATATTAGCATCGACAAAGGTGGTGATAATTCCGCACCTTCCAGCCGATCTCCAAGACCAAGAAAAGGTCCCAAAAAGGTTAAATCAGCTGGTCGCGATAATTCATCAAAGCGAAAAACAGCCAAGAATGACGGCAGCGCACCGCTAAAGAAAAAGAAAAAGACCTACACCAAAAAAGACAAAAAGAAATAAGCTTAGTGCTGTCGTCTAAACGGCGGCAGCGCATCCATTAGCTGCCCACCATAGCGCTTAGTTAGCAAGCGCTTATCTAAAATAGTTACAGTGCCAGTATCAGTTTCAGTTCGCAATAGACGACCACAGGCCTGAATAAGGCGCAATGAAGCTATAGGTAGTGCTATATCAAAAAAGGAATTTCCACCCTTATCCTCAACCCACTCAGACAAAGCTTCATGGAGCGGATCATCAGGCACCATAAAGGGTAATTTGGCAATAATTACATGCTTGCAATAGTCACCCGGTAAATCAACACCCTCGGCAAAACTAGCTAGACCCAATAAAACACTGGTTTTTCCCTGATCAACACGCTCTTTATGCAGCCTTACCATTTCACGATTGGAATACTTGCCCTGTACTAAGCTTATACTTTGTAACTCATAGTCAAGTCGATCATAAACCTCATCCATTTGCCGCCGAGAAGAAAAAAGCACCAGCGTACCGACTTTTTTCTCCACCATAGCAGCGAAGTTATCAGCAATATAATCTGTATGCTGATCAATAGAATTTCCCTCAATACAGTTATTGGGCACCCGAAGTGTGGCTGCCTTGGCATAATTAAAGGCGCCCGCAACCGATAGAAACTGTGCTGTTTCAGGGATGCCTGTTTCTCGTTTAAAGCTATTAAATGTGCCCAGAGACCGCAAAGTTGCAGAAGTAATCACCGCGCCATAACAACAGCCCCACAGCTGTTCACGCAGAATATCTGTGGCTTGAATAGGGCTGGCATTAATGGCGATATCCAAATTACCAGAACCTGTATCATCCAGTCGCAACCAGCTAGCTAAGGGAACTTTATTACTGGTCGGCTGTTGCTTTAAACGGTCCCACAGCGCCAACAGACTTTCACTCTTAGTTAACCAACTGCCTACCTGCTGATAAAACAACTCTACATCTGCATTGGGTACGGAATAATCTTTATCACTAAGGGCTTCATTTAAGGTATCTCTTAATACCTCAACCCGACCCATCCAACGGCTGGTAAGAGCGCTAATATTTTGAGCTAATTCGCGTGTGTCTTCACCTACATCACCTTGAGGGAATCGGTAAAGCTGCCGCTCATCCTCTACATTATCTAGGTAAGCTTTAAACCTTGGGTAGGAAACCGCTAGCAGATCCATAACCTCTTTGGCACCTTTTTCGATACGTGGCAACATTTCAGTAATGGTCGTTTCTTTTTCAAATACCGGCGTCTGACCTTTGAGCTGTTTGGGAAGCCTCTCCAACCAATTGATGGTTGTATTGATACGACATTGAGCGCCGAAATGCTTTACCGCAGTTTCGCCTAAGCGATGCCCCTCATCAAATATATAAATACAGTCTTCGGGCGCTGGTAAAATTGCACCACCCCCCAAAGCTAAGTCAGCCATCACTAAATCGTGATTAGCTACAATACAATCAGCCTCTTCGAGCTCAGAGCGCGCCTTAAAAAAAGGACACTGGTCTACATACTGACAACGTCGCCCGGTGCACTGACGGTGATCAACCGTCAGAGTTCGCCAATCTGCATCGGCAATTCGACTATCCCATGCGTCGCGATCACCATCCCAACTTCCATCCTCTAACGATTCTGATAATTCTTGATATAGATCTTCACTATCGCCATTGGGGTTAAATTGCAGTTCATCTTCAAATAGAAATAGGCCCGCCTCTTTGGACTTAATCGCATCCATACACTGCTGTAAACGCAAATTACAAATATAGCGCCCACGGCCCTTTACCAGAGCAACTTGGTGATCCCAGCCACAGGCTTCCAGTAAATCGGGAATATCTTTTAAAAGTAATTGTTCTTGAAGCGCAATAGTTCCAGTAGCCACAACCACTGTTTTATCTAGTGCACGCGCTATAGGGAGAGCAGAAAGAAGGTAGCCAACGGTTTTACCGGTTCCAGTTCCAGCCTCGATAACGGCAAGTCGCTTATCGGCATCATCATGGCTAAGGCTATTGGCAATAGCGGCCACCATTTGCTTTTGCCCCTGCCGAGGCTTTAAATCACGAAATTGTAAAAATTGCCGGTAACCCTGTTGAATGGTTTCCTTAGTTGAATCATCTAACAAACAATAGCTTCCTCATTGATGGAGTTGCCCGCAACTGGGCTTTGCTGTTGGTAGTCTAGTTGATTTTTAACCGGAGCGGCATAGGCGTCTATAACCAGAGACTGCTGCTCTTCTGGCACTGAATTAAGATGCTGACGAAACTTAGCCTCAGCTTGCGACCAATCCTCTTCGGGCCACTGCTGTTTTAGCTGATCAAGTGCTTCAGCATTTTTACCCTGCTGAATCTGCCATGCAATAATATTGGTAGGAAAAAGTTGATATAGCGAATAGATTTGGCGATTAATTTCAACGGCCAAGTCTTCAGCGGTTTCAAAATCGTTACCCACAACATCACCAAAATTAACCTGAACCCGACCCTTGTAACCTAAAAAGCCCTTTTGGATACTATCTAAGTCTTCAAATTCAGACTTTATATAGTCTTCTCCCTGTTTGGCAGAATAAAGCTCTCTTGTCTTCTCAACAATACAGGGATCATATTCATAGGAGATACTAACCGGCATCAATTTTATTTGACCTATGGCCTCGCCAAAGGTCTGCTGTTTTGTTTTAGATAATGTCAGCATCTTTAATAGGGCTGTTTCTGTGCGATCATTACCATCTTTGGCTCGCCCTTCCGCTTGGGCTATCCAGCAAGAAGCCTTGTCATTAGTTACACTGTGACGGATATAAGCTGAAAGATTTTTAAGTGACTCAAGCTTTTCCCTGCGCCCCTCAACCGAACGCTTCACAATAAAACTGCGATTCACTCGCATAAGATCACTGGCAAATGGTTTGCTTAACAAATTATCACCGATAGCAATCCTAACTGTATCTAGCCCGACCGTATGAAGCGCTAAATTGACCATCGCTGGATCCAATGCAATATCACGATGATTACAAATAAATAGGTAAGCTTGATTTGGGTCCAATTGATCTAATCCACCAAAGGCATAACCATCTGTAGTTTTATCTAAGCTATTTTGCAGTCCGACTTTCACATGATCTTGAAAATCCGCCACAGTGGTTACATCCGCGGTTAAACGTCTCAAACTACGCTTAAGCAGAGGTCTTGCTATAGGCTTCAACAACAAGGGGGCGAGTCGCCATAATGTTGGTAGGCGTCTGGATAACAGCAGATCAATAAATTCATTATCGGCGATTAATCGCGCAAGGACTTTGGGGACTTCTATATCCCTGTAGGGACGAATATCTTCAAACTGATTCATTACTTTGCCTTGGATTCAATGCTTACCGGTTTTAGCACAATCTACTAGTACCCGGCGATTAATTATTATTTTTCTATGTGCGGGCGTTAAACCAACGAACATCATGGGAATACTTATCTACAGTATCGGCTACATCAAGAACGAGGGCAAATAGCGCCATACGAACTAGAACACCATTATCGGTTTGTCTAAAAATTGCCAAGTTGGGGTTATTATTTAAATCATTATCCAATTCATTGGCATCTGCTCTCGAGTCTCTGGGTAGTGGATGCATTATCACCGTATTAGGCTGACAAAATTCTGTATATATCGCCTGGTTTAATCTAAATCGACCGCGATAAAGGTCAGCTTCCTGTTTACTGCCAAAGCGCTCTTCTTGAATACGGGTAGAGTAGACAATATCTACATCAGTGATACCGTGCGTCAAATCCTCGGACACATCAACCTCAACCCCGGCACTGCGCATACCTTCAACAATATCTGCCGGCAATGAAAGTTCTTTCGGCGAAACCAATACCACTTTAATATTGCTATATAAACGCAACAATTTACACAATGAATGAACCGTACGCCCATACTTTAGATCACCCACCATGGCTATGGTGAGTCCATCAATGTCTCGTCCTATAGCAACCATTTCTTTGCGGATGGTGTAGAGATCTAGCAATGCCTGAGTTGGGTGCTCATTGGCACCATCACCGCCATTCATAACCGGCACACGGCTAGCAGAGGCAAACTCTGCAACGGAACCGGCATCGGGATGGCGCATACAAATCACATCACTAAACCCTGAAAGTACTCTAGCAGTATCCTGAAGCGACTCACCTTTGACTAGAGCTGAACTTTCAAACCCTGCAGTTTCTCGCACCTCACCACCGAGCAAATTGAATGCTGAACCAAAGCTTACTCGAGTTCGCGTACTGGCTTCAAAAAACATATTTCCAAGTATCGCTCCCTCTAAAACTCTTGTGACTTTTTTACGTAGAGCATAGGGTTGCATCTGATCTGCAACATCAAAAATACGGGTCACATCCTGCCTCTCAAATTGGTTGATTGAGAGTATATGAGCACCTTGAAAGTTCAAATCATTGCCTCGAAATTAATTGATTGAGCGGATTTTAGCCTTTTTGACGGCGCTACTCTAGCCTAAATATCAATTGAAGTAATAAGCATAACTGAAACTGGCTATGTCGTTGCAGTATTAAGTGAAAATTTAACCGCTACTTCATGGTTCCAATCACTGAGCGCATGCAAAATTTTACGATTCTTTTGTGACAATTCAGCATCACCTAATAATTCATCGATATCTTTCTGTTGCTGTTCTAAGGAGCGAAAGCCATTTTTCGCATCAGTAAGTCGATGACGACAACTATCGAGCCAGTCACTTTGCTCATTAGCATTCAGTGATTCTGCATAATATCTTGCGCGGTAATTCAACAATAATCGATTGTAGCGATCATCAGAAAAATAAAATTGCTGGTGCTTAAAATCTTCTGCTGTGGCTGCGCGTATCTGCTCTAGCAGAGGTTTATCCTGATTTGGTAAAAAACCATCATACAGCTGTTGTTCCGCCTCATCGCTAGCAACGAAATCTGATTCAGAGAATACTGATTGAAGTTTTTGCTGAAAATCCACTTGCTTAAGGCGTTGCCAGTTTTGTTCACAGCGCTCAACATTAATCGATAATCGTTTTGCCACCGTTGTATCAACCACTTTGGGCGTGGCAACCATAGGCGCCTTATTAAGATGAACCAATTTAAGTGGAATACGCTCAACTCCCTCCGGTAAATCTTTGGCAGCGGTAAAAATACGCTGTTTAATATCATCGCTATTAAGATTGATTAACACCTCAGGATCTGCTGAAAGGTCAAAACATATCACCGCATTTTTATTGGTTGGATGAGCTGCCAGCGGCATCATAATAGCGCTATAAAGACGCTCTTTAGGAAGCATACCCGAGCAATGAAAAAATGGCTTGCGGCTTTGCACATCGACTATGTTAGCCACTGCAACCTTACCGCGATTTTGCAACACATAATCAAACAACTTTGGCTGCGCCTGCTTTACTAACTTGGCCATAGCTATTGTGGCCGTGACATCGGAAAGTGCATCATGTGCATCCTCGTGAGCGATACCATTGGCCACCGTTAGATGCTCGAGTTTAAAGCTGGGGCTTCCAGACTCATGATCTGGCCACTCTATTCCCTCGGGACGCAGTGCGCGAGTAGCGCGCAAAAGATCAATAATATCCCAACGTGAGTTGCCGTTTTGCCATTCGCGTTGATAGGGATCATAAAAGTTACGATATAGACCGTACCTAGTTATCTCATCGTCAAAACGAATACTGTTATAGCCCACAGTACAGGTTCGCGGCTGGGCTAATTGGGAGTGAATTTGGGCAATAAATTCAGGTTCAGGCATACCATGGGTTTGAGCATGCTGAGGAGTAATTCCAGTGATTAAACAGGCTTGCGGCGAGGGCAAAATGTCCAGCGGTGGCTGACAATAAATAACTAGGGGATCGCCGATAATATTTAAATCAAAATCTGTTCTTAGACCAGCAAACTGACTAGGTCTGTCAACTGACGGCACCGCGCCAAAGGTTTCATAATCATGCCAATAAAAGCTGTCTTGCATAAACCCTTTCAACCCCGAATTTATCAATCACTGTTGATCTAAACTTTCATCATAAAGTGTAGCTTAATACTTTTTTATTGCCAAAAAAAACGGCGCTTAGCGCCGTTTTTAGAGAATATACAAGCCTAATCGAAGAGGCGATTAATCGAGAATTGAATTCCAAAATCGTCCTCATTCTCTTCGTTTCTGACCATCAACCGAAGGTCACCACGAACTAGGTAATTCGTTGAGACTTTAGATCCAAAGCCAGCACCAAATGCAACCTGTGTATGTCGATGCTTAATTGGCAGGCCTTCTTCATTATCGAAGTTGTAAACATTAGTGCCTAATAAAAAGTAAGGTTGGTATTTTTCAGCGCTATCACCCAGCCAGAATAGAGCCGTTAGGGAACCAATAAAAAAGTCAGTTCTGTCAGAGTTAAATGCATATCCGCCTTCGACAGACAGATCTTCGGTTATAAATTTACCGATCTGCAATCCTGCTTGGCCAATATCAATTTCGCCATTCCAGTGATCCCCCTCACCGACACTATAAAAACCCTGAGTAACACCAAGATACCATTGATCAGAGGATAAGGCGGAGCAACTGGCAAAAAATGCAACTGCAGCCACTAATGATCTTAAAAAATTCATTCCGACACCCTAACTATAAATAAACTATCTATTTTTATATTGGCAAGTTTAGCAAGCCTGCACCATAGGTCAATCTAATAGTTTAGATTTACTTAATTTGAATCACTTTTTGTTCAATTTTAGCTTGCCACAACTTGGGCCCGCTAATATGCACCGACTCGCCTAGAGTATTAACCGCCACGGTCACTGGCATATCAACTACCTCAAACTCGTATATGGCCTCCATACCAAGTTCAGGAAAAGCAACTATCTCTGCAGATACAATGGCCTTTGACACCAAATAAGCTGCACCCCCTACTGCAATTAGGTACACCGATTGATTATCTTTAATCGCCTCTATACCCTGCTGGCCGCGCTCGGCCTTACCAATCATCCCCATCAGACCAGTTTGCTCAAGCATAGTTCGGGTAAACTTATCCATTCGAGTTGCTGTCGTGGGTCCCGCAGGCCCCATCACCTCGTCCCTCACTGGATCAACGGGCCCCACGTAGTAGATAAAACGATCCGTAAGATCAACTGGCAACTGCTCACCGCGAGCAAGCATATCCGTCATTTTTTTATGCGCCGCATCGCGACCAGTCAGCATTTTCCCAGATAGCAAAAGCGTTTCCCCGGGTTGCCACTGATCAATATCTGACTGAGTCACAGAATCTAAATTTACTCGCCTTACTGTCTCATCGGCTTCCCATGCAATTTCTGGCCAATCATTTAAATCAGGGGCATCAAACGTGGCAGGACCCGAACCATCTAAAACAAAGTGCACATGGCGGGTAGCTGCACAATTAGGAATAATGGCAATTGCCTTATTAGCCGCATGAGAGGGATAATCTTTGATCTTAATATCCAGCACCGTGGTTAACCCACCAAGACCCTGAGCACCAATACCTAAGGCATTGACCTTTTCATACAACTCCAAACGCAACTCTTCATTGCGATTTTCAGCGCCTTTGGCTTTAAGTTCTTGAATATCTATATGTTCAAGAAGCGCTTCCTTGGCCATCAGCATGGCTTTTTCTGCTGTGCCACCTAAACCAATTCCCAGTATTCCTGGAGGACACCATCCGGCACCCATGGTAGGAACAACCTTTAGCACCCAATCTACAATAGAATCAGACGGATTTAGCATGGCAAATTTTGATTTAGCTTCAGAGCCACCCCCTTTTGCAGCAACATCAATTTCAACCTGATCACCAGGCACCACTTGATAGTGGATAACCGCAGGCGTGTTATCGCCGGTATTCCTTCGCTCACCATCGGGATCAGCCAGTATAGAAGCGCGCAATACATTATCTGGGTGGGTGTAAGCCTGTCTTACACCCTCATTAATCATATCCTCAAGGCTATCCTCGGCATCCCACTGAACCTGCATGCCTACTTTTACAAAAACCGTAACAATACCCGTATCCTGACAAATCGGACGCTTGCCGGTAGCACAGAGTCTAGAGTTAATTAAAATCTGCGCCATAGCATCCTTTGCAGACTTTGACTCCTCACGATCATAGGCCTGTTTCACCGCCTGAATAAAATCAGCCGGATGATAATAAGAAATGTATTGCAATGCATCTGCAACACTTTGAGTGACATCTTTTTGGCGAATAACCGTCATAATTTGTCTTTAGCTCGCTGTAAAATTATTGTAACTATTGAGGGCCAAGAGTATTTGCATCCGATTGCGGACTCAAGTTTTGCGCCTCAACACTCTGTTTTTCAATTTTTTTCTCAAGATTTAATATCTTCTGGTTAACCTGTCTTCGAAACGCATCCATGGATTTCACAGCTTCTATATTAGCTAGAATCTTCTTATCCTGTTGCTTGAGCGATTGCTTAAGGTTTTGCACCGCCAAAAAATAATCGTCTAAAGATTGCGATAATTTATCCATATCAGCAGATAGGCCAAAAAAGTTTTCGCCAACACCCTCTGCTGCAGCTCTGTCCTTGTCTATCTGAGCACGAAGGTTTTTTATAGAGGTTTCTAATTCAGAGCGCTTGCTAGCAAGAAAAGATATATCCTTGGCATTTTTACTAATCTTGCCTTTATTTCTATCATTGGCCACGCCCCAAAGCTTTCTAATTTCGCTCCAGTGTTTCTTGAGCTGCTCACTATGCTTGCCAATATTGACCTGCATAGCAACCCCAGATTGATTGACTGATTCGTCAGTATTGTTAAGTCTAGAGTCGAGTGCCGCGAAGCGTTGCTGTAATTCAACAAACTGTTGATATTGCTGCCAACCAAACCATGAAACAGCAAGCATTCCCAACAAAGCAACTACAGCAATAAACTTCCACGTAGAAGAGAGACTATCTGCTGGCTTTGCTGCCTCTCTGGACCTGTAAGGCTCAGATTGAGCACCATTAGAGCCTCGACCTACACTATCGTCACGATCTGGAACAATTGGGTTATTGCGCTGATTATCCATTGCTTAATTAACACCTAAATATTGGGATTATTTGTAAATGATTATACTCCTATCACCCATTAGAACCATACTAGTCATGTGAATTTATTGCATAAAAAAACCGGCGCTTTAAACGCCGGTTTTTTATACTAAAAGCTCGCTTAAAGCAGATTTAGCGCCAACGCCAAAACTGCAGTCAAAACAAGACTAGACTTAATTACACCACTGACGCTAGTAATTGGTCCCATCTTGCCCTTAAGACCGTTGATCTCAATTGCAGCGATTATAACGAGGGCCAAAATCAAGCCAGTTCCACCTACCGCTGTACCATAGCCATAGCCTGCATAATGGGGGCCAGCAAACATGCCCCACAACATAGGCGCTGAGAATAATGTATTAGTACGAGAGGCTAATAATGCTTTACCAGCAGCAGCAGCCTTATCACCACCATCCACTAAGCCTAAAGCAATTTTCTGTGCTGGCCAGATTACCATCCATACATTGGCAGCCATTAGCGTACCCATAACCACACCAATAATAATGTAATTATTCATTTGCGCATTGTGATAAACACCCGCAAAAAGAATAATACCGGTGATAAAGGTGAACATTGCACCCCAACGGAACCACCATAGCGCTCTTGGTGCAAGCTTAGCCTTAGCATCAGCTAACCCCTCAGGTGAGGCTTCTTTAAAATAAGCACCCTGAATAAAATTAAAATAATAAAGCATACCTATCCATGTAATACCAAATAGACCATGGCCCCAACGAGCCAGAAAATTAATAAATTCCATTGTCATAGCAGTTCCCCTTTGATTGAGCGCCCGCAAGTGGGCATTGATTCCTAACTTTGCAATTGTTCTGCAAAGCCCAGTAAATATCAACTATTAAAATAAAAAAATAGCCCTATATGGGTTTAATTTTTTAGCGAGACAAAAAAAACCCCGTATTTTAAGCATACGGGGCTTTTTTATGAGGCTTGGAAGCATCGGCAAAATTACATCATACCGCCCATGCCACCCATGCCGCCCATGCCGCCCATATCTGGAGCAGCTGGCGCAGCACCTTCATCAGCAACATCGGTAACCATAGCTTCAGTGGTAATCATCAAACCAGCAATCGATGCCGCGGCTTGAAGTGCTGTACGCGTCACTTTGGCTGGATCGAGAATGCCCATCTCAATCATATCGCCATAATCACCTGCACCGGCATTGTAGCCAAAGTTACCTTTGCCATTTTTGACCTTATCAACAACCACAGAGCCTTCTTCACCCGCATTTTCAACGATTTGACGAAGGGGGGCTTCCATAGCGCGACGAGCAATACCAACACCCACTGTTTGATCGTCATTGGCACCCGTTAATGATCCGATTTTTTCGCAGGCGCGAACAAGAGCAACACCACCCCCAGGAACTACACCTTCTTCAACCGCAGCTCGCGTTGCATGAAGAGCATCTTCAACGCGGGCTTTCTTTTCTTTCATTTCGATCTCAGTGGTAGCACCTACTTTGATCACGGCAACACCACCGGCTAATTTAGCCACACGCTCTTGCAATTTTTCGCGATCATAATCAGAACTAGTTTCTTCGATCTGCGCACGGATTTGCTTAACTCGCGCCTCGATAACCGTTCCTTCGCCAGCACCATCGACAATAGTAGTCGCTTCTTTATTCATACTAACGCGCTTAGCAGTGCCAAGATGCTCAAGGGTTGCACCCTCAAGATCCAAACCTACTTCTTCAGAGATAACCGTACCACCGGTTAGAATCGCGATATCTTCAAGCATCGCTTTGCGACGGTCACCAAAACCAGGTGCCTTACAGGCAGATACCTTAACAATTCCACGAAGGTTATTAACCACTAAAGTGGCTAGCGCTTCACCTTCAACATCTTCAGCAATGATAAGAAGAGGCTTACCCGCTTTGGCAACTTCCTCTAGCAAAGGAAGTAATTCGCGAATATTTGAAATCTTTTTGTCGGCCAATAAAATTAATGGGCTCTCTTGATCAACACTCATGCTGTCTTGGTTATTGATAAAGTAAGGCGATAGGTAACCGCGATCGAATTGCATACCTTCAACAATATCCAACTCATTCTCAAGACCTGAACCTTCTTCAACGGTGATTACACCTTCTTTACCTACTTTGCTCATAGCTTCAGCAATAATATCGCCAATACTTTCATCGCTATTGGCAGAAATTGTACCTACCTGAGCAATTTCTTTGTTATCTGAGCAGGGCTTTGCAATTTTAGCAATCTCTTCAACTGCAGCTGCAACTGCTTTATCAATGCCACGCTTTAGATCCATAGGATTCATGCCCGCAGCCACAGATTTTAGTCCTTCATTAACAATTGTTTGCGCCAAAACTGTCGCAGTTGTGGTGCCATCACCAGCATCATCTGATGCTTTTGATGCCACCTCTTTTACCATTTGCGCGCCCATGTTTTCAAACTTATCTTTAAGCTCAATTTCTTTGGCTACCGAAACACCATCTTTAGTGACCGTTGGTGCACCGAATGATTTATCCAATACAACATTGCGACCCTTAGGTCCCAAAGTTACCTTAACCGCATTAGCTAGAGTATTTACACCTTCTAGCATACCTTGACGAGCATTGTCGCCGAACTTTACATCTTTAGCTGCCATGATTCTTTTCCTTCCAAAATCAGTTACAAAAATTCAAATAAATTAGCCTTCAACTACGGCTTTAATATCACTTTCACTGAGGATAATTAATTCCTCACCATCGACATCAATTTTGTCGTTGCCCGCATATTGACCAAATACCACGATATCACCAACGTTGACATCCACCGCACGAATATCGCCATTATCCAGTACACGGCCACTGCCTACTGCGACAACCTCACCACGATTTGGCTTTTCTTGAGCTGAACCTGGCAGAAGAATTCCACCGGCTGTTTTCTGTTCCTCTTCCTCGCGACGCACGATCACTCGATCATGTAATGGGCGAATTTTCATACTTTTTATCTCCAAATTATCTATCTACAGTTTTAGCTTGGGGTTACAGAGCATCAAACTCTGCGCTTGTTATTCATATGGTGGCATGAGAGAGGCTTTTCAAGGGTCAAGCTTAAAAAATTTAATTTATTTAGGTTTTTTTAGGCTTTCTTCAGCATCCCAAGATTCACCATCGAAAGTATCACCGTTATTTTTGGGGTCAGACCCAAAGGGTTGCTGACCAAAAGGCTGAGCACTGGCAGTAATAAAATTAACTTTTTGCAGTATTCCTTTGACTAACATAATACGGGTAAATGGCAACAAACCCATTAACCCAATTGCATCGGTTACAAAACCCGGCGTTAATAACAGCGCGCCTGACACCGCCAGTACAATCCCCTCCATCATTTCTTGAGCGGGTATCATACCTTGCTGTAATTTTTCTTTACCGCGCCAGAGAGTTGTAAAGCCTTGCGCTCTAAGCAGCCCAATACCTATTAAAGCGGTTAAAAGAACCAGCAATATTGTACTTAGCGCCCCTATATAACTTCCAATCGTTATCAGCAACCACATTTCAATAATGGGCATTAAAATAAATAGTAGCATTGCATAGCGCATAGTGTTCACCAATTCTTAATCTAAGTACTATATTGGGATGATTTCGGGTTTTTCAATGTTATCTTTACATAAGCTAGTGTAAAGTTATAACTGTAGCAAACGAGTAAAACCATGGCGCCAAATGATCATTTAACCAAGACAAACTGGAAACAAAGCTTAGGGGCTATCGCTCACCCTAGGGTTATTACCATGCTGTTATTAGGCGTTTCAGCGGGAATTCCCCTGCTGCTTATCTTCTCATCACTGAGCCTATGGCTACGCGAGGCGGGTGTAGATCGCTCGGCAGTGACATATTTTAGTTGGGCGGCCCTAGGTTATTCGTTTAAGTTTGTCTGGGCGCCATTAGTCAATAGCCTAAAAGTGCCCTTTTTGACGAAAAAAATGGGGCGAAGACGGTCTTGGTTATTGCTGTCTCAGTTGATGATTATGTTGGCTATAAGCCTAATGGCGATTGTCGACCCGGCCACAGATCAGTTAACCGCAATGGCTCTAGCTGCGGTTTTATTGGGCTTTTCTGCCGCTACTCAAGATATTGTGATTGATGCCTATCGCATAGAATCTGCGGACGAGCAGTATCAGGCACTGATGTCATCCGGCTATATTGCGGGATACAGAATCGGTATGCTTATTGCCGGTGCCGGCGCTTTATATTTAGCCAGCTTTTTAGGCTCTACTAGTGATCATTATAATTACCAGGCTTGGCAGTCGACCTATCTTTTTATGGCGCTCACTATGCTGGTGGGTGTTTTCACCACACTGTGTATTTCTGAGCCCAATATTGAACAGAGGGGCGGCATTATAACCACCACCAATAACAGCCATAGATTTTTTATACTGTTTACCGCTGCAGTGATTGGCTTTATTAGCTGCTATTTTGCTAGCTCTGAATTAGCCGTTTATTCAAAAGGACAGCTTGGTCAACTATTCTCCAATGGCTATCTCGCATCCACAGTCGTTGAGTTTTTGCGCCTTATTTTGGCTACAATCATCGCTGTACTAATCGCCAAGCTACTAATTTTTATTGGTATGGTAGATCAACGGCAAGTTAATCACGCCTATATTATTCCGATTACAGATTTCTTTGATCGCTATGGATTATCTCTAGCCTTAACTATGCTGGCTTTAATTGGCCTTTATCGGGTTTCGGATATTGTTTTAGGTGTTATTTCCAATGTTTTCTATCAGGATCTGGGATTTAGCAAAAATACCATTGCCAGTGTAGTAAAAAGCTTTGGTCTAGGCATGTCTATTATTGGTGGTTTTGTCGGTGGTATTTTAGCGTTGCGCTTCGGCGTGATGCGGATTCTGTTTGCTGGCGCCGTTTTATCGGCACTAACCAATATATTATTTATAGTTTTGGCAAAAGCAGGACAGGATATAGCTATACTGTATTGGGTAATTGCGGCCGATAATCTATCCGCCGGTTTGGCGAGCGCCGCCTTTGTTGCCTTTTTATCGAGCTTAACCAATATTTCCTTTACTGCCATGCAGTACGCAATTTTCAGCTCAATTATGACTCTATTCCCAAAAGTCTTAGGTGGTTACTCTGGCTCTATTGTCGAAGGCATTGGCTATGAGTCATTCTTTTTGATCACTGCATTAATGGGTTTGCCTGTACTATTTTTGATTGTCTGGGTAAACCGTCTCTTGGCGCGCAAAAATCCAATTAGTCTTTAAGTAACTCTCTATACCTATGCCAATCAAAGGCTTCTCCTGGGTCAGTTTTACGCCCTGGGGCAATATCACTGTGACCGATAATATTATCTTGAGTAATCAGTTGGTATTGGCTGAGAATTTGTCGGCTCACCTCTGCTAGTACCGAATATTGGATATCGCTAAAGGGTATATGATCCGCCCCCTCTAACTCAATGCCAATGGAAAAATCATTGCAGCGTTGGCGACCTTTAAATTCTGAGGCTCCTGCATGCCAAGCTCGTTTATCGAAAGGAACAAACTGAGTAATTTTACCCTGACGATCAATTAATAAATGGGATGAAACCTCTAGCTTATAAATATCACGAAAGTAAGGATGCTCTTTGGGGTCTAAGCTATTTGAGAATAATTGCTCAATATAGGGCCCGCCAAACTGCTCTGGAGGCAAGCTAATATTATGAATTACCAAAAGACTAATATCATTTTCATCTGGCCGTAAATCGGCATTGGGCGATTTCAGTTTTTTTGCTGTGCTCAGCCAACCCTTTGCTATATGCATTTTTTATCCAAGAATTTTAGCCGCCAACCCATGTGCTGGTTGTTAATTATAATAGCTATTTACTCAGCATAATACGAGGGCATTTATTCAGTGCAAAATGCTATACTCACGGCCTTGTTGAATCACCCATTAAAAAGGTTATGGTTTCCATGAGTTGCACACCCAAAGTTATCGCTGAAGATGTTGCCAAATCAGTTGCACGAGCACTTGAAGAAGATATTGGCCCTGGTGATATTAGCGCTCAATTAATTGAAGCTGATACATGGGCAACGGGCAGGGTTATTTCACGAGAAAAAGCAGTCATTTGTGGGCGCCCATGGGTTGATGAAGTATTTCACCAATTAGATCCTTCCATCTGTATCGACTGGCATATTTCCGAGGGCGAGTGGGTTTGTGACAATCAGACAGTGTTTACCATTTCTGGTAATGCGCGAGTGCTATTAAGCGGTGAACGATGTGCTCTAAATTTTTTACAAACCCTTTCGGGGACTGCAACCATCGCCAGACAATATTCAAATTTAGCGACTGATTCGAGTATAAAAATACTGGATACCAGAAAAACTGTACCCGGCCTGAGATTGGCGCAAAAATATGCCGTAGCCATCGGCGGCTGTAGCAATCATCGCATCGGCCTGTACGATGCTTTTTTAATTAAAGAAAACCATATCATTGCCTGTGGTGGCATCACTCAGGCGGTAAATAAAGCCAAGCAAATTTCACCAGAAAAAGAAATTGAAGTAGAAGTTGAAAACCTTGCTGAGCTTCAACAGGCTGTCGATGCCGGTGCTGATCGGGTTATGCTGGATAACTTTACCCGCGATCAAATACTGCAAATTAAAACCATTAATCTAGGTAATACTAAAATAGAGGTGTCTGGCAATGTGACTGAACACAGCTTATCTCAATACCTTGATACGCCTATAGATTTTATTTCTTCGGGAAGCTTAACCAAGCATGTGCAAGCAATCGATCTATCTATGCGTCTGTCACTTTAATTATAAGGTTAAACTAACCTTACTAGCACAGTTCTACTTTAGAGCACTCACCCTTGTCCCACTCAACCCTTCCACCGGCCTTTAAAGTGGCCGTTAGCGTGTAAGTTTGATTGGTATTATCTGAATCAATGGGTGCTGTAGCAATAATTTTTACTTGATCTCCTTCACTAACTGCCTTGGAAGCATCAACATTAAAAATTTCGCTCACTAGCTTAACTCCCACAACCCCTTTAGCGGCATTTTTTATGGCTGGAATGCCATGACTGCTATGCTGACATTCTTTAACCTTTGCAAGCCCTAGCATCTGCGCGCACACTTCAAAACTGACTTTGACTGCTCCGACTGCTAACTTGGTTTCAATAAATTCTGCTCTTAAGATAAAATTTCTATAACCTGGCAGTGCCACCAATGCCAATAAACTTATAATGCCGATAACCACCATCAACTCAACCAAAGAAAATCCCTTGCCAAATATCTTTACCATCCCTGTACTCCCATCTATTCCATTGCTAATAGGTCATGCATTTTTTACATCCGTTTTATTCAATACTAGATCAGTAACTTTATGGCGGTTTAATATTTTTGCTGTTTTGTGAACCAGTTCACTGAAAAAGTTTTTAATTCTTCATAATCTTGAGCTTGTTTAAAACGGCTACCACTGACAGCTGTCTTATCGGGGTTATTAAATGCCACTTTCTAGCAACCAACTTTTTTTATATCGCGGCAAAAATAGACAGGGTCAATTTATTGAGGGGCGCCTTAGGGCACAAAACAGTCAATGGGCAAGGCACAAATTAAGAAAAAAAGGCATCAAAATTCAATCTCTAACAAAATGCTGGAATATCCCTTTTTTAAGTAGTCAGTCGATAAAACCTTCAGATATATCAAAACTCACAAGACAGCTAGCAATCTTACTTAAAGCTGGAATTCCGATTCGAAAGAGCTTTGATATTCTTGCCAATAGCTATGAAAAAATAGCGGTTCAGCAAATTATCCGCGATATTAACCATGATATTTTTTTAGGTGACAGCTTGGCAAAATCACTGAGCAATTATCCAAAGCAATTTAATGCTATTTTCTGCAATATGGTCAAAATTGGCGAAAATTCTGGCACATTAACCCCTATTTTGGAGCGATTGGCCCTGTTTCAAGAAAAAACTGAATACCTAAAAAAACAGGTAAAAAAAGCGCTGACATACCCACTAATAGTGCTTATTGTCGCACTGTTGGTCGCCTCAATCATGTTGACTAAGGTGATACCAAATTTTGCTCAAGCCTATTCTGAATTTAATACCGATCTTCCTTATTTCACTCAGCTTGTTATCAGTATCTCTGAAACCTTCACTCAAATTTGGCCCTATATATTTGGCGGTATTATTTTGTTGTATATGACCTTATTCGCAATTATCAAACACTCAAGACAGGCAACGCTATTCGCCCATAAAACTATCTTTAAATTACCTTTTGTTGGAAAAATTTTGCTGCGAGTCATATTGGGGAGGTTTACCCATATCCTAGCCACTACGATTAATGCTGGAGTACCTATTACCGATGCCTTGAAATCGTCAGCTTCTGCTATGGATAATCTCTATATCAAACAAGCGATAAACTGTGTCAGAGAGGATGTTATTGGAGGTATCTCATTACATAGGGCATTGGCAAAGCAGCCGGTATTTCCGATAACATTACGACAGATGGTTGATGTAGGTGAGGAATCCGGATCTCTAGCCCCTATTCTGGAAAAAGCCTCACAGATTTATGAGCGAGATATTACACTTGTATTAGATACTATAATTCCACTGATAGAGCCTGTTATGATGATTAGCCTAGGATTGCTGGTTGGCGGTTTGTTAGTCGCCATGTATTTACCAGTGTTTCAGCTTGGGTATATAGTCTAATATAGCAGTGTATTAGCACTGAATTATTTCTCAGTGGTGCAACAACGATAAAGAATATAAGGGATAATAGATGACACTGGATATATATTTATCGCCTACGCTACTGGCCATGATAGGTCTGTTACTGGGCGCTATTATCGGCAGTTTTCTCAATGTAGTGATTTATCGCCTACCCCTTATTATGCGCTCTGAGTGGAGTAATGAAGCAAAGCTATTTTTGGGTATGGCACCCGACAAAGCGGACAACTTATCGCTATCGACTCCGCGGTCTCACTGCCCTGACTGCGGCACTCAATTAAAGGCAATACACAATATTCCCGTTTTAAGTTACTGCTTTCTGCGCGGTCGCTGCAGTAATTGCAGCAGTTTGATTTCTATTCAGTACCCAATAATTGAACTACTCTCAGCATTTTTAACCGCCTATATACTGATTTTATATGGATTGTCAGACAAGGGGCTATTTTGCCTTATCTTCACTTATAGCCTTATTACATTAGCGGCTATTGATATGCGCGAGCAAATTCTGCCTGATCAAATCACCCTGTCACTTTTATGGTTGGGTTTAATACTGAGCTTATTTGGTCAGTGGACAGCCCCATCCGATGCAATTATTGGTGCTGCACTGGGTTACTTATCTCTGTGGACAGTGATGCAACTTTTTAAACTAATTACTGGCAAGGAGGGCATGGGCTATGGCGATTTTAAACTCAATGCCGCTATTGGCGCATGGCTCGGCTGGCAAATGGTGCCTATAGTTATTTTATTATCTTCGTTTTTAGGCGCAATTATAGGGCTTTTTGCTATTGTCTTTTTAGGCCATGATCGCCGCAGTCCTTTCGCATTTGGACCATACCTCTGCCTAGCGGGTTGGGTTGCTATGCAATGGGGTGATCAGCTTAGTTATCTGTTTAATTATCTATCTCTCTAATTTGAGCTGAGCCAACTATATATTATGAATAATAACTATCTTGTGGGCTTAACCGGCGGCATTGGCAGTGGTAAAAGCACTGTTGCTAGTGTTTTTAAACGGTTGGGGGTAAAAGTTGTAGATGCAGATCAGGCCTCTCGTGCTGTTGTAGAACCAGAATCTGAAACTTTAAAGACTATTATTGATCACTTTAAAGGTGAAACATTATTAGTTGATGGCCAACTCAATCGATCAGCTCTAAGAGATATTATTTTTAATAACCCTGAACATAAAGCTTGGCTTGAGGGTTTACTTCATCCTCTAATCAATGAGTGGATTTCGCAACAACTTGAACAGCCCACCACAAGCCCTTATGTGATTTTAGAATCGCCTCTGCTGTTTGAAACCAATCAGTACAAAATGATCAACACCTCTTTGCTGGTCGATGTGTCACCTGAACTACAAATAGCTCGAGCCAGCCAAAGAGATAGGGTCAATAAATCGCAAATTCAGGCTATAATCGACACGCAAATGAGTCGCGAACAAAAAGTCGAGTTAGCAGACTTTATTTTTGATAATTCGCTGGCTATGGATAGCATTGAAAAAAGAGTTATAGAATTTCATAATCAATTTGAAGCCTTAGCCCAATCAAAATAACTATTTTAGGATTTTGTAATGAATAAGCCGACCATTGTTAACTGTCCGACCTGTGAAACCAAAGTTGAATGGACCGACGCTTTTCCTTTTAGACCCTTCTGTAGTGACCGATGCAAACAAATTGATTTTGGCGATTGGGCCACCGAACGCTATAGTATTGTTGGTGAACCCTGCTTGGATCCCGAGAAACTGGGTGAAGACGCTTAATTGTGCAACGATTTGAGCTTATCCAATATAGCTTGATTAGCTTGAGGGAACTTATACCGGCTTTCTGACCTATAAAGCTCTGGCAAATCTACCCATTTAATCTGCTGGCCCTCTGCACCCTGGGCATTGCCTGAAAATTGAGTAACGGTCCAAATATCGAGGAAAACCTGCTTGTCTGAATAGTCATGCTGAACCACCATCAGCGGCTGTGCCCCAATCACTGTTATACCCAGTTCTTCAAAGAGTTCTCTCTTTAATGCCTGGTCAACACTTTCACCAGCACTCACTTTTCCACCGGGAAATTCCCATAATCCACCTTGATGAAGGTGTTCGGGTCGCTTGGCAATTAGAATTTGATCCTGTTGCAAGTTGAAAATCACCCCCACTGCCACATGCACTGCGTCAGCGGAGATATTTGTTCGGCTATTAGGTTCGGTATTCGGCATTAATTCGGACATATTCATAGCTTAAATCGGTTGTCCATAATGTTTCACAAACCTGTCCGCGATTTAATTGAATGGTTATTTCGATATCTTCCGCCTGCATAGCAGCCTGACCCTGTTCCTCAGTATAGGATGAAGCTCTACCACCATTTTCAGCAATTAGGACTGAGTTTAGAAGGATCTGTATTTTAGACACATCTAAATCACAGACATCCGCACGGCCAACAGCGGCTAAAATTCGTCCCCAGTTAGGGTCTGAGGCGGTTAGCGCTGTCTTAACCAAGGGCGACTCTGCCACCGCATAGGCAACTGAAAGCGCCTCTTTAACTGTCTCTGCACCCTCAACATTGACCGTAACAAACTTACTCGCACCTTCGCCATCGCGAACAATCGATTGAGCAAGTTCGGTAAAAATACGGGTCAATTGCGCTAAAAATGGCTCAAAATTTGACTCATCAATAACAACCCCGCTAGCGCCAGTCGCAACCAACATAACAGCATCATTGGTAGAGGTATCGCCATCCACTGTGATTCGATTAAAGGATTTACCGTTGGCTTTTCTGAGGGCGGCATGCAATAGCTCTTCATCAATAGATGCATCAGTGGCCACAAAACCCAACATAGTGGCCATATTCGGCTTTATCATCCCTGAACCTTTACAGATTCCGGTAATAGTGACCTGTGACCCATTAATATCACATTGTATTGATGCACCCTTGGGACGAGTATCCGTGGTTAAAATACCCTCAGCCGCGTCTTGCCAACCATTAACTGAGAGATTTTCTTGCGCCGAAGGAATAGCGTTACAGATGGTATGAACCGGCAAGGGCTCGCCAATAACACCGGTTGAAAAAGGCAGCACTTGCTGTATCTTTGCGCCAGTTTTATCAGCAACCGCTTGGCAACAACTCAAGCTATCATCTATACCCTGATTTCCGGTTCCAGCATTGGCATTGCCAGTATTAACCAACAAATAACTAGGCGCTGTATGTTGCAAATGCTGTTTGGCAACGATTACTGGTGCCGCACAAAATTTATTCTGGGTAAATACTGCTGCCGTAGTACTGCCTTCAGCGATCTGCATAAGTACCACATCTTTGCGACCGGCCATTTTTATCCCCGCAGAGGTGGTTCCCAGTTGAAAGCCTTCGACTGGATGCATGGTTGGAAATGTGTTTTTACCTGTCGCCATTGTTAATTTTCTCCTTAAAAATTCGGGTTAGTCCTTTAATCCAGCTAGTATAGTCAAACTTTACCGCAACATTGTTTGTATTTTTTACCCGACCCACAGGGGCAAGGGCTATTTCGCCCTACCTTGGGAGCTGATCTTAACACGGGTTTACTTGGTTCTGCTGAATTCTGCTGATCTGTTTCATCACCACCCATATCGGCAACCTGCGCATGCTGGTATTGATGCTGAGTTTCCTGCCGCCTGCGCTGTTGCTCTATGCGCTCAACATCTTCTTTAGAGGATACTTCAACATGACTCAAATACTTGATTGTCTCGTGCTTAATATTATCCAATAACTGTTCAAAAAGATCATAGGATTCGCGCTTATATTCCTGCTTTGGATTTTTTTGTGCATAGGCTCGCAAACCAATGCCTTGACGCAGTTGGTCCATATTAGTCAGATGATCTTTCCACAGTGTATCTAAAAGCTGCAGCATAATTTGTCGTTCGATCTCACGCATAGCGTCGCCAACATGTGCGTAGCGCTCCTCATAGGACTTTTGAATCGAATCAATAACCCTTTGTCGCAGCTGATCTTCATCAAATCTTTGATCCTCATCTAACCACTTTTGCACGGGTAATTTAGTCGCAAACTCTGTGACTAAGGCTTTCTCAAGACCGGCTATATCCCACTGTTCTTCAAGACTTTGTGGCGGAATAAAAGCACTAATTGTACTATCGACAACATCTTCTCGAACATTGATAATCACATCGCTAATATCGTCGTCAGACAGCAAATCATTGCGCTGCTGATAGATAACCTGACGTTGATCATTGGCAACATCATCATATTCAATAAGATGTTTACGAATATCAAAGTTACGCCCTTCAACCTTGCGCTGAGCTTTGACAATTGCATTGGTTACCATACGGTGCTCGATGGACTCACCGTGCTCCATACCCATGGCGCGCATCATATTTTTGACGCGATCTGAGGCGAACAAGCGCATCAGGGGATCTTCTAACGAAAGGTAAAATCTCGACCAACCTGGATCGCCCTGACGACCTGATCGACCCCGCAATTGGTTATCAATACGTCGGGATTCGTGACGCTCAGTTCCGACAATATGTAATCCACCGGCTTCGATTACTTTGGCATGACGCTGCTTCCAATCTTCTTTAACTGCAGCAATGGTAGCTTCATCCGCATCTTGCTGCGCTAACTCTTTGAGCTCTGCTTCCAAATTACCACCGAGAACGATATCTGTTCCGCGACCTGCCATATTGGTGGCAATTGTTACTGCACCAGGGCGACCGGCATTAACGATAATGTTGGCCTCGCGTTCGTGCTGTTTGGCATTGAGGACGCTGTGTTCAATTTTTGCTTGTTTGAGCAGACCTGATAGTATTTCTGAAGTTTCAACTGATGCCGTACCGACTAGCACCGGCGCGCCCTTCTCAACCAACGCCTGAATATCCTTAATCACCGCTTCAAATTTTTCTTGCTGTGAGATAAATATTAGATCATTGTGATCGACTCTTTGCACTTTAACATTGGTAGGAATAACGGTTACTTGTAGGCCGTATATCTGTTGAAATTCATAGGCTTCAGTATCTGCGGTTCCGGTCATACCGGAAAGTTTTTGATAAAGCCGGAAATAATTTTGGAATGTCGTGGAGGCAAGGGTTTGACTCTCCTGTTGAATATTTAACCCTTCTTTGGCTTCAATGGCTTGGTGAAGACCCTCTGATAGCCTGCGGCCATGCATGGTTCGCCCCGTATGTTCATCCACCAACACGGCTTCACCATTTTGCACTATGTACTCAACATCCTTTTGAAATAGATGCTGTGCCCTTAATGCCGAATGCACATGGTGCAATAACCCCAAATTTGTTGCTTGATAGAGATTTTCATCTTCAGGCAACATCCCAGCCTTAATAAGGATTTCTTCAATTTTTTGATGACCCGACTCTGTAAGCTCTACACCTCGAGTCTTTTCATCCAACACAAAATCACCCGCTGCTTCTTGCTCTTGATCATCGCCCTCAAGCTGTTCTTGCGGCTCAAGCTTTTGTACAAGTTTATTAATAGACTTGTATAGTTCTGAACTGTCTTGTGCCGCACCAGAAATTATTAATGGTGTTCTAGCTTCATCGATTAAAATCGAGTCGACTTCATCAATAATTGCAAACGATAAATCGCGCTGAGACTTTTCCGCCAGCGACAAAACCATATTATCGCGCAGATAATCAAAACCAAATTCATTATTGGTGCCATAGATAATATCTGCAGCATAGGCTTCTTTGCGGCTACAGGGACTTGCTGCACCGTTGGCAGAATCACTTTCTATTGCAAAGGAGCTCGGGACATCGGGCCCTTGAAAGGATTGGATAATACCAATCGACATATCCAGCGCAATATAGAGTGGTGCCATCCATTCGGCATCGCGCTTGGCAAGGTAATCATTGACGGTGATAACATGGACACTGCCGCCACTTAGAGCATTAAGATAAGCCGCTAGGGTAGCCACAAGGGTTTTACCCTCACCGGTGCGCATCTCTGTAATTTTGCCTTGATGTAGCACTATCCCACCGATCATTTGCACATCAAAGTGGCGCATTTCAAGGACGCGTTTTGCTGTTTCTCTTACGGTCGCAAACGCTTCTGGCAGAATATCATCTAGGCTTTCACCCAAATTGATACGCTGCTTGAATTCAGTGGTTTTATTTTTTAATTGCGCCGCCGTTAAATCCTGTAATCCAGACTCTAACTGATTGATTTGATCGACGGTTTTTCGCATTTTGCGAAGCTCACGATCATTACTACTACCAAAGATGCTTTTAGCTAACTTGCTTAACATTAATTTTTCACCTAAACATACCAAAACCTGCAGTACACAGTTATTTGCGCACTACGCTATATTATCTGTAGTTTAGGAGATTAGCGACTAGTTCGACGAATATAAGAAGCCGGATCCACAACACGGCCATTTTTGAATACTTCAAAGTGCACATGGGGGCCTGTAGATCTTCCTGAAGTCCCCATGGTAGCTATAACATCACCCTTATTGACCACAGTGCCAAGTTTGGCGATATTGTCCTGATTGTGCGCATATCGAGTAACGTAACCATCACTATGGTTAATTTCAACCATCTTGCCATAACCGCTTTTTTCACCAGACCAGGTAATAACGCCCGAGGCTACAGCAATAACATCAGATCCAAGTCGACCGGCAAAATCGACACCGCCGTGCCAGCGTTGCTCGCCAGTAAATGGATCGGTGCGCATACCATAGGCTGAAGATTGCCAACCATAAACAATGGGTCGACCTGCTAGCCTGCGATCATCAATTAATTTTTTATCTGCCAAAGTAGAACGGAGTAGTTTAAGTTGCAGTTCTCGCTTGGAAAGCGTCTGTCCGATATTAAACATCAATGAATTGAGGTCTAACTGCATATCAGCAGTGCTGCGATAAGTCTGATGGCTATAGCCACCAGGGCCACCAAGGCCTGGGGCAGCCGAGAAATCAAATTCCCCGGCCTCCATATCTGAAAGCTCAGTTAACTGCTCACCCAGTGCATCCAACCTGACAACGCTGGCACGCATCTGAGCTAATTTTGCCGTCATTAATGAAAGGGTTTGGTTAACCCTTTGACGATCTTCAAACAGTTCTTGTCGACTTAGCGTCAACTCTTGTTGCATGTCTGCAATATGATCTTCAAACAGTAATTGCCAACGCCCATCAGCGAGCTTTAACCCCAACAACACACCGGCAGCAACGGGAATACCTATCACTGCAGCCGACAGGAAGATTTTCATCCAACTGTTTAAGCTAAATGTTCTCACTTTGTCAGAGCGTTTACTGATAAGAATAAGTTTCACTGGAATTGGCTGCCTCGTCGACCTGTGTTTTTGCTATACACGCATATTAACTATTATAGGATATGGGGGCTTCGTCTGCGTTATCAACGAAGGTTACCACTTCCCATGCGTCTTCCTCGGCGATAAGCGCGAGTACAGAGGCGTTGTTGAGACCATGGCCTGATTTATGGGCATCAAACTCACCAATAATGCTGTTACCCATTAAATAGAGGTCGCCGATTGCATCGAGAATCTTATGTTTTACAAATTCGTCTTCAAAACGAAGGCCGTCTTCATTAACAATCTGAGACTCATCGACCACAATGGCATTATTTAAACTACCGCCTCGAGCTAACCCCTTGGCGCGAAGATATTCGAATTCATGCATAAAGCCAAAGGTTCTGGCTCTACTCACTTCTTTTACAAAGGAGGTACTGGAAAAATCAATACTGGCATTGAGTGTTTGGCTGTCAAATACAGGATGGTCAAAATCGATGGCAAAGTTAATTTTAAAGCCATCAAATGGCTTAAACGTAGCTTCTTTACCATCCTGTTTAACCGTTACTGGGCGCTTTACACGCACAAATTTTTTCGGCGCGTCCTGTTCTTCAATTCCCGCCGATTGCAATAGGAATACAAAGGGCGCGGCGCTGCCATCCATAATTGGAATTTCTGCCGCTGAAACATCGATGGCGACATTATCAATACCCATTCCCGCCAGTGCCGACATAAGGTGCTCAATAGTAGAAACACGCACCCCATCTTTAATTAAGGTTGTTGAAAGTGTGGTATCACCAACATTTTTGGCTTTTGCAGGAATTTCTACGACTGGATCTAGATCGGTACGACGAAACACAACACCAGTATCTGGTGCTGAGGGGTGAAGTGTCATATACACTTTTTCACCGGTATGGAGACCCACACCCGTGGCTTGTATGGCATTTTTTAATGTTCGTTGCTTAACCATAAATAGCACAGCTCGCTATATGCAGACTGCGCATTCTAACAGACAAGCCCTCCTACCACCAAGGATATAATCCGAGGCGCGGTGGCAGGAGGTTGCTAGGGATATTAGTCTGCTTGCTTGCGCAAGAAAGTGGGTACATCTAAGTAGTCCGCTTCAGAGTCTAATTGTGTATCCAATTGCGTTGCAGTAGCCTCACTGCCAGCATGCATAGTTGCTGTTCTTCTATTGCGATTGATAGTTGGACGATCTAATTGACCGTAATCTATATCTCCACCCATCTTGCGCGGTGGTTGATTATCAACAATGACTGCACGTGGACCTGATTGCTCTGCGGGCGAGCGCAGACCTGTTGCTACAACCGTAACACGCAATTGATTTTCAAGATTTGGATCAAACACGCTGCCGACAATAATAGTCGCATCTTCATCAGCAAATTCGCGCACTGTATTACCTACCTCTTCAAATTCGCCCAGAGTTTGATCATAACCACTGGTGATATTAACCAAGATTCCTTTAGCTCCATGAAGATTGATATCCTCGAGTAACGGGCATCTAATAGCAGCTTCTGCGGCAACCACTGCTCTATCTTCACCACTGGCTTCACCTGTACCCATCATGGCCATGCCCATTTCTGACATAACAGTGCGTACATCGGCGAAATCAACATTAATAAGACCGTCTAACAAGATAAGATCAGTAATACCTTGAACCGCACCCAAAAGGACATCATTGGCTTCTTTGAAGGCATTGAGTACGGGCATATCTTTACCCAATACTTGAAGAAGTTTTTCATTGGGAACAATAATTAATGAATCCACACGCTCTTTTAATTGAGCTATGCCCTGATTGGCAAGCTCCATACGCTTGCGTCCTTCAAAGCCAAAGGGACGAGTCACTACACCTACCGTTAAGATGCCCATTTGTTTGGCAACTTCTGCGACCACTGGCGCTCCACCAGTACCGGTTCCACCACCCATACCTGCAGTAATAAAGACCATATCAGCACCATCTAAAGCCTGAGCAATTCTATCTTTATCTTCAATAGCCGCCTGTCGACCTACTTCAGGGTTCGCACCCGCACCCAATCCCTTAGTAAGGCTGCCGCCTAACTGAAGAATTGTGGCCTCCGGCATATCATTGAGTGACTGAGCATCAGTGTTAGCACAGATAAAATCTACACCATCTATATTGCTCGCAATCATATGACGTACGGCATTACACCCGCCGCCGCCAATGCCTATTACTTTTATTTCTGCATTCTTTGGAATGCTATCTACTAGTTCAAACATAGGTTTCCCCTTTTTATGCGCCTCTAAAAATTTACATCAAAACCCTTGGTTTTGAGCCTATACTCCCGCCTGGAAAAAATTCTTAATTTTATCCAGCATGCTACTTCCATCCTGTCTTACTGTTTCCTTAAAACCTTGTCTTGCCTGCTCTTGCATACCAAACTGCAAAAGCCCAACCCCAGTCGAATAAATAGGGTTATTAACTATATCTTTTAAACCTTTCACACCGGTTGGCGTTCCAATTCGAACCGGCATATGGAATATTTCTTCGGCCAACTCACACACGCCTTCCATTTTTGAGGTACCACCGGTTAATACAATCCCCGCTGCAATTAACTCTTCAAATCCACTACGCCTTAGCTCAGCTTGAACTAAGGTAAACAACTCGTCATATCGCGGCTCCACAACCTCAGCTAAAAGTTGGCGCGACATATCTCTAGCAGCCCGCTCGCCCACACTTGGGACTTTGACGGTCTCTTCAGGACGCGCCAATTTCGCCAGTGCACAGGCATATTTAATCTTTAATTCTTCGGCTTGAGCGGTAGGCGTTCGCAACGCCATAGCTATATCGTTAGTTACCTGATCACCAGCAATTGGAATTACACCGGTATGACGAATAGCACCCTCGGTAAATATGGCAATATCGGAGGTTCCTCCCCCTATATCGACTAGAGCTACACCCAGTTGCTTTTCATCCTCGGTCAAAACCGCATAACTGGATGCAAGTTGCTCTAAAGCAATATTGTCTACTTCAAGACCACAGCGTCGTATACATTTTTTGATATTCTGAGAGGCATTAGCCGCACAGGTTACTAGATGAACTTTTGCCTCTAAGCGCACGCCCGACATACCAATAGGCTTATGCACGCCCTCTTGATCGTCGATAATATATTCCTGCGGTAATACATGAAGAATTTCTTGATCGGCAGGAATGGCTACAGCTCTTGCCGCATCAATCACCCGATCAATATCCACTGGCTGTACTTCACGATCACTGATAGCCACGATGCCATGGGAATTAAGGCTGCGAATATGACTGCCTGCAATACCGGCATACACAGAGTGAATCGAACAACCGGACATCAAGTCTGCCTCTTCAATGGCTCGCTCTATAGAATTTACTGTAGCCTCGATATTGACCACTACACCTTTCTTGAGACCGCCGGAGGCATGCATACCGGTTCCGATAATCTCCAATTCACCACTGGCATTTACCGCACCTACTATGGCAACCACCTTAGATGTGCCTATATCTAATGCGACGATCATGTTTTGTTCATTTGTATTTGCCATTTTTTCCTCTACAGTTTGCTATTACCCGCGGATAATAGTTACTTTCTCCATTTTGTCTGATTGACTATCTGTTCTAATAGTGGCCACTGGTTTGCGACCTTTCCAAGCTACAGCCAGTCCATTTGGATAACGCAAATCGATAGTTTTTATCTTGGCTGACTGGTGATTGAGCTCTGACTCCCAAACCACAACAAGACGTCTTATTTTGTCACCAACCTGATTGCGCCCTAATACAATTTGAATACCATTACTGGTCTCTAGCTGCCAGGCTCCGAGGCGATCGAGTTGTAATTTAGAAAGCTTTAATCCCGTTGGAAGTAACAAGTCTGCTAAGCGCTGATACTGCTTCATCACTTCAGAAGAGCTGCCAAATACTGCTGTCATTAGCGGTAAGTTAGCTAGATGACTGTTGTCTTCAATTATCAGCTTATCGCCAAATCGATTTAAGAATGCATCATCCCCCCAGCGGGCAATAGGAACTTCCTCAATCACATTAATTTTTAAAAAAGTTGGCCATTGGCGCTGAACACTCACATCAGCTACCCATGGGTGTTGATGAAGCACATTTGACATCGCCTTGAGATCAATAGTGATAAAGCCACCTTGCATTTGGCTATTGACCAACTCAACCAATTCTTGGTGATCAAGGTATTTAAATTCACCCTCAATACTGACCTTACTAATTGGCTTATCTAAATGCTGGATCGCTAGATTGAGGCCATACGCAATACTGCAAAATACAAGTACGGTAATTATTTTGCTGGTGTTATCCATCACCTTATCGATAACACTGCGATTATCTTGCATCGATCTTGCGTTATTTGATTGCTCTAAACGACTCATTGGAAAGACTCCTCTAAGATCGCCACAACCAGTGACTCAAAATCCATTCCTGCGGCTTTACCTGCCATAGGAACAAGACTATGGCTAGTCATTCCGGGCACTGTATTGACCTCAAGCACATAAAATCGACCCTTTAGGTCAGTCATAACATCAACACGACCCCAACCTTTCCCGTCAATACTTTTAAATGCATCAAGACATAATTTGGCCAGTTCAGCTTCTTGCTCAACATTTAAACCTGACGGACAAAAATACTCGGTTTTATCTGACAGATACTTAGCTTCATAATCATAGAATGTGGCATTGGCTTGAATTCTTATTGATGGCAGCGCCTGATCGCCGAGAATAGCAACGGTGTATTCTTCACCCATAAGTCTCGGCTCGGCAATTACCTTAGCGTCATATTTGTAGGCTAATTGCCACGCTTGCTTTAACTGCTCGGCTGATTCAGCAATACTCATACCCACGCTAGAGCCCTCACAGGCAGGCTTAACCACTAAACAACCTCCTAGGCTGTCGATAGCTTGTTGCCAATCTGTATCTTTGTCTAGGGATACGAAATCTGATGTCGGCAACTTGATACCCTTCCATATCTGCTTGCAACGCAACTTATCCATGGCTAGAGCTGATGCCATAACACTACTGCCGGTATAGGGTATACCGAGATACTCCAGCGCTCCTTGCAGGGTTCCGTCTTCACCACCAGGGCCATGCAGAGCAATAAATGCACGATCTATATTCGCTGCAGAAATAGCCTCGAGGGACTGATCTTTTAGATCGATAGCTACGGTATTTACCCCCTGATTTTGCAATGCTTGCAAAATCGCCGCACCGGTCAAAAGAGAAATCTCGCGCTCGGATGAATTACCACCAAAGAGCACGCCAACTTTGCCAAATTTAGTCATTTGAGAAGTCATTTTCCCTCCTCAATAGGCTTTAATTGGCTATCTTTTAACATAGCGACTAATTTTGAGACGCTACCTGCGCCCTGAGTCAGAATTAGGTCATCCGCCTGCACTAATCCCGCTACGAGATTTGGAACCTGTTCCATAGTCTCTGCATAAATAGGATCAACAGCACCGCGCTGACGTATGCTATTGCATAGATTTTTACTGCTAGCGCCTACAATAGGCTCTTCACCTGCCGCATAGACATCTAACATAATTAATAAATCCACCTCAGAGAGCACTTGGACAAAATCCTCATATAGATCTCTGGTGCGACTATAGCGATGGGGCTGAAATACCATCACCAGCCTCTTTTGTGGCCAGCCATCTCTAACAGCATCAATCGTGGCCTTTAATTCGGTTGGGTGATGACCGTAGTCATCGACCAATGTCGCCATACCGCTTGTTTGATTATTTTCAATCGGATAATCACCAATGGTTTCAAAGCGGCGACCGACACCACAGAATTTTTCCAGCCCTGTAATAATTGCTTGATCTGAAACACCCTCATCACTAGCCACAGCAACCGCAGCTGCTGCATTTAAGGCATTGTGTCTACCAGGAATATTCATACTTATGGTTAGGGTCGAAAGGTTGTCCGGGCGATCAATAACAAACTGACCTCGTCCATCAACCATTGAGAAATCGGTGATGCGATAAGCTGCAGTTTCACTAAAGCCATAGGTCAATATCGGACGACCTATACTGGTTAGCAGCTCTTGTATAACTGGATCATCAATACAGACCACCGCTAAACCATAGAAAGGTAGATTGTGTAAGAATTCGATATAGGTAGTTTTTAACTGATCAAAGTCAAAACCATAGGTTTCCATATGGTCTGGCTCAATATTGGTAACCACAGAGACCATTGGCTGAAGATGTAAGAAAGAAGCATCGCTTTCATCAGCCTCGGCAATAATGTAGCGACTGGCACCTAATTTGGCATTGGTGCCGGTACTGTTAACTCGACCGCCAACAATAAATGTCGGGTCCAATTTAGCCTCAGCGAAAACCGCGGCAATTAAACTTGTTGTTGTGGTTTTTCCATGAGTGCCAGCAACAGCGACACCATGGCGATAGCGCATCAACTCCGCCAGCATTTCCGCTCGCCTAACGACGGGCACACCCAATTCATAGGCAGCGGCTATTTCGGGGTTTTCTAGGGTCACGGCGGAGGATTTAACCACTACATCAGCGCCTTCAATATTTTGTTTAGCATGACCTTTAAAAATTTCCATACCAGCGGCTTTAAGACGCTTTATAGTTGGACCTACACTAATATCTGAACCCGATATTTGATAACCCTGATTCAATAAAACCTCAGCAATACCGCTCATACCACTACCGCCAATACCAACAAAATGGATACGGCTAATGCGGCGCATTTCAGGCGGCTGAAAATTCAAACTAGCCATTTGCCACCTCCAAACATACTTTGGCAACACGCTCGGCAGCACCATTTTTTGACAGTGATCTTGCCTTATTTGCCATACTTAAACGGGTATCTGGATTATTGCTAAGCGTCATAATTTGATCGGCCACACCCTGCGGACTTATGTCTCGCTGCTGAATCATTAATGCCGCTCCAGAATTAACTAGCCACTCGCCATTGGTGGTTTGGTGATCATCAATTGCATAGGGAAATGGAATAAGTAGCGCGCCTAAACCAACCGCTGTCAATTCAGCAACGGTTAAAGCGCCAGAACGACAGATAGCAAAATCAGCCCATTGATAGGCCTCTTCCATACTGTCGATAAAGGGCACTATCTGAATGCTCTCTGCTTTAATATCAAGCCCCTGAGCTTGGTAAAGCGCTTGCGTTGTTTGCACGTGTTGAGCGCCTACTTGATGAATAATCTGCGGTCTTTGCTGTGGCTCTATTTTTGCTAGCATTTCAGGAATTAACTGATTAATAGCCGATGCACCCCGACTACCACCCAATACAAGTAATTTCATTGACCCCTGTCGATTGGCAAAGCGTTCAACTGGTGGTTTTATGGCGGCTATTTCGGCCCGAACTGGGTTGCCACAGTGTTCACCTTGCTTAAAGGTATTAGGGAAACCCTGCATCACTCGAGCAGCCATATTTGCCGACAACTTATTGGTCGTTCCCGCTACCGAATTTTGCTCGTGGATAACTAGCGGAACACCTTTTAATTTAGCAGCTATAGCACCGGGTCCAGAAACAAAGCCTCCCATACCCAATACCACTGATGGCTTGAATTGAGTGAGCGCAGCGCAAGCCTGAATGATTGATGCTAGTAATTTAAATGGCGCTCTAATAAGTGCCAATATGCCGCGACCGCGAAGGCCCTCTACATTAAGAAAATGTAACTCAATACCCTGCTGGGGAATCAACTCAGATTCTATTCCTTTGCGAGTACCTAACCATGCAACTGACACCTGTTGTTGCTTAAACTTTTCTGCTACGGCGAGCGCCGGGAATACATGGCCGCCAGTTCCACCTGCCATTATCATCACGCGCAATCTATTTAGGGAAGCTGTGTTATTTTGCATAACCAGCCCTCCCCGATACTGTTTTGGTTCGCTGCAATTCATGACTCAGGCGCATCATCATGCCCAACATGGCACAGCAGACAATCAAACTACTACCGCCGTAACTTATAAACGGTAGTGTTAATCCTTTGGTTGGCAACAACCCAGCGTTAACTCCTAGATTAATAAATGCCTGCCCACTGAGAATCAAGCCAAAGCCAATTAACACATAGGCGGCATACCAATTTTGTTTGCTAATTGCTTTTTTACCCAGTTGTAAAATGCGAATAACAAAAAAGCAATAAAGCGCAACCAGACAAACCACGCCGATAAAACCAAATTCTTCGGCATAAATTGCAAATACAAAGTCAGTATGAGCATCGGGCAAATACAGCATTTTTTGTACTGACTGACCCAAACCAACACCAAATAATTCACCGCGACCAAAAGCGATTAATGACTGGGTTAGCTGGTAGCCAGAATTAAATTGATCAGACCAAGGGTCCAGATATGCCGTCAAACGAGCCATACGATATGGCGCCGCAGTAGCCATCACCCAAAACGATAACCCGGCTAATACCAGCACCGATAGAAATTGACGAATATGAGAACCGCCCAAAAATAACAGCGCCATAAAGGTACAACCCAATACAGCCACAGAGCCAAAATCTGGCTCAAGTATAAGAAGAACGGACAATAGAATAATAACCGCCATTAACTTGCCAAACTGAGGCCAACTATCGCTCAGGGTATCTCGATATTTTTCAAGCTGAGCAGCTAAAAACACAACGGTTGCAACTTTTACTAACTCAGAGACCTGTAATGTAAAACCACCAACACCGAGCCAGCGACGACTGCCGTTTAGATTTAGGCCAACCCCTGGCACCAGTACGGCAACCAACAACAACACTGATAATAGTATCCATACTAAGCTGTATTTAGCCCAGATGGAGGGAGAGACATAAAAACCAACAGCAATAGCACCAAGGCTGATAATAAGATAAGCAAAATGACGTTTTACAAAATAAAACTGATCATCAAATCTGTGATCGGCATAACTAAATGATGCGGAGGCCACCATAACCAAACCAATGGATAATAAGGCTAAGGCAGGAATTAATAGTTTGGTATCGAAGTACCAACTATCATTTCTTTGCGCCATATTTTTCATTGGGATGGTTTGACTCATTGAACCGCTCCCAACGCGCTATCAAGTGCGCGCACAGCGGCTTCAAAGCATTCGCCACGATGCTCAAACCCATCAAACATATCAAAGCTAGCACAGGCTGGTGATAATAGAACCGTATCACCTGATACAGCTACTTGGTTAGCTTGAATAACCGCTTCATCAAGAGAATCTGAATACTGGATTTCACAGCTATCACCAATAGCTGAAGCGAGCTGCTTGCCATCTTGTCCCATTAATACGGTTAATTTCACATAGTCAGAAATTTCGGAAGCTAGAGCTTTAAACTCTTGACCCTTAGCTTGGCCCCCGGCAATTAAAATAATATTTTTACTCGTCTTGTTACCAAATCCTTTAATTGCCGCAACTGTTGCACCAACATTGGTTGCCTTGGAATCATTGACAAAGTTTACTGAATTAATTTGTGCGATAGACTGACATCGATGAGGTAAGCCCTTAAATGTTTTCAACGTATCGAGCATACTTTGCATCGGCAGATCGACCGCTTGACCCAAGGCTAATGCGGCAAGCACATTAGCAAGGTTATGGGTGCCTTTTAGCGCTACTTGATTGACCCGCATTAGGCGCTCTATGCCGAAGGATAAATAGCCATCCTTCACACCTTCTAAAATGCCAAAGCTACCAAGATCTGGCTGATTTAAACCAAAGCTAATCATAGGGATTTGGGTTGATATAAGTGGTCGAGTTAAAACATCTTCCCGATTGATGACCACCTTGCTAGCACCACGAAAGATACGATGTTTGGCCGTATGGTATTCCTGCAGGTTTTTATAGCGATCGAGATGATCAGGGCTAATATTTAATAGCCCCGAAATAGCACCACGAGAGTCATTCAGTAGCTCTAGCTGGAAACTCGATACCTCAATAACATAGAGTTTATGGGCATCATCCAATAGATCTAACATTGGCGTGCCTAGATTACCGCCGATACCTACACTTAAACCGCTATCTTGAGCCATCTTACCCAGCAAAGCGGTAACGGTGCTTTTGCCATTTGAGCCTGAAATCACAACAACTGGTGCCTGCGCCTGCTCGAGAAATAACTCGAGATCACCCAATAATTCAACACCCTGCTTTTTAGCCTTGACTAACGCTGGCTCAGCAAGGGAAATTCCGGGACTTACAATTAGGCGGTCATAGCGACATAAAAATTCTGCATCAAAATCCCCAAGCGCTATATCAGCCTCAGGGTAATCAGCTTCAACTAATTTTCTATTAGGCGGCTCATTGCGACTATCGATAAAATCAAACGACATATCCTGTGAGGCCAGAAAGGATGCCACAGATACACCTGTAGCGCCCATGCCTAGGATAGCGATTTTGCGATTAGTAACAATAATATCCGACATCAAATAATCGACCCTAACGAAGCTTCAATGTTGCTAGACCCAAAAGAACTAGCATGACTGTAATTATCCAGAAACGCACAATAACGCGAGGCTCTGGCCATCCTTTTAACTCATAATGATGGTGTAATGGCGCCATTCTAAAAATGCGCTTACCGGTCATCTTGTAGGAACCAACCTGTAAAATTACTGAAAGTGTTTCCATCACAAAAACACCACCCATAATGATTAATACAATTTCTTGACGCACAATAACCGCAATCACACCGAGGGCTGCACCAAGAGCTAAAGAACCAACATCGCCCATAAATACCATCGCGGGATAGGTGTTAAACCAAAGGAAACCAAGCCCGGCACCGCAGATTGCTGCAGTGAATATTAGGAGTTCGCCAGCACCGGCGATATAAGGTATATGTAGGTAGCCAGCAAATTGAAAATGGCCGGTTAAATAGGCAAAAATACCCAGAGCGCCGGCGACTAATACAGTGGGTAAAATAGCTAATCCATCTAAACCATCGGTAAGATTTACCGCATTACTGGTTCCCACAATAACGAAGTAAGTCAGCACGATAAAAAATGGCCCCATATAAATAGCCACATCTTTAAAGAAGGGAACAATCAACTCTAAATCAGCAGGACTCTGGACTGTAATGTATAAAAACAAAGCCGCACCTAGACCCACCACTGACTGCCAAAAATACTTCCAACGCCCAGGTAAGCCGCGCGGATTTTTTTCTACCACCTTGCGATAATCATCGACCCAGCCAATTAGAGCAAATAGTAGTGTCACGATCATAACTACCCAGACATAGCGGTTACTTAAATCAGACCACAGCAGGCTACTGACAAAAATTGATAAAATTATTAAAGAGCCACCCATGGTCGGCGTGCCGGCTTTTTCAAGATGCGTTTTTGGCCCATCTGTACGGATTGCCTGACCCATTTGTAGACGATTTAGCATACGAATCACTTTTGGACCCGCAACTAAACTAATTAATAACGCCGTAAGGACCGCAAGGATGCCTCTTAGTGTTAGGTATTTAAATACCGTAAACGGGGCATAAAATTCACTTAAATATTCTGCAAGCCACAATAACATTAGCTAATCTCCTTATTGGAAAGGGTTTTCACCACTTCATCCATGCCTGAGCTTCGAGAGCCCTTAATTAAAATAGTTGTTTTTGTTTTTTTGGCCAAAAGATCAGTTATGGCAGTGATCAGTTGGTTTTTATCCTGATAATGAGTTCCGCCGAACTGGTTAGCGGCAATCGCACTTAAAAGACCTACTGAATACAAGGCATCAATACCTTTTTCTTGTGCATAGCGGCCAATTTCTTCATGCATATGCATCGCTTCTTCACCTAATTCAGCCATATCGCCCATGACTAAAACCCTGCGACCTTCACTTGAACTAAGCACATCAATAGCGGCTTTAAATGAATCGGGGTTGGCGTTGTAGGTATCATCAATCAGCGTCATATCATCATTTAACTGATAGGAATTAAGACGACCCGAAACTGGCTTAACCGCAGATAAACCCCTTGCGATTTGCTCTAATCCAACACCAGATGCAATAGCACAGGCGGCGGCAGCAACGGCATTTTTAACTGAATGCAATCCTGGCATAGGTAAATCAACTGACAGCTTCTCCCCACCTGAGCACAATTCAAACCTGTAACAGCCTCCCACTAGGGTCTCAATATTGTCCGCGTAGATATCTGCATCTTTATGCTCAGTAGAAAAGGTAAGGCAACGGTGATTTGTGAGTGATTTAAGCCATTGTTGTGACCATGATAGATCCAGATTTACAACTGCCGTGCCATTGGCACCCAATCCGCTATAGATTTCCGCTTTTGCCGAAGCCACACCCTCAATCGAGCCAAAACCCTCAATATGAGCGTGCTGAATATTATTTACCAATGTAATGTCAGGTTTGGCAATATTACACAGATAGGCAATTTCACCCGCACCACTAGCACCCATTTCTATTACAGCGATTTCTGCATCGGCATCCATAGATAACAGCGTTAATGGAACGCCAATATGGTTATTAAGATTGCCATTTGTCGCATGAACTTTAACGCTTTGAGCATGGATAGCTGCAATCATCTCTTTAACAGAGGTTTTACCACTACTGCCGGTAACAGCGATCAGCTGACCCTCAAATCTATCCCGATTCATTTGCGCCAATTGACCCAGCGCCTTGGTGGTATCTTCAACCACCCACTGAGTAACAGGTAAATTCTTATCTGGGTTACTTACCACCAAACCCGAAGCTTTTAGCGCTATATCACTCAAGAACGCATGCCCGTCAAAACGCTCGCCCTTAATGGCTACAAATAAATCACCATCGGCGAGGTTACGGCTATCGATAGATACCTGACTAAAGTCACAGTCTGGATTGAGCAAGGTGCCACCAAAGGCCAATGCCGCATCAGTCAATCGAAATTCAGAAATCATAGAATCCCTCCTTCGATAGATGCGGAACCACTTAGCTGAGCAGTCTCTAATGCCGCCCGCGCTTCTTCCTGATCACTAAAGGCAAAAGAATTATTTTCTATAATTTGATAATTTTCATGACCCTTACCTGCAATTAGGACAATATCCTGTTTTTCAGCCTGAATAATGCTCGTCGCAATGGCACGCCTGCGGTCTAATTCTATCTCGACCTCAATATCGCCACTAATACCTTCAAGGATTTGCTGAGCAATCTTTTCTGGCGCTTCAAATCGCGGGTTATCATTGGTAATAACGACCTTATCGGCATATTGACTGGCGACCTCACCCATTTCTTTACGCTTACCAATATCGCGATTACCACCACAGCCAAACAACACCCAAAGGTTGCCCTCGCAATAAGGCTTTAGAGCACAAAGTGCTTTTTCTAAGGCATCAGGAGTATGGGCATAATCAACAATTACCTGTGGTTGTAAGACTGAAGAGATCAACTCCATACGACCAGCAGCCGCTTGTAATGTTGCAACCACCTGTAAGCAATCCTCCAAAACTGCACCCTGAGCGCAGGCCGTGGCAATTACAGCGAGTAAATTACTCACATTAAATTCGCCCAACAGAGAAGATTTAAGCTTGCCAGACCCCCATGGAGTATGAAGGGTAGCGCTACTTCCTGAAGCCGAATATGCAATATCTGTACAGTAAATATCTGCCGCTTGATTTTTCACGCTGTATGTAAGCAGGCTAATACCAGTGCGCAAACCAGTGATTATTTGCCCGCCCACAGCGTCATCCATATTAATTACCGCAGTTTTCACCGAGGGCAATGCAAATAGACTAGCCTTGGCCGCAGCATAGTTTTCTATAGTTTGGTGATAATCCAAATGATCGCGGCTTAAATTAGTGAATACGGCAGTATCGATCTGCACCGCCTGTAGACGATGCTGAACCAAGCTATGGGATGAGGCTTCCAAAGCAATATACCGAGAACCACTATTGGCAAGCTCTGCCAGAATACGCTGAGCAGCTACTGCATCCGGTGTGGTTAATTGATGGCCACTGCGCTTGTCTGTAAAGGCATTATTTACCTTTCTGTTCGACTCAGGCTCAACCATGGCATAACCGGTAGTGCCGATATAAGCTGATTTAACAGTATCACCAGCGATAGAAACTGATGCCATTAACTGTGCATAGAGATGTGTACAGGTAGTTTTGCCGTTGGTGCCGGTAAATGCCGCTATATTTAATCTGCGCGATGGGTCACTATAAAAACGACCGGCAATTGTTGACACCGATTGCGTTAAATTTTTAATCGATACCACAGGCACTGCAATATCGGATCGATCAATTTTTACCTCAGAAGTCTCGTCAACCAAAACCACCACTGCGCCAGACGAAATAGATTGCTGAATATAATGTGCACCATCGGTTACAGTGCCTTTTAAGGCAATAAAACAGTCACCTGCAGTCACTGCGCGACTATCAATAGTGACACCACTGACATCAACCTCAGGCAATTCATTACCATAGGTCAAACCGGTTAATAGATCTGAAAGTGGCATATAACATTTTTTTGCAAGGCTCATCATGACTCTCCTCGCAAACTGGATTCAGGTCTGTCTACCAACGACCCATTTGTTTTCATTTGATCGGGGACCACTTGCATCAAGCGCAAGGCCGTACCGGTCACTTCAGAAAATACCGGTGCCGCAACAACACCGCCAAAGTAACCCCCTTCAGAGGGTTCATCAATCACTACCACTGTCACTAAACGCGGCTGATCAATAGGAGCAAAGCCGGCAAATGCAGACATATAAAGGCTTTCATGGTAGCCCCCTGCACTATTAGTTTTATGCAGCGTGCCAGTCTTACCACCAACGGTATAACCCTTAATATTAGCGCGCTTACCTGTCCCTTTAGAACCTGTAGCGGCCTGAAGCATATATCGCAATTCATCAGTTAATGCCGCATCGATAATTCTGCTACCCTCTGGCTTCTCATCAACAGCAACCAAAGAGATCTCCTTGCGAACACCATTATTAGCCAGAACTGCATAGGCACGTGCCAACTGCAGTGAAGAAGCACTCAACCCATAGCCAAATGCAAAGTTAGCCTGGGTTACGGCATCCCAACGTCGATGCGCAGGTAAAACGCCGCTAGTCTCACCAGGGAAGCCACTGCCAAGATTTTCACCAAAGCCAACTCGCTGAAATAGCTCTCTAGTTTCGTTGGGGTTAAGTTGCAAAGCTATTTTTGAGGTGCCCACATTGCTCGACTTAGCAATAATTCCTGACAGATCTAACAGACCATAATTATTCTCATCTTCAAAAACCTTGTAATCGACCTTGAGGTAACCAGGGTGAGTATCAATAGTGGTATTTGATTGGAATTTTCCGCTCTCAAGAGCAGCTAAAATAGCAAATGGCTTAACGGTAGAACCGGGCTCCATCATATCGGTCATTGCCCGATTTCTAACCGAATCCGGTCTTAACTTTGAACGATCGTTGGGGTTAAATGATGGCTGATTAGCCATGGCTAACACTTCACCAGTCTCGACATCTAAAACCACCACAGATCCCGATTTTGCATTGTGTTTTTGAACTGCGGATTTTAAGGCTCTGTAGGCGGCATACTGAACACGCAGATCGATACTGAGTCGCAAATCCCTTCCAGCATGGGCTGGCTTAATCAGGGAAATATCTTTAATAATGCGACCAGCAAGGTCTTTAATTACTTTTTTCGAGCCCGGCTCACCGGTAAGCCCTTCATTGTAAGCAAGCTCCATACCTTCTTGACCATTATCGTCAATATCGGTAAATCCAACCAACTGCGCAGTCACCTCGCCGGCCGGATAAAAACGCTTGAACTCTTGAAGACCCTCGATACCCGCTATACCCAGATCTAAAACTCGCTGAGCTTCATTTGCTGGCAACTGTCTGGCCAAATACATAAACGATTTATTGCGATATCTTTTTAGTCGAGCGCTAAGTTGCGAGTAACCCACACCAAGCGCATTAGCCAAATTTTTTATATCGTCTTCATTGGCTAAATTTTGAAGGCGCTTAGGGTTTGCAACTAAAGATGTCACCGGTGTACTAACCGCTAATGGCTCACCGTTGCGATCAGTAATCAAGCCTCTGTAAGCGGGAATAGCTTCCTTGCGAATTGAGCGAGCGTCACCTTGATTTTGCAAGAAATCAACACCAAATTCTTCATCTGGCATTATCTGCAACTGGGCAACCTGTGCAATCAACAAAATCGGCAGAGCGAATAACCCCAACATCACTAAAAAGTAACGCCACCGGGGTATTAACTTTTGCGTCTGCTGCTTGGACACGTTTTTACCTTTAGTTACATATTGGGCATCTGCCCATCAATTATTATTAGCTACTGCTTAATCATCACTATTTCATCAGCTTCAGGGGTATGCATCTGCAACCCATCTGTTGCTGTTGTTTCTACCCGCTGAAATGAGCCAACGGCACTTTGCTCAAGCAAATATCTACCATATTCAACCTGCAGCTGATTAGCCTCTCGTTGCATAGCCGTCAACTGTCCATAGGTCTGTCGCGACACATGACTGTAATGGGTCACCGCCAATGCACTGGCAACTACCGCGATCCACAACAATCCAACTTTTATCCAGTAAGCGCCGCCCATATTGTCTAGGCCACTCGCTCAGCAATACGCATAACCGCACTGCGAGCCCTAATATTGTTTTCAACCTCAGATGCTGAGGGCTTAATTGCTTTGCCAACTTTGATCAGACGCACACCGCGGTCAACATCAGGGATTGGCAAATTTTTAGGCAGCTTAATACCGCGGTGCTGATCGCGAATAAAACGCTTAACCCTTCTATCCTCAAGAGAGTGAAAGCTAATCACCACCAAACGACCACCAATTGCCAAGCTATCAATCACCTGCTCAAGCAACTCTTCTAAATCTGCTAACTCGCGATTAATAAAAATTCTAATTGCCTGAAATGCTTTGGTCGCCGGATGCTTGCCTCGCTCCCAGGCTGGATGAGCCTCTGACAATATTTTTGCCAACTGTACTGTGCGCTCTATTGGGTTTTCAGCGCGCTCGCGAACAATTGCAGCAGCCATACGTCGAGCAAACTTTTCTTCACCGTATTCTTTGATAACCTTGGCTATTTCTTGCTCATCAGCACCAGCAATCCACTCTGCTGCCGATAGACCTTTACTGGTATCCATACGCATATCTAGAGGACCATCTCGCATAAAACTAAAGCCGCGATCGGCCTGATCTAACTGGGGCGATGACACGCCCAAATCCAGCAAAACGCCAGAGACACTACCCTGCTTTTCTGCCTGCTCAACAATATTGGTAAGATCGGCAAATGTGCCATGTACAAGAGATAATCGATCATCATCCGCGAAGCGCGCATTACCCGATGCAATAGCGTCTAAGTCTTTATCAATTGCAATCACCGAACCTTTGACAGACAGTCGAGACAACAGTTCAGCAGTATGGCCGCCGCGACCGAAGGTACCATCCACATATAAGCCATCGGGGTCGACGACTAAGGCATCTATAGCCTCATGCAGAAGGACCGTCGAATGCTCAGTCACAGCCTCCTCCATTGAAGTAACAGCAACTACCATGATAGATTCTTAAGGGCATCAGACATGCTCTCCTTATCTAGTAACATAGCGCGATAATTTTCTTGTGACTTCTCTCTTTCGGCATTCCAGTTGGCCTCAGACCATATCTCTAAACGCTGGGTTCGCCCCACAAGCACTAGCTTCTTATCCAGAGCAGCATAGCCGCGCAATTCAGTAGGTATCAAAATACGTCCACTGCCATCAACCTGAAGATCTTTAGCCTGACCAACAACAAATCGACTAAGCATCTCACCAAGATCATCCATCGCTGGAAGAGCTGCGACTTTTTCTTCGAAATTTTTCCATTCGGGTAACGGCGATAGTGTTAAACAGGGAGATTTCATATCAATCGTGATCACTAGCTCGCTTCCGCAAACTTCTTCAAGTAGCGCGCGATAGCGGGTCGGAATAGCCATCCGCCCTTTTGCATCCATATTAATTGGATCGCTGCCCCTAAACATTTTTAACCCTTTAGCTCCACTTTAACCGTAAAAAAGTACACTTTTTGCCACTTTTACCCACAATTGCAGATTATGACCCACAGACCCTAATGTCAAGGCGAATAGAAAGGAAAAAAGTAATAAAATCAGCTAGTTCCGCTAGGGTTAACCGGTATGGCTAAGGAGGGTAAAAATTAACAAATATAAAACAGCTAGCTAAAGCTACAACTTAAAGTAACTTCTAGGTATTGGTGTTTTTAATAATATTTTAGAATAAAAAATAATTTTATATATTAAAAATAGAATAAAAATGATTGTGTTTCATTCTGACCATACGAGTACGAATTTTAATGCCGCGAAGAACAAAAGATCATGCGTGCAAAGAGTTAAGGTGAGTTGGCCGATAAGCCGGGTTCTGTCGAGGACAATCATTCATCTGGGATAAGCGTCACCGCTTACCTCAAGCAACCTACCCGTTCCCAACGCGGGCCACGCCTAATGGGAACCTATTTGGTCTTGCTCCGAGTGGGGTTTACCATGCCGCTACTGTTACCAGCAACGCGGTGCGCTCTTACCGCACCCTTTCAGCCTTACCTGTGCTTCCAAAGAAGCCATCGGCGGTCTACTCTCTGCTGCACTTTCCGTAGGCTCTCGCCCCCCAGGTGTTACCTGGCACTCTACCCTATGGAGCCCGGACTTTCCTCTGCAATACACCCTTTTTAACGCAAGCGAAAAGAAGAGACCTTACTACAGCGATTGCCTGGCCAACTCGGGCGCAAGGGTAACATGTGAACCGCTAAGAAAATAGCGGAATAATGGGCTTTATTTTAGCCTTCCTTTAAAAGAGGGTGATCTGCTGGCAACTGGCGAGAAATCCACAGTGCCAACTTATGGCGCATATTGGGGTCGCTAATTTGGTCTTTGGCCAACGGCTGAATCAATTTATCCTCGACCAACACTCTATAGATAAACTCAACCTTTAATTTCACCGAATCATGGGCTTCAATTTTTCCATAGGCGCGCTTTTGCGCATATACAGCGCCCACTTGCAGTGCTTTTTTAACTAATTCTGGTTCGTTGGGAAGTTTATTCATAACCTACCTCTTAGTTTAGTCGACAAATACGCGTGCATTTCTAAAGAGTCGCATCCAACCACTATCTTCACCCCAATCATCAGGGTGCCATGAGTTTAGCACAGTGCGGAATACGCGCTCCGGATGAGGCATCATCAAGGTGGCACGACCATCACTGGAGGTAACACCGGTAATACCATCAGGCGAACCATTGGGGTTTGCCGGGTACTTAGAGGCCACCTGTAAATTATTTTCTAAGTAACGCAGCGCTATTTGATTAGTTTGCTGCAAGTGACTCAAAGCCTCTGGGTTAGCAAATTCTGCGCGACCCTCACCATGTGATACCGCAATTGGCATATAGGATCCAGCCATGCCCTGCATAAGAATTGACGGGGATTCTTCCACCCGCACCAAAGATAAACGCGCTTCAAACTGCTCAGAAAGGTTGCGAACAAACCGCGGCCATAACTCAGCGCCCGGTATCAGTGTTTTTAGATTAGACAGCATCTGACAACCGTTACATATACCCAAGCTAAAAGTTTCTGGACGATGAAAGAATTGCTCAAATTGATCGCGCAATTGATTATTAAATAATACGGTCTTGGCCCAGCCTTCACCCGCACCCAAAACATCACCATAAGAAAAACCACCACAGGCCACTAGCCCAGAGAAGTTTTGCAATGATTGACGCTTTGCCAGTAAATCACTCATATGTACATCAACTGCACTAAAGCCGGCACGATCAAATGCAGCTGCCATTTCTAAATGACTGTTTACACCCTGCTCGCGCAGGATAGCCATCTTAGGTTTTACGCCCTTGTTAATATAAGGAGCAGAGATATCTTCCGAAGGGTCGAAGCTAAGCTTTGCCGATAACCCGGGGTCAGAATTAGCAATACGATCAAATTCTTCTTTCACACAATCTGCATTATCCCTGCGAGCAGCAATTTGATAGGAGGTACGACTCCAGTGTTCCTGTAATTCTGTTCGCGGCTTTGAAAACAGTAGATCGCCATTGGCGCTAATATCAATGCTATCCGCACGATTAACCGTACCTATGGCATGGGCATTAATATTGACTTGGGCAAACTGCTCTAAAATCTCAACGGCCTGATCGGTTTTAACCTGAATAACCGCGCCCAGCTCTTCATTAAACAGTACCGCCATTGCATCCTTATCTAGGGCGCCAATATCAATCGAGACACCGGTATGGCCGGCAAACGCCATTTCTGCAAGTGTGGTAAACAACCCCCCGTCTGAACGATCGTGATAAGCCAATAAGCAATCGCTTTCGATCAAGCTTTGCATAGTATTAAAGAAAGCTTTTAAGGCATCAGCATCATCCACATCCGGTGCGACACTGCCCATTTTCGAATATACCTGCGCTAGTATTGAACCACCTAAACGGTTAGCACCCGCGCCTAAATCCAGTAGGATTAATTGAGTATCTTCGGGAAGATCATGTAACTGAGGGGTGAGTGTTTTGCGCACATCAACGACCGGAGAGAAACCAGTGATCACCAGTGATAAAGGCGCAGTGACTGACTTATCTTGATCTCGCTCCTGCCATGCCGTGCGCATAGACATACTGTCTTTACCCACAGGCACGGTAATACCTAATTTGGGGCATAGATCCATACCCACCGCTTCTACAGTGCGGTAGAGCTTTTCATCTTCACCCGGTGATCCGGCAGCGCACATCCAGTTTGCCGAGAGCTTAATATCCTTAATATCGGCAATACGGGTTGCGCAGATATTAGTAATCGCCTCCCCAATCGCCATACGTCCAGACGCCGGCGCATTAATCAGCGCCAATGGTGTACGCTCACCCATAGCCATAGCTTCACCGGCATAGCTATCATAGGTAACCGTGGTAACGGCACAGTCAGCCACCGGCACCTGCCATGGACCAACCATTTGATCACGCGCGACCATACCGGTCACTGAGCGATCGCCAATAGTAATCAAGAAACTTTTACTGGCCACTGCAGGATGCTGAAGCACCCGAACAACAGCTTCATTAATATTTAAATACTGGGTAGCAAAATCCTCAGTTGTAACTTCTAATGTCTCCGCCGTGCGGTGCATTTTTGGCGGCTTACCAAATAATACCGACATCGGCAGATCGACTGGGTTATTATCAAACTGTTGATCAGTGACTCGAATGGTTTTTTCTTCTGTCGCCTCGCCAACCACTGCAAAAGGGCATCTTTCTCGCTGACAGATGGCTTCAAAACGCTCAATATCCTCTGGCTTAACCGCCAATACATAACGTTCTTGCGCTTCGTTACACCAGATTTCTACCGGCGACATCCCCGGCTCATCATTGGGTACGGTTCTCAATTCAAACACACCGCCAGTGCCGCCATCCTTAACCAACTCAGGAAGTGCATTTGATAGACCGCCCGCACCTACATCATGAATAAATGCAATAGGGTTGGTATCACCTAACTGCCAGCACTGATCAATAACCTCCTGACAGCGACGCTCAATTTCTGGATTCTGTCGCTGTACCGAAGCAAAATCTAAATCAGCGGAACTACTACCGGTAGTCATACTAGAGGCCGCACCCCCGCCAAGACCGATCAGCATTGCCGGACCGCCTAAAACCACTAATTTTGCACCGGGAGCAAACTCAGGTTTTTCTACATGCTCTTCACGAATATTGCCATAACCACCAGCAATCATAATCGGCTTGTGATAACCGCGTCGCTCACCGGCAAAATCTGCCTCAAACGTTCGGAAATAACCACATAGGTTGGGACGACCAAATTCATTATTAAATGCCGCACCGCCAATCGGGCCCTCGATCATAATATCTAGAGCGGAGACAATACGATCAGGTTTACCATAATCCTCTTCCCAAGGCTGGGTATAGTTTGGTATTTGCAAGTTAGACACAGTAAAGCCAACCAAGCCAACTTTTGGCTTTGAACCACGACCCACAGCACCCTCATCGCGAATTTCACCACCGGAACCCGTGCCGGCGCCAGAGAAAGGCGCAATTGCGGTTGGGTGATTATGGGTTTCGACCTTCATCAAAAGATGCACGGGTTCTTGAGAATAACCGTATTCTTTAGACACTGGGTCTGGATAGAATCGACCACCTGTACTGCCGGTCACAACCGCGGCATTATCAGAGTAAGCCGAGAGAACATTTTCGCCGCCCAGTTTATGGGTATTGCGAATCATGCCAAACAGGCTGTTGGGCTGGTCTTCGCCATCCAGTGTCCAACTAGCATTAAAGATTTTGTGACGGCAATGCTCTGAATTAGCCTGAGCAAACATCATTAATTCAGTATCGGTTGGATTGCGCCCCAATCCTTGAAAGCTAGTCACCAAATAATCAATTTCATCATCGGCCAAGGCTAAGCCAAGGGATATATTTGCCTCTTTTAGCGCTACTACACCGCCAGACAAAATATCTACTTCGGTCAGAGGTGCTGGCTGATGCTGAACAAAAAGTGTTTCTGCCTGCTGTAAATCGGTAAATACAGTTTCAACCATGCGATCATGTAACAGATCGCTCACCTGTTTTAACTGCTGCTCTGACAATAACTCGCTGGATTCAATGTAATAAGCCGTTCCACGCTCAACACGCAAAACATTTTCCAAGCCACAGTTATGGGTAATATCAGTAGCCTTGCTAGACCATGGCGATATAGTCCCCGGCCGCGGAACCACAAGAAGCAACTGCCCACTGGCAGAAACTGCCTGTTCCATGGGCCCATACTGCATCAATGCTTTTAGGGTATTTGTATCATCACTTGATAGTGGCGTAGAAATATCAGCAAAGTGCTGATATTCCGCTTTGACATCTGTAATAGTGGGGACTGCCTGCTTTAAACTCACAAGCAATTTTCGTTGGCGAAAGGCGGAAAGAGCAGGTGCGCCAGAAATAATAATCATACAGGGTGAGCCCCAAAATTAAGCAGTTATTTTAAACCACCCATTTTATCTGAAATTTTATGTTTTAGGCAGATATAGATGCATAAGTTTTCGCAGAAATTTAGCCACAGGCGCTAAACCATGTAGAATAATTGCAATTGAGCTAAAAAATATTCAGCACACTCAAAAAGGCTAGCAATGGATCCTTTATCCTCCGGCATGAAAAATCTCCGCAATCGCGGCATGCTTATAGCAATTGCCCTTCTGTGCTTGGCATATATTTCTGATAGCACTCATCTAAGCGACCTTGAAAAGGTGGTTAAACGTGGGCATCTAGTGGTGTTAACCCTTCCAGGTGCTACCACCTATTTTGAAGATGGCGATGGAAAAAACGGTTTTGAGTATGTACTGGCCAAAGCCTTTGCCGATAGCTTAAATATTGAACTAAAAATAACCACCAAATCTACCCTGCCTAGCCTGCTGCTTTCAGTTGGTGGACCACAGGGTGACTTTGCTGCCGCCAATTTAGTCCACACTGAAGATCGCGGAAAATCTTTTAAATTTTCCTATCCATACCATCAGGTTGTGCAGCAGCTTATTTACCGCGCTGGCGATCAAAAGCCCAAAACATTAAGTCAGCTTAAAGGTGATCTCTCGGTGATCGCCGGCTCCTCACACAGCGAGAACTTACAGCAACTGCGCAAGCAATTCCCAAGCCTTAAATGGGTCGAAGAAACTGATGCAGAGATGAGTGAATTAATACGCAAAGTGCATGATGGCGAAATCAGCTATACCGTTACCGACTCACTGGCCTACGATATCAATCGACATATTTACCCCAATACCCGCAAGGCATTTAATGTGTCAGCGCCTCAAGCACTGGCATGGGTCTTCCCTCGCCATGGTGACGGCACCCTGATAAAAGCGGCCAATCAATTTTTACAACAATATACCGAAAGCGGTCAATTAGATGCGCTTAAACAACAGCTATTTGCCCAAACCAAACGCTTTTCAGCCGCTGATTCAAAGCAACTAGGCCAGTTAGTCAACAGTCGTCTACCCACATACGAAGCCATGTTTCGGCAAACTGCAGAAAAATATAATTTGGATTGGCACCTTATCGCCGCCATTGCCTACCAAGAATCTCACTGGAACCCGCGCGCCAAGTCACCTACCGGAGTTCGCGGACTAATGATGCTAACATTGGATACTGCCAAAGAAATGGGCGTCACCAACCGGCTAGACCCCGCGCAAAGCCTTGAGGGTGGAGTGGCCTATTTTTTAAAATTAAAATCGCGCTTACCCGAACGTATAAAAGACCCCGATCGCAGTCTATTTGCACTGGCGGCATACAATGTGGGTTTTGGTCATTTAGAGGATGCTCGGGTTTTAACCGCAAGAAATAATCATAATCCAGATGTGTGGGCCGACGTTCGCAAACATCTCCCTAGATTAAGTAAAAAGAAATATTACAGCACCGTAAAAAGAGGTTATGCCCGTGGCAATGAACCGGTTATTTACGTCGATAATATCCAGTATTACCGATCCTATTTACAGCTTAATTCAGTATCCAAACAGCCTACCTTTGACCCTCCGCAGACTAACGAAACAGATAATTGGCAACCTATAACACCGGGTTCATTATAAAAAAAACAGCTATCTTCGGCGCTTAAAAAAAGCCTTAATTAAATCGCTACAGTCTTGCTCTAACACTCCGCCAGCCCAGTCAATCTTATGGTTAAAATACCCCGCATCCATCAATATAGGGTTGCTAACAAATGCCCCCGCTCGGGGCTCTGGAGCCCCAAATATTACCCGCCGAATACGCGCATGCACCATAGCACCTAAACACATAGTACAGGGTTCAATAGTGACATACAGGTCACACCCAGATAATCGATAGTTACCCAGTTTTTGTGCCGCATCACGCATAGCGACAATTTCGGCGTGAGCGGTTGGATCAGAGGACTCTATAGGACAATTAAACCCTCGACCAATAACTTCACCATTGGCAACCACAATAGCGCCCACGGGCACTTCCTCAATACTGGCGGCCTGTTGCGCTAAATCCAATGCTTGCCTCATAAAGGCGCTGTCATTTTGCAAAAAATTATTCCTGTAATTGCCACGTTAATCAAAAAAATAGCGTAAACTCTAGGCTATAAATACTGGTTAGAACCCTATTAAATGTCAATTAACTCAATAAGCCAACCGATTAATCTGCACTCAGACTGGAAAGCTGAATTCAGCAACTGTGTCAGCTCAATTGATGAATTGCTTAATCAACTTGGCCTAAAACCTCATGATTTAAACGCCACTGAGCAAGCGGCAAGAAAATTCCCGATTAAAGTGCCGCAATCCTTTGTTCAGCTAATGGAATATGGCAATCCAAACGACCCATTACTAAAACAAGTACTGCCAATTACATCCGAGCTGCAGGTTGATAACAACTTTAGTACCGATCCAGTGGGTGAATCGTCCTTCAATCCAGTGCCGGGCATTGTACATAAATATCGCAATAGAGTGCTGATGATTATCAGCCCCAACTGCGCCATTAACTGTCGCTACTGTTTTCGTCGCCACTTCCCCTATGATGACAATCGCCAGAGTAAACAGCAATGGCTCAAAGCACTAGACTATTTAAAAACCAAACCAGAAATAAATGAGGTCATATACAGCGGTGGCGACCCATTGGCCGCCAATGATAATTTTTTACGCTGGCTAACCGGCGAAATAGAATCTATTAAGCATATTAAACGACTGCGTATTCACACTCGATTGCCCGTAGTAATACCCGCTAGACTTGATGATCAATTACTAAATTGGCTTAGCAACACAAGACTAAAACCCACTGTGGTGCTGCATATTAATCATGCCAATGAAATTGATACTGCATTGAGCCAAGGGGTTAATCGGTTAAAACAGGCAGGCATCATGGTTCTTAATCAAAGCGTACTTCTAAAAGGTATAAATGATACTAGCGACCAACTGATCAACTTAAGTGAAAAGCTATTTGATGCCGGCATTATGCCCTATTACCTGCATATGCTAGACCCTGTTCAGGGCGCCAGTCACTTTGACGTTCCTAGGGATCGTGCGGTAGAGATTTTTAACCAAATTCAAGCTGAATTACCCGGATTTTTAGTACCAAAACTAGTACAAGAAAGAGCTGGGGAAACTTCAAAAAGTCTTATCCTGTAAAAAATAAAACCCCTAAAAAAAAGGGTGCTATTAGCACCCTTTTTTAACACTTTTAAAGATTTTACTCTTCATCCTCATCATCATTAACTGCATCAATCACAGAATCAACCGCTGTGATTGGCAACTTAACAATACCCGCTGCCGTATCTACAACAGCGAGAGGAATGGACAACAGAGTACAGCCTCCAAGACCTAAAAGCATTAGACAAACCATAAATTTCTTAAACATAACAATCCCTTGAGATAAATGAGAACCAATTTTTAGTTATTGGTAATAGACTTTAGAAAAGAACAATAAAACCTAACTTTCACTCTTTACAGCCATAAGCTAATTATAAGCAATGGAATGATCAAATACATTATTATTGATCATTTAACCTACTTGCATATGTAACCTTTACTTTACTTTTTAAAAATGATACCTTTACGTTACATTTACTGAATAGAGGCATTTATGGAAATCCTTGTACCTATACTTGGCATCTTGGCGGGTATTACTATCCCATTAGGCGTATTTATATGGCTTTATCACGATCAAAAAAACAAAAGAGAAACGTTGATTGAAATTTCTAAAAATATTCAAGATTCCGCTGAGTTAGAAAAAATCCTAAAGCAATTAGATGACAAAAAAGAACCCGTCAATCATAGAAGAAGCGGAACCATTACCTTATTTGTCGGCATTGGCTTGTATCTTTTAGGCGCTGTTGCACTGGGCACTGTCCTCAAAGGGGTTGGTCTTCTTGTAGGCGCAATTGGCATAGGCACTATTATTGCCGGCTATATTTTCCCCAATGACAGCGCCCTTCTCTCGAAGGCAGTTGAAGAATTTGAAGAAAAATAGTCATGGGTAAAAACCACGATAAGCTGCAAAATAATCTTCAGCAGATTCGAAAAGCCAGAGGGCTGACTCAGCAACAGCTCTCTGAGAGCGCCGATGTATCCAGAAAAAGTATTAATGCCGTAGAAAATGGTATTTATATCCCCTCAACCGTACTCGCATTAAAAATTGCAAGAACACTAGAATGCTCGGTTGAAGACCTGTTTGAATTACCCTGATTTATGGTCGTCTCTAAGCGAGTTGCTAATGCGTTTGTTCAGCATGGCAAACTACAACAAGCTTGTTACCCGAAGGATCGAGAACATAGGCGGCATAAAAGTGAGGGTGAACATCACGCAATCCTGGAGCGCCCTCATCTTGCCCGCCATTGTCTAGCGCTAGCTGGTAAAATTTAACCACCTGCTCTCTGGTTTGAGCAAGAAAGGCAATATTAACCCCATTGCCTGCTGTGGCCGGCTCGCCATTATAGGCATTGCCAATAAATAAACAATTTACACCGCTTCCAATATCCTCTTGGTTGCCATAGCCGGCATAGGTGTCGCCAGTATCTTGCCTCGAAACCCCGAGCACTGGCATAACTTGATCGTAAAAAGCGATTGATTCGGCAAGATTATTGGTGCCCAAGCATATATGACTAAACATGTTAATTCCTACTCAATGAAAATATAGTTTTAAATGATTGAATCTATCAATGTTTTTATAAAAAAACACTAAAATACTAAAACGCTATCTCGACACTTTTTACCGCTTAACATCTCTTTAAATACATCTAACTGACCTTGACCTAAACCACGACTTGTCCACCAAACCGCATGCTCATTGATACCTCGCTGACTATCAATAACCAGGCCCCACATGGGCGCTATCTGATTAGGAATCATAGAGTAACGAACATCTGAGACAAGATTTTTTTCTTCGTCAAAGCCCAAATAGTCCTGTGAAAACCAACGAAATCTTTCAATATCTTTTCTTTGCTGGCTGTCTTTTTCAAGATTAGGCAGATGAGTTTGATAGTCAAATATTCGAATACTCGCCCCCGAACACCAGGTTGATGATTGAACGGTACGAATGGCATCAACATAAAAAGCGCCTTCATACTGATAAATAGACTTCCACAAAATCAGATTTCCAAAGGAAGGCTTAAGCGTCAGACGTTCTGGATTATGTCCTCTCGAATAAGCGAGCTCGTTCGCGGCTGATAGACTCCTTTCATACTGCACGAAACCTAACGACAAATAAAAAATCACCCATCCAATGGCAAAAAAACTAAATAGCCGTTTTTTGGTTTTTATTGCAGTCCCTACAAGGATTAAGATTGGAACGGTAAACAGAGGATCGACAATGGATATATTATTCCAAGTCACTCGCTCACTGGAGAAAGGCCAAAAGAGTAGCGTGCCGTAAGAAGTGCATGCATCTAATAGTCCATGGGTTGCATAGCCCAAAAAACTTGCCAAATAGACAGTCTTTAGACTCATGGATTTTCTAAACAAAGGATAGAGAAAAAGAGTGACAATAAAAGCGCCAAAAGGAATAAAAAAGAGCGAGTGAGTAAACTGCCTGTGGTACTCAAGAGATAATATTGGATCAGTGGATGACCGAATCAACACATCTAAATCAGGCGCCAATCCTGCTATAAAACCGATAATACTAATCTTAACAATATTATTGTTGTTAGCTGAGGACTGCGCAAAGGCCGCGCCAACTGTACCTTGAGATATTGGATCCATATTAATTTAGTTAAATATTACTTCCACTCAATGACATCAAGATCGTAACCTATTGATTATATTGATATTTTAAAAAGTGTGAAAATGGAACCTTTGCATTCACCCGACAAAATCAATCAAAACCGCAATAGTTTCACACCGTATAACTAGAGAATATCATAATATATGGCATTTCAAACTTCATATTCATCCCAAAAAATAACTGGTTACAATACAATTGAGTATAGGGTTAATTTGGAGAATATAAATGCAGCAAATACTGGCAATAATACTGGCAATCTTTTTAGTAGGTTGCAGCTCCAAACCACTGGAAAAATTTGATGTAAATCAAAACTCCAAAACAATCTTAGCAGCTAATAAGTACGACTTAGGTGAAGTTTTAAACCACAGTTACTTCTTTGAACATGCCAACAAGGAGCAAAGTTATACTCTATACCTACCTAATTCTTATGATGAATCTCAGAGTTACCCACTAATAATACTTCTGCATGGGCTTCGCAGTAATCCTAATCAAATCATTAACTACAAAGGAATTATCCCCGAGGCAGAAAAGCGTGGCTACGTTATAGCTGCCCCCTATGGATACAACGAACGCGGGTGGTATGGCAGTCGTGGAAAGGGCAAAGACGGTGTTGCGTTTGGGAAAGCAGATGATCCAGAAAACCTTGGTGAGTTAAGTGAGTTGGATGTCATGAACGTGTTGAGAATTATGAAAAAAGACCTCTCGATTGATCCTCAACGTATCTTCTTGCTTGGTCATTCTATGGGCGGTGGAGGGGCATTACATTTAGCTGCAACTTATCCTCAAGTATGGACTGGCTTAGCTTGCTTATCACCATCATTTAATGGGAAATACTCAAGCTTAGATGATTTAAAACATTTACCTGTGTATGTAGTTACCGGCGATAAAGATCGTCTTGTTCCTGTCAGAAAAATTCGACGCTTGGTTGAAGAAATGAAGCAGCTTAATATGGATGTGATCTACCAAGAAATTAAAGGCGGTCGACATTTTAGAACCATAACTCACAATCCAAAAATGATTGCAGAGGTTTTTGACTTCTTCGATCAAAATCAATAAAAATTTTGCAGAAATTATAAAAGTGATGTTTGTTACTTAGGGATCCATAGAAGTGCCACAGGCAACTTCCCAAAGAAAACCATCGGGGTCTGAAAAATAACCGGAGTAGCCACCCCAAGTAGCTATCTGAGCGGGCTTAGTAAGCTTGGCGCCCGCTTGAACGGCAAAGTCCAGAACCCTATCAACCTCCGCTGGAGTAGAAACATTATAGGCGAGGGTAAAACCTCGGAAATTTGAACAATCCTCATTAACTGTTGCGTCAGCAGCTAATTCGCTATGAGGATACAACGACAGTAAAAATCCATTCATCCGAATAAAGATAATGTGGTTAGAGCTATCTTCGGTGGCTTTCCAACCAAGACCATCAAGATAAAACTTAGCAGACTGCTCTAAATTAGAAACACCTAATGTAATTAAAGTCAGTCTCTGTTTCATTGGATTACCTCTATATCAACACTATTCCCACTCAATGACATCCTTACCGCAAATCATTGATTCTATTAATATTTTAAAAAGTGTGAAACAAGAGTGAAGCATAAAAATGTTTAAACTTAACTACCTCCATTTGGGAGCTAATTATAGTCTTCGCAATAATTATAATCATAATTATTGACTGCATAATCTGTAGGTATCCCTAACTCATCACAGACTTGAGTAAGAACTAAATAAAATGAATTATTACCACCATTAATTGATGTGTTACCGGATGCTGTTAAATCAATCACAACATCATAAGAGTTATCATTATTATTCCAATAACCGGCTCTAAGAATTGAAACTTGATCAACTTGGTTTATGTCTATTTTGCTTGAAAAATATTCGATATTTTCTTGGATATAACAACCTTTAACGTCCAGCATCGCCTCATGTGAATCTACAAAAAGGGCACTAACTTGGTTTTGTGTAGTCAAACCATAATCTGGATCAGGCTTAACAGATCCATTGATTTCACAATCAACATTCAAAATTTCGTTATTTTTTACAGTCTCGATTTGACCATTTGATGATACTCTAATAAGAACATCATCAATTTCAAATACATCATAAATACCAGATTGAATATTAGTGCCTTCGTCCATCCAAAAATTTGGATTTTTGTATAGAGTCATATCATCATCAAATTTAGAAATTAACAACAAATTTGATAATTCAACTGTATCAATCATCATCATATCCTTATCGAAGATAGATGAAAAATTAAAATCAAAAAACTCATCGTTCATATCAGTTGAATTACAATTTAATGCAGAATCCTGTCTAAACCCATTGATGTCGTAATTTCCAAAACAATTTATGTAAATGTCATCAATAGATGCAAATAAGTACATACTTCCAAATCTGGAAAAACTCAATTCAAAATAATCATAATTATCATCATCCTCATAATCGGTTTTAGACATCCAAGGAGTCCATGTTCCAGCCAAATCTTTAAAATTACTTGTGTTATATTTTTCATTTGACCCTGACCCTGAACCTGAACCTGAACCTGAACCACCACATGCTGTGATAAATAAAAACAACAAAATGCTTGCAATAATTTTCATATCAAACCCCAATAATTTAAAGATGAATAAAATTCCCCCAAGATACATATAGATAATTGGTTAATCAAGGTAAATTAGACAATAGAGTTAGCGGGTGAGATATTTTGTGCTTATTGCAAAAGTGCACAAAAAATAGTCATTCAATTCATGTCAATTATGATTTTCAATAGACAGGAGTTTGTGAAACAAACTGTGAAAGTAAGATTTAAAAACTCAATAAAAACAATAGGTTACAAAAGCGTGAAATAGCTGATTTATTTATAACCTATTGATTTTTAATGGTTTTTTAGGTCTAGTTATTCCCACTCAATGACATACGTATCGTAACCCATTGATTATATTGATATTTTA